>NZ_CP139781.1:1271428-1907142 GCF_019679435.2 Actomonas aquatica
TAGGCGTGGTGTAAGCCGATTGCGCGACCAGCGCGCCTCCCGTCAGCAACCCACCGAATGCCAAGATAAAACCGAAACGTGCACGCTTAGCTTTCACGGAGGAAACCGAGTATCGAAACGTCTCTAGGGCGGCAAGTCCGTAGCCCTAATAGGGAAAATTAATTCCGGTAACCGTCCCCCCGATCCCCTCCCGCACCGGGCCGCAGAAACAAGAAGGGCGCCCTTTGATGGACGCCCTTCACTACCTAACACCAAGCAAAACTTAAGAACTAAACCCTAACTGCTACGACCTTTCTAAAGTCGTTGTGCAGAGGTAGACGCCGGGCTCCTTCAAAACGCTCAAAGAAAACTGGAAGTTTTTCCATCGACCGCCCCCGAACTACGCTTCCTGTTGTAGTTCTTCACCTTGCAAAAGTATGCACAGTTTTCGCCCCCGCCCAATACCGTGACTATTCCCCCCAACAAATAGGGGCGCCCCCAAGAAAAGGGCGCCCCTAATGACCTAACACCAAGCAAACCGTAAAACCTCAACCACAGCTGATTCTCTTACGGGTGCTGTCTATCTGCACCGGGATAGACGCCGGCTTTTGCAATTCGCTCAATTTTCCTGCCGGAAAACTGAAAAAATATTCATACCAGTTTGATCCGCCTCCGCGAAGGCGTGGCGCAGGGCCAACCTTCCCTATTCAGGAAGCGTCGATCAAAGCAGCTGGATCCTCCACTGCCCGCTTTAAGCCAGTAGAGTGCAGCGGGTAGCGGAACTGCTTCCCTTCGTAGTTTCGAAACACCACTTCGTCGTCGGTGATCTGCTCCAGATAGTCCGGATTGATGGGCACTTTGCCACCGCCACCGGGCGCATCGATGACGTATTGCGGCACCGCGTAACCCGTGGTGTGACCACGCAGCGCGCGGATGATTTCAATGCCCTTGCGCACATCCACTTTGAAGTGCGCCCCACCGGTGATGAGGTCCATCTGGTAAATGTAATAGGGCCGGACCCGCATCCGCAGGAGTCGATGCACCAGTGCCTTCATCGTCTCGGGATCGTCATTCACGCCGGAGAGCAACACGCTTTGATTGCCCAACGGCACGCCGGCAAAGGCCAGTCGCTCGCAGGCATCGCGTAGCTCGGCGGTCGCCTCCTTGGGATGGTTCACGTGGATGCTCATCCAGATCGGTCCGTATTTTTTGAAGATCTCGCACAGCTTCGGCGTGATGCGCTGCGGCAGGAACACCGGGATGCGCGATCCGATGCGGATGAACTCGACATGCGGGATCTCGCGCAACCGCGCCAAGAGGTGCTCCAGCTTGCGATCGGAGAGCAACAGCGGGTCTCCCCCTGACAGCAGCACGTCGCGCACCTCCGGGTGGGATTCGATGTAGCGCAGACCCTGCTCGTATTCCGGGTGGAAATTGTAGTCCTGAGCGTTGGAGACCAACCGACTGCGCGTGCAATAGCGGCAATAGGCGGCACAACGATCGGTCACCAAAAACAGCACGCGATCCGGATAACGATGCACAATGCCCGGCACCGGCGAGTGTTCGTCTTCACCGAGCGAGTCCAGTTGCTCCTCGTTGGAGATAAACATTTCCCCTTCACGCGGGATCAGCTGCTTACGGATCGGGCAGTTGGGATCGTTACGATCGATCAGATTGAAGAAATAGGGCGTAATCGACATCGCCAGCTTCCGCCCGGCAAAGGCCACCCCGCGCTTTTCCTCCGGCGTGAGGGTCATGTAACGCTCGAGATCCTCGCCCGAGGTGAGGCGATTCTTAAGCTGCCAAGTCCAGTCCTGCCACTGTTCGGCTGGGACGTGTTGCCAGAGTCCTTGGCCTTCAAACCAGCTGGAGCGATCGTCGGTATATGCCATTATGCCCGCAGTAAGCGGCCCCAAAGCGCGCTGTCAAACGAGGTGCCAGCTTCCGACCTCCGAGAATCTCACCACCGGTTTATTCCCGCATTCGCGCAGAACTTGGGCGCCCCCTGAGAAATCCCTTGGCAGGTGCCGGACCACGAGTTTTCGTCCGCCTTTAATGTCCTCATCCAAACCCGCGGTCCTCGCCCTCGAAGATGGTTCGGTCTACCATGGCCTCGCTTTTGGCGCCGATGCCACCGTCGCCGGAGAATGTGTTTTTAACACCTCCATGACGGGTTATCAGGAGATCGTCACCGATCCGTCCTACTTCGGCCAAATCGTGACCATGACCGCTGTCCAGATCGGCAACTACGGCATCAGCCCCGAGGACGCCGAGGCCGGACACCCGATGTGCTCCGGTTTTGTGGTGCGGGAACTCTCCCCTATCGCCTCCAATTGGCGTTCGACCATCACGCTCGACGCCTACCTCGCGAAATACGGCATACCCGGCATCAGCGAGGTCGATACCCGCGCCATTACCAAAAAGCTCCGCGTCGACGGCGCCATGAAGTGCTGCATCAGCACCCTGCCGATCACCGACGAGGAAGCCGTGGCCCAGGCCCGCGGCTGGCAAGACATGGCCGGCAGCGACTACGTAAAGGACGTGAGCTGCAAGGAACCCTACATTTGGGGTGCCGATGAGCCCGAGCGCTACAACGCCCCCTACTTGCCCGACGGCACGTCCTTCGGCGCCCACCAAACCCGCGAGAAGCGCTTCCGCGTCGCTGCCTTCGACTTCGGCGCCAAGCACACCATCTTCCGCAAACTCATCCGCCACGGCTTCGACGTGCAGGTCTTCCCCTCCACCGCGACGCCCGAGATGATCCGCGAACACGCCCCCGACGGCCTCTTCCTCTCCAACGGCCCCGGCGACCCGGCCGCCCTCGACTACGTGCACCGCACCGTCAACGCCCTGCTGCCCGAGCTGCCGACCTTCGGCATCTGCCTCGGCCACCAGATGCTCACCCACGCCATGGGCGGCAAAACCTTCAAACTCAAGTTTGGTCACCGCGGCGGCAACCAGCCGGTCAAGAACCTCGAGACCGGCCGCGTCTCCATCACCGCGCAGAACCACGGCTTCGCCACCGATCCCGATAGCCTCGAAGCCGGCGGCGCCATGGTCACCGAGATCAACTTGAACGACAACACGGTCGAAGGCCTGCGCCACAAGGAGCTGCCGATCTTCTCGGTGCAATACCACCCGGAAGCCGCCCCCGGCCCCAACGACGCCGATCCGCTCTTCGTCGACTTCTACAACCTCATCCAGAAGCGCAAAGACGGAAAGATCTGAGGCCGCACCTCACTCCGTTTCACATCCCCACCTTCTGCAAAGGCCGGCCATTCGCCGGCCTTTGCTTTTGCCCGGGTCACTCCTCCGGCTCGGGCGCGGGTGTCGGCAGGTCCGCCGGATCCTGAATCACAATGCCCAGCATCTGCAGATCGATACCGTGATGCCGGAACAGCGCCCGCGCATTCGCATTTTCGTTGGTGCGCGTGGCCGTCGCCACGGCGCCGTAGGAGACCGGGATCTGCGTCTCGCCCGGCGTCAGCACGAAGTCACCAAACGCGCTCTCGCCGTTGGCGTCCACGGTGTATCCAGGTCCCACATACAGCGAAATCTCGTGCATCGGGAACGTGCGCAGCTTGTAGGACTGGTAGCGGGTCTCCTGCAGTTTCGCCGTCACGTAGGCTGGATTGGTGGTGCCGATGTCCTCGATGAGCGTGCGATCCGTTTCCCGTTGCAGGGAATACGCCCCGGCTGCGCGCAGAATCGCCAGCGCATCCTCGCCCACCGCCGGGTCGTCGGCCAACGCCATCAACGTGGTGAGGAGCTCCTCATCCGACACCTCGTCCGGATACGGATAGCTTTCCCAAATGCTCTGCCACGGCAGCTCGCTCAGGGGTTTGGTGGCCTGCTCCTTCGGCTGAATAAACGCCCGGCGCGAGAAGCTGGTGTAGGCGCTGAACACCCCATTATCCAACTGCGCGTCCACCGGGATACAGATCGCCAGCACCTTCACCCCGACCGCCTCCGAAGCGCCCAAGCCACCGAAGGTGCGCGCCGTGTAAGTCGACTTGATCCGGTCCTTCAGCAGATTGAACGGCTGCTGCAGCAGGTCGCAGTGGTTGAAGCTCAGGGGCTGCGACACTCGGTAACTTTGCGACGTGAATCGCTTTAACCCCGTCTCGGTATCCGGCGTCGCCCGCAGCCCCTCCAACGCGCCCTTGGCCGAGGTGAGACTGAACCCGGGCACCGACGTCTCGGTCCCGTTCAGGGTGCCGTTCAGCACCATCGCGATCGGGCCCTTCTTGCCCGGAGCCACATCAAGCACGGCGTTTTCGCCCAGCCCGACTCCCAAATTGATCGCCGCCGTGGTCACATCCACGCCCGGCTGACACGCCGCCAAATAGCCCCCCGAGGTGACGGTGCTCAGCACCGCATTCGCGATGATATCGACCGTGAGGTCGACCACCGCATCGGCCACGATTTTGGTCGCCTCCTCGTCGCCCTCGCTCTGCGTGGTCACCAACAGATCCACCGCCGGATCGCCCAACGCTTGGCGCTCCGTCAGGTTCAGACCGGCTTTGATCTTCCACGTGTCCGGATTGGCCGGCGCGTAATCCAAGGGATCCACCCCGATCGCGAAACTCGCCGAGATCCGCACCCCCGTCTCGACCGGCGCTTTCTTGTCGACGTCGCTGCCGTAAATCATGACCGGCCGCGGTTGAGTCGACCCGAGAAAGACCTCTTCAAACTGCGGCTTCGTCCCGGCCGCCGCGCCCACCGCGCCGAGGCGCGTCAGCGAGACTTGCTCCAGGTCATCCTCGATCGCCTCGCTAAACGGATCCCGGATCTGGTCGGCCTGCCCCTTGATCAGATAACCAGCATGCAGGCCCGGTAACTGCGCCCCGGGCAGCGTCGCTTCGATGGCAAAGGTCGGCGCATCGTCGGTGCGCACATCCACAAACCCACCCGAAACCGCACCCAGCCGAGGCAACAGTTCCAGATCATTGAGCGAGCCCGTCTCCGCCGTAAGATCCGTCACGATGTCGAGCCCAAGCAAGTCCGACGAGTTGGGCACGTAGTCGAACCGATTACTCGCCAGTGCCGCGGCCCCGTAGATCGCACTCGCCTCCGCGCCCACCACCGGAATGGCCGCATAAAACGCATCGCGCAGACGCGGTTTCGGCACGCTGCCGTGGTGCGCGTCGTAGAGCACACCATCGAGAGCGACGCCAAAATGGTGGCGCGTGGTGCCCGTCGGCGTGCCGGGCGGATCGAGTGGCGTGTATTCACGCACTCGCCCGTCTTTGCCCAAGTCGAAGACGGTGCCCTGATACACCTCCATCTGGAAGTATTGGTCCAGGACCCCACCGTAATACTGCGACGGCCATTGCCCGTAGAGGATATTCTCAAACGATGTCGTGGGCTCCTCCCCTTCCGGTGTCTCCGCCCGGAAGTGATCAAAGTCCGTCGCCTCGTGATCGACCCACACGGAGACCGACCGCGTGACCTTGGGATTGCCCGCCACATCCGCCAGGTTGAGCGGCAGATCAAACTGCGAGTAGCGCCGGTAGGTTTCGTGCAGGTCGGCCTTCACGTCGTCGAAGCCGATCACCGGTTCCTCCTCCGCCGGCACAAACTCGGTCGTAAAGTTATAGGCCGTGAAACGCTGGTAATCGACGTAGTTGCCGCTCGCGGTGATTTCCACCGCCTCGGCGCCCTGCCCGGAACTCAAGAAGTCCGGCAAGCCGTCCGGCAGGCCCAGCTCCCCCAATTGGCGACTGCGGCTGACCGTGCGTCGATCTGTAGTGTTCCCGTAGATACGCAGGCCCGTCCACGTGCCGATCGTGAACTCCCGCGCCAAGTCCCGCACCACCGCCTCGCCAGTGAGCGGGTCGGTCTGACGAGAGAAACCCAGCAAGGGACTGGTGGCAAATTGACCGCGGAAGCCCGCCGCCCCCGCCGCGACATCGGCTTCGTCAAAACGGCCGTCGTTATTGGTATCTTCCTCCGGGTCCGCGACGCCGTCCTGATTCGCATCCCACACGGCATGGATCGACGGGCGCAGGGTCGCGGTGAGCGGAGGCAACGTGAGCCCGCGTCGCTCAAACCCAAACTCCACGCTCCCACGCGGTGCCGCCAAACCGTAGCTGGCGTTCAGCGCGACATCGACTTCGCCATTCGGATTCTTCGGCGTGAGCGCCGCGCCGAAAAGTTGGAATTCACCGGGCCACGTGGAGCCGTCACCCAACACCAACTCCACCTCGCGCACGTCGTAGTCATTGGTCGTCGCACTCCCCCAATAGGTCGCGTCGACATCGATCACGAGACGCAGGGCGTCGCCGTCGATTTCGTGACTCGCCAACGATAAACCGTCGCCCAGATCGAGGGTCCCGTCAAAACCCGCGGCCAAGGCCTCAGCAAAACCTTCCGTGCCTTCGAGTGTCACGCGCACTTGCGCCGCTTCTGCCGGCAGGTCGCCATCGGCCACGGCTTGCCGCACCCGCTCGGACGGGATCGGCAAGCGGTCCGGCGTGAACACCACGCCGTGACCACCGATACGGATCACGAAGTTGTGCAGCGCACTCCAGGCGGGATCGGCGTAGTTAGCCGCTGCAATCGTTGGCGGCGCGATCGCGGGTTGTTCGGTCAGCGGGTAGCCCGAGCCGTTGAACGTGTAGGTGTAACTGAAAAAGCGATCACCCTCAAAGGGCGTGTAGTAGTCGCGCTGCACCGGAGTCAGGTCGAAGCCGATCAACAAATCGTAGCGTTGTTGTTCCGCAGTGTAATTGGAGTTTTCCAGCACATTGATCGTGAAAGCCTGCTGACCGGTTGCATCGACGTAGAGGTTGTCCTCGTAACCCTGCCCCGTATCGAACTGGTCGTAGTCAAACGTCACGCCCGGGCCGATCAGCCGCCGCGGTCGCGCATACAGCAACGTGGTCGAGGGAGCTTCCACCCGCTCCGCATAACCGCCGACGTAGCTCTCCTGAAACGTCTGCCCGACGGCCATCGCCTCGCCGGCCGCGTTGTAGTGCTGCATCACGACGCGAATCGACTTGCCGGGAATCCACACCCCGCGCTTCGGCCACAGCACTTCGATGCCGCCCAACATCATGTTGTCCGGCACCTGCTCGCCACTGTCGTGCCAGGGATTGTCCCCCTTCGTCGGCCAGGTGAGCTCATCCAACGACGGCACCGAGAAGGTGAACGGCGCGGTCGAAATCTCCGGCCGGCCCGCCAGCGCGCGTCGCACCGTGTAGGTGCCAGGCGCGTCGAAAAACTCCTTAAAGTCGTAGAAGTTGGGCACCTCCGAGACCGGCACATGCAAGGTCCCGCCGCCCGCCGCCGACGATCCGGCGTCCGTCACGCCTTCCTCCGGCTGCACGGCCGGACGTTCGATCACCCACTCCTCGGGGTAGAGGTCCGCCCAGCTCGTGCCGTTGAACTGCATGCTGCGTAGATTGGGCTGTCCCTCCACCAACTGCAGTGGCAGGAAATGACGCACCGGCAATTGGTTGTCCGGCGGCACCGGCCGCCCCACCAACTCGACCATCTGCAGCTCCGGCTGAATGACGTTCAGCGTGAAGGTCTGGGCCGGGATGTTGGGATCATTCACGACACTCACGCGAAAGGTCATTTCGCCCGCGCGGGTCGGCGACACGCTGAAACGTGCCCGTCCGTGATTCGGATGCACGGTTACGCCGAAGCCACCCGTATCCGGCAAATTTGACTCAGCCACAAAACCCCGAAATTCCGCGGTCTTTTCCACCATCACATCGGTTACCGCCGTGCCATTCGTCGGCGGCAGCTCCCCATCCCGCAGATACCGATCGTAGACCACCCAGAACTCGTCGCCCTCCACGACTTCCACTTTCACTTCCATTTTGCCGACAAAAACACTCGCGCCGTTTTCGTAGTCGCCTTCGAAGGGGTTGCTCAGCTGCACGTCGAAATCGATCCATTCGGTGATGTAGACCTCGTCCGTCGCTTCCGTCTGCGACCCCATCACCGACACGTTCATGTCGAGCTGCGTGTAGCGCACATTCACGGTGGTGGAATTCTGATACTCACCGTCGTCATACGACACCGTGACGACGCCCTGCCCCGCCGTGTCGCCGATCTCCAGCACGCCGGACTTTTCCTCGATGCGCGCCGCGATGCCGGTGTTCTGCACGATGCGATCGAACTGGTTATAATCCACCACGTCTCCAGTTGCTGAATACGTAATGGCGGCGATGTCCCGCCCGCTGATGTGCTCCGGCTCGGGACCATAAATGCTGTAGAATGGAACCCGGGTGATACGCAGCCGCGGGTCGAGCGCAAAGGTCACATCGGGTTGCGTCACCTCGATCTGGTTGTATCCGCCCGCATAGGACACGTCCCCCAGCACCTGTGCCTCCACCGCCCAAAAATACACCGGCTCGCGCGCTTTCACCGTCGCTCGTCCGACCACTTGGTAGGTCAGGTCCTGCGCCGTTACGACCGCGAGACCCGGTTCCTCCCACACCGTCATCAAGCCGGTGTCATCGACCGTGACCCGTTCCTCCGGATTACTCGTCCACGAAAACGCCGCTGCCCCCGGGGTGCCGGTGGTGCCATCCGAGAAATGCCGCGTCGCCACAAACTGAGTCTGCGGTTCGGTGTCCCATTCCGTTTCGTCGAAGCGCACCACTTCCCCCGGCGAGATCTCCACATCGACCAGCGTGATCGCGGCCGTCTGCAGCGGCGCCTGTTCCGCCCCCAGCGAATAACCCACCACGATATCCACCGGCAACGCATCCGGCAAAACCGGCGGAGCCGTGTAGGTGCCGTCCAGCGACAGCGCGCCCAGGCCCGGCAAGCCGCCCACGTAGTTGTTCAGTTTCCAGACGGCGTTGCGCAACGGCAGGAAGCCGAAATCCACAATATGGATACCCGCCTGAAACTGCACCGTCTCCCCCACCCCGATGATGGAATCACCCGGCACAATGACCAACTCACCGGGCAACGCCTCCACCGTCACCCCCGTGTCGGCCACACGCGAAGCGTCATCCAAATCGGTCGCCCGCAGGGTCACGTTGAGCCCGGTCGTGCCGGTCGGCGCGGTGTAATACGCCACCGCCGAATCCGTCAGGCTGACCCGAATCGTGCCGACGGTCCCATTGCCGCCTTCCACGCCGTCCACGCTCCAAGCCCAGTTGCCCCCCGCGCCCCCCTGCAGACGCAGAATCAAGGTGTCGCCCGCCAGCACCCGCTGGTCTTCCTGCAACAGCTCAAACAGCTCGTCCTCGCCCAAGATCCGCGCCCGGTAAAACCGCTGCCGCGCACCGCTCACCCCCAGCCCGTCATCGGTCGCCGCATGCGCTCCGCCCGCTAACGTGCCGCGTTCCAACTCCGCCCAATGGATCAGGTCGTCCGAAACTTCGATCACCACCGGTTCACCATCCGGACCTGTCACCCTCACCTGCAGCTCAGCAGTGGATACGGATTCAAAATCGATCGAGAGCTCCTGCGCGACGACCGCGATCCCGGAAAGGATCCACGCGGCGAGGCAACGGACGCGTTGGGGGAAGAGGGACGAAAGCACCATGGGACCAGTTGGGGCACCCGCCAGAACGGCAGACATTAATGCCCCTATTGCAGGTCACTCTCATTTGCGACCCTAAGTCCCCCCGACGAGGCCATCAGCAGCAGAGGTTATAGAAAATCCCCCGCGACATGACCGATCATGGCCCGAACCGGTGCGCGCTCCGCCAGCCCGGTCGCGATCCGCCGCTCAACCCAGCGCCGCCTCAAAACGCTCGGCATCCGCCGGCGTATCGACGCCCAGCCCCGGATCATCGGTCAAACCGACCGCAATGTCGTAGCCATTCTCCAACACCCGCAATTGCTCCAGCTTCTCGATCTGCTCGAGCTGTCCTTGCGGCAAACCAGCAAACTGCTCCAACAACATCGCCGTGTAAGCATAGAGACCGAGGTGCTTGCGGCAGGGATTCGCCGCCACCCAGTCGTCCTCAATCGTGAGGCCCAGATCGCGCGGAAACGGCATGCGTGAGCGCGAAAAATACAGCGCACGCCCGTCCCGCCGCATGACGACCTTCACCTGATTCGCGTTGTAGAAATCCACCACCCGCTTGAACGGCGTCGCCAGCGTCGCCATCGCCACCGGCCCCTGCACCAGCTCGGCCAGCGCGCGGATCTGCTCGCCCGTCACCAGTGGCTCATCGGCCTGCACGTTGATCACGAACTCCGCCCCGACCGTGCGGTTCGCTTCGGCCAGCCGATCCGTGCCGCTCTGGTGGTCGGCGCGGGTCATGATGGTCTGAAAACCCGCCTCGCGCAGCGGCGCTTCGAGCAAGGCATCATCCACCGCAAACCACAGCGGAAACTCCGGTGCCTCGGCCGCGATCCGGCGCGCCACCCACAGCACCAGCGGCACGCCGCGCACCTCATGCAGGAGCTTGCGCGGGAAGCGCGAGGATTCGAGACGACAGGGGACGATGATCGCGAACTTTGGCATGCAAAAGGCTGAGACCTTGAGTAACAGGTTTTTGAGTTGCAAGCCGCCCTGCCGCTCCGGAGCCTTTCCCGCTCATGTCTGAAACGTCCGATCCCGCCTCCCCCACTGCACAAACCGCCCGCGAGCTGGTCGTGCAGAACAAGATGGGTATCCATGCCCGTCCTGCGGCCATGATCGTTCGCGTCACCAACAAGTTCAAAGCCGACGTATTGGTCGAAAAGGACGACGAACAGGTGAACGGAAAAAGCATCATGGGTCTGATGATGTTGGCCGCCGGCAAGGGCTCCAAAGTGCGCTTCAGCGTCACCGGCGACGACGGTGCCGCCATGCTCGACGAACTCGAGGCGCTCTTCGCCCGCAAGTTCGACGAGGCCTGATCCACTCATCGGCACATCGTGCTCCTCTAGTTTAGAAATTTGAACCAGCCGAGTCTTGACCAATAATCCATTATATTGGATACCCCATCCACCTTGGCAGATAACCCGCGCTCCAGCGTCAACGAACACATCGCCGCCCGGCTCCGCGCCCTGCGCGACGCCCGGGGCGTCTCGCTCGCCGCGCTCGCCGAACGCACCGGCGTCAGCCGCTCGATGTTGTCGCTGATCGAACGCGGTGAAAGCAGCCCCACCGCCACCGTCCTGGAGAAGATCGCTACCGGCCTCTCCGTGCCCTTGGCCGAACTCTTCTCCCCCGTCCCCACCACCGATGCCACGCCGCCGTCGCCCCTACGCCGCGCCGCCGAGCACGTCGTGTGGCGCGATCCCGCCTCCGGTTATCAACGCACCGAAGTGAGCCCGGCCGGAGCCACCGACTTCGCCCGCATCGTCGACGTCTCCTTTCCCGCCGGCGCCCACATCGCCTTCGACACCACACACTACGACGCCCCCGTGCATCAACAGGTTTGGATGCTCGAGGGCGCCATGCACATCCGCCACGGCGACGACACCTACGAACTTAGCGTCGGCGATACCCTCGCCTTCCTCCTCGACCGCCCCACCGCCTTTCACAACCCAACTCGATCCGAAGCGCGCTACGCTGTCGTGATCGTGCCATCGGCCGCTTCCCGCCCCCGCTTGCCATGAGTGCATCGCCGCCTTCCATCCGTCTTCTGAGCGACCCGCTGCCCCACGAGCTCGAGCAACTCGCGTCGGTGTTGCACGACTGCGTAAACGGCGGCGCTTCCGTGAGCTTTATGGCGCCCTACTCCCTCGACGACGCACACAAATTCTGGGAGCGCATTGCGATGGATGTCCGCGCGGGGCAAAAAGCCCTGCTGGTCGCCGAAGACGAGCTGGGCATCTGCGGCACCGTGCAGCTCCACCTCGATCTGCCCCCCAACCAACCGCACCGCGCCGACCTCGCCAAGATGTTGGTCCACCGCCGCGCTCGTCGCCGCGGTCTCGGCGAAGCTCTCATGCGCGCCGCCGAAGCCGAAGCCATCGCCCGCGGCAAAAACTTGCTCGTGCTCGACACCGTCACCGGCAGCACCGCCGATCGCCTCTACACGCGCCTCGGTTGGGTGCGCGTCGGCGAGATTCCCCGCTACGCGCTCATGCCCGACGGTGAACCTTGTCCGACCACCTACTTCTATCGCGATTTACGCGACGAAGCTCAGACCGCCGTCGCCGGCAGACCGTAAAACGCCCGTGCGTTCCGCGTCGTGATCGTCGCCAGCGTCTCGTAATCGACGCCAAACATCTCGGCCGCAAAATCCGCCGTGTGGCGCACGTAACTCACTTCGTTGGGTTTGCCGCGGTGCGGCACCGGCGTGAGATACGGCGCATCGGTTTCGAGCATGAGGTGCTCCAGCCCCTGCACCTTCGCCGCCTCCCGCACCGACTCGGCGTTCTTGTAAGTCAGAATGCCGGTGAAGGAGCCAAATCCGCCCCGCTCGCGCAGCACGGTCATCTCGGCCGGACCTTCGGCGAAGCAGTGAAACACCACCCGCTTCCAATTCACCCCGCTCGCGTCGATCAACTCGACACACTCGGCAAACGCGCCCCGCGAGTGCACCACCACCGGCGCGTCCAACTCCTTGGCCAGCGCCAGTTGCGCCGCAAAGGCCGCCTTTTGCCAGGCCATCAACTGCTCGGCCTTCGCTTCGTCCTTCTTGGGCAAATGAAACCGATCGAGCCCACACTCGCCCAGCGCCACGGGCACCAGTCCGCCGTCGCGCCAGAAGACCGGCAACTGCGCCAGCTCCTGCTCCCATGTCTCGTCGACCGAGCACGGATGCAGCCCTGCGGTGTAAAATACCGTGCCGGCCTGCGCCATTGCCAGTTCCCGGTAACCCAACCAGTCGTCGCTGGCCGTGCCGACCGTGATCATGGCGTCGACGTCGGCCGTGCGCGCACGGTCCAGAATCGGCGCCAACTCCCCGCGCCGCACAAACGAGTCGAGGTGCGTGTGTGAATCGATCAGGCCCATTGTTCAGACTTGGTAAAGGCTCGCGTATCGATCTTCCAAATACGCCAGCAGCGGTTGCGGCGAGAGCGGTTTGCCCGTCACCTTCTCCACCAGCTCGAGCGCCGAATAACGTTTGCCGTGAGCATGCACATTCTCGCGCAACCAGCCGAGCAGCCGCCCAAACTCGCCGCGCGCAAAGTCCGCTTCCAGATCCGGCATCGCCCCCCGCACCGCATCCCACAGCTGCGCCGCGATCATGTTGCCCAGGCAATAACTCGGGAAGTAGCCAAAGGCGCCGCCACTCCAGTGCACGTCCTGCAGCACGCCCTCGGCATCGTTGGTCGGACGCTGTCCGAGCAGCGCTTCACAGCGTTCGTTCCACGCCGCCGGCAGATCGGCCACCGCCAGCTCGCCGGAGAAGAGCCGCTGCTCCAACTCGAAGCGCAGGATGATGTGCAGGTTGTAATACACTTCGTCGGCTTCGACCCGCACCAGCGTCGGCGCCACGGCATTGATCGCCAGCAGCAGTTCGTCGGACGATATGCCTTCCAACTGCGCCCCGAAACGCGCGCGGAATTGCTGCTCAAAAAACATCCAGAACGGCCGTCCCCGTCCCACCTGATTCTCCCACATCCGACTCTGCGATTCATGCATCGCCATGCCCGCGTGCTGACCCAGCGCCGTCGCATGATGCTCGAGCGGCAGGCCCTGTTCGTAGAGACCGTGGCCGGTCTCATGGATCGAACCAAAGAGTGAACTCAGCGGCAGGTCGGCCTCATACCGGGTCGTCATGCGGATGTCGGCCCCGCTGCCTTCACAAAATGGGTGCGGCGACACATCGATGCGACCGCGGCGATAGTTAAAACCGATCCGCTCCGTCACCTCGCGCAGAAACGCTGCCTGCGCTTCGACCGGAAAACCACGCAACCGCTCGGGCTTCGCCTGCACCGGCGAGGCCGCGATGCGCTGCACCAGCGGCACCAATCCTTCGCTCAGTTCAGCGAACAGCTTGGTTATGGTCGCGGCGTCGAGCCCCGGATCGTGCTGATCGATCGCGTAGTCATACGGCCGATCGCCCCAGCCGAGATAGGCCGCCTCACGCTTGGCCAGCTCCAGGTGTTTTTCCAAATACGGCGCGTAGCTGGCAAAGTCGTCCGCCTCCTTGGCCTTGTGCCAGGCGTGGTAACTCGCACTGCAGTGTTTGGCTTTCTCGGTGACAAACTCGCTGGGCAACTTGGTCACCCGATCGTAGTCCCGCCGCGCCGCCCGCACGACCACCCGTTGCGCATCGTTCAAGCTATCGAGATCGCTTTCCAGCTCCGCCAACGCCTCGCCGATCGCCGGCGCGCTCGACGCCGCGTGAGCCAACTCCGCCATCACCGCCATCTGCTCACCGCGCAGGTCACTGCTGTCGGGCGGTAGGTTCACCTGCTCGTCCCAGCCCAACAGGCCGAGCACGGAGTTTAGGTGATGCACTTTGTGCAAATGGGTGAGAAGCGAATCGTAGGCTGCAGGCATGGTCAAAGTGCAGACACCATCAAGGCGCGATCCGCCCTGAGGCAACCCCACTCAGAACCAATCGTTCTCCAACTTGGGCATCGTCTTGATCACCACGTCGCCCCCACTGGAACGCACGTCGAGATTCACCCCGCCACCGTTGGAAACGCCTTCCAAGCGCCGCTTGCCATCGCCGCCCCGCAAAACTTCGTCAAAGGCGTAACGCGATCGCACCCGCCCCCAACTCGCCCGCGCCTTCAACGCAAACGCCGTGCCTTCATCGATCGACATCATCACACTGCCGCCGTCGGCCACCAACGAGGCCGGCTGCTGCAAATCCGAGCTGAACTGAGCAGTCACATTGCCATTCTCGGCTTCCGCCAAGACGCTGCCCTGCACCTTCATAAATTCGATACTACCGCTCTTGGTCGCGAGGCTGGCGTTGCCCAACACCGTGCCGACGGTGATTTCGCCGAAGCCACAGTTCACGTTCAAGTCGCCCGCCGTGCGCGACACCGTGACGCTGCCTCGCACCGATTTGGCCGAAACCGAGCCATCCACCCGCCCAAAAAAAATGTCTCCGTCCCGCACCCGGGCGCGCATGTGACCCGTGATGTCATTGCCCACATCGATGCCGCCAAGATCAGTCTCCAAATCCAAACTACACTGCGGCGGCACCCGCAAGGTGATGGCCAGCTCCCGAATCGGAGCATCGCCAACCCCAATATCCACGCCCCAGTCCGAACGTTTGATCGACACCGACACGCCCGCGCCAAACGCCGCACCGTTCACATCGATCGCCTTCAGCCAATCGTCCGGCGTCTCGTTGTTTCCTTCGTTGGCGTGCACGATCAAACTCACCCGTCCCGGCGCGGACCGCTCCACCTGAATCGTGCCCCGAAAGGTGTGCAGCTTCACCATCGGCATATCCCCCACCTCCCAGGAAAAGGCCTCAAAACGCTCAGCAGCCGTGACCACCGGACTGAGCATCAGGGACATCGCAATAACCGAAAAAAAGAGGTGAAGTGCTTTCATTTCTGGCGTGACGGCGGACTTTAACGGGAAACAGGCCCGCGGTGGAGTGAAACCCGGACCTGCCCATCCAGACTAGGGTTTTTACCCTACCTGTCAATTCTTCGTCACTCGTTTGAGGAATAGAGCAGGCCAAATAGGTCTCTTCCCGACATGCGCTCCCTTTTTGCCCTCTTTCTTGGCTCAATCCTCATCCTGCTGGCGGGGTGTGAAACCGACTCGCTGGATGTCCGCGCGGCTCCGCCGCTGCCCGCCGATGCCGCCGCCGCCGTGGCCGCCGCCGACCTCACCCCGATCACCCGCTCCGACGCCGAATGGCGTGAGACGCTCACCGCTGAGCAATACTACATCCTCCGCCAGGACGGCACCGAACGCCCCTTCACCAGCCCTCACTTGAAGGAAAGCCGCCCCGGCTATTTTGCCTGCGCCGCCTGCGGCCTGCCCCTCTTCAGCCAGGACACCAAGTTTAAATCCGGCACCGGCTGGCCCAGCTTCTGGGCCCCCATCGCCGATGGTTTTGTGGCCGACAAACGCGACTTCAGCCTCGGCATGGTGCGCACCGAAAACCGCTGCGCCCGTTGCGACGGCCATCTCGGCCACGTCTTCGCCGACGGTCCCCGCCCCACCGGCCTGCGCTATTGCATCAACGGCGACGCGCTCACCTTCGTGCCGGCTGAGAACTGAGCCCTCTCTCTGACTAACGGTTCGCCGAGGCGCGCGCGCCGGATCTTTGCGCCAAGCTGGCCTCGCGTCCAAGGTTGCGGGCATGCCCCATCCGTTACCCTCCCCTCGCCGGTGGCTACCGGCGCTCGCGGGCGCCCTGTGCCTGCTCGGCCTCACCGGCTGCGAAACCACCCAACGCCTCGCCCTGCTGCCTTCGCCCACCACACCCGTGCAGAGCGATGCGTCCCTCGCCATGACCCAACGACATCGCGTCAGCCTCGCCCTCGAGCGCGTTGACTTCAGCAACGAGACCGCCGCGCTCCCTTCACTCGTCCTTCGCGTGACCAACCTTGGCGAAGAACGCCTCTCCCTCACCCCCGGCAATGTGCGGGTCTTCGCCGGCGACCGACCGATCCCGCTGCTCACCCGCGACGCCTACATCGCACGCATCCACGAAGACGCCCGTCGCGACGCCGAGGCCTACACCGGTCAACAGGCCGAAGTGATCCTCGCCGCCGACGCCTCCCGACACGATCCCAGTTCGGCCCTGGCCAACCTCGCCGCCGCCAAACGCACCAACCGCGCCGGTAAACAAAAGCTCCACGAGGCCGAGCTCCTTTCCCGCGCCTACCGCGTGCTGCACCAACTGGACGTCGCCCCCGACGCCACCGCCGAGGCACTCCTGGTGCTGCCCGCCACGGAGCTGACCGCCGGGGAATCCATGCAGGTGCGCATTGCGCTCGACGAACAAATCTACCCGTTCGATCTCAGCGTATCCGCCAACTGATTACGACCGCCGCGGCCGGACCGGACCCGGGCGCTCAGCGCAAAGCCGCCGCCCAAACCTCTTCCTTGAAGCCCACCAGCCCCACCGTGTCGGTGAGCAGAAACGGCCGCTTCACCAGGTTACCGTTGGCGTGCAGGAGGTCGAACGCTTCCGTCTCGGTCATCGTGGGTAGCTTGGACCCAAGTTTCATTTCCCGATAATCGCCGCCCGAGGTGTTGAAGAGTTTCTTCAGCTCCCCGTTTTGCGCCGCCAGCATGCGCTTGAGTTCCGCCTTGCTCGGCGGGGTCTCCCGAATCGGTTTTTCGGTGAAGGATATGCCCTCAGCCTCCAACCATTTGACCGCTTTGCGGCAGGTGGAGCATTTGGCGTAGGTGTAAACGACCGGCTTTTTCACGGCACCCAACTGATATCCTGCACCACGAACTGCCAACTCCCTTTGTAGGTTCCGAGTTCGCCGTAAAACTTCACCCGGCGGTTGCTCGCATGCTGGGCCTTGAGTTCGTCGATGACCTCACGTTGCGGCGCGTAGATGTCGTAGACCTGGCCGCGCACCCGCACCTTAACCCGCCGCCCGGCGATGGAGCTGCCTTCCACCAGGAAGAGTTTCCCACTCCAGCTGCCGTCCTGGAGATCCACGCTGTCCGGCAAGGCATCGATATCGACCGCTTGGTTGAGATCCACTCCAGCATAGTTCACGCGGTAAACATCACCGTTGATCGTTTCATCACTCGGGTTCTCCAAGGGCATGCCCATATCGGCGCGGTTGGCATCGACCGTGCGGAAATGGGCGTAGATCGGCAGGTGATCCGAATAGCCACCGCCCACCGGACCGCCGCCATCCCAACGCCGCGGCGCGAGCGCGGCATCGGCGTTCACGCCGGGTAACCGGGCCACCCGGAAGGAGTTGTCCTGGTATTGCACGCCCGCCCAATCGTAGAGGCCGCGTGACACCACCATGTTCATGAGCGTGCCCCACTCGCCGCGGTAAACGTCACTTCCCCGCACGGGCGGCGGCAGTTCAAACCACAGGTTGTAGAACCGGGCTTTGCCGGCCTGCAGCGCCTTCTCACTCCCCTGCGCCTGCAGCACATCATTCATGCTCGTGCGCGGCATTTCCGGGTAGCGCGCCTTTTGATTATAGTGCGCGTTGAAGTCGCCACCGATCACGATGTCGGCCCCGGCATCGGCCGCCAGGAGCGCGTCGAGCCGCTCCTTCAAAACCGTCGCATTCTGGATGCGCAGCACCTCCATCTGTTCGCTGCCCGCACCGGACTTCCAGTGGTTGTTGAACACATACAGGCTGTGCCCATCGATGGTGAACTCGGTCTCCAAAATATTGCGCGCCGACTCGATCGCGTAACGCCGCACCGCCGTCGCTTCATACTTCGAAAGAGTCACGCACTTGATCGCTCGACGACTGTCCGCATTCGCCGACGACGGCTCATCCGCGCCGCTGTAAACGTGATACTCCGTCATGCCGGCCTCGCGCAGCGCGGCCAACAACCAGGCCTCGGCCGGCGCATCACGCCAGACCTCGGGCAGGGTCGCCATCTCCGCGAGGCTGGCGAGCGTGACGCCACGCGTCGCTTCGAGCCACGCCGCTTGATCCCAGTCCGCCGCCCCGGGCGTTTGATCAATCTCGATCTCCTGCAACAAAACGATGTCCGGTCCTTCGCCCTGACGGAAACGCGACAAAATCGAGGCCACGTTGCGCACCTTGGTGATCACGTGCCGGTGCGAATACAGCTCCGGCTGGAAATCATCATAGACCGCCACGCCGTCCGCATCGTGGAGGTTTTCCACGTTGTAGGTGACGATGGTGAAGGAGTGTCCGGCCAGGACGGTCGCCGCCGTGGCAACCCAGAGAGTCAATCGAGTCAGTGCGCGAGCCAACATAAGCGCGCCAAACTACGCTTCGACTTGGGCGGCGCCAGTGCTTTCCCGAACTTTCACCCAATTTCCACCGCGGTCGAAACCGGTTTTGCCCCTTTGTAGATCGGACGCGCTCACGTTGCGCCGCCTTGCTTGTCATCAGATCGATCCGCACCTACACCCTTCCGCTCCTCGCCCTCATGGACGGTCCCACCGTGGATTCAAACGAATTGCACCATGCCGACAGACACCGCGCCTGCGCCTCACTCGCCCTTGCTAAACATTGATCGCCTCACTCTAAAACGCGGTCAGAAGACCTTGCTGCGCAATGTCGATTGGACCGTTCAGCCCGGCGAAAACTGGGTCATCATGGGACCCAACGGCTGCGGCAAAACCTCCCTGCTCCGCGCCCTCACCGGATTTCTCACCCCTAGCTCCGGCGACATCTCCCTCCTCGGAGCCATCTATGGCGAAACCGATTGGCGGGAAATCCGCCGCGGCATCGGTCTTGTTTCGTCCTCTCTCCAACCGCACATCCCGCCCGCCGAGCCCGCCATCGAAACCGTCATCAGCGGACGCTACGACCAACTCGATCTGTGGGTGGAAACCACTCCCGCCGACATCCGCGCTGCGCGCCGTTTGCTCAAACAACTCGATGCCACCGAGATCATCGACCGCGAATGGATCTACCTCTCGCAAGGTGAACGCCAACGCGTGTTGATTGCGCGTGCGCTCGCCGCCGAGCCGCAACTGCTCATCCTCGACGAACCCTGCGCCGGCCTCGACCCCGTCGCCCGCGCGTCCTTCCTGCGCAGTCTGGCCCGACTCGCGGCAGATCCTTCCGCTCCCGCCATCGTGCTCGTCACCCACCACGTCGAAGAGATTACCGCCGGCTTCAGCCACGCGCTGCTGCTGGCCAAGGGCCGCCGCGTCGCCGCTGGCCCGCTGCGCGCCACCCTCACCTCCGCTCAGCTCAGCGACACTTTCGGCGCACCGGTCACCGTGCGCCGTCGCGGCGACCACTGGTCACTCACTTTGTAGCACGCGCTGCGCTCAGCCCAAATAATCCGCCAACCGGATCACGTCACCCGGCTGCACCGGAAGCGCCCGCGCCGCCGCCAGCGCTTTCGCCGTCTGGTAGACCAAACGCCCGCCGCGAATCACCGCCAAGGCACGCTGAGCCACCCCGACCTTGGCCATCGCACTGCTGCCATAAACATTCAGACCTGTGCGCCATGGCACCCGCACCACCGTGCCGGTTGAAATATCCACAAAGGTCACCATGCCCGCCGCCGAGAGTTTGCTTAGCGAACGAATGCTCGCCGCGCTCAGCGTGCCCGCCGCCTCCACCGATGCCGCCGCCACCCGCGTGCCAGCGTTCACCGAAGCCGCCGAGACCCGGCCTGAACCCTCCACCGACGCCGCCGAAACCCGCGAGCTCGAGCGCACACCTGAGACCGCTACCCGACCCGCGCCACTCACCGCACTGCCCGCGACCTTGCCGCTCGTGGCGACCGACTTCGCCGCCACCTTGCTCGTCTGCTTCACCGCTTCCGCCGCCACGCCCACCGGCGATGTCGCCGCCTTGGCCAAAGCCAAAATGGTGCAACCGGACAACAGGGGTGTAGTGGCAATCAGGATACCCGCAAAACAGCGGAGGGGCTTCATGAGTTCGCGACCATGCGCCCGCCCTCTTCCGCGTCAATCCTCGGTCCGCCGCAATTCCTCGCGACTGAAGCGGTTGAAGGAGAACCGCAGGCCACCCGCTGATTCCTTACGGTAGTAACTGATCAGGTCGTTCATGTAACCGTAGCGATACCAGAACTTCAGCGGGAAGCCGTTGATCAGCAGACCCGCCTCAGCCTCGAAGGTGTGATGCCGAAACGGTCGCGCGATGCCGGTTTTGTAGATGAGCGCCCACTCCGAATCGATCTCCACGCCATCGAACAATTCCCAACGCGCCAACGGCATCATGCCATCGTAGCGCAGCTCGAAGCCATCCACCCAATCACGCGGTTTGCCTTCGGCGTCGTCCTCCCAAATCGCAAACTCCTCGGCGTCCTGCTGCAGCAGGCCCCAGCTCAGATAGTGGCTCAACTTCATCTGCAGGCGGTGATTGTCATTCGGCAAAATCCCCCCGCCGCGCACGCTGAAGTTCAGCCCAATATAATCCCAGCCGCGGCTGATTTCGTCCCGCGTCGACTCATAAGCCGTGCGCAGCGCCCGAGCCCGCAGGGCGTCATTTAGCGGGCCGCGCTCTTCCTCCAATCGGTGCAACTCGTCGAGGTAGTGCAAACCCAACGACGCCCGAAACGGCGCTTCGCCCGATATCCACTGCCCGTTGGATTCGTGCGCGTAAACCAACTCCACAAAGGTGTCCGCCCGCGCCTCCGGGGACGCCCCCTGATTCCACCACCAATACCGCGCACTGATCAGTGGATTAAACCGCTTGCCCACCACCGGCTGCGAATTGCGCGTGTTGATGTATTGGCCCGCCCGCCCCGTGAACGCGAAATAAGGCCGCAACTTGCTCCCCGCCGGCATCTCCGTCTCCCCGGTCGGCGGTGTCTCCAAATCCGGGTAATAGCCGTGGAGCAGCGGCACCATCACCGACAGGGTGAAGTCGAGGAAATGCTCGTCCTCCTGGAAGGTGTAGCCGACCGACAACGGTTCGTAAGCCCGCAGGAACGGTCGCCGCCGATCCGTCTTGGCATAGCCGCCGTCCTCCGCCGCGTCAGGCTCCGCGCTATCCGCCTCCGCGAGCACCGGCTCCGTCTCCGCCGCCTGACCGGTCTTTTCCACCACCGCCGCGATCTCCGCCGCCGTGGGCAAGGAGGGACGCGCGTGCGCGATCGCCGCGCTGCCGACCAGCGCCATTATCTGCCAAAACTTACCCCGAAAAACTAGCATCCGTGGCCAATGCCGCGCGTCCGCCTGCGGGTCAACTCCCGCTCACCGGGATCCGCCACCGAAGAGGCCACCCAGCGCATTCAGGCTCTTGATCGGCTTTTGTTTGGTTTTACCGGGCAGCGGCGTAATCGCCAGTGGCTTGGGCTTCGGCTTCGTCGCCCCCCCAACCTCCGGCGCCACGCTCGCTTCCGCCAATCCGGCTCCGGCGCGCACCGCCGCGATCGCCCGCTCGACCTTCTTCACCGACACCGGTTCCGCCGTGCCGAGATGTTGCGCGAATACACTCACCCGCAACTCCTCCAGCAACCAACGCAGCTCCGCCGCCCCCGGTTTGCCCACCACCGCCTCAGCTGCTTTGGCCAGCTGGGTCAGCTCCGCCGCCCGCTGCTCGTCTTTGGCGCGATTCTGTTGCCAACGCTCCGCCCGCAGTAACCGCGCCTGCAGGTAACGCGGCAGGTGCTGCAGCTGCGCCTGCGGCACATCCCGCAGAAAATGGCGGCCGACCAGCGCCGCAACCTCGGCCTGCATCCCCGGATACGGCGTCGCGTGCACCTGCGTCTGCTGCCGCAACTCCAGCACCGCTTTCACCTCATCCAGAAACTGCGGCACGCGTCGTCGCAGCGCCACCTTGGTGTCCGCCACCACCCGCTCAAACTGCACCCGCGTGCGCCGCCCGTCCACCGTCGGCAAACGCGCCGGATCCGTCGCCCACGTGGTGAGGTTGGCCAGCGCGTCGACTTGCAACTCCGCCAGCGGCACAAACGTCGCCGCCAAGGGCCCGACCGCCTTCAGCGCCTTCAGATCCTTTTCCAACCATGCGATCTCGTAACGCAGCCCTTGCGCCAGCATCGCCCGCAGACCCGCCGGTCGCCGCCGCGCCGCGTCGTCCTCCGCCCGGCTTAGCCGCAGCATGATGCCTTCCGCCGTGTCTTGGAAAACCGGATACGCCTTGATCGCCACGCCCGCCTGTTCGCCGATCTGCACCTCGTCGGGAATCGCGCGCTCGGGCCACGTTTCGAGCGGACCATCCTCCCAATCGCGCCGCGCCTTCTTCCAGACACTCGGAGCCTCTTTGACGACCGCCCGGCTCGCCTCCGCTTCGCGCGCGGTCAACGCGGCCTGGATCTCCGCCAACTCGCGCGAGGCCGCGATCTCGCGGTCGTTTTCGTCGAGCACCCGCACCCGCACGCGCAGGTGGTTCGGCAGCGGGCGTTCGTCCCAGACCGACGGACTCACCCGCAGTTGAAAACGTTCGCCCAGCAGCGCCGCCACCGCCTCGGCCACCGTTTCGCGTCGCCCGGTCAAGCGGTCGCGGGATTGCAATTGCGCCACCATCGACGCCGCCGTCGCCGCCAGCGGCGTCACCGCCCGGCGCAACTCCTTCGGCAAGCCCTTCAGGTAATGCTCCACCTTGCCGGCGAGGTGTCCCGGCACCGCCCAGTCGAGCTCCGCCGGGGTCAGCGTCGTGGCCGTGAGCACATCGACATCCAAAGTCACGCCGTCGTCGTCTTGGCCCGGTTTGTAAACGTAGTTGAGCGGCAGCACCGTCGTGCCCAGCGGCAGGCTCTCCGGGTAGGCCTGTTCATCCACCTGCGCTTCGCGCGGCGGCTGCAGGTCGGCCGCATTCAACTCCAGAAAGTGCGGCTCCCGCCCCTTCTGCTCGCGCACCAATGCGATCAGTTCACCGACCGCCGAAACATAAAACTCCCGTTCCAGCAGCGCGTCCTCATAAAATCGATACACCGCCTCATCGAGGTTCATCGCCGCGCCGTGCCGGGCCCGCGTTAACTGCAGCTCCACGTCGGCGCGCACCTTGCGGTTGTGCGACAGAAAATCGAAGGGCCACTTGATGGTGTCATTCACCAACGCTTCGCGGATGAACAACTCGGTCGCGTGCTCCGGGTTCACCTTCCCATAGCCCACCGCTCGGCTTTCGATTTCCAGGCCGTAGAGCCGCGTGCGCTGCCGCACCATCACCCGCCCCTTCTCCTCATCCCAGAATGGTTCGCTGTGCTCGACCTTCAGCAAATGGGCGCCGAGCTCCAAGGCCCAGCGCGGATCCAGCCGAGCGCAGGTGCGGGCGTAGAGGCGCGAGGTTTCCATCATCTCGGCCGACATGATCCAGCGCGGCCCTCGCGGTCCGCCGCCGCCCAGCACCGGTTTCAGCGCGCCGTTTTTGCCGCGCTTGCGCTCTTCTTTCACGAAGAGGCCCGAGCCGGGAAAAATCGCCACCTTGCGATCGTGCGTCGCTTTGTAGCCACCCTTCTCTTCGTCGCGCGCCGCGATGTTGCCGAGCAAGCCCGACAGGATGCTGCGGTGAATCGCGCGGTAGGCCGGGTGCTCACAGCGCAAGTCGCCGATGTCGACCGGCTCTTTAATGCCGTCGTTCACCGAACTCATGCGGAAGTCCCGCCGCTCCCGCAGCGTATCCACCAATTGGCTATGGATGTCGCGCCATTCCCGCATGCGCGTGTAGCTCAAAAAGTGGGTGTGGCACCAGCGCCGCATCTTCGACTGCGACAGCCGTTCAAACTCATCGTGCAACGCTTCCCAGATCGCGAGCAGGGTAAGAAAATCCGACTCCGGGTGCGTGAAACGCCGATGCGCCTGATCCGCTGCCTGCTGCTTGTCGAGCGGTCGCTCCCGCGGATCCTGCACGCTCAATCCCGCCGCGATCACCAACACTTCGCGCAACGCCTTTTCGCTGCGCGCCTGCAGAATCATGCGGCCCACCGCTGGGTCCACCGGCAGACGCGCCAACTCCCGACCGATGTCACTCAGGCGGCGCTCCCCCACCGTCTCCGGTTCGGCGTAGGCGTGCAGTTCCTCCAACAGGGCGTAGCCAGCTCGCACTGCCTTGGTCGCCGGCATGTTGATGAAGGGAAAACGCTCAATGTCGCCCAGCCCAAAGGCCTTCATGCGCAGGATCACGTCGGCCAAATTGGCGCGCTGAATTTCCGGCTGCGCAAAGCGCGGTCGCTCCTCGTAGTCCTTCTCCGAATACAACCGCACGCACACGCCCTCGGCCACGCGACCCGCGCGGCCCTTGCGTTGATCGGCACTGGAGCGCGCCACCGGCTCGATCGGCAGTCGCCGCGTGCGGGCCTGCGGCGCATAACGACTGATGCGCGCCAAGCCCGTGTCGATCACGTAGCGGATGCCCGGCAACGTAAGCGACGTCTCCGCAATGTTGGTCGCCACGATGACGCGGCGCCGGGCCGTCGCCGCAAACACGCGTTGCTGCTCGGCATTGGAGAGGCGGCCGAAGAGCGGAATCAAATCGCAGCCCCGCGCCGACCGCGATCCCTGCAGCAAATCGATCGCCTCGCGAATATCGCGCTCGGCCGGCATGAAGACCAACACGTCGCCGCCCGCCGTCGAATCGAGGATGCGTTGCGCCGCCTCCACCGCGCCGTCGATGTAGTGCAGCGACTCGTTGCGCGAGGTGGGTTCGTCCCCTTCGGCCTCGTCGCTGCCAAACTCGTCCAGCGGCGCATACACCACCTCCACCGGAAAGGTGCGCCCCGAGACCTCGATCACCGGTGCGTCGTCAAACGCCTTGCTGAACGCCGCCGTGTCGATCGTGGCCGAAGTCACCACGATGCGCAGCTCCGGGCGCCGATGGCGCAGTTGGCGCAGATGGCCGAGCAGGAAGTCGATGTTGAGCGAGCGCTCGTGCGCCTCGTCGATGATGATCGTATCGTATTCGCGTAGCTGCGGGTCGCCCTGGACCTCGGCCAGCAGCATGCCGTCGGTCATAAACTTCACCCGCGTGTCGCGGGAGGTCTGATCGGCAAACCGCACCTTGCAGCCTACTTCACGTCCCCACGTAACGCCCATTTCCTCGGCCACCCGACGCGACACCGACAGCGCCGCCACGCGTCGCGGTTGGGTGCAGGCGATGCGCCCCTTCTCGCCGCCGCCGGCCGCGAGACAGAGTTTCGGGATCTGCGTGGTTTTGCCGGAGCCGGTTTCACCCGCCAAAATCACCACCTGATTATCCCGCAAGGCCTCCATGATCTCCCCAGCGCGCGCGCTGATCGGCAGCTCGGGCGGGAATTCCAAACGGAAGGGAAATGGCTTTTGGTCTGGCACAGTTGAAAAAGGCGAACGCAGAGTGAACGTCCCACGCACCATGGCTGGCAAGACAGCACCTAAACCACCTCCGCTTCCCCTTGAGATCGCCGAACGGGTCAACCGTTTGGCGACCACCCACGGTCGCATCATCATGGTCATGTCGGGGGTGTTTGCCCTGATTGCCGCCCTTCAGCATCGCACGCCCACCGCGATCGCCGCGCTGCTCGCCTTCGGCGCCGGCGCCAGCGAATGGCAGGGCGCAAAACACCTGCGGGAAGGACGCGCGTCCGGGGTCAGTTGGATGGTCGCCGGCGAACTCGCCCTGCTCGTCGTGATCCTCGCCTACAGCGCCTGGATGATGACCCACTTCAACTACCACGAGTTTATCACGCAGATTCCCCAGTGGCAGCAGGACAAGCTGTTCGACGATCTGCGGGCGCAAGGCGCGACCGAGGCGGAGATTCCCGACCTGTTTCGAGTGCTTAACGCCATGGTCTACGGCGTGCTCTCCTTCGTCAGCGTTTTCTACCAGGGCGGTTTTGCCCTCTATTATCACCGTCGCCGCGGTCCGATCACCGTCGCCATGACCCAGCTGCCCAACTCACGCTGAGCTGCGTCGTTCGCCTCGCGCTTGCGTCCCGCGCCGCCCTCTACCTACGTTCCGCGCCATGTCGAAAGAGCGTTTCATTGCCGCCAAGGAAGCGTGGGCCCAGAAGCAAGTTGCCCGCGGGGTGCGTCCGCGTGAAGTCCGGTCCGAGGATCGCCTGCCGCCCGGCCAGAAACTCACCACCAACTTCCCGGTGCTAGACCTCGGCATTCAGCCCGAGCTCCCGCTCGCCGAGTGGACCCTCACCGTCGACGGCGAGGTCGCCCAGCCTACGACCTTTGACTGGGCTCAGTTTAACGCCCTACCGCAGGTCGAGGACACCAGCGACTTCCACTGCGTCACCACGTGGAGTCGCTACGACTGCCGCTGGACGGGCGTGCCTTTCACCGCCCTTTACGAGGCGGTGCAACCCACCGCCCAGGCCCGCTTCGTCTACTTCACCGGTTACGACGGTTACTCGACCAACGTCCCCCTCGAGGCCTGCCTCGACGACGACGTCCTGCTCGCCACCCATTTCGACGGCCAACCCATCACCCGCGAACATGGCGCGCCCGTCCGCGTGATCATCCCCAAGCTCTACGCCTGGAAGGGGGCAAAATTTGTCAAAGGCGTGCACTTTTTGGCCGACGACAAACTCGGCTTCTGGGAAGTGCGCGGTTACTCCAATGGCGCCGACCCGTGGAAAGAGGAACGCTACGCCTGATCGGGCCGGTCCGGCACCCGCAGTTTCAAGCCCGGTGCAAAAACGCTGCGCCTAGGGCACTTTTCTTCGGTTAGTTAACATTCTGGCTCGTTTGCTGCTTGGATTTTCCGCAAGTCGCCAACCTCACGGGGACCGCAGCACCTGAGCCAATATGCCGATCCTGGACAGCCGAAAACTACTCGCCTTTGTGACCTTGGTTCGCGTCGGGAGCTTCACCCTCGCCGCAAAAGAACTCAACGTGACGCAATCGGCCGTAAGTCACTCGATCAAATCCTTGGAGGATGAGCTGCAGTTGCGCTTGGTGGATCGTCGGGGACGCAAGATCCGGCTCACGCCCCCGGGCAAAGAGCTGCTCAACCACGCCCACCGCATCCTCAACGAGATGCAAGAGGCGCGCGCCGACCTCGCGCTCTACGTGCGCTAGAACGTTTTCCGGGCTGCTCGCAGCCGATTCGGCAGCTTAACAACCCGAAGGCGTTGCTCCGACTGTCGCGTTCTCCGTCCAACGCAAAGCCCCCTCTCTCAAGAAGAAAAAGGGGGCTTCAAAATGGTGCCCAAGACTGGACTCGAACCAGCACGCCTCGCGGCACAGGCTTCTGAGACCTGCGTGTCTACCAATTCCACCACCTGGGCAGGAGGAAGGACGAGGAAGACACGACGCCCGCACGACCTTGGCAAGCCCGGATTTTGACCTTTCTTGAAGCATTCCGGCTTTCATCCCTCCGCCGCCCGGCCCAACGTGCCCTCCGATGCTTAAGAAGGAGGTTCTGCAACGCCTGGATTCCCACCGCCTCATCGCTCTCGCCCGCGCCGATTCCGCCGCGCAATTGCGCGAACTCGGCCAAACGCTGCTCGATGCCGGCCTGCCTCAACTCGAACTGCCCCTCACCAGCCCGGCCGTGCCGGACATCATCGCCGCCGTCGCCGCCGACCTGCCGCAACTAACCCTCGGCCTCGGCACCGTGATCGATACCGACACTGCCCGCCGCGGCATCCTCGCCGGCGCCCGCTTTATCAGCACTCCGGCTCTGCGGCCCGAGGTCATTCTCCTTTGTCGCCGCCACCACGTGCCCGTCATCTGCGGCGCCCATTCCACCGCCGAAATTGAGGCCGCTCTCGAAGCCGGCGCCGATGCCGTCAAACTTTACCCGTCACGGGATCGTTTTGGTCCCACCCACGTGCGCGAGACTCGCCAACGTTTCCCGGACGCCCGCTTGTATCCAGTGGGTGGAGTCAACGCATCCAACGTCGCCGACTTCATCCACTGCGGCGCCAACGCGGTCTTTGTCGCCAGCGGACTGGGCTTTTCGTTCGAAGACGGCGCTGCCGCCACGCCCCCCTCGGCTCACGAACTCGCCGACCACGTCCGCGCGTTGATCGCGGCCCTGCCAGCGGCCGACATCGCTGCCACGAACTGACCGCTCACCTTCCTGTCTTTCCTCCGATGCTGCGTTCCTCGCTCCGCCTCCTTCCGCTTGCGCTATTGAGCATAACCCAAACTGCCTGCGCTCAGAATCGCGACGCGCCCGATCTGTTCGCCCAGTTCTGCGCCAATTGCCACGGCCCCGATCTCGGCGGCGGCAGTGCCCCATCCATGCTCGATGATGTGTGGACCTACGGTGGCACCGGCACCGACGAGGAGCTCGCCCACCAGATCGCCAAGGGTAACCTCGAGAAAGGCATGCCCGCGTGGGAAAGCGTGTTCAACGAGGCTGAGATTCGCGCGCTCGTCGTCTTCATCCGCGAGCGCCGTGCCGGTTACCAACGCAACCGCGAAACCCTGCCCGCCCCGCCGGCCGACCTCGTGCTCCATACTCAGCAACACGACTTCGTCATCGAAACCGTCACCGACGAAGTCGACACGCCCTGGTCGATCAACTGGCTGCCCGACGGCACCATGTTGATCACCGAAAAGTCCGGCTCTCTGCGCCTCCTGCGCGACGGCGAACTCCTGCCTCCGGTCATGGATACACCTTGGGTGGACGGCGCCGGCCAAGCCGGTCTGCTCGAGGTCGCTCCGCACCCCGACTACGCCACCAACGGTTGGATCTACCTGAGTTTCAGCGACCCCGCCACCACCCCCGCCGGCGCCAACGTCAGTTTCACCAAGATCGTGCGCGGCCGCATCACCGACGGCACTTGGACCGATGAGGAGGTCATCTACGCCGCCGACATCGCCCACTACCGACAGCCCGGCAGTGTCCACTACGGCAACCGTATCGCTTTTGATGATACGGGCCACATCTTCTTCTCCATCGGCGATCGCGGCGCTCAGCAACACGCCCAGGACCTCGGCCGCCCCAACGGCAAAATCCACCGCCTGCACGACGATGGACGCATCCCCAACGACAACCCCTTCGTCGCCGATCCCACCGCCCTGCCGTCCATCTGGAGCTACGGTCATCGCAACCCGCAGGGGCTCGACTTCGATCCCGCCACCGGCGAGCTCTGGTCGACCGAACACGGGCCGCGCGGCGGCGATGAGCTCAACCTCATCACCCGCAGCACCAACTACGGCTGGCCCCTCATCACCTACGGCATGAATTACAACGGCACGCCCATCACCGCCCGCACCGCCGCCGCAGGAATGGCCCAACCCGTCATCCACTGGACCCCGTCCATCGCCGTCTGCGGCATCGATTTCTACGAGGGCGACCTCTTCCCCGGCTGGCGCGGCAACCTGCTCGTCACCGCGCTTGCCCAACAACACCTGCGCCGCGTGGTCATCGTGGACAATCAGGTCGTCGAACAAGAAATTCTCTTCCAGGATTTTGGTCGTTGTCGCGATGTCGCCTCCGGTCCCGACGGCGCCATTTACGTCGCCCTCAATCGTCCCGATCGCATCGTGCGCCTCGTGCCGGCGCCGACTGCTCAACCCTGATTTCCCGTCCCGCGCCGCCTGTTTCGTTTTAGCTCATGAAAGTCCTGCTCCGGTCCTGTCTCGTTCTCGCTCTTTGTTTAACTCTGCCCGCCTACGCCCAGCGCTCGGCGGTCCAAGCCGGACGCGGCATGGTCGTCTCCGCGCACCACCTCGCTTCGCAGGCCGGCATCGAAATCATGCGCCAAGGCGGCAACGCCATCGACGCCGCCGTGGCCACCGGCTTCGCCCTCGCCGTCACCTACCCGCGCGCCGGCAACCTCGGCGGTGGCGGATTTATGATCGTGCAGACGGCCGACGGCGAAGAGGTCGCTCTCGATTTTCGCGAAGTTGCGCCGAGCGCAGCTCACCGCGACCTCTACCTCGACGCCGACGGCAACATCATCCCGCGTGCTTCCACGCACGGCTACCTCGCCAACGGCGTGCCCGGCACCGTCGCCGGCCTCCATCATGCCTGGGCGCGCTACGGTTCTGGTCAGGTGAGCTGGGCCGCCGTGCTTGAGCCAGCCCGCCGACTCGCCGCCGATGGATTCACCGTCAGTCCCGCCCTCGCGCAGGACCTGATTGCCAGCACCACCCTGCTTTCCGCCAACGCCGAATCGAAACGCATCTTCCTGCGCGACGGCCGCCCCTACGCTGCCGGTGATCGCCTTTGCCAACCCGACCTCGCCGCCACCCTCGCCCGCCTCCAGGCCCACGGCGCCCGCGAGTTTTACGAGGGCGAAACGGCCGCACTCATTGCCGCCGACCAAGCCCAGGGCGGCGGCCTCATCACCGCGGCCGATCTCGCCGCCTACCGCCCCGTCGAACGCGAACCGATTCGCTTCACGTATCGAGGTTTTGAATTCGTCACCATGCCGCCGCCCAGTTCCGGCGGCATCGCCCTCGCCCAAATGTTCGGCTTGCTCGAGCCCTACGATCTGCGGGAGATGGGCCTGCACTCCACCACCTACATCCACCTCGTGACCGAAGCCATGCGCCGCGCCTTCCGCGATCGCGCCGAGTTCCTTGGTGATCCCGATTTTTATCCGGTGCCGCAGGAGGCCCTGCTCTCGCCGGCCACGCTCGAGCACCACGCCGCTTCCTTCGATCCGCAACACGCCACGCCGAGCGAAGGCCTCGCGCCCGCGCCGATTCCGTCTGCGGAGTCGACCGAGACCACCCACTTCGCCGCCGTCGATGCCGCGGGCAATGTCGCCAGTTGCACCTACACCCTCAACGGCCTCTACGGCAACGGCGTCACCGCCGCCGGCACCGGCGTGCTGCTCAATAACGAGATGGACGACTTCACCTCCAAGGTCGGGGTGAAAAACATGTTCGGCCTGATCCAAGGCGAATCCAACGCCATCGCCCCCGGCAAACGTCCGCTCTCGTCGATGACCCCGACCATCGTGAGCCGCGACGGCAAACCCTACCTCGTGACCGGCTCTCCCGGCGGCCCCACCATCATCACGACCGTGCTGCAGGTGTCGCTCAACGTCATCGACCACCAGCTCCCACTCACACTCGCCGTCGATGCACCGCGTTTTCACCACCAGTGGCAGCCGGACCAGATTTATCGCGAACCGTTCCTCGCTTCGCCCGACACCCTCGACGCGCTCGAAGCCATGGGCCACACGCTCGCCCTCCGGCGCCTCTATCGCAACGAAGCCGTGCAAGCCGCCCGCTACTGGGGCGACGCCGAAAGCATCCTCATCGACCCGGAAACCGGCATGCTCGAAGGCGTGAGCGATCGCCGTAGTCCCGAGGCCGCCCCGGCTGGTTTCTGACGCCGCCTGCTCAACGAGCGGCAGCGTCCCTCGATTCGGGTTCGGCAACCGTCGCCACGGCCGCTTAGGCTTCGGCCACGATGAATTACCGTAAGTTTGGTCAGCACGAACCTCTCGTTTCCGAAATCGGCTTTGGCGCCTGGGCCATCGGTGGCTCCTGGGGTGCACAGGACGACAGTGATTCCCTCGGCGCGCTCCATCGCGCCCTCGATCTCGGCTGCACCTTCATCGATACCGCCGCCGGTTACGGCGACGGCCGCAGCGAAAAACTCATCGGCCAAGTCCTGCGCGAGCGCCGCGCCGCCGGCCACGAAGAATCGGTTTTTGTTGCGACGAAAACCCCGCCCAGCCCCGGTATCTGGCCGCCCTCGCCCTACTGCCGCGCCGAAGATCGCTACTCCGAAACCTACCTGCGCACCGACCTCGCCGAACGCCTCGCCAAGCTCGGCACCGACCGTCTCGACCTGTTGCAACTTCACACCTGGACGCGCGCCTGGAACCGCAACCCGACCCCTTTCAAGATTCTGCGCCAGCTGCAGGCCGAGGGCAAAATCGGTCTCATCGGCGTCTCCACACCCGAACAGGATCAAAACAGCGTCATCGATCTCATGCGCGACGGGTGGATCGATTCCGTGCAGGTCATCTACAACATCTTCGAACAGGAACCGGCCGCCGAACTCCTCGACGTCGCCGCCGAATGTGGCGTGGGGGTCATCGTGCGGGTCGCCTTCGACGAAGGTGCACTCACCGGCAAGTTTACGCCTGAGACGACCTTCGCCCCCGACGATTTTCGGGCCGGCTATTTCGCCGGTGATCGCCTCGAGCGTGTGATCAAGCGCGTCGACGCGGTCAAATCTGACCTCGTCGACAGCGGTTACACCATGCCGCAGGCCGCGCTCAAATTTGTCCTCGCCCACCCCGCCGTGAGCGTGGTCATCCCTGGCATCCGCACCGTCGCCCAAGCCGAGGCCAACTGCGGCGTGAGCGACCTGCCCGCCATGCCGGCCGAACTCGTCACCAAACTTCAGCGCCACAACTGGCGCCGCGGCGTCTGGTATGGTGGCAAGTAAGCGCCCCCCAACCGCTACCGCAGATACGAACGCACGATCTCGGCAAAGGTGTCCGGCTCAAACGGCTTGGCGATGTAACCCGAAAAGCCAGCGTCCAACGCCTTCTGCTCATCGTGAGGTTGCGCGTAAGCGGACGACGCGATGAGCGGTAAATCGCTCGTCGCGGGATTTGCTTTGAGCAGTCGCGCCGCCTCGTAGCCGTCCATCACCGGCATCTGCAGATCCATCACCACGAGATCCGGTTGCTCGCTTTGCGCCATCGCGACTCCCTCCTGGCCGTTCGCCGCGTGCAGCACTTCCATGCCGGCGCGTTCGAGCAGGAAACGCACGAGGTAAACATTGGAGTCATTGTCTTCGACGAGCAGGATACGCGGTTTCATGAGCGGTTGGAATCAAAGGGGGGGTTGCGATCCGGAGCGCGGCGCGGTGGCCCGCAGCGGCAGCCAAAAATGAAAGGTGGAGCCCTGCCCGAAGACGCTGTCGACGCCGATCGCGCCGCCGAGCATGGAAACAATTTTGCGACTGAGATAGAGCCCCAGCCCCGTGCCTTCAAAATGGCGGCGGGCCGAACTGTCGACCTGACGAAACGCTTCGAAGAGATAACCCATCTTGTCGGCCTCGATGCCCATGCCCGTGTCCACCACCTCGAACCAAAGTTTCTCCTGCTTCTGGGTGACGCGCACCGTAACGCGCCCCTGTTGGGTGAACTTCACCGCATTGGTCGCGAGGTTGACCAACACCTGATACACCCGCGTCGGGTCACTCACGATCTCCACCTCCGGCGCTTCGTTCTGCACCACAAACTCCATGTCTTTTAATGCTACCATCGGCGACAGCAGGTGCCGCAAATCATCGAGAAGTTTTTGCGGATTGAATCGCTCCACCGCCAGCCGCATGCGCCCGGCTTCGATCTTGGACAGATCCAGCAGATCGTTGATCAAACCCAGCAGGTGCACGCCCGCACTGTGCACGCGGGTAATCTGGTTGGTCTGCTCCTCATTCAACTCCCCCGCCAACCCCGTCTTCAGAATCTTACTGAAACCGATGATCGAGTTGAGCGGCGTGCGCAGCTCGTGACTCATGGTGGCGAGGAACTCCGACTTGAGTCGGTCGAGTTCCTGCAAGCGTTCGTTGGCCAACTGCAACGCTTCCGTGCGCTCTGCCACACGCTGCTCCAGCGACGTATTCAACTCATGCACCGCCCGTTCCGCCCTCACTCGCTCCGTCACATCCTCCACCAGCGAGCTGATACCCAGCGCCCGGCCGTCCACGTCGCTCAACAAACTGTTGTGCCAGTCGCAAATCACCTCGCGTCCATCCGCGGTGCGGTTGCTCACCCGCAATTCGATACTGCTGTTGTTGCGCAAGACCTCCCGCCAACCTCGCACGACCCGCAGTCGATCCGTCTCGTCGACCAAAAACCAACCACTTTGCCCGAGCACCTCCGCGGCCTTCACCCCGAACAAACGCTCCGCCGCCGGGTTCCACCCCCGAATGCGCATATTGCGATCCCACTCAATCGCTGCCAACGGCGTGCGCGCGATGAGTAGGCGCATGCGCTCCCGCGCTTCCTCATTTTCCATCTCGGCGATCCGGCGGGCTTCGCTCTCAAAAACACTGCCCACCATGTCGGCGATCGCGCCGACGAAGATCTTCTCTTCCTCCGTCCAAGCGTGCCGCGTGGTTGTCGACTCGATGCGCAGCATCCCCGCCAATTCACCACGTAAGCGCACCGAAGTATCAAACAGGCTCACCACCCGTCGCTGCGCCAATTTTTCCCCGCCCAGTTCGTCGGCCCACTCATGCTGGCTCACCACCGGAACCAAGACATGCCGCTGCGCCTCCAGTGCCGCCATGTGTCGCGGTGCCACGGCGCGAGACAAACACTCCACTTCGCCGCGCTGCTCCTCCCGGGGCCCCACCCGATGATGCAGCTCCAACCGGTCAGGCTGGCGATGTCGGAACCACACGCTCACCTGCACGCCGGTCAGACCATCCACACAAATCGTGGTGAGACGCCTTAGGGCTTCCTCCGCCTTGTCGCCGTGCACCACCGGATCCGTCGCCACCCGACTGAGCGCCGTATTCATCTGTCCGATACGATCGGAGCGGCGCCGCAGATACTCCTCGGCTTGACGCCGCGCCAGTGACTCCATCCGCAACGACAACACGTCCGCCACCGCGCGAATAAAGAACCGTTCTTCCGGTCGCCACTCCCGCTCCAGATCGGTCACCTGCGCACAAATCACGCCCACGGTGCGATCGCGGGAGAACACCGGCGCGATGAGACAATTGAAGGCCGGCAACTCCGGCAGGTTGCGGGAAAAATACGCCCCCAGCACCGGATGCTCCATACTGTTGGGCAACACCACACACCGCTCATCCGCCAACTGCCGCAGGAGCCCCGCCAGCGCCCGCGACGGCAAGGGCACGCCCTGCAGATGCTCTCCGCTCTTCACGGCATAGACGTCCGCATTCTCGTAAACTTGATCGTTGTCGGCGCCCAGCCAGACCACCACGTAATCAACCTCGAGCGCCTCGCCGCAATATTGGTTGGCCGCGCGCACACCTTCCTGAATTGAGCCCATCGCGCTGATCTCCCGGGTCAACGCCGCCACCAGTTCGCCATTCCGCGCCAATCGACTCGCCTGCACCTCCAGAGCCCGCTCGGCCCGTTCGCGCGCTTCCCGCTCGAATGCAAAAGCCAACAGATCGGTCATCGCGCGTGCCACCAATTCGTCCTCCGGGCTCCATTGATTCGGCCCCTCGCGGTGCACTGAAAACAGGCCCGAAAGTTGCCCGCCCACGAAGACGCCCAGATCCAGCGCGGCAAATGGGCCGTCCTCCGGGAGGCGCTCCGCCACCAACGCCTTGGTCCGTGGGTCCGTGGTCACATCCTCGATCACGACCCGGCCATCCCGTTCCATGTCGCGCCAATAACCGGGTTGATCCTCGTGCGAAAGTCGTCGCGTTTCGCGGGTCATTTCCGCCTCGGCGGTGCGCAACGCCACCAGCTCGAAATCGCTGCTTTCCTCACATCGCCGCCACACCGAAACCCGCCACGCCCGCAACAGTTCCACACTCGATTCCAGAACCTGCTCGATCGCGTCCGCCAAGGTCGTCTGCGCGAGCACCAAGGCGATCTCGTGCATGCTGTCGTTGGCCCGCCAAAGTCGCCGCGCTCGCGCCCGCAGGGATGCCTCCGCCTGCCGCCGCGCGTCCCGTTCCCAAAGCAGCGCCACGACGTCCGCAATTCCACCCGCCAACAACATCTCTTCGGCCGACCAACCTTCCTCCCGACCTACCGTCTGCAACGACACCACTCCCGCGAGTTTACCCTCCGATTTAATCGCTACGTCCAACAATCCCACCCGGCCGTCCACTTTCGGCCGCCGTGCATAAAACTCGGCAATGACCGGATCACGGGCCGCATCTTCCGTCACCAATCGTCCCGTTTCCCTTAAGGTCACATGATAGGTCGGCATATCCTTCCACGGCAAAAATACATACCCTTCGCCAGGCACCACCGCCTCGCCGCAGCTTCCTACGCAGGCGATGCCACCACGAACGTCATCCACTCGCCATATCATGGCCAGTTGCACCTCGATCGCTTCCATCACCAATTCGAGCAAACGCTCAAAATGACTGGCCGCCTCCCCCTTGGCTTCCACCACCTCCTGCGCCGCGGCTAACAACGCCCGGTGTGTCGCCTGCACCCGCTGGCTCTTGGCCCGGGCCTGCGCTTCCGCCGCCACCAACTCCTGCTCCCGCTGGGCCACCCGGTCCGCCATCACCTTAAAACGCTGCGCCAGCTCTTTGACCTCGCGCGGCCCTCGTTTGCCCACCTCCAGGTCCACCTCCTCCGCCCGGGACAATCGATCCACCTGGGTCGACAACTTGATCAGCGGCCGATTCAGCCCCGCCGCCAGCAACCATGAAAAGGCCAGACCGCCCGCCGCGATGAACGCCAACCCCCAAAACGTCGCCCACTGCAATGCGTTCAGATTTCCGCTCACCGCCGCCACTGGCAGGACCGATACCACCATCCATTTGGGTTGCGCCTCCCCCGAGAGCACGAGTGCCGACGCCACGTAATCCTCCTCATCAAAGTGGAGTAACACCGACTCCGCTTGCCCGCTCGCAAACGAATCGAATCCACCGGCCAAGCGTTGCGAGCTGGCCAACACCAGCGGATCAAAGGCCAGTCCAGCCGCACTGCCCAACGCCATCGCTTCGGCGTCGGAATGCACCACCAGACGTCGGCTGCCATCGCTGCGCTCTTCAAGCACAAAGACCTGCCCCGCGATGCCGCGCTGCAACTCGGCCACATAGCGCGACAACTCCAAGGTCCCAAAATCCACCTCAACCACCGCCAGCAATTCCTCCGCCTCGCCGCGTATCCCCGCCGCCAGCGTCACCCCACGCTCGGCGGCGGTGAACTCGTTGGCGGGAAAGAGGTAACTGTCCGTCCACACCCGTCCCGTTCGGGCCTGTGCCGCTTGGTAGAACGGTCGCTCCCGCACATCATATCCATCCCACGGAGACTGCGTCTCCCCCTCCATCGTGCCATCTGGCCGCATCGCCGCGTCACGAATGATCCATGCGCCCGTTTCATCCCGCGTGTAGTGCCGCAGTCCTACGGCGCCGGATTCCCGCCGTTGCAAAAAGGCATATTCACCCGTCCCGGCTACCGCCACCCCCGCATATGTCAGCGTGTCTTCAGCCAAAAACAACGGGGCCACTTCCAATAACGCCCCCACCGGGTTGACCGTCTTGCCCTGCCGCGCCACCACCGTTTCCAGAATCTGTTCCTGCCGCACGGCGTCGGCGGTGATGGAACGGAGCTGACTGACCATGCGCTGCAACCCCTGCTCAGCCAAAGCCTCGGCATGCGACACGATCATTCCTTGGCCGTAGTGCCGATTGAGGAGCAGCATGGCGATAAAACCCAACATCACGACACTCGCCATCGCCGCGAGAAAACGCGCCCGATAACTGTCGAGACTCATCCGCACGAATCGGCCCACAATCTGCATTCCGCGCAGCCCTGTTCCAAAATGCAAATCATTGCCCTGCGTCCCAAAGCTCTTTTCCTGACTAGCCACACTCCGGCCCGCTAATTTGACCCTTCGCTCCACCACCTTCTCCCGCGTTTTCCTGGTCGCTGTCGCGGCGGGAGGCATCGGCCTGTCCTGGTTGGCGAGTCACACCATCCACCGCGATGAAGCGAGCGCCCTGCATGCTCGCAACGAAACCCTCGCACTGCAGTCCTCGGCTTTGGTCACACGCCGGGCCGAAACCTATCGCGACATCCTGCTCGAATCGGCCCACCCGTTTGCCCAGGACACGCAACCGGTCGCCGTCACCCTGCCCTCGCCGTTTCGGCAGATCGCGTGGATTCCCGCCGCCTCGGCGTCCCCCGCCTCGGCGCCGCCCCCTCCGGCACGGCTGCTCGCTCCCGCCAACGCCGACCTCTCGCTCGCCCAAATCTCGATGTGGCATAACTCGCTTTGCGGCGCGCACGTTGATACCAACGCTCCGCGCCTCTTCCGGGTGAACGACACTGCGTGGGCGCACCTTTTTTTGCTCGACGTGCCGGTGTTTCGCACCGCGCCCGACTCCCCCCACGCTTTGCCGGCCGGTCACTTGGTGGGTGTGCTCTCCGCCGCGACCTTGATGGCCGACCTCGAACCCTACCTGCTCATCGGAGCCGACCACGTTCTGCTGCTGCAAAGTGCGCCCGGCGCATCACCGCGCGCGGTGGGGCTATTGGCGCGGGGCAATGCGCCACTCACCACCGCCTTGCCGAATCCGGATACGTTTGGCGCCCAATATCCCCACGCGGCCACGGTGCCGTTTTCACTCTTTCAGAGTCATTGGGACATCATCGCTGAGGCGCCGACGCTGACGTCATCGACGGCTTTCGGCTCCACCAGCAATCTCGTGCTCGTTCTCGGTCTGATCGTCACTGCCGTGCTGTTTTTGGTGAGCTGGCAAAACCACCGGGCTCTGGCGCACTTTTGCCTCACCAGCGCGCAAAACGACGCTCACGCCAAACGCTTGGAGCAACTCAAGGACAGCCTCATCGCCGCCAGTCCCCAACCCATCTTCATCAAAACTCCCGACCTGCGCTACATCTCGGCCAACGAGCCCTTCGCCCAAATCCACGGTCTGTCCGCCGCCGCCATCGTGGGCAAAACCGATGCGGAGTTGTTTCCGCCGGAACTCGTCAAAAGCTTCCGCGAACGCGACCAACAAGTCTTCTCGCGCGGACTCATCATCATGTTTGAGGACGTGCTCGAAACCCCCAAAGGTCCGCGGCGCTTTCTCGTGACCAAGTTTCCCATCCGCGACGAAAAGGGTCAGATCTACGCCCTTGGCGGCATTGGCACCGATCTCGATCGCCTGCTCTAAACGCCCTCCATCGCCGTCGGCCGCCGCCCCTTCGCATGCTCACCCACCCCCGCCAGACCCGCTCTTTTCTCGGTCAAGTTGCCGATGGCGGACTGTTCATGCTGGCACTGGGTCTGGCCTACACCCTGCGCGCCAACCTCGCCCGCTTCTCCCTCGATCCGCTTGAGGACATCATCAAATACCTCTGGCTCTTCCCGTGGGTCGGCGTCTTTGGCCCGCTCATGCTGCGCGCGCAGGGCTTCTATTCCCAACCCCGCCTTTCCTCCCGCTGGGGCACGCTGATGATCATCGTCCGTGGCTGCCTCATCACGGTCGCCGGCACCATTCTGCTGCTCTTCCTGGTGCGCGAGGAATTCGCCCGATCGGTCATCCTCTTGGTTGGTGGTTTTGGTGGTATTCTGGTCTACGGTCGCCACGAGCTTTCCCGCTGGAGTCGGCGCGACGAACGCTGGCAGCGCCGGGTGCTGTGGCTCGGATCCGCCGCCGAAAACCGGGTCGCCCAAGCCGCCCTCTCCGGCATGGAACGCGAAGCTCTCCACACGGTCGCCGAACGCGATCCCGCCACGCTCAACTCCGCCGACCTCGCGGCACTGCTGCACACCGAAGCCATCGACGCCGTCATCGCCAACCTCGCCGGCACCGACGCCGATCGCATCAAGCCGCTGCTCGACACCTGCGAAAGCGAAGGCGTCGAACTGCTCATCCGCCCGGGCCTCCCCCTCGGTTCGGCCTGGCGCCTCGCTGTCGACGAGTTTGCCGGCGAACCCGTGCTCTACGTGCGCGCCCAATCCGCCGCGCCCACCGCGCTGGCGATCAAACAAGCCTTCGACTACCTCGCCGCCGGCGCGCTGCTTCTGGTGTTGTCACCTCTCTTTCTGCTGCTCGCCGTGCTCATCAAACTCACCTCTCGCGGCCCGGTGCTGTTTCGCCAACAACGCGGCGGCCGCAACGGTCGTCCCTTCACGATGCTGAAGTTTCGCACCATGCGCGTTGGCGCCGAAGCCGAGCAGGCCGCCCTCGCCGAGCAAAACGAACTTAAGGGCCCCGCCTTCAAACTGAGCTCCGATCCCCGCATCACCGCATTCGGTCGTTTCCTGCGTCGCCACAGCCTCGATGAACTGCCGCAACTCTGGAACGTCATCCGCGGCGAGATGAGTTTGGTGGGCCCCCGCCCTTTGCCGCTCTCCGAAGTCGCCGCTATCGCCGAAGGCCACGACCGTCGCCGCCTCAGCGTGAAGCCCGGCCTCACCGGCCTCTGGCAAGTGAGCGGTCGCAGCGACCTCGCCGACTTCGCCGACTGGGTGCGCCTCGACCTCGCTTACATCGACCAATGGAGCCTCTGGCTCGACCTGCGCATCCTGCTCGCGACCATCCCCGTCACCCTACTGGGCCGCGGCGGCCGCTGAACGACTGAGGCGGGAACGCAATCTCCTGTGGGTCGGGCTTTACGCCCGACAGCGTTTCCACCTGCAAACCTCAGTCCCCGCGCAACGCCTCCATCGGGCTCACCCGCAGCGCCCGCCACGCCGGCACTGCGCAGGCAAACGCGCCCGCCGTGAGCAACACGATCACCGTCGCGCCAAAGGCCGGCGGATCCGTCGGCTCCACTTGGTAGAGGAAGCCCTGCAGCATTTGCGCCGCGAAGAAGGACAATCCCAGCCCCACCACCAGTCCGATGCCGAGCTGCCTTCCGCCCTGGCGCAGCACCAGCCCCATGATGCTGCGTGGATTCGCGCCCAGCGCCACACGCACGCCGATTTCCGGCACGCGCTGACTCACACTGTAAGCCATCACGCCGTAGATGCCGACAGCCGCCAGCACCAAGGCGACTCCGCCAAAGATGCCAAAGATCCACGCGAACAATTGGCCGAAAAACTGCGCCTGATCGATGTGCTGCTGCAGCGGCTGCACCCAGTAGATCGGCAGGTCCGGATCAATGCGGCGCACCTCCTCGCGCATGATCGCCGCCGCCGTCGACGCATCGCCCGTGGTTGTGCGCAACAGCAGCGAATAATACCGGGCGTCGCCCTGCGTCATCGCCAGATACACCTGTGGCTCCAGCGGATCCTCAAAATCGCCTTGGTAAACCGAGGGCGTTACGCCCACCACCGTCACCCACGGCGCATCCGTCAGATCATCAGTATGGCCCAACTTCAGCCGCTTGCCGATCGCACTCTCGCCCGGCCAGAAGGTCTCCGCCGCCTTCAGATTGACCAAGGCCACCGGATCGCGTTCTGCCGTATCCGTATCCATAAAGTCACGACCGTCGACGAGCTGAACCCCCAGCGTCGCAAACCAATCCCGCGACACGTAGCCGGATCCCGCCCGTGGTTGGACTTCACCGCCGGCCAACGGTGAATCCTCCAACACGACTGATCCCGAGCCATCCCAGGTCGGCAGCCGCGTGCTGAGCGCCGCCGCCGTCACCTCCGGACGCTCCTGCACATTGCGCAGCAGTTTTTCAAAAAACGCGATGCGACCGGGCTCGTCGGTGTATTGCGCCTCGGGCAGACCGATGCGCGCCGACATAATGCCGTCGGGATCATAACCGAGCGGAATGTCGGCGGACTTGATCACCGAGTGAATCATCAGGCCCGACATGACCAGCAGCACGCACGACAGCGCCACTTCGCCCACCACCAGCACGCGCGTGAGGCGGCCACCTTTGGCGCCCGTGCTGCCCCGCGAGGCGTCATTAAGAAAGGTCACCAGATTGGTCGTGCTTAGCCGCAGCGCCGGCAGCAGCCCCGCCAGCACGCAGGTCACGACCGCCACGCCCGCGACGTAGAGCAACACCATGCCGTCGATCTCCCATGTCATCCAGGCCGGTTGGGTCTCGCCGGAGAGAGCCATCGCGCGGTCAAAGGCATCGAGGAGCACCTGCGCCAGCGGCAATCCCAGCGCCGCACCGCCCAGCGCCAGCACGAGACTTTCCATCAGCAGCAAACGCACCGTCCGCCCGCGCGCCGCGCCGAGTGCCGTGCGCACCGCCAGTTCTTTGGCCCGCGCGCTGCCCCGCACCAGCAGCAGGTTGGCGACGTTGGTGCAGGCAATCAGCAGCACCATGGTCACGCAGGTCATCATGACGCCGAGCATCCGCGCCGTGTTGTCGCCGATAAAATCCTCCTTCAACGGCACGACCCGAATGGCCAGCGCGTCATACATTTCCGCATGGTTCGCCGCCCAGCCGGCGAACAACACTTCCATCTCCCCGCGCGCCTGCTCGATCGTCACGCCCGGACGCAGCCGCCCCACCACGTTGAGGTAGCGCGTGTCGCGCTCTTCATCCGTGCGGCTGTAGCGCCGGGGCATCCACAGGTCGGTCGAGTCCGGAAAATCAAATTTCGACTGCGTCACGCCAATGACGGTCGCGACTTCGCCGTTCACCCGCAGCGTCTGACCCACCACGTCGGGCGCCGCGCCAAACCGCGTCTGCCACAGCGTCTCGCTGATCACGACCACCGGACTGGCGCTGGCCAGCTCCTCCTCCGCCGTCCACCAACGCCCGATGCGCGGCTGCGCGCCAATCGTCTGCAATCCGCTGCCCGTCATCCAGGTGCCCGTAAAACGCTCCGGCGCGAGCTCGCCGCCACTCACGTTGAACGTGCCCGACTGCATGGAGAACAGCCCCTCGAGCGTGGTCGCGCCCGCCGCCAGTTCGTTAAATTCCTCCATCGATAGGTCGCCCCGCAGCCAACCCTCGGTGGGATTCGAGAGGTTCACCGCCACAAGCTCCTCGGGCCGTTCGTAGGGCAGCCCACGCAAGAGGACTGCGTTAACGATACTGAACATCGTGGCGTTCACCCCGATGCCGAGAGCGAGGGTAAAAAGAGCCACGAGCACGAAGCCGGGGGCCTTGGCGAGGGAGCGCAGCGTGAAGCGGAGGTCTGTCAGCATGCCGAAACCACCCCGCAACCACGCTTCAGGTTGCGAAATATCGCAATTTTCTGCGACCCGGCCCCAAATTTGCGGTCCGTCCGGGAGCTTTTGTGCTTTCTGCCCCCGTCCGCAGGCAGCTAGACAAAGGGCGTCACTCGCCTGACACACACACTACTACAGACCCACCGATATGTTTCGTTTCATCGCCCGCCGCCTGCTGGAGGCCGTTCCGGTCCTCTTCATCATTGTGGCCGTTTCCTTCGTGATGCTCCACCAGGCGCCCGGAGGTCCCTTCGACAGTGAAAAGGCCGTCACGCCCGAGGTGCTTGCCAACCTCGAGGCCCACTACGGCCTGAACAATCCGCTGCACGTGCAGTTCTTCGACTACTTGAAGAGCATTCTGCTGCACTTCGATTTTGGGCCCTCGTTCAAATACCCGAACCGCACCGTCAATGAGATCATCGCCGACAAGCTCCCCGTTTCGCTGGAGCTCGGCCTCACCTCACTGACCGTCGCGCTCCTGATCGGTATCCCGCTCGGCACCCTCGCCGCGGTCTACCGCAACAGCTGGGCCGACTACCTGTGCTCTTCGATCGCGATGACCGGTATCTGCATTCCGACCTTCGTGCTCGGTCCGCTGCTCGTTTTGTTCTTCGCCATCCACCTCGGGTGGTTCAACGCCTCGGGCTGGTATACGAGTTACGACCGCGTGCTCCCGGCCGCCACCCTCGGCATGGTTTACGCCGCCTACGTCGCCCGCCTCACCCGCGGTGGCATGTTGGAAATCCTTAACCAGGATTACATCCGCACCGCCCGCGCCAAAGGAGCCAGCGAGACGCGCGTCATCTTCAAGCACGCCCTGCGCGGCGGTCTGCTGCCGGTGGTGTCCTTCCTCGGCCCGGCCATCGCCGGCATCCTCTCCGGCTCCTTCGTCATCGAGACCATTTTCCAAATTCCCGGCCTCGGCCGCGAATTCGTGAACAGCGCCTTCAACCGCGACTACACCTTGGTGCTCGGCACCGTCATCCTCTACGCCTCGCTCATCATCACGCTCAACCTCGTGGTCGACGTCGTCCAAGTGTGGCTGAACCCCAAGCTCAAGTTCGAGTAAGCCGACCGACGCCTTACTTCATCCTTCGAACTTCTTACTTCCTACTTCGAGCATGTCCCTTTCCCTCTCTCCCTCCGCCGAACAACTCCCGTCCAGCGCCCCGCTGCCCGAGGACCTCGAGCAAGGCTCCTCCCTCTGGCGCGACGCCTGGCACCGCCTGGCCAAAAACAAATTGGCCCTCTTCGGCGGCATCGTCCTCATCGTGCTGACCATCGCTTGTATCGCCGGCCCCTGGTTCAGCCCCTACAGCTACGAGGAAACCAACCTCAACAACACCTTCGCTTCGCCCAGCGCCGCACACTGGCTCGGCACCGACCAACTCGGTCGCGACCTCATGGTGCGCCTGCTCTACGGCGGTCGCATCTCCATCGGCGTGGGCCTTTGCGCCACCTTCGTCGCCCTCACCATCGGCGTCGTTTACGGCGCCACCGCCGGCTTCTTCGGCGGCAAGACCGACTCCGTCATGATGCGCATTGTCGACATCATGTATGCCCTGCCCTTCACCATCTTCGTCATCCTGCTGATGGTGTTTTTCGGCCGTAACATCATCCTGCTCTTCGTCGCCATCGGCGCGGTCGAATGGCTCACCATGGCGCGAATCGTCCGCGGCCAGATCATGTCGCTCAAGAAAATGGAGTTCATCGAAGCCGCCCGCTCGCTCGGCCTCGGCAAACGCCGCATCATCTTCCGCCACATGATCCCCAACGTGCTTGGGCCGATCATCGTTTACACCACCCTCACCATCCCGGCCGTCATGTTGCTCGAGGCCTTCCTCAGCTTCCTCGGCCTCGGTGTGCAGCCGCCCATGAGCTCCTGGGGCTCGCTGATCAAAGACGGCGCGGAAAAGATGGAGGAATACCCGTGGTTGCTCCTCTTCCCGGGTGCGGTCTTCTCGCTCACCCTCTTCTCGCTCAACTTCCTCGGCGACGGCCTGCGCGACGCTCTCGACGTCCGCTCCTCCAAGGACTGATTCACCGCGCCTCGTTCGCGGTCTCATCATGAAGCGTTTCCGTCCCTTTCTCGGCTACCTCAAGCCGGTCAAAGGCACGCTCATCGCCGCGCTGTTCTGCGGCCTGATCTTCGGTGCCGCCAACGGTGCCGGCCTGCCGCTCATGATGAAGTGGGTCTTCCCGCAGATCTTTGCGGAGGACGCCGTCGCACTCACCACGATGGAGCTGTTGCTGGTCGCCGCCTGGCTGCCACTCATCTTCGTGATCCGTGGTCTCTCCGGCTACGCCAACGTCTACCTGGTGCAGCTGGCCGGCGTGAAGGTGCTCGAACGCATCCGCCTCGATTTCTTCAGTAAGCTCCAACGCCTTCCCCTGTCGTTCCTACAACGTCAGTCCAGCGGTGACCTGATCTCCCGCGGCCTCGCCGACACCAATCAGCTCCAGTTCACCCTCACCTTCGCGGCCAACGAAATCATCCGCCAGCCCGCCACCTTGCTGGGCTCGATCGGCTTCCTCGTCTGGGTCGCCTTCAACGAGCGCGGCGTCGCCCTCGTGTTGGTCTGCCTCGCCGTCGTGCCGCTCTGCGTGCTGCCCATCCGCTTCATCGGCAAAAAGATCGTGCGCCGCGCTCAGGAGGTGCAGACCGAACTCGGCTCCATCACCGGTCGTTTCAGCGAAAACCTCGCCGCCGCCCGCGAGGTGCGCGCGTTCGGACTCGAGGAGCGTGAGGTGGGCAAATTCAGCGGCATTAGCAGCGCCCTCGTGCGCTTCCAGATGAAGGTGGTGAAATACCAACAGGCCCTCAACCCGGCCATTGAGATCATCTCCGCCGTCGGCATCTCCATCACTCTCATCTATGCCTACCGCGTCGGCGTGGAGTTGGAGTCCTTCCTCTCTCTCATCACCGCCCTCTACCTCAGCTACGAGCCGATCAAAAAACTCGGCGGACTGAACAACGAACTCAAAAAGGGCTCCGCCGCCCTCGCCCGCATCGAGACCGTGCTCAACGAGCCGGTCACGATCAACGACCCGGCCGATCCGCAACCCTTCGACCAAGTCCGCGGCGACATCTCCATGGAGAACGTCGCCTTTGCCTACCGCGGCAGCGAACTCGTGCTGCAGGACATCAACGTCCACATCCCCGCCGGCACCGTCTGCGCACTGGTCGGTCCGTCCGGCGCCGGCAAATCCACCTTCGCCAACCTCGTCCCGCGCTTCTACGAAGCCGCCGCCGGCGCGGTGAAGATCGACGGCACCGACGTGCGCGATGTCACCCTCGCCGACCTCCGTCGCCACATCGGCATCGTTTCCCAGGAGTCCGTCCTCTTCGACGACACGGTTTACAACAACCTGCTCGTCAGCCGGCCCAACGCCACCCGCCAAGATGTCGAGGCCGCCGCCCGCGCCGCCTACGCGCACGACTTCATCATGTCCTTGCCCCACGGCTACGACACCGTCGTCGGCGAACGCGGCGCCTCGCTCTCCGGCGGACAACGTCAACGCCTCGCTCTCGCCCGCGCCTTCCTCCGCGACGCGCCCATCCTCATCCTCGATGAAGCGACCAGCGCGTTGGACAGCGAAAGCGAAGCCTTCATCCAATGGGCCCTGCGCGAACTCGTGGTCGGCAAGACGGTGCTCATCATCGCTCACCGTTTCAGCACCATCCGTGACGCTTCCATGATTCTCGTCTTCGACCGCGGCCGCGTTGCCGCCCGCGGCACCCACGCCGAACTCCTCGAGTCCAGCCCCCTCTACAAAACCCTCTACAACCGCCAAGCCACCCTCAGCAGCGAGTGATTCATTTGAACCACCGATAAACACGGATAAGCTTCGCTACCGCTGCGCTGGATGGCTCCTTGGGAATTCAATGCGGCGCCGTTAGGCGACGATATCCGTGTCCATCCGTGGTTTAATAAAGTTCTGAGAGTATGCCGCCCAAAGATCCCGAAGTGCCCAAATTTAGCCGTCTCGCCGAAGAACTCATCGGCGACTTGCGCGGCGTGCCCTTCGAGGAGCCGCGGCGGCAGGTGAAACGACCCACGCAGCACGCCAGCAACATCATCGAGAACCTGCTGCACAAGTATCACCTCTCGGACAACTCCCCCGTTCAGGAACTGCGCAACCGCTGGCGCGAACTCGTCACCCCCACCCTCGCTGCCTACTCCAACCCGGTGGAGATCAGCAAAGCCGGTTGGCTCGTCGTCCTCGTTTCCAACTCCGTCGCCAAACAGGAACTCTCCAACAACCGCCGCCGCTTCCTGCCCAAGATCAAAGCCGTCCCCGGCTGCACCGCGATCAAAGGCATGACCTTCCGCGCCGGTTAAACAGACGGTGGGTGTAGCAGCGACCGTGTCGGCCGCTCCCCCCTGCCTCTCAGCTCACCCGGCCTTCCGTCCGCGCATCATCCAGCCGCGGCCATCCTCCAAGGCCATGTAAAGGCACGGCACGAGCACGAGGATGATCATCGTCGCAAACACGATGCCGAAGCCCAGCGAGATCGCCATCGGGATCAGATACTGCGCCTGCATCGAGCGCTCGGCGATGATCGGAATCAACCCGCCCGCCGTCGTCATCGTTGTCAGCGCAATCGGCCGGAAACGCCGCAGGCCCGCCTGCAAAATCGCATCGAACGCCGACTTCCCGTCGCGCCGCTGCCGATTGGCAAAATCGATCATGATGAGCGAGTCGTTCACCACCACGCCCGACAGCGCGATGATCCCCATCAGGCTGATCAACGACAGGTCGTAGCCCAAAATCATGTGGCCGATCACCGCCCCGATCCCTCCAAACGGGATCGCCACCAAGACCACCAACGGCTGCACATAACTGCCAAACGCGATCGCCAGCAGCGCGTAGATCACAAACAGCGCCATGCCCAGTCCGGCATACAGCACATCCGTCGATTCCCGCATATCGGCCTGCGAACCTTCGAAGGTCCAGGTGAGCCCCGGGAAATCCGCCCGCAGTTGCGGCAACACTTCGTTGTCGAAGGCCTCGATCACCTGCCCCACCGCGCGCTTCGGCTCCACATCCATCGACACGCCGACCACTCGCCGGCCATCGCGTCGATTGATGGAGGTGAACGCTTCGCCGTAACTCAACTCCACCACATCGTAGAGCGGCACCTCCGCGCCCGACGGCGTCATGATCACGAGGTCCTCCAAATTGTGCAGGTCCTTGCGTTCGGCCAACGGCAGTTTGACCCGCACCTCCACTTCGTTGGTGCCGCGCATCTGTCGCGTGGCCAAGGCCCCATAAAACGCATCGCGAATCTGCTGCCCCACGTTGTCCGAGGTCAGCCCCAACGCCCGACCTTCCGGCCGCAGGCGGAAATCGATCTGCTTCTTCCCCTTGTTGTAGTTGTCGCTCACATCGCGGGTGTTCGCGAACTGCTCCGCCCGCTCCACAAAAGCCGCCGTCGCGCGCTCCAACACGTCGATGTCGTCGTGACTCAAATCCACATCGATGTCCTGCCGGTAACCACCGGGGCCACTCTCCGCCTCAAAAGTCATCTGGCTCACGCCCGGGATGTCACCGATCTCGTCGCGCCACAACGCGATCACTTCCGCCGCCGTCATGTCGCGCTCATCCGGCGGTCGCATTACGATCTCCACATCCACGAAGCTCCCGCCACGCACGTTGGTTTTAATCCCCTCCGCCACGGCGTAGAGATTGTGCTCCTCAAACATGCGCTGCGTCGACTCGGTCACATCCATCGCCACCCGGGCCGCCTGGGCCGGCGTCACACCCACCGGCAGGCGGATGCCTGCTTCGATTTCGTCCGCGGCCACCTCCGGCATGTTGATCATGCCCATGTGCGCGCTGGTGGCGTAACTGCCCACAATCACAAACAAGGCCAACGCCGCTGTAAGTGTCACGTAGCGCGCCCGCAGGCAGGCGTTCAGGAAACGCTTGTAACGCGTGTTCACGAAGCCACTGAAGCCTTTCGCAAAACGTTGCTGCACCCCGTGGAGTCGCGCGCCGATCCGACCGCCTCCCCCGCCCGTCTTGGTATGCGCCAGATGCGCCGGCAGGATGAACAGCGCCTCGAAAAGCGACACCAGCAGCACGATGATCACCACCGCCGCCAGCGGCCACCAGAACATGCCGGTCTCCCCCGGAATGAAGAGCAACGGAATGAACGCCACCACGTTGGTGAGGATGCTGAACACCACCGGCCCGGCGATGTCGCGCGCCCCCTTCACCGCCGCCTCCATGGGGCTCATGCCTTTCTGGCGGTATTCGTAGACGTTCTCGCCCACCACGATCGCGTCGTCCACCACGATGCCCAGCACCACCAGGAAGGCGAACATCGAGATCATGTTGATGCTCACATCAATTGTAGGTAAAAACAGGATACCGCCGATGAACGAGATCGTCATCCCCATCATCACCCAGAATGCCAGACGGAACTCGAGAAACACCGAGAGGATGCCCAGCACGATGAGCATGGCTAGCAGGCCGTTCTTCACCAGCAGCGAGAGTCGCTGCCGGTAGTCCTCCGCCGCGTTGCTGTCGATGCGCCACTCCATGCCCGGCGGCAGGCCGGTTTCGAAGTCGGCCATGATCTCCTCCACCGCTGCCGCGATCTCCAAGGGCGACTGATCGCCGATCCGAAACACGTTCACTTCGACCGACAGCGACTGATTAAACTGCGAGGGAAAACTGCCTTCCTCAAAACCGTCGGTGATCTTCGCAATGTCGCCCAGCAACACCCGCGCGCCGTCCGGCGCCGCCAGGATTTCAATCTGCGCATACTCCTCCGCCCATTGCTTGCGCTCCTTCATGCGCAACAGGATCTCACCCGTGCGCGTCTCCACCGCGCCAGCCGCAATGTCGTCGCTGGAAGCGCGGATGATCGCCGCCACTTCGCCGAGTGTAAGTTGATACTCCCGCAAGGTCGCGCGCGGGATCTCCACGTGTGTCACGAAGTCCGGCGAGCGCCCCAACTCCACTTGCGTGATCCGCGGATCACTCAGCATCCGGTCCCGCAGCCGCTCGGCCATGCGCCGCAAGGTCCATTGGTCGCCCGCACCGAAGAGCACGATGTTCAACACCTCACGTTCCCTCGACCGCAGGCTCACCCGCGGCTCTTCGATATCGTCCGGAAAGGTGCGGATCCGACTCACCGCCTGATCGACATCCTGAAACGCCCGCATGCGATCCGCCCCAGTCACCAGCTCGATCGTCACCGAGCCACCGCCTTCGCGGGCCACCGAGGTGATTTCCTTGATGCCGTCCACCCCTCGCACGGTCTCTTCAATCGGCAGCAAAATACCCTGCTCCACCTCCGCGGGAGCCGCCCCCGGGTAACCCACATTCACGGTCACCACATCGAGCTGAAACGACGGGAACACCTCCTTCTGGATATTCACCGCGGTCCACAAGCCCCCCACCAACAGTATCACCACCAGCAGATTGGCCGCGACCGAGTTGCGCGCCATCCATCCGATGACGCCATCGCCCTCCGATTTCGGCGGCTGCGGGACGGGCGCTTCGTCGCTCATTCGTTGCCTCCTTCGCCCTCGGTGCGGAGAGGCGCACCTTCAACCACCGCGCTCAACCCCGTCGTCACCACCGCCGCGCCATCGGCCAACCCGTCGCGAATGTAAACATACTGAGCATCACTGAACACGACCTCGACCGCGACAATGCGGAGCTCGCCGCCGTCATTCACCCACACCGTATTATCCTCGCGCAGGTAACTGCGATCCAGCCGCAGCACGTCATCCAATGGCGCTCCGTCAATCGTCACTTCCAACAACGCACCGATGATGAGCGGCGACTCACCGGCATTCCCGGCCGAACGCGCCAGCGGATCGTCGACCACCACGTTCACCCGCGCCAGTCGCGTGTTTTCATCCAGCGCACCGATCAGCCGATCCACCCGCCCCTCGCGCGTCGCCCCGGTCGGCCAGGTCGCCCGACTGCGCACCGTCACCGCCGAGCCGCCCACACCTTGCGTATCCGCGAACTGGATGCGCGACAACTTATCGAGCGGCACCGTCGCCGTGACCCAATACGAGTCCACGCTCACCAGCCGCCCCAGCGACTCGCCGGCGCTCACCTGCGAACCGACGCCAACGTCCCGCGAAAGCACCATCGCCTCAAACGGCGCGCGCACCGTCGTGCGCTCCAGATCGAGTAGCGCCTGATCGAGATCCGCCTGCGCGGCCTCAACGTCGGCCTTGGCCGCTTCGAGCTGCGGTTCGCGTAGCACCAGCGAAGCGTTGTCCGTGCCGAGTTCATCGCCCAGCAGTTCGTAATCGAGTTTCGCCACCCGCTGCCGCCCCATCTCCAGCTCCAGATCGGCCTCCGCCTGGTGCAAAGCACTGCGACGCTGCGCGACGGTGTTTTCGTAATCGGCCGGATCCAGTTTCAGCAGCAGCTCACCGGCCGCGACCAGGTTGCCGGGCTCAAAGGCTGGCAGCCGTTGCAACACCTCGCCGCTCACGCGCGGGCTCAGTGCCACATCATCGCGGGCCCGCACCACCCCCATCACCACGATCTGGGGACGATACGTGCCGCGCTCCACGGTCACGGTGTCGACGAGCATGGCGGTCCGCTTGCTCATGGTGGAGCGCTCCGCCGCCGGTTCCGTCGAATAGATCAACCACGAGAGTCCCGCCGCGATGGCGGCGATGATCACGCATACGAGCAGGCTTCGTTTCCAATTCATGAGTTCAAAGGGCGATGCGGTTCAGGGGTTGCCGACCAGTTCCTCCAGCGCAGCCCGATCCGGCACGATGTTGCCCCCCAGCGCCCGATAGACCGCCACCCGGTATTCGGCCAACAGACGACGGGCTTCGAGGAGATCACGTTCCAATTGCTGCGCCTGGTTAAGCGCGGTGAGCGCGCCGAGGTATTCGGTCACGCCGTTAAGGTATTCATTGAGCAGACGCCGATACGCTTCCTGTGCCAGCCGCTGCTGCTCAACCAGACTCGCCAACCGCTCGGCCTGTCGTCGCTCCCGCACCAACGCATCCTCCACCTCTCGCAGCGCCTCCAATGCGGTCTGACCATACTCAGCCAACAACCGGCGAGCGACCGCTTCGTTGCGATCCACCTCCGCCCGGCGACCTCCCGCATCAAACAGGGGCGCCAGCACCTGACCACTGAGTGAGCGGATCCAATCATCAAACAAGCCCGAGGGATCCTCCGCCACCGTCTCGAGTGACGCGCCCAACGTGATGCGCGGAAACCGTGCGGCCACCGCCACCGCCACGTCTTCGTTGGCCGCCCGCAATCGCGCCCAAGCCGCCTGCAGATCGGGTCGCCGTTGCAACAGCTCCGCCGGCACGCCCGTCCGCGGCATCGCCGGCAACTCCGGCAAAGCCTCGGGCGTGACCTCCGCGCCACTCCCCGGTGCCCGCCCCTCGAGCACCGCCAGCGTGTGCTGCAGCAGCGCGATCCGCATTTCGAGCAACGCGAGCTGGCCGCGAGTGTTCTCCACCAATTGCTGCTGGCGCAACACGTCGGCGCTGCGCACCAGCCCGCCACTGAAACGGGCTTTCTGCGAGGTCAGGACCTTGCCGTTGGTCTTAAGCTGCGCCTCCAGCAGGTCGCGCTGCTGCCGCGCCTCGATGAGTTGAAAATAGGTCACCGTCACCTCCGCCGCGAGCGACAACGCTGCCGCCTGCACCTCCGCCTCGCTCGCCGCCGCCCGAAACTCTGCCGCCGACGCCGCCGCACCGACCCGCCGCCACAGGTCGACTTCATACTCCGCCGCCAGCCCCGCGGAATATTCGCTCGAACTGGCCCCGTCTTCCCGGCGCTCCCCGCCGCTAAACTCCGCCTCCAGCGTCGGCCAGCGGGCCGCGCCCTCGCGCCGCGCCACCGCCTCGGCCTCACGCAGCGTTTCCCACGCCGCTTCCAAACTGAGGTTTGCCGCCAGCGCCCGCTCCACCCGGCGGGTCAGCTCCGCATCGCCCCACGCTTCCCACCAACGCGCGGCCTGCGGCAGATTTCCGCCAACGCCTCCAAATCGTTCCGGCACGGCGACCGGCGGAGATTCCGTCTCGACCACCAGCGATGCGCACCCCGTCCAGCCGACCAAGCTGCCCAGTATGGCAACCAGCGCCGCGACTCCCCTCACTCCCTTGCAATGATTTTGCACCCGGGAACGCGGCGCTGCTCGTCGCGACTGGTGGGGGTAATCGAACACGCGCCCACCCAAACCGAGTCCGCCCGAGAATCAAATTGCCCCGGACGATTACCCCTTCCATCCACCCCGTGCGTGCCCGGACATTGACCCCATTCCCGACTGCTCAATTGGGGTCATATCGCCCCTGACAGAATGCGTAAAAATTGCGCTTGCACGGCGCGTCCCGGTTTTTGAATGTCGCCCCTTGCGTTAGTGAAATCCCGCCGGTTGCGGGGTTCCACCATGACTGGTTTCGCATTCCGCGGAATTGGAACGGTGGTCTCGGCTGATGGCACAGTTAGCGCTGTGTTGGATGCGGGGATCTCGGGGCTGCGAAGCCCCCTACAGTTATGCAACCCTCCTAATAACCAATGTCTACCGTCGCTAAGCCCGAAATCATCGAAAAGTTCAAGACCCACGATAAGGACACCGGCTCGTCCGAAGTCCAGATCGCCATCCTGAGCGCTCGTATCAACCACCTGACCGAGCACCTGCGCACCCATCGCAAGGACTTCCACTCCCGTCGCGGCCTGCTGCAGATGGCCTCCCGCCGTCGCAAGCTCCTCGACTACGTGAAGCGCCACGACCTCGCGAAATACCAAGAGCTCCTCCAGAAGCTCAACCTGCGCAAATAACGTTTTCCCCCTTCACGGGCGCCTCCCTCACCGGGGGCGCCCGTTGTTCTTTTCACCGCCCCTCGTCCTCTCCCATCGGGACATTTCCGTCTGCCGCCGGCTCCTCATCCCCGGCGCCAAACGGAAATCTCTCGAAACCAGATTTGAGAGTCATCGAGAGCGGTTACCGCTCCTTAAAACCCCTCCCCTTCCTCACTTTCCGGGACTCCCTCGCGGCTCTTCCGCCACTTCCGTGGCGACGAGCGTGAGTGAGTGGCACCTGCCACCTCCAGTCCCTTTCGGAACCCGTCCACTGCGTGTGGTGACGTGTTCCTTTCGTCCGCCACACGCACTTTCCGTTAAGCGATAATGAATAACAAACAAACCGTCGAAGTCCCGGGTATGGGTCTTCAGTTCACCACCGGCGACATGGCCAAATTTGCCAACGGCGCCGTCACCGTCACCCAGGGCGAGACCAAGGTCTTCGTGTCGGCCACCGCCGCCACCACCATGCGCCCCGGCCAGGACTTCTTCCCCCTGACCGTCGACTACCGTGAGAAATACTCCGCCGCCGGCCGTTTCCCGGGCGGCTTCTTCAAGCGCGAGGGCCGTCCCTCCGAGAAGGAAATCCTCACCTCCCGTCTCTGCGACCGTCCCTGCCGCCCCCTCTTCCCCGAGGGTTTCCTCAATGAGGTGCAGCTCATCGGTCTCCTCCTGTCGGCCGACCAGATCAACGAGTCCGACATCCTCATGCTCAATGGCTGCTCCGCCGCCCTCGCCATCTCCGACATTCCGTGGAATGGCCCCGTCGGCGCCGTGCGCGTCGCCGAGATCGATGGCGAGTTCGTCGCCAACCCGAACCACGAGCAGATGGGCATGTCGACCCTCGACCTCATCTACGTCGGCACCAAGACCGAGATGCTCATGATCGAAGGTTCCGCCGACCAGATGCCGGAAGACCGCTTCATCGAGGCCCTCGAGTTCGGTCAGCAGGCCATCCAGCCGATCATCGCCTCCATCGAGGAGCTCCGCGAGAAGGCCGGCAAGGCCAAGAAGGAGTTCGACCTCGTCAAGGCTTCCGACGCCGCCCGCGCCATCATCGAGCGCGTCGCCGGTGACCGCGTTGGCCCCGCCATCTTCGGCTTCGAGAAACAACAGCGCGCCGCCAACGTCCAGGGCATCAAGGACGAGGCCCGCGAGGCCCTCACCGCCGAACTCGGCGAAGACGGCTTCACCGATGCCGACATCGCCATCGTCTTCGAGGAGCTCCAATACAAGGCCTACCGCAAGTCCGTCCTCAAGGAGAACATCCGTGCCGACAAGCGTGGCCCGAAGGACCTCCGTCAGATCGACTGCGAAGTCTCCGTCCTCCCCCGCGTCCACGGTTCCGCCCTCTTCCAGCGCGGCGACACCCAGGGTCTGGTGCTCACCACCCTCGGCCCGACGAAGGAAGCCCAGTCCATGGACGGCCTCACCGGTGGTGCGACCTCCAAGTCCTTCATCCTTCACTACAACATGCCGCCCTTCACCGTCGGTGAAGCCGGCCGCTTCGGTGGACAGTCCCGCCGCGAGATCGGTCACGGCGCCCTCGCCGAGCGTTCCCTCGTGCCGGTGCTCCCCTCCGAGGAAGTGTTCCCCTACTCCATCCGCGTCGTCTCCGAGCTGATGGCCTCCAACGGTTCCACCTCCATGGCCTCCATCTGCGGCGGCTGCTTGTCCCTCATGGACGCCGGTGTGCCGATCATCGCCCCGGTTGCCGGTATCTCCTGCGGTCTCATCACCGAGAACGAAGAGAAGCCGCTCGAGGGTAAGTGGGAAACCATCACCGACATCCTCGGTGAGGAAGACCACTTCGGCGACATGGACTTCAAGCTCGCCGGCACCACCGAGGGCATCACCGGCTTCCAGCTGGACCTCAAGATCAAGGGCCTCCCGTTCGAGATCGCCAAGCAGGCCATCTACCAAGCCCGCGACGCCCGCATTGAGATCCTCAAGAAGATGCTCGGCGCCATCCCGGCCCCGCGTAAGGAGCTCAGCACCTACGCCCCGCGCATCCAGACCATCCAGATCGACCCCGAGAAGATCGGTCTCCTCATCGGCCCCGGTGGCAAGACCATCCGCCGCATCGTGGAAACGTCCGGCGCGCAGATCGATATCTCCGACGACGATTCCGGCAAGGTGTTCATCTACTCCAACAACGCCGACTCCATGAACCGCGCGGTCCAGGAAATCGACGCCCTCTGCGGCGGCGGTTCCCAGATCGAAGTGGGCAAGATCTACGAAGGTCGCGTGACCGGCACCAAGGAGTTCGGCGCCTTCGTCGAATGTCTCCCGGGCAAGGAAGGCCTCTGCCACATCTCCGAGCTGGCCGACTTCCGCGTGCGCCGCACCGAGGACGTCTGCAAGGTCGGCGACTCGATCACCGTCAAGTGCATCGGCATCGACGAGCGCTCCAAGAAGGTCCGCCTCTCCCGCAAGGCCGCCCTCGCCGAGCTCGAAGAGCAGAAGGAAAAGGAAGCCGCCCCCGCCGAGGAGGCCGCTCCCGAAGCCCCGGCTGCCGACGCTCCCGCCGCCGAAGAGCCCAAGTCCGAGTAAGACTCCCGACGTCTGAACGACGTCTTCACCTTCCGGCCCGCGTCCCTTCCCGGACGCGGGCTTTTTGTGCGGTCGAGAACCAAGCGCCCTACTATTTGACCAACCACGCATATGGCCAATAGACGCGCAGGCTAACGCAAGGAAGGATTCAGTTCCGGCATTGAGCTGAACGGATTAATTCCCTTGGGTTCAAGGCACTGACATGCCTCCCGTGTCTACAAACCCCTACGCGTTTCTTGCGCTCTTTCTCGCCGTCGCTCTCGCCTTTCCACTCATCATGTTGGGCGTCGCGCGACTCTGGGTGAAAACCTTTCAGGCCGCCAAACCCGGCCCGCTCAAGAACGCCACCTACGAATGCGGTCTGCCCGCCACCGGCACGCGCATCCAGTTCAAGGCGCACTACTACCTATACGCCATTTTCTTCCTCATCTTCGACGTTGAGGTCCTCTTCCTTCTGCCCTTCGCCGTCGCCTTCACCGGCCTTTCCACCGGCGCCCTGGTGACGATGTTCGTGTTTCTCCTCCTCCTCGCCGAGGGCCTCGTATGGGCCTGGAGCCGCGGTCATCTCGACTGGAAATAACCCTGACCATGAGCGAGACCTCCGACCGTTCCTCTCTCCCGCCGGCCGCCCCCGAACCCTTCCCCGCGGCCGGCAACATATCGGATGAAGAGCGCGAGGAACTCCGCCGCCACGGCATCCTCCTCACGAGCCTGGAAGAACTCTACAACTGGGGCCGCACCAACTCCATCTGGCCGCTCCAATTTGGCCTCGCCTGCTGCGCGATCGAGATGATCGCCACCGCCACCGCCCGCTTCGACATCGCCCGCTTCGGCGCCGAGATTTTCCGTCCCTCGCCCCGCCAGGCCGACCTCATGATCGTTTCCGGCACCGTCACCAAAAAAATGGCCCCTCAGGTCGTGCGTCTCTTCAACCAGATGCCCGAGCCCAAATACTGCATCGCCATGGGGGCCTGCGCCATTTCCGGCGGCCCCTTCAAACAGGGTTACAACGTGCTCAAGGGCATCGACCGTTACATCCCGGTCGACATCTACATCCCCGGTTGTCCGCCGCGGCCCGAAGCCCTGCTCAACGGCCTCATCCAACTGCAGGAGAAAATCAAAACCGAGCGCCTCAAGGGCCCGGCCACCGCCCGCCACCTCAAGCCCGACGCTCCCAGCGAGTATCCGATTCCCGAATACGATGCGCACGATTTAAAACCGCCCAAAAATCCGGCGGTCTGGACGCAAAACCCCCTCCCCCGCGACCAGTAACCGCCGACCTCCCTCCTCCCCGTTTTCTCATCCATGTCTTCCACCGCTGAACTCCTCGACCACCTGCGCGCCCGCTTCCCGGACGCGACGCTCGAGCTGGTGGAGAACCCCGGCCCCGCCGCCCAACACGGCCTGCGCCTCGACCACACCTCCGCCCGCCTCATCGCCACCTACCTGCGCGAGGATCCGGCCTGGCAACTCGACTACTGCTCCAACGTGAGCGGCGTTGATTGGATCGACCGCGAGGAGACCGAAAAGGTCACCACCACCGTGACGGCCGAAGACGGCTCCACCGCAGAAAAGGTGGAGAAGGTCACGCGCACCATTCCCGGCTATTTCGAGGTCGTTTATCACCTCTATTCCATGGCCCGCAAAACCAGCGAGCCCGTCATCCTGCGGCTGCGCACGGCCAACCGCACCGACGACACTGTGGTGCCTTCCCTCACCCCGGTCTGGCGCTCCTGCGAATTTCAGGAACGCGAGGTTTACGACCTCTACGGCGTCTCCTTCACCGACCATCCCGACCTGCGCCGCATCCTCATGTGGGACGAGTTTAAGGACCACCCCATGCGCAAGGACTACGTCGAGCCCGACGACTACGAATACGAGCCGACGCCGCACGCCACCGTCCTCGAACGCGCCGCCAAACACTATCCCCCCGCATCGCCTGCCGAGGAGGGCTCGCAATCATGAAGGACCTCCCGTCCGTTCCTCCCTTCGGCACCCCGGGCAGCCCCTTCGGCGGTCCGTCCGTGCGCTCCGTGCATGACGATTTTCACGGCGACCTCCTGGAGGTTTCCATGGGCCCGCAACACCCGTCGACCCACGGCGTGTTCCGCATGAACGTCGCTCTCGACGGCGAGACCATCGTTAAACTGCAGCCCGTCTTCGGTTACCTCCATCGCAACCACGAGAAGCTCGGCGAAAACACCGGCTACCTCCAGTCGATGCCCTACACCGACCGGCTCGACTACCTCTGCGCGATGACCAACAACTGGGCCTACGCGCTGTCGGTCGAAAAGCTCGCCGGCTTCGAGGTGCCTGAGCGCGCCGAATACCTGCGCATCATCATGGGGGAACTCACCCGCCTGGTGAACCACCTCTGCCTCGTCGGCTTCCTCTTCAACGACCTCGGCACCTCCTTCACCCCGCTGCTCTACGCCTTCCGCGAACGCGAAAAGATCCTCGATCTCTTCGAAGCCCTCAGCGGCTCGCGCATGATGGTCAACTACCAGCGCTTCGGCGGCTGTCGCGTTGACCCGACCCCCGAGTGGCTCGACGCCGTGCGCGCAATCGTCGACCGATTCCCGCGTTTCCTCGACGAGTATGAAACCATGCTCACCGGAAACGAGATCCTGCTCGCCCGCACCCAGGGTGTCGGTCCGCTCTCGCCCGAGCTCGCCATCAACGCCGGCCTCACCGGCCCCGTCCTGCGCGCCACCGGCGTCGATTACGACATCCGCAAGGTCGACCGTTACGGCATCTACGATCGTTTCGATTTCCGCGTCCCTCTCGGCGACCACGGCGACACCTACGACCGCTACATGCTGCGCATCCTCGAGATGCGCGAGACGCTCAAAATCCTTCAACAAGCCCTCCGCGACATTCCGGCCGGCGACATCATCGCGCCCAAAGCCAAGTCCCGCGGACTCCGCCCACCCGCCGGCGAAGCCTACGGCCGCATCGAGGGACCCAAGGGCGAGATCGGTTTCTACCTCATCAGTGACGGCAGCGCCCAACCCTACCGCTACCGCGTGCGTCCGCCCTCCTTCGTCAACCTCACCGTCCTCGAGGACATGTGCATCGGCACCACCATCGCCGACGCCGTCGTCATCCTCGGCTCCATCGACATCGTCCTCGGCGAAGTCGACCGGTAGCTGCCCCACTTCTTACTTCTCACTTCTTACTTCCGACTTCCGCCCATGCTCGGCTCCGGCATCATCAAAGGTCTCGCGGTCACCGCGAAAAACTTCTTCGGCACTTACACGAAGCCCGAGGAATGCATGACCACGGTGTCCTATCCGGAGGAACAGGCGCCAATCGGTGAGCACTACCGCAGCTTTCCCTTCCTCGTTTGCGACGATGAGGAAAAGCCCTTCGACACGATGCGCTGCGTCTCCTGCACCATCTGCGAAAAGGAGTGCCCGCCGCAGTGCATCTACATCGTCAAAAGCAAGGACAAGAAGCCCGATCACGTCGGCAAACCCCAGTTTTACCCCGTCGTTTTCGACATCGATACCTCCGTCTGCATGAGCTGCGGCATCTGCGCCGAGGTCTGCCCCTTCGAGTCGATCAAGATGGACAAGGACTTCGAAATCGCAGCCACCAACCGCTTCGAGGGTCTCATGCTCCACCGCGACACGCTGCTCAAACCCAACAGCCACTACCAAAAGATCCGCCCCACCGACGCCGCCGTATCCGACGCCAATCTCGCCCAACAAAAGGAAGCCGCCGCCAAAAAAGCCGCCGCGGCCGAGGCGAAGAAAGCCGCTGCCGCCAAAGCCGCGGCCGAGGCCAAAAAAGCTGAAACTGCCGAAGCGCCCCGCGCCGACGCCGATAAGTCTTCGTCTTCCGACGCATGAACCCGACCGCCACTGGTCCCTTCCTGGAACGGGCCCCGCTGGAACTCCGTGACGCCGTCGTCGGCTGGTTCCCCCAGCCCCTTCACTGGCTGGTGCACCACCTCATCACCGTCGTCGCGATCCTCGCGGTCTTTGGCCTGTTCTTTGCGATGCTCACCATCGTGGAACGCAAGTTCCTCGCCCGCATCCAAAACCGCCGCGGCCCCAATCGCGCCGCCCTGCCTTGGGCTCCCAAGCTTCGCCTCTGGGGCCTCACCCAACCCTTCGCCGACGCCGTCAAAGCCCTCACCAAGGAAGACGTCGTCCCGGCCGACGCCGACAAGTTCCTCCACTTCCTCGCGCCGGTCGTGGTCTGCAGCTTTGCCCTGATGACCTTCGCGGTCATCCCCTTCGGCCAAAACATCATCGCCATCGAACTCGACGCCGCGGTGCTCTACTTTTTCGCCGCCGGCGCCGCCTCCGAACTCGCCATCTTCATGGCCGGTTGGGCCAGCCAGAACAAATACGCGCTGCTCGCCGCCATGCGCGCGCTCGCCCAGCTCATCAGCTACGAGCTGCCGCTCTTGCTTTCCATCGTGCCGGTCGTGCTCATCACCGGCTCCCTCTCCACCATGGAGATCGTCGAAGCCCAGGGCGGTTACGCCTTCGGTTTTATTCCTCAGTGGAACATCCTTACTCCGTGGGGCATCGCCGGGTTCCTCGTCTTCTTCATTGCCACCTTGGCCGAGACCAACCGCTCGCCGTTCGACCTGCCCGAGGCCGAAAGTGAACTGATCGCCGGTCACCTCACCGAGTATTCGGGTTTCAAATACGCCCTCTTCTTCATGGCCGAATACTTCGGCATGACCGCCCTCTGCGGTTTCGGTGTCACCCTCTTCCTCGGCGGCTGGCAGGCTCCGTTGCCCTTCCTCACCTTCATCCCCTCCTACGCCTGGTTCGGCCTAAAGCTTTTCCTCATGGTGCTGTCGCTCATCTGGATCCGCGGCACACTGCTGCGCCTGCGCATCGATCAGCTCACCCGCCTGTCGTGGAAGCTGCTCGTGCCGCTCGCGTTGGTGAACCTGCTGAACGCCGCCGTCTGGTCGCTCACCGCCGACGTCTCGCTCGTCGGCCAAATCCTTCGTTGGACGATCTCCCTCGCGGTGGTCGTCACCACCTTCGTGGTCCTCGGCCGCCGCCTCGGCTCCGGCCTCGGCCCCCGCACCTACCGCTACGCGTCATGATCGGCTTCGTCATCATCACAGGTTTCATCGCCGGGTCGGTCGCGCTGGCCTTCACCCGGCGCAATCCCGTGCACGCCGCCCTCCTCCTCGTGCTCACGTGGGCCGGCATTGGCAGCTACTACCTTTGGGCGGGCGCCGAGTTCCTCGCCTTCGCCCAACTGCTGGTTTACGCCGGTGCCATCTCCATGGTCGTGCTGTTCGCGGTGTTGCTGACCCGCCCGCAACCCGAAGACCCCGCCGACCTCCCGCCCGATTCCCGCAAACGTGCCAGCATGGCTATCATCGCCGCGGCGGCCGTCGGTGCCGTGCTCTTCAAGGCCATCAGCGCCACCGAATTTAAGACGGCCCCAGCCACCGCGCCCACCGTCACCGTGAAAGACCTCGGCGAGCAACTCATGGGCGCTTACGCCCCGGCCCTGCTCATCGTCGGCCTCATCCTTACGATCGCCCTCATCGGTGCCACCACCATCGCCGCCGCCCGTCGGGTTTCGTCGACCAACCGCGCTCAACCGGAGGACCACGCATGACCCCGCTCGCCGCCTGTCTCATGCTTTCCGCGTTCCTGTTCTGTGCCGGCCTCGCCGCCGCGCTCGCCCGTAGCAACACCATCCTCGTGCTCCTCGGCGTCGAGCTGATGCTCAACGCGGCCAACCTCAACTTCATCGCCTTCTGGCGCTTCAATCCCAACCCCGACGCCGGCACGGGCATTGTGTTTGTGCTCTTCGCCATCGCCGTCGCCGCCGCCGAAGCCGCCGTAGGCCTCGCCCTCATCATCGCGATCTACCGTCACCGGCAGACCATCAAACTCCAAGAGGCCAACACCCTCAAAGGCTGAAGGACCAATGACGCTCCCGGTTTCACTTCTTTGGCTCATTCCTGCGCTGCCCTTGCTGGCCGCCGGCATCACGGCGCTGCTCCCGGCCACGGCTCGCCGCGCGGGTTCCAGCCTGGCGATTGGCGCGCTGGGCCTCTCCTTTATTCTCTCCGTCGGGGCGCTGCTCACCGCCCTGCAGGATCCCGCCGCTCACTCGGTCAGCAACTTTGCCTGGTTTGACCTCGGCGACGGCGCGCTCCGCCTCGGTTGGCTGCTCGACCCACTCACCGCCTTCATGGCCGTGATGGTGACCTTCGTCGGCACCCTCATCTTCATCTTCGCCAGCGGCTACATGGCCGACGATGCCCGCTACAAACAGTTCTTCTGTTTCCTCAGCCTGTTCGCCGCCGCGATGCTCGGCCTGATCGTCGCCAACAGCCTGTTGCTGCTCTTCATCAGCTGGGAAGTGGTCGGCCTCGCCTCCTACCTGCTCATCGGTTTCTGGTTCACCAAACCCGAAGCCGCCGCCGCCGCCAAAAAGGCCTTCATCACCACCCGAATCGGTGACCTCGGTTTCCTGCTCGGTCTGGTCTGGCTCTACGATGCCGGCGGTTCGCTGCTCCTCTACGATGGCGGCACCGGAGTGCTCGAGCCCGCAACGCTCGCCCATCTTTCGACCACCTTCGTCTGCGGTGGCCTCGCCGCCTCCACCGCCATCGGTCTGCTGCTCTTCTGCGGCGCCGTCGGCAAGTCCGGCCAGTTCCCGCTGCACGTGTGGCTGCCCGACGCCATGGAGGGTCCCACGCCGGTCTCGGCCCTCATCCACGCGGCCACCATGGTGGCCGCCGGCGTCTTTCTCATCGCCCGCATTTTCCCGCTCATGGCCGCCGACCAAGGCCTCGCCGAGGTGCCGGTGCGCGCCCTCACCGTCGTCGCTTACATCGGCGCAATCACCGCCCTGCTCGGCGCCTGCATCGCCGTTGCTCAGAACGATCTCAAACGCGTCCTCGCTTTTTCAACCGTCTCCCAGCTCGGCTACATGATGCTGGCGATCGGCGTCGGTTCGTGGGTGGCCGCCATCTTCCATCTGCTCACCCACGCCTTCTTCAAGGCCCTGCTCTTCCTCGGCGCCGGCTCGGTCATCCACGGCATGCACCACGAGCAGGACATGCGCTTCATGGGCGGACTCTCCAAGAAGATGAAGACCACCTTCCGCACCTTCGCCGTCGGCATGATGGCGCTCGCGGGCGTGCCCTTCCTCTTCTCCGGATTTTGGAGCAAGGAAGCCATTCTGCATGCCGCGCACGAATGGGACGTCTCTCACCTGCCGCTGGTCTTTGGCCTCATCGCCGTCGTGCTCACGGCGTTCTACATGACCCGCCTGATGGCCGAAACCTTTAGCGGACACGGCCGTTCATCTCACGCCGAACACGCTCACGAATCTCCGGCCAGCATGACCCTACCGCTCGTGATCCTGGCGGTCTGCGCAGTGCTGCTCGGTTTCCTCGGCACGCCCGCGTGGCCTTGGCTGCAGAGCATGTTGCTCGGCCAACATGAGGTGCATGGTCACTCCATTTTTGCCGGTGCCGGACTCATGGTCCTGTCCATCGTGCTCGTCGCCTTCGGCATCGGTGCCGGCTGGTTCATCTACGGCCGCTCGCCCCGCCGTTACGCGCAGGATGCCGATCCACTGCAGGCCAAAGCCCCCGGACTCTTCGCCGCGCTCGCGGCCCGGCTCGGCTTTGACGAGCTTTACGCCGCCACCGCCTTCCGGCTCAACGACGCCGTCGCCACTGCCGCGGACTTCGCCGACCGCTGGGTGTGGGGTGGGGTGATCAAGGCCCTCGGCGGGCTCGGTCGTTTGATCGGCCTCACCAATCTTGAATCCGACGAAGAGATCATCAACCGCGGCTTCGACGGCACCAGCCGCTCACTGCGCGAGAGTGGTGAGTCCTACTCGCGCGTCCAAACCGGCGATGCCCACGGCTACCTGCTCACGATCGCCCTCTCCTTCGTCGTCCTCGCCACCCTCTTGCTGATCGGAGGTCTGCGATGAGTAACCTGCCGCTGCTTTCCCTGCTCATTTTCGCCCCGTGGGTCTTCGCGCTCATCCTCGCGCTCTCGCCCAAACTCGGCCGCACCTTCGCCCTCGTCGGCAGCCTCAATACGCTCGTGCTCGGCCTCGTCGCGCTGACGCACTTCGACCCCGCCGCCGGCCTGCAGTTCGTCGAGCGTCACAACTGGATCGAGCCGCTCAACATCACCTACCACCTCGGCCTCGACGGCATGAGCCTGCTGCTGGTGCTGCTCACCGGCATCATCGCGCCGATCGCCCTGCTCGCTTCGTGGAATGAGAAGCGCGACACCCGTCTCTTCGGCGCGCTCTTCCTCGTGCTCCAAGGTGCCGCGCTCGGCGTGTTCCTCGCCCTCGATTTCTTCCCGTGGTTCATCTGCTGGGAACTGAGCCTCGTGCCGGCCTACTTCCTCATTCGCCTCTGGGGCGGCCCCCGCGCCACCGCTGCAGCGTATCAGTTCGTAATCTACACGATCGGCGGCAGCGTGTTCATGCTCGCAGCCTTCGCCGCGCTCTACGCCTCCACCGGCACGCTCAACTTCACCGAGCTCGCCGCCCTGCGCGCCAATGGTGCGCTCGACGCCGCCCTCTCTCCGACCCTCGCCACCGTCGTGTTCGCGGGTGTGCTGATCGGCCTCGCCGTCAAGGTGCCGCTCTTCCCCTTCCACACGTGGTTGCCCGCCACTTACGCCGAAGCGCCCACCGGCGCCTCGATGTTCCTCACCGGCGTCATGTCGAAGATGGGCGTCTACGGTTTCCTCCGCATCCTCTGGCCGCTCTTCCCCGCCCAACTGCAGGCCTGGGCCACGCCGCTGCTCTGGCTCGCGCTCGCCGGAGTCGTGCTCGGGGCCTTCGCCGCCCTCGTGCAACGCGACCTCAAACGCGTCATCGCCTACTCTTCGGTCAACCACTTGAGCTACTGCCTGCTCGCGCTTTTCGCCGTGGCGAGTGCGCCCGGCAGCAATCCCGCCGCCGCCACCGCCGCCCTCAACGGCACGCTCCTGCAGATGTTTAACCACGGTCTCTCCGCCGCCGCCCTCTTCGCCTGTATCGGTATGTTGGAGACGCGCAACGGCGGTCGTCGCGGCCTGCACGACTTCGGCGGAGTGCGCACCGCCCTGCCGGTCTTCGCCGGTTTCTGCGGCGTGGCGCTCTTCTCCTCCCTCGGCCTCCCCGGCCTGAATGGCTTCGTCGGCGAATTCCTCATTTTCCGAGGCGTCTTTGGTTTTGCCCCGGTCGTGACCGCCATCGCCACCCTCGGCCTGCTCGCCACCGCGCTCTTTCTGCTGACTCTGTGGCAACGCGTTTTCCACGGCCCCACCCGCGGTGACGTCGCCAGCTTTGCCCCGCTCGCCGCCAGCGAAAAGCTCACCCTCATTCCGCTGGTGGTGCTCATGTTCCTCTTCGGCATCCTGCCGCAACTCCTCATCGGCTTGGTCAACCCCCTCGTGACCACCTGGGCCCTCAACCTGCCATGAACGCGCTGCCCTACGCCATCTACCTGTCGTTTGCCGGCGCCCTCGCCTGCCTGCTGCTCGGCTCTCGCTCCGCCGCCGCGGCTCGCGTGACCGCGCTCCTGACCGCCCTGGCTGCCTGGGCCTGCACCTTGTATGCCGCCTGCGGATACATCCCGACCATCGGCCTGCAGGACCTGACCCTCGTGCCGTGGATCCCCGAGCTGGGCATCCACTACCATCTGGCCGCCGACGGCATCAGCCTCACGCTCGTCGTGCTCACCGGTCTGGCCGCGACCGCCGGCATTCTGTTCTCCTGGAACATCGAGGAACGCGCCGGTGAATTCTTCGCCCTCTTCCTCGCGCTCATCGGCGGCGTTTACGGTGTGTTTCTCAGCGCCGATGCCTTCGTGTTCTTCGTCTTCTACGAGATCGCGATCGTCCCGAAGTATTTCCTCATCGCCAATTGGGGCTCCACCAACCGCGAGTATGGTGCGATGAAGCTGGTGCTGTATTCCTTCGCGGGCAGCGCCCTCGTGCTCGCCGGACTGGTCTGGACCTACGCCGCAGGTGGTGCGGTCAACTTCTCCCTGCCCGAGCTTGCCTACGCCGCCTCCACCCTCAGCTGGGCCGAGCAACTCACCGTCTTCGGTTTCCTTTTCTTCGGCTTCGCCACCCTCGCCGGTATTTTCCCGCTGCACACCTGGGCCCCGACCGGCCACGTCGCCGCGCCCACCGGCGCCTCGATGTTGCTGGCCGGCGTGGTCATGAAACTCGGCGCTTACGGCTGCCTGCGCGTCGCGCTGCCGCTGCTGCCCGACGCCTTCGCCGCTTGGCAACCCATCATCGCGGGCCTCGCCCTCATCGGCATCCTCTACGCTGGTCTCGTTGCGCTGGTGCAGGAGGACTTCAAGTTCGTCATCGCCTACTCGAGCGTCAGCCACATGGGCTTCGTCATCCTCGGTCTCGCCGTCGCCAACGAACACGCCCTCAGCGGAGCGGTGCTGCAAATGTTCTCCCACGGCGTGATCGCCGGCCTGCTCTTCGCCGTGGTCGGCCGCATGGTTTACGAACGCACCCACACCCGCAAACTCACCGCCCTGCGCGCCCTGCCGCTCTTCCGGTTGATGCCTTTCGCGGCCGTGACCTTTGTCATCGCCGCTCTCGCCTCCATGGGTATGCCCGGCTTCTCCGGTTTCCCTGCCGAGCTCACGATCCTGATCGGCACCTGGACAACGTCCCCCGTCTGGACCTTCGCCGCCGCGCTCGGCGTGATGATCGCCGCCGCTTTCACCCTGCGGGTCCTGCAACTTTCCTTCTTCGGCAAGTCCGGGACCACCGATGTCTCCAGCGGCCATCCCACCTACCCACCGCTCACCTGGCCCGAGAAGACCGGCGCCGTGCTGCTTCTGGCCACGACCATCCTACTCGGCCTGCGGCCCGACCTGTTGCTCAACTGGATTGAGCCTGCCCTGCAGTCGCCGCTCATGTCCGCCATCTCGAAAGGACTCACCTCATGATCGCGCCCCTGCTCTATTCCGATCTGCTGCACGCCATGCGGCCGGAGCTCGTGCTCACGGTCGGGGCCTTGGTCGTGATTGGCGTGGACCTGAGCTTCGGCAAACGCCTCACCGAGGCTGCCCGCATGAACACCGCCGCCACGCTCGGCGTCATGTGGCTCGTCGCCGCCGCCTTTGGCGTTTTCCAAGTCGGCGCTCCCGGTAACCTCTTCGGCGGCGTATTCCGCCTCGATGTGCTCGGTGGCATTTCCCGCCTCGGCATCCTGTTGCTCAGCCTGCTCACCGTCGGCCTCGCGCCGTCCAGCACCCGCGTGCGCAATCCTGTGGAGTTTATCGCGCTCGTGCTGCTCGCCACCGCCGGCCTCACGCTCATGGCGGTCGCCCAGCAACTGCTGGTCGTCTTTCTCGCGATCGAGCTCGCCAGCCTCTCGCTCTACCTGCTCACCGGCTTCGACAAACGCAGCGGCGCTTCCGCCGAAGCCGCGCTGAAATACTTCCTCTTCGGTGGCATGGCCGCCGCCTTCCTGCTCTTCGGCTTCAGCCTTCTCTACGGCATCACCGGCTCCATCGAGCTGCCACAAATCGCCATCGCCCTCGGCGCCGTTGACTCCTCGCAACCACTCATGCTCGTCGCCCTCGTCATGGTGGTGGTTGCCCTCGGCTTCAAAGCCGCCGCCGCCCCTTTCCACCTCTGGGCGCCCGACGTTTACCAAGGCGCCCCGGCTCCGGCCGCCGCGCTCATCGCTTCGGCCTCCAAGCTCGCCGCCGTCACCGTGTTTGCCCGCCTGCTCTGGCCGGGACTCGCCGCGGCCTCCGGCGGACCGGGCACCGATATTCCCATCGCGGGCTGGCTGCCCGTCGTGGGCATCCTCGCCGCCGCGTCCATCGTGCTCGGCAACCTCGGCGCCCTCGCCCAAAGCAACGTCCGCCGTCTGCTGGCTTACTCCGCCATCGCCCACGCCGGCATCATGTTGCTCGGCATCATGGTGGCCGATCACGCCGGCTACGGTCCACTCGTGTATTACGCGCTCACCTACGGCCTCGCCACCGTCGGCGCCTTCGGCGTCATCGGTTTGATCGATCGCGCCGAGATTGGTCCCAACTTGCGCGACCTTGCCGGACTGCATCGCCGTTCACCACTCCTCGCAATCACGCTGCTGGTGTGCCTCCTGTCCCTCGCCGGTGTGCCGCCGCTGGCCGGTTTCTTCGGCAAGTTTGGCGTGTTTGTCGCCGCCATCCGCAACGGTGGTGTGCTCGGCGCCACTGGCGGTCTCGCCCTGCTCGGCATCGCCGCCAGCGCCGTGGGCCTCTATTACTATTTGCTGGTCCTGAAAAACGCTTGGGTCGTCACCGCGACTCCCGCGCAGCCCCCACGCATCGCCGTGCCCGTCGCCACCACCTGCTTTCTTTGGGCCATCAACCTCGGGCTCCTCGCCCTCGGTTTGGCGCCGTCCCTGATCCTCTCGCGACTGTAGGCGCAATTTCTGCGCGTTTCACCCCAGGGGCGAGCGCCACTCGCCCCGCGCGGCCGACAACCCGCCCCGCCGTCCGGCCGCATGGCCACTGTCGGATTCTCGGCGGTGCCAATATCTGCATAGGTCCCGGCAGCACGACGCCCCAAAGTCGTTGCTTTGCCCCCATACCTCGATGCCCCGCCTTGCCCCTCTCCTTGCTGGGGTCGCCTGCCTAGCTGCGACCTCTCCGCACCTTTCCTATGCGGAAACCAATCCGGTCCTGTTCTGGAATGAACAGGCTCTCAACGCGACCCGCCTCGCCCGCAACCCGCCCCCCGTCAGTGCCTTGTGGTTCGGTTCTTACCATGCTGCCATCGCCGATGCGGTGAATGGCATCGAGCAACGCTGGGAGCCGTGGCTCGTGAAAGAATCCGCCCCGGCCGGTGCCAACGTCGATGCCGCCATCGCCGCCGCCGCGCGCACCATGCTCCGTCAAATCTGGGGCCAGCAGGCCAATCCGCGCCTTTTCGACGTGGCTTACACGGACGCCCTCGCCGCCATTCCCGACGGGCCCGGCAAGGACGCCGGCCTCGCCTGGGGCCAAAAGGTCGCCGAAGCCGTGCTCACCCAACGCTCCCTCAGCGGCTTTAAAGTTGCCCCCAAATACCTCCCCAGTGACGCCCCGGGGAAATGGCGTCCCACCGCGCCGGACTTCCGCGCTGGAGTCACGCCGCAGATGGCCACAACCCAACCCTTCGTCCTGCAAAAACCCAACCAGTTTCGCGCCCCACCACCGCCGCCGGTTGATTCCAAGGCTTACGCCGAGGAGCTCATGCATGTCATGCGCGTGGGCAGTCGCGACGATGCGGATCGCTCCGAATACGACACCCTCAGCGTGCCGTTCTGGGCCGATGGCCTCGGCACCGCCGGTCCCTCCGGCCATTGGAACGAAATCACCGCCCGCATCGCCCGCGACCGGGGTCTCGACACCATCGAATGCGCCCGGCTCTTCGCGTTGCTCAACTTCGCCGCCGCCGACGGTTTCATCACCGCATGGGACAGCAAATACTTCTACAACACCGCTCGCCCCGAAACCGACGCCCGCGAACTCACGGCCGAAATCAACCCTTACTTCAAACCGGACCCGGACTTCATTCCCAGCATGGCGTCCCTGCCATTCCCGGCCTACATCTCCGCCCACATGACCTTCACATCGGCGGCCGTGCGTGTCCTGCAACGCTACTTCGGCACCGACGAAGTGGCCTTCTCCATCGGCTCCGACGCCTTGCCCGGCGTCGTGCGCGACTACCAGACCCTCTCCTCCGTGCGGGAGGAAGTTGGCGCCAGCCGCATCTTCGGTGGCATCCACTTCCCGATGGATGTCGACGCCGCCCGCATCGCCGGCATCCATGTCGGAGACTGGGTGTTCGAAAACAGCCTTCAACCCCAGCACTGATGTCCTCGCTTCCTCGCCCCACCTCCGCCCCCAACGAGTCTGTCATGCTACCGTGGATACTGCGCATCGGCGTGGCCGGTTGTTTCATTGGTCACGGCGCTTTTGGCATCATCACCAAATCCGGTTGGTTGCCCTACTTCGCCGTCGCCGGCATCCCGGCCGACCTCGCCTGGCAACTCATGCCCATCGTCGGCACCATGGACATCCTCATGGGCATCAGCGCCCTTGTTTTCCCGACCCGCGCCCTCTTTCTCTGGGCCGGACTCTGGGCCGTATGGACCGCGTCACTACGCCCGCTTGCGGGTGAGCCGTTTTGGGAAACCCTCGAACGCGCCGGCAACTACGGCGTGCCCTTCGCCTTGCTGGCTGTGGTCGGTTTGAGCGGCCCGTTGTTCAAACGGCTGCCCAACGCCTGGCCGTCCCTCGACGGCGTCACCCGCCAACGACTGGCTTGGACCCTGCGGATCACTACCGCACTGCTGCTCATCGGCCACGCCGGCCTCGGCCTGTTCAGCCAAAAAGCCGGGCTCGGCCACCACTACGAATCAATCGGACTTTCGGCGGGAATCACGCCTGCCGTCGGAGCCTTTGAGTTTTTCCTCGCCGCCATGGTGCTGCTCCGTCCGGCCCCTGCTCTCCTGATCGGCGTTGCGGTTTGGAAGCTGCTCACCGAAATGCTCTTCCTCCCCGCTGGGGCTCCCTTCTGGGAAGTCATCGAACGCTTCGGCAGCTACACCGCTCCGCTCACCCTGGCCTTGATGATGCGTCGCGACTTTCCGCGCCTCGCGGCGCGGTCACTGCACACCGCTTAAACGCCCCTCCCCTATGTGCACTCGCCTCGTCCTGCGGCTGCTCGCTGCGGGTTGCGGAACCGTCTGCCTGACGGCATCGCATCTCTCCGCCCAAGCCCCATCCCCTGCGCCGACGTTTCAATTCCTGCGCTGGCAGGAAGACTGGTCGGCTTGGTCCCCTCCGGCCGGACCCACGTCCGGCTTTGATGCCCTCAAACACGTCACCCTTAAATCCGGTGACTGGTTGAGTTTTGGCGCTGATTTCCGCGCCCGCGCGGAATCCTGGCGCAACTTCAATTTCGGGGCCCCCGCCGGTATTTCCCACGACGATACTTTTATCCTCACGCGCTGGCGCGCCCACGCTGACTACCATGCCACCACTGGATTGCGCGCCTTTGCCGAGTTGAAAGGCGCCTACGCCAGCGAACGAGATTTGCCCGGCGGAATACGGCCCATCGATCAGGACAAATTTGAACTCCAACAGGCCTTTCTGGAGTTCGATCTGCCGTTCGCTCCCTCCGTGCGGGCGCGCGCCGGTCGACAGCTCTTTGCCTTCGGCGCCCAACGCCTTATCAGCGGATTGCCTTGGGCGAATGCCTTGCGCACCTGGGACGGTTTGCGTCTCGATACAAGCGTGGCCGGTTGGCAGATCAGCGGTTTCGGCGCCGCATTTGTGCCCTCCACGGCTCGCGGCATCGGCACCGCCGCCGATGACAATCGCCTCTTCGGCGTGTATGCATCGCGCCCCGGTCTCGACGCCTACGTGCTGCACCACCAGTGGCCTTCCCGCACATTCAACGGCAGCACCGGTCGCGATGCCCGCTGGACCCTCGGCACCCGCCTCCACGGTCGCGTTTCCGCCCGCACCGACTACGAACTCGAACTCAGCTACCAGACCGGCTCAGTCGGTCCGCACGATGTCACCGCCTGGTCCATCGCCAGCCAAATCGGCCTGCGTCCACTCGCCGAAGCTGACACCCTGCGGCTTTGGGTGGGCTTTGATGCCGCCAGCGGCGACGATCGGCCGGGCGGCCGCGTGGGCACCTTCAATCAACTTTACCCGCTCGGCCACGCCTACTTCGGCATCGCCGACGTGATTGGACGACAGAACATCATCGACCTCAGCGCCGGCGCCACATGGAAACCGTTCCCACGTCTTACTTTGAACGCCGCCTGGCACCACTTCCGGACCCAAGACACCGCCGACGCGCTTTACAATCCCGGCGGCGGAGTCGTCCGCGCCGCCGGGACTTACACCGATCCCGAAATCGCCGACGAACTCGACCTGGTGGCAGCGTGGAAAATCAACCGTCACGTCGTCGCCGCGCTTGGCTGGGCCCACGTCTTCGCCGGTCCGGCCATCCGCCAAAGTGGGCCCGCTCAGGACATCGATTTCGCCTACGCCACGACTACCTGGACCTTCTAGCCCCGCCTCGCCGAACCGGTTTGGCGATTTACGGGTAAAATTCTTTCCCGAACCAATGGAGGTTATCCGGCACTCGACTGTCTCAGACCGACAGACGTGCCAACCGCCCTCCAAAGAGATTTGCCAGCTGCTGACCTGCCCCCTCAAATGGGCGCTACTTCAGCGCGTCTGGCCCGCGCGGTGACACCCATGAAAGATCCAGACGACGCGTCCACCCGCCCGGCCCAAGATTTTAGCAGCCTCTACCAGACGACCATCGCACCACTGCGTCGCTACTTGGGTCGTTTGCTCGGCAACCATTCCGAAGCCGAAGAGATTGCCCACGATGCCTTTGCCCGCATCTATCAACTTCCGGCCAACAAACCCGAGGCACTGCTCTACACCACCGCCCGGCGCCTCGCCATCAACCGGATCAAACGCCGCTCCATTTCCCCCATTGCGCCCACGGACGCGCCCTTGGAAAACGCTGCCTCGAGCATGCCGGATGTCACCCGCCAGGTCATCGCCCGCCAGGAGCTCGAGTTGCTTGATGAAGCCATCAACGACCTGCCCCCCGGCTGCCGTAACGTGCTCCTCCTGCGGAAGGTGGAGCTGCTCTCGCACAAGGAAATCGGCGAGCGTCTCGGCATCGCAGTGAGCACCGTCGAAAAACAACACGCCCGCGCGCTGCGCCTGCTGCGCGCGTCCCTGCTCGCGAAAGCCGAGGACGCCTCCTCGCCCTTCGCGACCGACTCTCCCAGACCATCATGAATCCTTCACCATCCCGTCCCGAGTCCTCACTCGAGGAAACGGCCTCTCTGTGGGCGGCGCGGTTGGAGGGTGCAACCCTCACCGCCGATCAGCGCAACGAGCTCGACTCTTGGCTCGACGCCGATCCGTCCCACCGGGAAGCACTCTCAAACTTCTGCCAACTCTCGACCGACCTTGAGCGGCACCTGCCTCAACTCCTTTCATCCGGTTCCGTCACCATGCCCGTAGCCTCCCCGGCCGCCGCGACGCGCCCAGCGCGTCACGGTCTGGTCTGGGGATGGCTCACGGCGACGGCCGTAGCCGCTCTCGCGCTCACCACCCTATGGTGGCAATCCCGTCCGGCCCCCGCCTCTCCCACGCACTTTGCCACCGCCGTCGCGCAGAGTCAGTCGGTCATCCTCGCCGATGGCACGCATGTTGATCTCAACGCCGGCACCCGCCTCGTCGTTGAACACACCGCCAAAGAGCGCCGTGTTCGCCTCGCCGGCGGTCAGGCCTTCTTCCAGGTCACCAAAGACCCCAGCCGTCCTTTTATTGTGGATACACCCGCCGGATCCGTGCGCGTCACCGGCACTGCATTTGACGTGCGCACCCCATCGTCCGGTCAGATCGAAGTCACCGTGCAGGAAGGTTCCGTCCAGGTGCGCCTGGGTCCCGAATCCGCCCCAGCAGATGTCGGTCCGATCTCGCTCACAGCCGAGGACCAGCTCACCTCCCACGGTCCCGCCGCACCGCTCGTGCGGCGCATCGGCTCCGACGGTGTGGCCGATGCCCTCGCCTGGCGCGATGGCATGATCGTCTTCGACCGCACGCCGATGGAGGAGGCGCTGGCGCGCTTCGCCCAATTCCATGGCCGCGGCATCAGCGCCGCGCCGCAGGTGTCCGCGACCGAAGTCAGCGGCCGTTACCCGCTCGCCAATCTGGATTTCTTCCTCAACAGCCTCGAGTCGGTCTTCCCCGTCACGGTCATCCATGACCAAAGCGGCACCATCCGCGTGTTACCACGCGCCTAGACTGCCGTCGTTCCGACTTCCTCCTTCGTCTTCGTATGCGATTATTCGCCGTCCCTTTCCGGGCGACAGTTCACCTGTGCCTTGCCTTCTGCCTAAGCCTCTCCGCGGTTTCGTCGGTCCTGGCGGCTCCGCAGCTTTTCGACATTCCGGCACAACCAGCCGACCGCGCCCTCGCCACCTTCACGCGCGTCACCTCCGTGACCCTGCTCTACGCCCCGGCCGAGCTGCACAAAGTTCAGTCCACCGCCGTCCACGGCGAGTTTGAGCCCAGTGATGCGCTGGTGCGCCTCCTCCGCGATACCGGTTACGTCCCCCGCCTGCAGGATGGCGCCTACCTCATCACCAGCGCAAAGGAACCACTGGGCGCACTCGTCGGCCGCATCACCACCGGCAACGGCGCGCCTCCCGCCGGAACCCTGGTCGCCATTCCCGCCCTGCATCGTCAGACCGTCACCAACCGCCACGGCGAATACCACTTCCCGAATTTGCCGCGCGGCTCCTATCAGATCGTGGCCAACCGCGCCGGCTACCACCCCTTGCACATCAATGCTGCGCAAGTGACCGCCGAGCCCTTCACCTATCTGGCACCTGCGGTCCTGCGCCCGGCCAACACCGCCACCGAACTCGCCCCCGTGGTCGTCGAAGGCCGCCTCAATCGCCGCGGCCCGCTCGATCCCGGCCCCACCATCTGGGGACCACGCCGCGCGGGCGACAACCTCGACCTCAACCGGCACCTCAACGACGCGCTCCCGTTCATCATCTACGACCGCGATCGCATCACCCGCAGCGGAGTGGTGAACCTCAACGATTTCCTGCGTCGCGAAATTTTGGATACAGATGCCACCGCGCTGCCACCGGATCAAAACAGCAGCGGGAGTCTCATCGCCAGCGGCAGCTCCAACCTCAATCTCCGCGGATTCAGCGCCGAGGAAACCGTCGTGCTCGTCAACGGCCGCCGCCTGCCCGAGATCCTCACCACCACCGATCCTTCCGACGGCAGTCGTCCCGGCTACCAACCGCCCGACGTCAACTTCATCCCGCTCTCTCTGGTGCAGCAGGTCCAGGTGCTGCCGGCCTCAGCCTCCGCGCTCTACAGCGGCAATGCCATCGGCGGCGTGATCAACATCCTCCTGCGCCCCGACGGACTCGGCACCGAACACAGTGAGATCACCGCCACCTATACCAATGCCACCGAGGGCTTCGACGCCGCCTACAGCTCGGTTTCGCTCATGCACACGCAGTCGTTGCTCGACGGAAAACTCGCCCTGCGCCTCAACGCCAACTTCGTCTCCACCGTTCCCGCCACCGAAGCCGAGCTGCACTATCAGCGGAACAATGCCCCCGCTGAAATTGCCCCCAACGATGCGCTTTATCGCGCCACCCCCAACGTCCGCGCGGTCGGCTCCGGCAGCTTGTTTCCAGACTCCCCCGCAAGGGTGACCTCCGTGGCCCCCGGCGCCGATGGCTCCGGGGGTCTTGCTGCTTTTGCGGGCCGGGAAGGCCAACGCAATTTCGACCTCTACGATTCGCCCGGCACCCTCGCCAACGCCCTCTACGGCATCGATTACCCCTACGGTCGCGAACAGAAGCGTGAGCTCTACTTCGCCTCCGCCGTCTACACCGTTTCGCCCTGGCTGGAACTCGGCCTCGATGCCGCGTATTCGTCGACCACCATCAATCGCGGCTACGATGTCTTCCGCGCCGATTTGCTGCTGCGCCGCAACAACCCGCTCAATCCCTTCGGCACCGACGCGCGCGTCTCCCTCTACGAAACGCCAACCGCTCTCGGACAAAACTACAGCGAGGCCAACATCGATTTTTACTCTCTCGTCGGCAGCGCCCTCATCACCCTGCCGTGGGATTGGAAAGCCGTCATCGACACCCAATACTCCCACAGCGCGACCAAATACCGCGGCCTCGCTGACGTCGACCGCGCGCGTTGGCAGGCCCTTGTCGATCGCGGCGATTACAATCCCCTGCGCGACACCCAACTCGATGGACCGCCGCAAGCCTTCTACGACGAGGTGCTCATCTACACCGGAGGCCGCGATCAGTTTGTCACTCTCGGCGACTACGAAACCTTCGACGGTGCGTTCCGCCTCACGCACGAGAACCTGCCGCTGCCCACCGGCCGTTCGGTCGTCAATCTGGGCGCCGACTACCGCATCACTACCCTCAAAGGTTATGACGCGGTGCGCCGCTACGGTGACGGTTCCTTGCAACGGCTCCCTGATCGCTGGCGTGGACGCACCCTCGAACGCGTGAGCGCCTTCATGGAGTTGCAGGCTCCGCTCTACCCGCGTCAGCGCCTGCCCACCTGGATCGAGACGATCGAAGGCGACTTCGCCACCCGCTTCATCATCGCCGACACCGCCGCCGAAACGAACATCGCGCCCACCGTGGCGATGAAGATCGGCTTCACCAACGGGCTCACCCTGCGCGGTAGCTTCACCACCTCCAACCGTTTCCCGACGCCCTACATGAGCCGCAACACCGGCAACGGCGTCACCACCGGCACCGGCGTGCGCTACGTCGGCATCACCGACCCCCGTCGCGGCAACGAAGCGTATGAGGCCGAAGAGGTCTCCGTGCTCAACCCCGGCCTGCAGAGCGAAAACGCCGTCACTCAAACCTTCGGCATCATTTACGAACGGGGGGAACGCCACCGCCTGCGCCTCTCGCTCGACTTTTTCGACACCCAGAAAACCAACGAAATCCGCGGACTGGGACCGTCTGAGCTGCTCAACCTCGAGGCCTATTTCCCGGAACTCGTCGTGCGGGAAGCGCCCGCGGCCGGAGATCCCTACGCCGTTGGCCGCATCACTGAGTTCCGCACCGGCGCCTACAACCTCGCCAGTCGTCACTCCCAAAACTACGTCGCCGCCATCGACTATGCTCGCCGCGATGTGTTTGGCGGCACCCTCGACCTGCGCGCCCGGCTGCTGTGGTTCGACAAATACGACCAGGAAATCTTCCCGGAAGAGCCGCTCATCGACGAGATTCGCGATCCCAGTGGGGCCACCGGCTTGTTGGAGTATCGCGCCACCTTTGGCGGCGGATGGTCCAACCGTTGGTTCGCCGCCGGCTTCGACGGACAATACTTCCACTCCCGCCGTCTCCCGCGCTTGGAATGGCCAGCTCAGGGGGCCCGCACCCTTGATCCCTATTGGCAGACCGATATCTACGTGCAGGGCGACCTCGGCCATTGGTTTCTCCCCGAGGAATCCAAGCTCGGGCTGAAAGGCCAGCTGCGCGTGAACAACGTCTTCAAGAAGGATTATCCCTATTACGCCAACGGTCCGTCCAGCTCCGGCGTGCAACCCTACGGCGACTGGCGCGGCCGCACCTTCTCCGTCTCCCTCACCGCCGAGTTTTAGTTGCGCGAACTAGCGGGCTCGTGGCCGCGGATTGTCTTGATCGCCAACATGCGATCACGCGCGACACCTCCCTCCCGTCGGTCGAGTTCGGCCGTTTCCCTGCTCGGCTTGGCGGCTCTCCTGTTCGCGAGTCCTGTGTCGGCGACACTCGGGATTCTGGAATCGGGCACATCGACCGCTCCGCGCGCTCCTCTCAACCGTGAAGTCGGCACCGCAATCGCCTTCACGGTGGCTTGGCCCTCCGCCACCGAACTCGCGACTGAAGACCTGCAATGGTTTCACAACGACCAGCCCATTCCGGGGGCTGTCACAACCGAACTTGCGCTCGATCCGTTGACTCTGTTGCACTCCGGCAACTACGAGGCGCGGACCGCTTCGACCCGCAGCAACATCATCGTTCTGAACGTGGCCCCCGCACGGCCCGCGCTCGTGAAGCAGACCTTCGACCTTCCACTCGATGGCTCAAACTACCGGTTCCTTCACTACGACGCCGACGGCACCCTCTACGTCTTCGTGAGCCGGCCGGATGGGAACCACATCCTCGCGCATCAAAACGGCACTCTACGCGCGGACTTCGACATCGCTCTCGAGCAACGCAGCGTCTCCTTCCTCGAGCCGCTGAGCGGCGACCGCTACTTGGTCGGCACCTCTTGGGCTTCCGGCAGTTTCGAAATCTCAAATCAGACGGTAGTTTTCGACAACGTCGGCCAAGCTTCCGCCCCTACGCTGCGGTATGACACGCATGTGGCCGCAACCGCGCGCCTCCCTTCGGGCGCTCTCTTTATCGGCCAAAACCTGCATGACGTCACCGGCAACTACCGCCACGTCATCCATCGCCTTCGTGCCGACGGAAGCGTTGATCCTACCTATGCCCGCACTAACTCTCGCGCAGGGGTCCTGTATCATCTACTTCCAATCGACAACGACAGTTTCGTCGCAGTCATCCTCGACCCTGGCAACAATGGCAACCGGAGGTTTCGCATCGAACGCTATCGTGCCGACGGCTCGGCTTACCCCGGTTTCCACACCTTCTACAGTGCCGATATCATTCGACTGCATACCGCTCTGCCCGACGGCAGGTTCGTGATCGGAATCGAGAATCGAGACGCCGCTGGGCCACAAAACGTGCAAAGGTTAAACGCCGATGGCACCTGGGATTCCGCCGCAGGTATCCTTTCCCGCTACGACAGACACCCCCTGCGTGTCACCCGCGACGGCACCTTATTCGATCGAGTGGGGGTCAACAGTGATGGGAATATTCGGTGCCTTCTCCGACGCATTCAGTTTCCCGGCACCTCCTCTCCACCCGCTCCTTTTGATGATATCGGTGCCAGCACCTCCTTCGACTTCTACATCGACCGTGAGGATCGGATCGTGACCGTGGGTGACTTCGTCTCGTTCGGCGGAGTCCCGACATCACACGCCGCCGTGCTCGACAGCAGCTACATCTCGCCCCCTTTGCCTCCGTCAGCCGCGATTGAAGCATCCGTCACGTTCGACGACGAAACGTATCAACTCCGCACGGCCACCCTTTCGACCAGCGATCAGCCCGCCGCCGACACCACCATCGAGTGGCTCGCGCTTGATGGCCCCACGCCGGCCGATCCCGCTAGCACAGCTCTCACCCTGACTGCTGGCACCAGAGGCCGTTTTCAGCTTCGCGCAACCAATGCGGTAGGCAGCACCTACAGCCGTATCGTCACCATCCCTGCCACCGCGCCGTCGCCCATCCTGACCAATCTATCGGCGCGTATTCAGATTCCACCTACCGGCGACCCCGCCACGCTGGGATTCATCTCTCGCGACTCTCCAACCACGCCCGGCGTGCCGGCGCTGCTCTTCCGCGGCATTGGCCCGGGATTGGCGCCTTACCTCGACAGCGCAACGGTGGCCGACCCGCAGATTACGCTACGCTCTGCCAACGGCTCCGTCTTGGCCTATAACGACAATTGGGCGGCTGAGCTGAATTCCGCATTCGCCCAAACCGGAGCCTTTCCTCTGTCGACCGGCAGCAACGATGCCGCCATCGTGACCACCATTCCGGCCGGCCTGCACACGCTGCAGCTTTGGCCGCTCGACGAGAGCACGGCCAAAGCAGGTCTCCTCGAAGCCTACCTCGCAGGCGATGGCCAGGAACTGCACAATCTCTCGGTGCGCGCATTTACCGAAACCGGCGACCACGCCCTCATTGCCGGTTTTGCCCTCGCACCTCCGCTCGACCAACTCACCGCGCCTCGCCCAGCGCGACTTCTCATCCGCGCCATCGGCCCCGGTCTGCAGGACTACGGGATCACCTCCCACCTCCCCAACCCACGCCTGCAGATCTTCGACCATGAAAACCGCCTCATCGCCGAGAATGTGAGCTGGTCGGACGCCACCGATCCGGCGGAACTTAAAGCTGTCATGTCATCGATAGGAGCCTTCCCGCTCACCGAAGACTCCGCCGACGCCGCCCTCATCATCGAACTGCCTTCCGGGGTCTACACCGCAGTGGTTTCTCCTGCCGACGGTCAACCGGGCACGGCTCTCCTTGAACTCTACCTCCTGCCCTAGGGGCTGTCTTCAAATTACGTGAGTCCATCGCCGTGAATGCAGCAGGAGGCAGCCAAGGCGGCGCGCAGGGAGCTGTGCCCGAAGGCACTGCGCCTGCGCGACAACGCCGGCCGCCTCCTGCTCCGTCGCGGCCCGAAGGGTGAGCCACGTTTGCCGCTCACGCTGGACCCACGTAAGTTGAAGACAGCCCCTAACTCTCGCCCTTTCGAAAAAATTGCCCCCCGCGATGGCGAGTCTCCCCTTCCCGCCTGTCGAGACTCTGTAACATGCCTTCCGCCACCCTGACTTCCGAAGCCGACCTGCGCAGCGCGCTCAAACGCTGCCGCCCCCAGACCATCGACGCGGCCGTGGCGTATCGGCAATCCGGAGACGCCGCCTTGTTGCCGGTCATCATCACCGGCGTCATCGAACGCTTCGTCGAACCCGACCTGCGTCCCGTCCTGCGCAGCGCCGATGACACCCTGCGCCTCAGCGAAGACCTCGGCCTCGATTCCCTCACCATGATGGAAATCGTGCTCCTCGCCGAAGAGGTTTTCTCGATCAACGTCAGCGCCGAGGAGCTCCGTCACCTCTGCACCCTCGGCCAGATCAAGATGTTTATCGTGCACAAAGCTCGTAACAGCTGACGCCTTCCCGCGTCTTTTTCACCATGCCCTGCCCGTTACCCCTGCGACGGTTGACCTTTCTCGCCGTCTGCACCTTGGCTCCGTTGGGGGTCAATGCGGACCCGATTACCGAATTGCCGGTCGATCGATCTCTATTTGATACCAACGTCGAGATCTTCACCGAGCCCTTCGAGGCTCACCTGCCCGGCCAACCCCACTTCCCCCGCCCCGGTGCCAACGTGATCCTGCGCGCCACGACGCTGCCCGGGGACCATCTGCAGTGGTTCCGCGACAGCGATCCCGTGGCCCCCGATGTCACCACTCGGGAACTGCGCCTGAAAAACGTCACTCCCGCCGACACCGGCGTGTATTGGGCGCGCATCACCCGCGACGGTGTCTCCGTTGATACCGCCCCGGTCCCGCTCAACGTCGTCACTGCGCCCTCCTCCAGTTTGGTCGATCCGACCTTCGTCAATCGCTCGGTGCCCCCGGGCGACATGCTGCCCTACAGCTTGCTGGTCGAAAACAATGCCGGGGAGATCGGATACCTGCGCTTCTTCAGTAACTTCTTCTCCGGCTCCTGGGGCTGGCTCAGCCCGGGCGGTGACTACAGTGAAACCGTGTATGCGTGGTCCTACGGCGAGAGTCAGGTGGACGAAGTGGCGACCCTCCTCCCCGACGGCTCACACCTGCGCGTTGCCAACTCGCGCTTAACTCGCATCGACCGCCAGGGCCAATCGACGGTCATCGACTACCAAGGCGAGATCCCCCTGGAAGTCCATCAGTGGAACCTCGCGGAAAACGGGGATCTACTCCACCTTGCTGGCGCCCATCTCCTATGTTTGGCCTCCGACGGCGCCGTGCGCGCCACCCTCCTTCCCGAGACCGTGGATTGGGCCAGTTTCACCCAGCTCACCCCGTTTCGCGATGGCTCCGGGCGACTGTTGATCCAAGGTTACGACAACGACGCCAGACCGGTCGCCCGCGTATTGGAGGCCGATGCGGTTCCCGTCGCCGGATCATCCACGATTCATACCCTGGAGGGCCAACCGCCCACCCGTCTGACGAACGGCGATTGGGTGGAAGTCGCCAACTCCACCCTACGTCGCTACGGCCCCGACCTCACTCTCATTTCGGAATCTGATCTGGGGCGCTGGAGCACGCTCAGCTGGCAGCCCCTGCCCGACGGCTATCTCTACGCCTTCGTCGTTGGACAGGGTATCCTTCGACTGGATACCGAGCTCAATCAGGACATGGGTTTTTCCGTCCAACTCCCGACTGATGCCGCGCCTTCCCACGGACGCAGCTTTCTCCTCTCGGGCGACAGGCTGTTTGTCTCCGGACAATTCGACATAGCCGATGATCTCGCCACCCGGCTGGTTGCCCGTCTGGACCTCACCGGCAACGCGTCAGGCCATGCGCCGAGGCCCTTCATCAACTCGCGGGATTCTGTTCTTGGCGGCCATGTGCTTACCTTGGACGCCTTTGCGATCGGCAACGGTCCCTTCACCTACGAATGGCTTAATCTGGATCAACCAAACCTGCAATTTCCGGCGGAACCGTCGATCACCCTCAGCCCCTATAACGCCACCAACGCCGGTCGCTACGTGGTGAAAGTCACTTCGGCGGCGGGCACGGCATACAGCGAAGCCTTCGATCTCCGCGGATCCAATAGTGTCCCCGTCCTGCGCAACCTCTCCGCCCGCCTGCCGTTGGGACCGAATCAACCGGTGTTGTCCATGGGGATCGTCGTCGCCCCGCAACTGCCGCTGGAGCTGCTGCCTCAGCCCTCTCAGGTGGTGGTCGCCCGCGGCATCGGACCGACCTTGGCCGAGTTTGAGGTCCCAAATCCGCTCGCCGACCCGATGCTGCAACTCTCCACCGACTCCTCCGCGCCAACGCAGTGGACCAACGATGACTGGAGGCCTTTGAACGGATTCGATATCCTCGCTTTCAACGCAATCGGCTACCTGCCCCTGCTCCCCGGTTCCGCCGACAGTCAACTCTCCGCGACTCTCTCTCCTGGTGTCCATCATCTGCAGGTCCTCGCCAAACCTGGCGACAGTGGCATCACCCTGGGCGAAATCTACGCGCTCTACACCACCCCGCAAAACGCCACCTTTACCAATCTCTCGCTCCGGGCGCGCACCGGCGATGGCGACGACACCGTGATCGGTGGCTTCGTGATTGATGATCCAGCCGAGCTGGGTCGCCCCGTGCGCCTCTTGATTCGGGCCATCGGCCCCGGGTTGCTAGATTTTAACGTGGCAGACGTGGCGACCGATCCGGTGCTGCAGATCTTCGACCACACTGGTGCACTCGTCGCCAGCAACGACAACTGGTCCGACGATGCCTCCAATACGCTCGCAGACACCGCCCTGCGCGTCGGCGCCTTTGCCCTCGCGGTCAATTCGACTGATGCGGCCGTGCTGCTCGAATTGGCACCCGGCCCCTACACCGCTCAAGTCAGTGTCGCTGACGGCCAACACGGCCAGATCCTGCTCGAGCTCTATGTCGTGCCCTGACCGTCCAACCGGTTCGACCCGCGCCCGCACCGCGCCTCCTTCAGCCGTTCAGCCAGCCCTGCCGCCGTTCATCACCGCGGCGTTGCCATCGGCCCGATTCCGACTGTCTTGGCCCACCATGCAACTGAACCGCCCGTGGGGGACCTGCGCCCTCGCTCTCTCTCTGATGTCCGCGCCGCTGCTCGCCAGCGAGGTGGAGTTCATCCCCATGCAATTCACCACCGAGTTCATGGATCAATCCGTCGACCCCGCCGTCGACTTCAACCGCTACGCCAACGGCGGCTGGCTCGACGCCACCGAGATCCCGTCCGACAAGTCCCGCTGGGGCGCCTTTGATGCCCTCGCCGAAAACAACTGGCGCCGCATCCACCTGCTCCTCGAAGAGATCGCCGAGTCCGACGCCCCCGCCGGCTCCAACCTGCAAAAGGTCGCCGACTTCTATCGCACCGCCATGGATACCGCGGCCATCGACGCCGCCGGCATCACCCCGCTCCTGCCGACCTTCGAACAGATCGAGGCCATCGGCGACATCGACGATCTCGCCGACTACGTGGCCGCCGCCCACGCCGGCATCGGCAGCCCCCTCTTCGGCCTCTACATGTATGCCGACCAGCGCAACAACGAGGACGTCATCTTCATCATGGTCCAGGGCGGCCTGAGCCTCCCCACCCGGGACTACTACTTCGACGAGCAATACGCCAAATATCTGCCGCTCTTCGTCGATCACATGACCACGATGTTTGAGCTCGCCGGCACGCCGACCGATCAGGCCCGCGCCGACGCCGAGACCGTGCTCGCTCTCGAAACCAAACTCGCTGGGTTCTCCAAAACGGTCACTGAGCTGCGCGACCCGATCGAAAACTACCACAAGATGCCGATCGCCGAGGCCGACGCGCTCATGCCCGACTTCCCGCTCGAGCGCTACATCCGCGCCCTCGGCGTGCCGGAGTCCGAGACCGAGCTCGACTTTAAACAACCTGAGTTCTTCGCCGGCCTCAGCGAGGTGCTCGCTTCCGAGCCGCTGGAGAACATCAAGACCTACCTGCGCTGGCAGGCGCTCACCAGTGCCGCCCCTTACCTCGCCAGCAGCTTCGAGCAGGAGAACTTCCGCTTCTTCTCCACCGAACTCAGTGGCACGCCCGCCCAGGAACCGCGCTGGCAGCGCTCCGCCCGCATGCTCGATCGCAACGTCGGCTTTGCCCTCGGTGAAGTGTATGTCGCCAAATACTTCCCGCCCGCCGTCAAAGACCGCCTCGAGGAAATGATCGTCACCATGCGCGACGTGCTGCACGAGCGCATCGTCAACCTCGATTGGATGACCGAACCCACCAAGGAGAAGGCGCTCGAGAAACTGAAGACCTTCCGCGTCGTCGTCGGTTACCCGCCGGAGTGGCGCGACTACTCCGCCCTCACCATCACCGACGAGAGCCTCTACGCCAACATCCTGGCCTCCGCCCAATTCGAAACCCAACGCCAGCTCGCGAAGCTGGAGAAGCCCTTCGACAAATCCGAGTGGCTGCGCACGCCCCAGCAGGTCAACGCCTACTACCAGCCGTCCGCCGGCCAACTCGTCTTCCTCGCCGGCATCCTGCAGCCGCCCTACTTCGATCCGGAGCTCGACGACGCCGTCAATTACGGCGCCATCTGCGCCGTGATCGGTCACGAGATCACCCACGGCTTCGACGACAAGGGCCGCAACTACGACGCCCACGGCAACCTCGCCGATTGGTGGACCGAAGCCGACGCGACCGAGTTCGCCGGCCGCGCCCAAAAACTCATCGACCAATACAACAGCTACGAAGTCCTTCCCGAAGTCTTCGTGAACGGCGAACAGACCCTCGGTGAAAACATCGCCGACCTCGGCGGCGTTTCCATCGCCCTCGAAGCCCTGCAACGCTCCATTGCCGGCAAAGAGGATCCCATGATCGACGGCCTCACCCAGGAGCAACGCTTCTTCATCGCCTGGTCCCAAGTTTGGCGCACCAAATACCGCGACGACGCCCTCAAGCGCACCGTCTCCTCCAACGTGCACTCGCCCGGCATGATCCGCGCCATCGGCCCGATCGTGAACGTGCCCGAGTTTTACGAGGCCTTCGGCATCAAGGAAGGCGACCCGATGTGGTTGCCCACCGCCGAGCGCGCGAAGATCTGGTAAGGCCTTCTCGGCCCAGCGGTCCATTTCCCTCCAGCCCGTTCGCCCCGCGCGGACGGGCTTTTTTGCGTCCGCCCACGCTCACCTGTGTTACCGTAGAACCGATCCCGCCGCCAACCGGTCTACGTCCCTCGACTCAGCATGCCCGATTCCCACTCCACCGATCCCAAGCAAGGCGAACGCGAATACTACGCGCAGCTCGGCGATGCCGCCATCGCCCACGCCATCCGCAAACCGTTCTCCGATGAGAACTGCGCCTTCAACCTGGCCAACCTCGCCGCCCTCTTTCACCTCCTCCCTCCACCACCACTGCGCATCCTCCACCTCGGCTGCGGGGTCGGCTGGCTCAGCCACATGCTCGCCGAACGCGGTTACCACGTCACCGGCATCGACATCGCCCCCGAAGCCATCGCCGCCGCCACCCGGCGTCGCGACGAGGCCGGTTTGACCGATCTCGTGTATCAACTCGGCGACTACGAAGACGCCATCAACCACGAGCCCTACGATGTCGTGCTGTTCTACGATGCACTCCATCACGCCGAGGAGCCGTCGCGCGCCCTCACCACCGCCGCAGCGGCCCTGAGGCCCGGCGGCAAACTGATCGCCTTCGAACCCGGCGAAGGTCACCACGACTCCGCCAAGTCCCAACAGGCCATTGCCAATTTTGGCGTGCACGAGGCCGACATGCCCCCGGCGCGCATCATCGCCCTCGGCCACGCCGCCGGATTTAGCCGCCACCAGATCATGCCGCATCCCGCCGATCTCATGGCCGAGCTCTACCACCCCGACTACGCCGTCGCCACCGATCAGATCGCCCTCGCGCGCCGCCAATTCGACCGCTCCTGGCAATTGGTGCGCGAACTCTGGCGCGAGCCCCGCCGCCACGCCTTCACCGTGCTCTGGAAATAGGGGCCGAGGCGCGGCGCGGTGACCGCGAAAAAAACCGTGTTCATTTGGCGCTGGGCGTGGTTAACACAGCGGCTCCTCCAGCGCCCATGATCGAAGTCGACCAACTCACCCGCGTTTTCCGCACCTACAAAAAGCAGCCCGGATTTTGGGGTGGCGTGAAAGGCCTCGTGAAGCGCGAGTTCGAGGAACTCGCCGCCGCCAAGGACATTTCCTTCTCCATCGCCGAGGGCGAATTTGTGGGCTTCCTCGGGCCCAACGGTGCCGGCAAGACCACCACGCTCAAGATGCTGGCCGGCCTCATCTACCCGACCAGCGGCAGCGCGCGGGTCGCCGGCTTCGATCCCACCAAACGCGAGAACGCCTACCGGCGCATTTTCGCCCTCGTGCTCGGCCAGAAGAACCAACTCTGGTGGGACCTCCCCGCCATCGAGTCATTCCACCTGCTGCGCCACATTTACGGTCTGCCCGCCGACCAGTATCAGGAAACCCTCGACGAGCTCGTCGACCTGCTCGCCGTCCGCCACAAGCTCAACGTCATGGTGCGAGAGCTCTCCCTCGGCGAGCGCATGAAGATGGAGCTCATCGCCGCCCTGCTCCACCGTCCCCGCGTCCTCTTCCTTGATGAGCCCACCATCGGTCTCGACGTGGTGTCCCAGCGCGCCGTGCGCTCATTCCTCAAGGCTTACAACAAGCGTCACAAGGTCACCATCCTGCTCACCAGCCACTACATGGCCGACATCCAAGAACTCTGCGACCGCGTCATCGTCATCCACAAGGGCACCAAGATTTACGATGGCGACCTCGCCCGCCTCGAAACCGGCAACGCCGGCACGCGCCAGAAGATCATCACCTTCGAGCCCGACCTGCACAGCGCCGAAAGCGCCGGCCGCGTCGCCTTCCCCGCCGACTGGCAATCCGCTCACGGTGCCACCACTCGCGACGACGCCGGCAAGTTCACCCTCCGGGTCGCCAGCAACAAGGTCGCCGCCGTGTCACAGGAGATCCTGCAACACGGTCCAGTCGCCGATATCACCATCGAAGACGTCCCCCTCGAGGACGTCATCGCCGACCTCTTCGAGCGGCACTGAGGGAAACCTTATTCTCCACCGTTCAACGCTGCGTATTCGACCGGCAGTGCTCCAAGAGTGCTGCGCCTGTTGCGTCCACCGTCATCAACACCTTCCGTGTCGCCAAGCGAATCGAGGCGATTTCAGGCAAACAGGACACCCGCAAAGCATCCAACTCCTGATCACTTAAAATCATCTCAAGCCGTCTGGCGTCATGAAACGAGGTCAACCCTCGCCGCACCCGCAACTCGTGCGCCAGCGTAAATGCGATCTCCGCAAGATTAACATGCAGCCATCGTTGAGCAGCCAATAGTTCCCCTCGCTGGAGCTTCGTTTCTATCGAATCAGCCAAGACATGAGCCCCGACCATAGCGTTCTGCACCGCCGCAGCATCCATTAGCGGCACCATCACTTCCGTGGCGATAATGTTATAAAAACGCTCCCACCTTTGCCCACCCTTCAGCACCTTGTATCCACCCCGCAACAACAAGCGGATGTAGCCGGCGAAACGCCGCACGATAGCGAAGTGCCGGTGAAAACCCAGCAGCAGCAGCAGCCTCAGGAAGGTGACCCGCGGCCACGGCACTACACTCACGTCCACCGTCGCACTCTCGAATTGCAGGGTCACTCGCAACACCCCACCAAAGGCCGGCTGCAAATAGAAACGTTTTATGGGGTGATCACCAACCAGCCTCTGGGCCTCCTGTTCCGAAAGAAAAAGCGCCGGCTGCGTTGTCACAATCTGCAGATCATAGTCTGAGAGTGAATCGGAACCGATCGCATCCTCGCGAGCCCTCGAACCGAACAATAGCACCGCCTTCACCGCAGGCGATTCCAGTAATTTTTCTACTGCTCCAAACATGGGCATCGCTACGAATATAGGCGATCGGCTACCAACATTTGACCGACATCAGGATCTCGTTTCCTGCCATCCCCGGGCCGGCGTGAATGCTCCCGCCGTGCAGGCGCAAAATCTCCTTCGCGATAAACACCGTAAGACGCCCTTGGTTTGGAGTGTCCGTCGCGTTGCTCACAGGTATGATCCCCTCGAGTTCCAGATTACTCCCCTGGATGGAAATGAGAGCTGTGGTTTGCTCTCCTTCCCCGGTGGATCGCAACTGTAGCACCAGAGGTGCCACGACATCTGTCGGTCGGTTCTCCTGCACAGTCCGCACTAGCGATTCCAAGGCAAAGGAGAGCATGGGGGAAACCACCTTCAACTCCACGACTGTGCGCGGAAGCTCCAGCTTTACATCCAAGTCCTTGGCCAACTCCGTCAACATTTGGCCGATATCAGTCAACTCCTCATCACACTCTTCGAGGTTACCCATCGCAGCAAGATCCTCGTTCAAGCGTCTCAATCGTTCCAAATCCTGCAGGATCGTTTGCGCCATACGAGGCGGGATCGGCTTTCCCGAATCCAGATGCTGCAACGAAGTTAACGATACCAAAGCATTACCGATCTCATGGTTCAACGTCAGCGACAAATCCCGCAGCAGAGCCAGACGTTCTTCCCGTTTCGTTTGCGTGAGGTCATATACCTCGCCACTGGCTTCCTCCCAAGTCGCCCAGACACCTCCGGTTTCAGGCACGACGCCAGCAGAAGCACGAAACGGCTGACCGGCTGAGGGTCGGAGGAACTGATTTTCTCCTTCATATCGCACGCGATCTATCAAGGTGCGCACCACCAACGGAACCTGTCGGGACGGCGCTTCATCTCGCCCTAACACAATCCGGGACGGCAAGTATCGATCCCCCACCAGTGAGTCGCGATACAGTCTTTCCAGCCGGGAGTAATGTTGATTCTGTCCAACCAACTGCCGCAGCAATCGCGCCACGGAAATGGCCCGGGATTTATCGTTCTCGTCATACGGCTGTCCGTCATCCCGCACCCCGCAGGATATGATTCCAACCAAGTGCCCGTTGTCATGCATCGGCACCAGTAATCGCGCCCCCCAAATCGCCATCTGGTTGCGCACCGCCATTTCAGCAAGCGGATCAGAAGGACTGGGCCACTCTTCTCCATCCAATACCACCGGATGAGTCGAAAGATAGGAAATCATCGGATCGTGCACCGAACATTGAGACGCACCGCGATCCGCTCGAAACTCCATATCCTCACGGAGGAAAAATACGGTGTGCGAAGCTCGCAACAGGTGGCGCGAGGCCCGACGAAACTCCGCCAACAGGCGTTCTCGCGAAGAAATGTTCTCCACCGCGCCTTCCAAGAAATCCCAAATCTCGACCGGGAGCTGCGAACCTGCGCTGGCCGGCAGCATTGGCGGTCGGCTCAGGCTCGGTCGGCGTGACTTATCCGCCAGAATCTCCAGCGCCGCGCCGCGCTCCGCGACCTCTTCCAACAGCCCGATGTAAGCCACCAGTTGGGTTCGACTTTCCTCATAATTGAGCGAGCAGCGGGCTTGGCCACCTGCCTTCAGGGCCTCAAAGGCCGGGGTGTGTTTTTTGCCCACCAAAACCAACGGACAACGTCCCAACCCACCCGGCACGACATCCGCCTTCAACGCATCGAGCACGATCACAATTGATACCCCTGCAGGGACCGAACCGAACGATTTGACCTGCTCTAGATTCAACAGCGGCCGTCCCCGCGGGATCTGCTTACTCCATGATTCAAGCAGAGACTTGTCGTCAGTGATTAGTAGGAACGATGCGGGCATGGCAGTTGAATGCGAAAGGTAGCTCCCTTTCCGGGCTGATAGGGATCCAAGATGATCGTCGACCCAAGGCTCGACAGGATATCACGGCACACGGTTAGCCCTAACCCAAAACCTTTCGATTTTGTCGAATGAAACGGTTCAAACAACTGCGCACGAGCTTCTGGGGGAATGCCAGGGCCATTGTCCGAGACCTCCAATTCGACAGAATCCCCACGGCTCCGAGTCGTGATCCGCACAGAAACCGCGACACCATCCCGCCTGCTTTCCTGCGCTTGGACCGCGTTGAAACACAGATTCAACAACACCTGTTTTAATCCGTTTGAATCGCTCAGCACGACATCCGGCTCCGCGGTCAAATCCTGCTCAATCGTCACCACGTCCGCATCCGCTCGCGCCATCACCACTTCCACGCTTTCCCTTACGACCGCATGCAAATCGACCTGCGTGGGTTGAAAGTTCTTAGGAGAAGCCAAATCCAGGAGTTGTTCGGTCAGTCGATCTATCCTCGACACCTCCTGCCCGATCAATCGGGAGAAGCGCTCTCTGAACGTGGGGTCATCGTAGTGCTTCGGCATCAACTGCGTGAATGTTTTGATCGAAACCAACGGGTTGCGAATCTCGTGCGCCACACTCGCTCCCAACAGCCCCACCGTCGCCAGTTGCTGAGCACTCTGCGCCTTTTCAATCATCTCGGTGCGCGACAATCCCGTCTGAAAAATCGTGGCCAGCTCCTTCAACTGATTCACTTCCGGAAAGGTCACCGGACGGCGGGTCGCGCGGACTCCAACTCCCACCAGCAGAACAGCGCCGCCTCCTTCCTGCCACAATAGCACCCCCAGTCCGTGTTCCCGCATACAGCGCTTCAATAACCGACGCCCTTCGGTCTCTCGCTCGCGCTCCAATCGTTCGGGCGTCACCCACTTCAGAGACCTGAGTGACTTCAACGCGGGATTGTCCTGATGATATTCTTCTTCACCGATCAGAAAGGACTCTCCCTCGCGGAGTGAGATCAAAGAGTGCTCCGATTGCCCCCAACCGTCCAAAATTGAGCAGAATTTTTTGATCAGAGACTCCGTCTTCGCCTCGGCTTGAGAAGCCCGCACTGCTGCCATTCGCGCCTGGATCGCGTTGGGATAATGAAAGAACGCACGGTCCAATAACCCATTTAGCCAAAACGAAAACCAAAGCATGATTGCCACCGTCGCCGCAAAGGCGACGGAACTGGTGAGGAACATGGATAAGACGATCCAACTCAACCAAGCCAAGGTGACACATGTAGCCCACAACAACCCGCGCTGCAGCGCCACGAGGAAAATGTGACGGGCATCAAAAATGCGGTAAGTCGTGATCGCCACCGCCGTCCACGAGTAAAAGACAAGCACGATAACCGGTTGCAGACTCAATGACACTTGGACGACCGAGCGAATCGCCATCAGAGCCAATATGCACAGCGACGCCGAACATCCGCCCAACAGCCAGACCTGCATCTCCAGACGCGGCAGTCCGGACAAGGTTCGCATTCTTACAAATGTCCGCCAGCCGATGAGCAAATAGAGCAGCAACGTCGCTCCGATGTAAAAATAGTAGCCGCCACCATAAACCCGCTCGGTGTTCGTTGAATACGATGGGATGAACCAATTCGTGTAACAAACGACGGCCAAGGACGTCGATGCCATTGCCCAAGGCAGTGCCCTCAGGACCAATCGCCTTGAAAGTCGATACTTCGCTTCGGCGATCACTTCCTGCACCATCCACGCGCTGAACGGCACAAAGGCACCAATCGCCGTGGTCAAACGCAGGAAGGGCAACCCTTCCTCGGCCAAAAGGGTGAAGTGCAAAGCACCGAGCCACGCCGCCACGTTCACCGAACAAAGCCCCACCATCCGATTCGTCCAGCGACTGGGATTCGCCCAAAGAATGGCTATCCCCAAGCCCAAAACCGCTAAACTGGCAAACAACGCGAAGCTCATCAGCTGCGACTCAATACCATCGCCGAATTTACGCCGGCCAATCCATGTGCATTCACCAAACAATGTTGGTGTCGTAACTTCTCCGCCCGGTTCGATAGCGGGAGATCACAAGCTGGATCCGGGAACGACCAGTTCACCGTCGGCGGGATCTCTCCTGCCTGTAACCCCAGGGCAGCCACTGCCACCTGCAATGCCGGCGCTGCGCCCAGCGCATTGCCCACGCTGCCTTTGATCGACCCCACCATCACACTTTTTATCTCCCCACCGAAGACCTGATGAATCGCCCCACTCTCCGCCGCATCAATCTCGCGGTGGCCCGGCGCCCAGGCACTGAGCACGTCGATATCGCATGGCCGCAATCCCGCGCTCGCAATGGCATGTTCCATCGCCTCGACTAAACCACCGCACAAGGCCGTCGGCCCATCGCTGCCGTTGCCATAACCTGCAATAAAACCGTAACCGTTCCGCGGCGAATCTTCGGGCTCCAGCACCAACATGGCCGCACCTTCTCCGATCGTCCCGGTTGTTCGCCACAAATCGAATGGCCGACAGTGTTTCTCGGCATTCTCCCAAGTTGCCGGCGTAAGTCCCGCCAAACGAAACTCAAGCAACGGATGAATGAAAAGCGGCGCTTCTGCGCCTCCCGCTATCACAATATCTGCTGCGCCGCTCGCAATCAGATCCGCCCCATGCGCGATGGCATCCATCCCGGAGCAACAAGACGACTGCACTGCCATGGCCCGCCCGTTCACTCCCGTCGCATGCAGAATCGCCGCCGGCACGTTGGCCACACTTGTAGAATAAACCAGCCGCGGAGAAACCCCGCGCAATCCACGGCGGGCGAATGATTCCGCGCCATGTGAGATACCGCCAAAATCCATCAATGAGGTTCCGGTCACCACCGCAAAATCCTCTGGGTTGATCTCGCCGGGCGATATACCCGCATCGCGCAACGCCAATATCCCCGCAATCGCTGCGAACCAAGAATGCCTCGCGAGATGCTTCGGCAGCAGCGTTTTCGGCATCACCTCCTCAAGCCCCGCATCGTCCACCGTCGTGGCGATGAACGGTCCCCATTCGCTTCCCAACTGCTCAAACGCCCGCACGCGGCTCACCGGCTCCAAAATGCCCTTCCAAAAGGCATCCCGACCGATGCCAGCAGGGGTCACCGGGCCGACCCCGGTGATCTTCACTCGGCGTCGCCTCATTTGATGGCCGGGAAGGTCAAGTGGACGGTCGTGCCGGAACCGCGTTCGGACTCGATGCCGACGCTCGCACCGTGCGCTCCCAACAAATGCCGGCAAATGCTTAAGCCCAGCCCAGTGCCATGTGTCTTCGTGGTGAAACCACCTTTCAGCGCACTCTTCGCCGTCGCTTCATCCATTCCGGAACCATTGTCGGTGACGAATACTTCCACCGCATCCGCACCTCCGACAAATCTGACCTTCACCTTGTTGGCCCCCGCCTCCAACGCGTTGCGAAACACATTCTGGAAGACCCGCGCCAATTCAAAGCGCGACCCCCGCACCGACGCCGTCAACGCTCCACCAAATTCCAACGCAGCGTTGCTGAAGAAAATCACCTGCTTCACCTCCTCCGCCAACGCTACCAGATCCACCTCCGTGAATTCCGCCGACTGCCGCGCCGCCCGCCGCCAATTCTCCGCCAGGTGGTGACAATACTCCGCCGCCCGTTCCACGATCTGGGCATACTCCTTCAGGCGCTCCGCCTTTCCAGGGGCCACTTGACTGAGTCCATCCGCCTCCTCCGAAAGCAAACCAGAATAACCGATCATCACCGTGAGGGGATTCGCCAAATCGTGCACCAACTCCACTGAGGCCCGCCCCTGCCACACCGAAGACTCCGACTCCGCCATCTCCTGCTTGAGCCGGCTCAGCATGCTCTTGGTCTTTTCCACCGAAGCAGCTTCCCGACGCCGCACCTCCGTGCCCTTCGCTTGCGTCCTCACCGCCTCGAGCAATTCCTGCACATCCGGCGGCTTGCGCAAATACTGATTGGCCCCGCCCAACATCGCTTGCTGCGCCGTCGTCAAGGTGCCGTATCCCGTCAACATCACGACCGCGATCTCCTTGTCCATTTCGCGGATCCGCGCCAGCGCCTTGATGCCATCCATCTCCGGCATCCGGATATCGAGGATCACGACGTCAAAAACTTCATTCGCCAGCTTTTCGAGCGCCTCGATCGCCCGCTCCGCCGTGTCCACTTCAAACTCCGTCCCCAACGTGAACGCAATAGACTCACGCGGACCATATTCGTCATCCACCACCAAAACGCGAATTGGACTCGTCTTCGTGGTTTTATCGGCGGTCAACGGTTCGGCAGCCATGTTGTAAATAGATCAGGGTTCGCATCCTCAGGGCCGGCTCAGTAAAACGGGCGCAGCCACACCCGTAAGGTCCTGATCGCTGCGAGGATGTGTTTGCGAGGTGCCGCCAGCAGTGTCAAGAAGGTCGGATGGCAGTCGTTTGCAGTAACGACTCACTCCACCTCTTTACATGGATTTTACATTTCTAAGCATCCTCGTGCTGCTTGTCGCCTGCGCGATTTACGCCATTCGCCTGCACCTTCGCCAAACGCATGTCGCGACGGAACGCGACTACGCCAAACGCGAACTCGACGCCCTCCGCGCAGCAGCATCCCAAGCCAGCGCCGATCTACAGCGCGAACGCGCCGCCCACGCCGCTGCCGAGCAAAAACTGGCCGCCGTCGAAGCCGAGTCGACCGCCCGCCTCGAAGCCGAGCGCAACCGCTTCGCCGAACAGGAAACGCGCACCAAACAATACCTCGCCGATCTCGAAAAACTGCGTGCCTCCATGCAGACCGAGTTCCAAGCCGTCGCCGCCAAGCTCCTCGACGAGAAATCCAAAAAGTTCTCCGACCAAAACAAGGAACAGGTCGACACCCTCCTCCACCCACTCCGCCAACAGATCAAAGAATTCCGCGAGCGCGTCGACACCGTCTACAAGGGCGACACCGAAGACCGCGCCGCGCTCAAGACGCAGATCGAGCAGCTGCGCCAACTCAACACCCATATCACCGAGGAAGCCTCCGCGCTCACCCGCGCCCTCAAAGGCCAGTCGCAAGCCCGCGGCGCTTGGGGCGAACTCGTCCTCGAGCGCCTCCTCGATTCCGCCGGCCTCGTCAAAGGCGAGAACTACCTCGTCCAGGAATCCATCACCACCACCGACGGCCGCCGCCTCCGCCCCGACATCCTCGTGCGCCTCCCCGACGAGCGTCACCTCGTCATCGATTCCAAGGTCTCCCTCATCGCCTACGAACGCGCCGTCAATGCCGAGGACGACGCCGCCAAAACCGCCGCCACCACCGAGCATGTGCGCGCCGTGCGCACCCACGTCGAGCAGCTCAGCGCCAAGCAATACGACGACACCGGCAAACTCGTCACGCCCGACTACGTCTTCATGTTCGTGCCCCTGGATCACGCCTTCGCTATGGCCATCCACGCCGATCCCGCCCTCTACGAATGGGCCTTCGATCGCCGCGTCATCCTCGTCACCGCCCCCAGCCTGCTCGTCGCCCTCAAGACCGTGGCGATGGTCTGGAAACAGGATCGCCAAACCAAAAACGTCCAAGCCATCGCCGACCGCGGCGGCGCGCTCTACGACAAGTTTGTCGGCCTCATCAACGATCTCGAAAGCATCGGCAAAGAACTCACCCAAGCCCAGAGCGCCTACGACGCCGCCATGAACAAACTCAGCACCGGCCGCGGCAATTTGCTCAACCAAGTCGAGGACCTCAAACGCCTCGGCGCCAAAGCCAAAAAATCCCTCCCCGCCGCCGATCCCGCGCTCGACGACTGAGGCCCCCTACCGCACCTCGGCAAACACCCGCCGCGCTCGCTGGTCGTCCCGCGAAAACACCAACCGCGTCGGCGGTCGGTCCGTGATCTCCAGCACCTCTTCGACCGAGAACGAAGACTCGGTCACATCCGTCGCCACGAAGCGCACCGCCACCGAGACGGGCTGGCGCAGGAAACCGTGAGCGGTCACCGGCAACTCCACGCGTTGCGGGGCCAAACCCACCGCCTGCCGATTCACCACCACCATCCCGGCGCCGTCACCATCAGCCACAGTCACTTCGATGACCGCCATCGCCACCTCCGAACCCGGCTTCTCCAGCGGCAGACCCTGCTCCACCGGCTGAGGCATCGCTTGCGCTTCCTCCGGTTTGATCGTGCCACACCCAGTCAGTGCTCCCATGCCCACCAAAGCACCAAAGGTTATCAGCCACGACTTCACCGGCACATTCATTCGCCAAGCTGCGACCGCCCGCCAAGCCTCAAAGTTCCCGCCGCGCCTTTCACCATTCACCATTCACCATTCACTATTCCCAATTCTCCATGCCTCGCTACATCGCCTTCCTCCGCGGCATTAACCTCGGCAAACGTCGCATCAAAATGGACGCCCTGCGCGCCCTCTTCGCCGAGCTCCCCCTCACCGACGTCGCCACCTACATCGCTTCCGGCAACGTGCTCTTCACCTCGTCCAGTCGCTCCCCCGCCAAACTTGAAGCGACCATCGAATCCCATCTCCAGACGCGCACCGGCTGGGACGTCCCCACCGTCATCCGCTCACTGCCCGAGCTGCAACGCATCGTCGACGAAGCTCCCCTCGGCGACCTGTTCACCGATCAACCCCACGCCAGCACCCAAGTCACCTTCTTTAAAACGCCCGTGCCCGCCGAACTCGCCAGCCGCATCACCGCCACCCATACCGCCACCGATCGTTTTGCCGTGATCGATCGCGAGGCCTATTGGCGCTGCGCCACCAAACTCACCGAGTCCATCGTCTGGAACGACCAGAAGAACAGCACCTATACCCTCCCCGCCGGCACCACGCGCAACCTCAACACCCTGCAGGCCATCCTCGCCTTGTAGGAAATCACACCGCCGGCAGACAAATCCTCACGCCCGCGGCGCTTACTCGTCCGTGACCCGCCCGCGCCTCTGCTTCACCACACTCTTGCGCCGTTTCGATTCCACCTGCCGCCGCTTCGTCGCTGCACTTTTGCCGCGCTTGCGCCGCTTCTCCTTCTCGCGCGCCGCCAACACCGCCGCCCGCGCCGCGTTACGCCGCTCCTCCAACTTTTCACACAGCGCCAGCCACGCCAGTCGCCGATTCACCGCCTGCGAGCGCTCCGTCTGCCGCCGCACCTCCACTCCGGAGTCGCCATGGCGCAACACCACCGTCGACGCCGTTTTGTTAATCTTTTGCCCTCCCGGTCCCGCTCCACGCACAAACCGCTCCTCCACCTCGTGGGCTTCCACGCCGAGGTGCTGCAGTCGTTCTTCGATTTGAGGTGGTAAATCCACGGGTGGCTCCTTTGTTTCGCCCGAAACACTTCCGGCAAATCCGAGTCAACGGACACTTCCGTCCTCTCCTCAACCTTTACCATGATCAACGGTTCCACTTGGTCCCAAAATCTTCGCGCCGAAATCGGCAAGGCCGTCATCGGCCAGGATGATGTTATTGAACGCCTGCTCGTGGCCCTGCTCGCCAACGGTCACGTGCTGCTCGAGGGCATGCCCGGTCTTGCCAAGACCCTGCTCATCAAATCGCTCGGCACCGCCTTGGGCGTCCAGTTCGAGCGCATCCAGTTCACCCCCGACCTCCTACCCAGCGACGTGGTCGGCACCATGATCTTCCAGCCCAAGACCGGCGAGTTCACCGCCCACCGCGGACCCATCTTCGCCAACCTCGTCCTCGCCGACGAAATCAACCGCGCCCCTGCCAAGGTCCAGAGCGCCCTCCTCGAGGCCATGCAGGAACGTCAGGTCACCATCGGCGGCGGCACCATTATTCTGCCCAAGCCCTTCTTCGTCATGGCCACCCAAAACCCGGTCGAGCAAGAGGGCACTTACCCGCTGCCCGAGGCGCAGGTCGACCGCTTCCTCTTTAAGCTGCTCGTCGATTACCCCGAGGCCGACGAAGAGGCGCTCATGATGCAACGCTGGGGCCAGGTCACCAAAGCTCCCGAGCTCAAAGCCGCCTCCTCCGGCGAGGAACTGCTCTCCCTCCGCACCGCCGTCGACGAGATCCACGTCTCGCCCGCCGTGCAGGGTTACATCCTCGCCCTCGTCCGCGGCACCCGCGCTCTCACCGTCCCCGACGACAAGGGCTACCGCCTCCTCAGCTTCGGCGCCTCCCCCCGCGCCTCCCTCGCCCTTTACCAAGCCTCCCGTGCCCTCGCCTGGCTGCGCGGTGAAGACTTCGTGTCGCCCGCCCTCGTGCAGGACATCGCCCACGACGTCCTCCGCCACCGCATCGGCCTCACCTACGAAGCCGAAGCCTCCGACAAGACACCCGATCAAATCCTCGGCGAACTCATCGCCAAAACCCCGGTGCCCTCGGCGTAAAATTTTCGAATTTCGATACTCGATTTTGGATTGAGCTAAACGAGCGACGGGAACGATCGCCTCGTCCCCGCCCATCGAAAATCGAGAATCAAAAATCCAAAATCCCTTGTCTTCCGACACCAACGATCTCGTCACCACCTCCGCCCTGGCCCTCCTGCGGCGTTTGGAGTGGCGCGTGCGTCACGCGGTCGAAACCGTGCTCTCCGGCGAATACCGCTCCGCCTTCCGCGGCCGCGGCATGGAGTTTGATCAGGTCGTGCGTTACGAGTTCGGCGATGACGTGCGTGACATCGATTGGAACGTGACCGCCCGTCTCGGTGAACCCTACCGCAAGAAGTTCGTCGAAGAGCGCGAAATCACCTTCATGGTCCTCTTCGAGGATTCGCCCTCGCTCCAATTCGGCTCCGGCGCCCAATCCAAACGCGAGGCGCTCCTCGAACTCGCCGGCCTCGTCATGCTCCTCGGCGCCGTCAACCGCGACCGCGTCGGCTGTATCCACGCCACCCCTACCGGCTACACCTTCAACGAACCCATGCGCGGACGCGGTGCCATAATGCACTCCGCCGCCAATCTCGTCGGCCGCCCCGCCCCCGCCCTCGACGGTCCGCAATCGGTGGAGTTCCCCTGGCGCCTGCTCTCCAAAGCCGCGCCCAAGCACTCCATTCTCATTTGGCTCGGCGACTTCCCCCCGCGCATCGCGCCCGAGGGCTGGCCGGTGATGGCGCGCCGCTACCAGACCATGGGCTTCCGCGTCGATGACCCCTGGGACCGTGAACTGCCCAGCGGCGACCGCTTCGCCGCCTACGACCCGCTCACCTCCCAACTCGTCACCCTCGACGGCTCCCGCGGCGAACGCGCCGCCCACGCCGCCTGGCGCGAAGAGCGTGAACAGGCCTGGACCGCGCTCTTCCCCGATCCGCTAAGCCGTCTCGTCGTCAGCACCGAAGAAAACCGCCTCGACGCCCTCGTCCGCTTCTTTCACGCGAGACTCGCCGCCCGCTAAACCGCACCGCGCTAATTCCTAAAACCGCCTCCGAACCACATCCCATGTCCGACCACTCCCCTTTAGGATTTAGTGCCTAGGATTTAGGATTTCCCCACCGATTTAGGATTTCCACCTCGTGATCACCTACGCCTTCCAAGACCCGCTTTGGTTCGCCGCCCTGCTTTTGCTGCCGGTGGTGTTCCTGCTGCGCGGTCGCCGACGGCTGCCCGTTCGCGTGGTCCCGTTTGCTGCCGCCTGGCATCGCCCCTCGGCTGTCAACGCGTCCCGTCTGCCCGCCGTCTTCGCCGTGTTGGGACTCATCCTGCTCACCGCCGCGCTCGCCCGCCCGCAGCGCCAAGAGGACCGCCGCGAGGTGCACCAACAGGGCTACGACCTCATGCTCGCGATCGATTTGTCGGGCTCGATGTTGGCCGAGGACTACATGCGCGGCGGCAAACACATCAACCGCCTCCAGGCCATCAAGCCGGTCATCTCCGCCTTCATCAAAGACCGCCCCGGTGACCGCATCGGCATCGTCGTTTTCTCCGGCCGCGCTTACACCCTCGCGCCCCTCACCTTCGACCACGAATGGCTCGCCCGTCAGGTCGAGCGCCTCTCCGTCGGCCTCATCGAAGACGGCACCGCCCTCGGCGACGGACTCGGCGTCGCGCTCTCCCGCCTCGAGCAGGAAGACCGCACCGTCAACAACCGCCGCCAAGGCGCCTTCGTCATTCTTCTCACCGACGGCGTCAACAATGGTGGAGCCCTCGATCCCATCGACGCCGCCGAGATCGCCGTCAACCGCGGCATTCCCGTCTACACCATCGGCGCCGGTCGCAACGGCATGGTGCGAGTGCCGCGCATCGACCCCGCCACCGGTCGCACCATGGGTTACGCCCAACGTATGTCCGAGCTCGATGAAGCCACCTTGCGCCGCATGGCCGACATGACCGGAGCCGACTACTTCCGCGCCGGCGAAAGCGACACGGTCGAGTCCGCCTTCGCCGCCATCGATCGCGCCCAGAAGATCGAGTTCGAAGCCAAGTCCTACCTGCTCGCCGACGAATTGTTTTTCTACTTCGCCGCCCCCGGCGCGCTCCTGCTCCTGCTCGCCGCCGCCCTCGCTGGCCGCACCCGCCGCCGCGGCAGCGATGTTCACGCCGCCCTGTCCTCCGCATGACCTTTCACTGGCCCATTGCTCTTTGGCTACTCGTCCTGCCCGCCGCTCTGATCCTCGCCGAAATCAGCCGCCGGGTGCGCGCCAGTGTGCGACGTCATCCCAAGATCCTGCGCGCCGAAGCCGCCCCCTCCGGTCTGCAACTGCTCGCCGACACTTCCGGTGTGATCGCCAACCGCACCCGCGTGCGCTGGCGCCTCTGGCTCGGCCTCGCGCTCGTCATCACCGCCCTCGCCCGTCCGCAATGGGGCGAAGTGGAAGAACCCGTCTTCGAGCAGTCCCGCGAGATCCTCATCGCCCTCGACCTCTCGCGCTCGATGCTCGCCCCCGACGTCGCCCCCAGCCGACTCGAACGCAGCAAACTCCTCATCACTTCGCTGCTCGAAAAACTGCAGGGCGAACGCGTCGGCCTCATCGTTTTTGCAGGCACCGCCTTCCTCCAAAGCCCGCTCAGCGCCGACTACGAGATCCTCGAAGATTTTCTGCCCGCCCTTGACCCGGCCTTCCTACCGCAGGGCGGCACCGACTACGACGCCCTGCTCACGGCCGCCCTCGACGCGTTCAGCCACGAGACCAACGCCGACCGCTACCTCATCGTCCTCAGCGACGGCGAATCTCAGACCGAGACCTGGCAGAGCCGCGTCGACGAAATGCGCGAACGCGAGATTCATGTGCTCACCCTCGGCGTCGGCACCGCCGACGGCGCCATGCTGCCCGACGGCACCGGCGGGTTCATCAAAGACCAACGCGGCGCCGTCGTCCTCTCTCGCCTCAACCCGTCCACCCTCGAAGACCTCGCCCGCCGCACCAGCGGCCTCTACCGTAACGCCTCCGCCTGGGTCGACCTCTCCGAGCTCCTCCAACAAACCGTCGAGGCCGGCCGCCAAGGCGAGTTTGCCGAAACCCGCCGCGCCCGCCGTATCGAGCGTTTCCAATGGGCTCTCGCGCCCGCCATGCTCTTCCTGCTCTGGAGCTTCTGGCGCGAGTTTCCCGTGCAGCCTCGCCAGCGCGCCATGACTGTTAAAACGGCCTCTCGCCGCGCCACCAGCATCGCCGCACTGCTCGTATCCGCGTTTCTCTTACAACCGGCGCCAACCACCCGCGCCGTCGAAAAAGTCGACGCGACCGGCAACACCATCGACGATCCCAACCAGATCCTCCAACCGCTGAACGGCGAAGGTGCCGAAACCACCGAACCGCCCCCGCCGCCGGAGGCCCCGGTGCGCGACGTCATCGGCCGCCTCGCCCTCAAGGACGAGATCACCGCCAGCGACTACGCCGAGGTCGCCAACGACACCCTCACCTACGGCGAGACCGTCAAGTCCGCCGGTGAGCAGCTTCACAAACCCGCCGTCCATGACGCCCTCGATGCGGTCGACGCCGGTGAAGCTCTCGATGCCGACGCCGCCGATTGGCCCGCCCTCCGCGCCGCGCTCGAAAAGCTGCTCGAGGATCCGCCCCCGCAAGATCAACAGGATCAGGACGGTGACCAAGGCGAGGACGGTGATCAGGAAAACCAGGACGACCAACAAAACCAAGGTGACCAAGGTCAGCAGGACCAGAACGGTGACCAGGGCGAAAACGACGACCAAGGTGAGTCCGGCGACCAAGGCAATCAGGGCGAGCAAGATCAACAGGGCGAGAACGGTGACCAATCCGACCAGTCCCAATCCGAGCAGGAAGACGGTTCCGATTCACAACAAAGCCAGGACGGCGAAGGCGACGAGCAACAGAACCGCGATCCCGCCGGCTCCGACAACCAATCCCAGGATTCCGAACACCGCCCTCCCGAAAACCGCGAGTCCGCGTTCGGTGATCTCGGCGACGAGGAGGAAGAGGCCCCGCAGCCGCAACCCCAGCCCCAACCGCAACCTCAGCCCACCCAAGCCGGCAACCAAAGTATCGGCGGCAAACCCACCCAGAGCACCGAGGCCACCGACAACCCCGCTCTCGCCGTGCCCCTGCAAAAACTCGACCAACTCAAGCAGCAGGACTCTCCCGCTCAGCTCTTTCAACTCATGCAAGATCCACAATCCACGAAGTCCGATCCCGGACGCGATTGGTGACCATGCGCAACCGACTCCTCCTCCTCTTCCTGGCCCTCGCCTGCACCCTCGGTCTGTCCGCCCAGACCGTCCGCTGGCAGCAGCCCGACTACTTCGCCATCGGCCAAGTCTCCAACTTGGTGCTCTTGCTCAACAACTGTGAGATCGAGGGCGACCTCACCATCCCGCAGGTCCCCAACCTCGAGATCGGCCAACCCCAGCGCGGTGAGCAAAGCTCCACCCGTATCATCAACGGCGCCCGCACCGACCAGGTCCTCGTGTATTACGCCTTCCCGGTGCGCCCCCTCGATCAGGGCCCGGTCCAAATCCCCACCTTCACGCTGCAGACCAATGCCGGCCCGCAAACCGTGCCCGGCCTCAGCGTGCCCGTGCGCGAAGCCACCCTCGGCGACACCAACATCCTCATTTCCGACATCACCGCCTCGACCCTCGAGGTCGGCGACGGCAGCCCGATCTGGGCCGGCCAAGTCGTGCCGATCACCTACTCGCTCGGCGTGTCCGCCCGCTTCAACGCCAACCTCGCCAGCGAACCGTCCTGGGAACCCTCCCCGCTCATCGTCGAGTCGTGGACCGACCCCACCGGCCGCGCCGAGGGCTCCGGTCGCGACGCCCGCAAACTCGTCACGTATCCCTCCCGCGGATACTTCCCCGCCCCCGGCAGCTACACGGTCAACTCCGTGCAACAGTCGGTGAACATCGGCATCCCGTCCTCCGGATTCTTCAACTCCCTCCGCGGCGAAACCTTCGCCATCACCAGCGACGCTCCGCAGGTCACCGTGCAACCGCTGCCCGCCCCCGCACCCGCGTCCTTCGCCGGCGCCGTCGGTTCCTTCACCCTCACCTCCCAAATCGTCCCCGAAGACGCCGCCGTCGGCGATCCGATCACGTGGACGCTCGCCCTCGAAGGCACCGGCAACTGGCCGGTCATCTCCGCCCTGCCCGCCCGCCAGGCTTCCAACACCTTCCGCGTCGTTCAACCCGAAGCCACCCGCTCCAATCCCGAGGGCAAACTCTTCGACGGCAGTATCTCCGAGGACGTCATCCTCATCCCCACCACCGCCGGCACCTTCACCCTGCCCGCCGTCGAGTGGACCTACTTCGACCCGACCTCCGGCACCTACCAAACCCTCACCACCGAAGCACACGAGCTGACCATCAGCCCCGCCGCCACCACCTCGACGCCCGCGACCAACCCCACCGCCGCCAACGGCACCACGCCGCCCGCCGTCAACGGTCCGCTGCCGCTCGACGCCACCGCGCCCATTCGCTCCGCACCGGCCCCCGACTCCCCGTCGGCCCTGCCCCTCGAGCCCTTGCCCGCCGCGCCCATCGCCGCCCTGCCGCTCGCTCGCCGCGACCTTGCCGTCGCCGGCATCGCCCTCGCCGCGCTGCTGCCCCTGCTGTGGCTCGTCCTCGCTTATCGCCACGCTCGCGCCGCCGATCCGGGCCGCATCGCCCGCGCCGCCAAACGCCAGCTGCCCGTCGCCATCAGCCGCGTCAGCCACGCCGCCACGCCGACCGATCGCTCCGCCGCGCTGTTGGAGTGGCAGCGCCTCACCGCGATCCTTTGGCAGTCTCCGCTCGCCACGCCCTCGGCCAGCCTCTTCGCCTCCGACGACACCTGGCATCAACTCTGGCAGGAAGCCGATCGCGCGCTCTATGCCCGCGACGTCGAACTGCCCGCCGACTGGACCCAGCGCGCCCACGCCGCCGCCAAACAGAAGCGCGGCCCCGGATTCCCCGTCTTCCGTTGCCTGGCCCTGCGTCACCTCTTCCCGGCCATCGCACTCCTGCTCACCGCCTTGGCCTTGACGCCGAACCACCTTCCGGCCGCCGAACCCGCCGCCGATCCGATCGCCGCCTACCAGAGCGGCGACTTCGCCGCCGCCGAAGCCACCTGGCGCGCCGCCGTTGATGCTGCGCCGACCGACTGGGTCGCCCACCACAACCTCGCCCTCGCCCTCGCCCAGCAGAACCGTTGGAACGAAGCCGGAGCGCACGCCGCCGTCGCCTTCCTCCAAAACCCGCGCGATCCCTCCACCCGCTGGCACCTCAACTACGTGCTCGATCGCGCCGGCTACAGCCCGCCCATCATCGGCCGCTTCCTCAATCCGTCGTGGACCGAAAAGATCGCCGCCCAGGCCTCTCCGCCTGAGTGGCAACGGCTCCTGCTCCTCGCCTTCGTGATCTTCGTCGCCGCCATCGCCGCGATCATCGTCTGCGCCTACCAACCGCGCTGGCGCCTCCTCCGCGCCTTTGCCTGGCTCATGGTGGTGCTCGCCATCGGCACCGCCGCCGGCGCCGGCCTCAGCCTGCGCACCTACGGCCTCACCATCGAGTCCGACGCCGTGCTCACCTGGCGCTCCGCCACGCTGCGCTCGATCCCCAGCGACTTGGACGAAGAACAACAATCCACCCCGCTCGCCCCCGGCTCCCTCGCCCGCGTGCAAAAGTCCTTCCTCGGCTGGCGCCAACTCAGCTTCCCCAACGGCCAAACCGGCTGGATCCGCGCCGAAGAACTGGTCGGAATTTGGAAGAAAAAATAGTGAATGGTGAGTGGTGAAAGGCTCCGAACTGCCTCCCCTTCTCGTTTCACCATTCACTCTTCACCATTCACCATTCACCATTCTTCCCGTTTTCCGCGCCATCCGCAGCATCGACTCCTCGCTGTTGAATTCGGCCATGCGCTCGATCTCGATCCACGCGAGGTCATGCGACTCATCGGACACCACGAACGCTTCGTCCGCATTTGCCTCGACCATGAAGCGCAGGTCGTAATGCCAATGCTCCGGTTCTCCCTTGCGGGCCGGAATCCGATGCCGATCGACGTCAAACAGCGTCGGCGACACCAAACGCAACTCGCTCAGGCCGCTCTCCTCCTCCGCCTCGCGCATCGCCACCGCCGCGATGTCGAGATCGCCGTCGGCGTGCCCGCCGAGCTGCAGCCACATGTTTAGTTTTCGATGATGTGTGAGCAGCGTCTTGCGCCGCGTGCGATCCACGATCCACGCCGATCCGGTCAGGTGACCGACTTCCAACGAGCGCTCCGCGCAACGCGGCTCCGCTTCCACAAACGACAGCGTGGCTTCCACCATCGCCGCCTCATGACCAGCCTCAGCTCCGCTCACCAAATGCGCCCGCAGCAGCGCCGCGACGTGTTCACGCGTTCCCACGACGGCCATCAGGAGGACCTCCACAACGCATCCACTTCAAAGGCTTCGGGTGAGGTCAGCAGCGGCCAGATTTCCTCCACCGTCGACGCCACGCCAAAGAGCTTGCGCATGCCATCCGACTTAAAGCGCTCCACGATCATGCGCTCCAAAAACTTCAACAGATCGTCGTAGAAGCCATCTTGATTGAGCAGCACCAACGGCTTCTGCGTGAGCGCCAACTGTCGCTCCACCATGATCTCGCTCACCTCCTCCAGCGTGCCAATGCCGCCCGGCAAAGTGATGAACCCATCCGCGCGCTCCGCCATCACGCGCTTACGTTCGCGCATCGTGTCCACGGTGATCAACTCGTCGGCCTCGTCGTAAGCCAACTCCCGCGACTTCATGAAGTCCGGAATCACGCCCACGACATGACCACCCGCCTGATGCACGCCCTTGGCCACCGCGCCCATCGTGCCCACGTTGCCGCCGCCGTAGATCAGCCCCCAGCCTTGCTCGGCCAACCCGCGCCCCACCGCTTCCCCCACCTCATAATACTTGGGGTCCAGTTTCCGACTCGAAGAACAATACACACAAATCAGCTTGGTCATGAGCCCCCCGGAACAACCACATTCCCCCGCGGCCCACAAGCCCGCCTTCCAAACGTTTCTTTTTAACCACGGATGAACACGGATGGCTCCACTAACGTTTCGCCTTTGGGACCTCGTTTCAGTGGTTTCGGACAACTTCAAATCCTTGCTGCGCGTAGCCGGTAGGCGAAGCCATCCGTGTTCATCCGTGGTTAAAAAAACACTCTGCCTCTCCGCCATTTCCTCCACACCCTACCCCTCCGTGGTTCACACCTCCCAACCCTATCTCGGTCGCCTCGCGCCTTCGCCCACTGGGCTGCTGCACTTGGGTCACGCGCACACCTTTTGGCTCGCCGCCCAGCGCGCCGCCGCGGCTGGCGGTTCGCTCCTGCTGCGCAACGACGACCTCGATGCCGCCCGCTGCCGTCCGGAGTTCGTTGAAGCTTTTCAAAACGATCTGCGTTGGCTCGGCCTCTCGTGGACCGAGCCCATGCTAACCCAAAGCCAACGCGTCCCGCTCTACCGCGCCGCCCTCGCCCGCCTCCACGCCGCGGGTCACATCTACCCCTGCCATCACTCGCGCCGCGAGATCGCCGAGGCCGCAAGCGCTCCGCACGAAAACGGTCTCAACGACGAACCGCTCTACCCCGCGGAATGGCGCCCGCCGCCCGACGCCTCGTTACCCCCGCTCACCGATCCCATCATCTGCAACTGGCGCTTCCGCGTCCCCGACGGCGAAACCGTCGCTTTCACCGATGCCCACGCCGGCCCGCAATCCGCCATCGCCGGCCGAGACTTCGGCGACTTCCTCGTCTGGCGCAAAGACGACGTGCCCAGCTACCAACTCGCCTGCGCCCTCGACGACGGGGAACTCGGCATCACCGAAGTCGTCCGCGGCGACGACCTCATCAAATCCACCTTCCGCCAACTCCTCCTCCTGCGCGCCCTCGGCCTGCCCGAGCCCACCTACTACCACGCCGACCTCGTAACCGACGACACCGGCCAACGCCTCGCCAAACGCCACGACGCCCTCTCTCTCCGCGCCCTCCGCGACTCCGGCCAATCCCCCGCCCAACTCATCGAGCGGTTCTAATTTCAGCGTTTCAGTTTTCAGCGTTTCAGCATTTCAAAGATCAGATGATCCGCATCGGTGTCCTCAACATTTCCGACCGCGCCGCCGCCGGCGTTTATGCCGACGAACCCGGCCAAGCCTGCGTCGCCCTCCTGCGCGAATGGCTCACCACGGAGTTTGAGCCCGTGTATGCCATCATCCCCGATGAACAGCGGCAGATCGAAGCCGAGCTCATCCGCCTCGCCGACACCGCCCACTGCGCCCTCATCGTGACCACCGGCGGCACCGGTCCGGCCGCGCGCGACGTGACCCCCGAAGCCACCGAAGCCGTCTGCGAAAAGATGCTCCCCGGCTTCGGCGAACTCATGCGCGCCACCTCGCTGCGCTACGTGCCCACCGCCATCCTCTCGCGCCAAACCGCCGGCACCCGCGGCGCGACCCTCATCGTCAACCTGCCCGGCCGCCCCAAAGCCATCCGCGAAAACCTCGAGGCCGTTTTCCCCGCCATCCCCTACTGCATCGACCTCATCGGCGGCCCCCGCCTCGAAACCAACCCCGAGGTCATGCCCATCTTCCGCCCCAAGCAATAGGACTTCAAAATGTAGCAGCGGCCATCTTGGCCGCTCCTCGTTGCCCCTCCGCCCCTTCTACCGCCGTCGCGCAACTGCTTCGCTGTTTCCTCCCTTCCCTCTCCCAAACCGCCTTCAGAGCTCCGTATACTTATCCGCCCGGCCCTTGGCCTTCTCCACCGGATACTTCGCCGCGTTGGCGGCCATCTTGCGTTCGATCGCCGCGGCCAGATCGATGCCGGTCATGTTGGCGAACTCGATCGCGTAGATCACCACATCGGACAATTCCTCCTCGATCTTCGCACGCTTCACCGGCTCCTTCACCGCATCGCGCGAGGCCTCGGACGTCGTCCACAGGAAGTGCTCCATCAGCTCTCCGGCCTCAGCCGCCAGCGCCATACTCAGGTTCTTGGGCGCATGAAACTGCTCCCAATCGCGTTCCTGCGCAAAGCCCAACACCCGGGCTTTGATCTCCGCCAACGTCGTCACGTCGTCACTCATCGTGCTCATAGGCTCGCGACGATGGCTTGTCCCGACATAGGACGCAATCTCCCACCGCCTCAGCATCGCGCCCTGAGTCACGCAATCTTGGCCATGGATAGCACAGATTCCCACGGATCCGATCCACGCTCGTCCCTGCCCATCCTTGAAATCCGTGGCTAAACCTTCGTCTCGCCGCGTGACCGCCACCACGCCGCGAAGATACTCCCGATCACAGAATGCATCGCGGCTGAGATCGCGCAGGGCACCGCCGCGAGGGCCACGCCACTCGCCGGATTTATGAAGTGCTTGTTCGCCAGGACCACGCCCAAACCGGAGTTCTGCATCCCCACTTCAATCGCCACGGTCCGCGCGGAGCGCTCCCGCAACTTGAGCAAGCGCGCCAAGCCGTAGCCCAGCGAGAACCCGAAGAGATGCAGCAGCGTCACTGCCAGCAACAGCGGACCAAAGCTCGCTTTCACTTCGTCCACCCGCTGCCCAATGATGCTCGCGCAGATCAGCGCGATCACGATGACCGACACCAAGGGCGCCACCGGCAGCAAGCGCTGCACGGGACGGTGGAAATACCGGTTGAGCACCACGCCCAGCACCACCGGGATAAACACGACTTGGATCGTGCTCTGAAAGAGCCCCCACGCATCCACCGGCACCCGCGTGCCCACCAAGGTCGCCGTCAGCAAGGGCGTCATCACCGCCGCCGCCAAGGTCGAACACGCCGTCATCACCACCGACAGACACACGTCGGCTTTGGCGATGAAGGTCACGACATTGGATGCCGTCCCGCCCGGACAGCACGCCACCAGCACCAGCCCCACCGCGTATTCAGTGGGCAACGACAACGCCCACCCCAGGCCCCAGCCCAGCAGGGGCATGATGGTGTATTGGGCCACGAAGCCCACCGCCACCGCCTTGGGCATCGTCTTGATGCCGCGGAAGTCCTCCAGCGTGAGCGTCACGCCCATGCCGAGCATGATCACCGCGAGTCCCCACACGATCCACGGACCGCGAAACCACGTGAAGGCATCCGGCACCACCAAGGCGGCGCCACACAGCGTGAGGACCCAAAGCGGGAAGGCATGGGTCAACCAGGCAAACAGTCGGGGTAGGGGCATAAACCGCGACGCTGAAACCTCCCACCCCCTCACGCAACCCCGTCCACCGCCGCCGCGGCAAGGATGCCGCGCCCACCTCGTCCACCCCAAAGTGGCCGAGGCTTCCAGCCTCGGCCCCCTGCCCCTCCGCCATCCCCCATCTCCCATCCCGCATCCCGTATCCCACATCCCGCATCCCGCATCACCCATCCCGCATCCCGATCGCCCGCCGTCACCCAATCTTCACGCGCAAAAATGCCCTCTGCACTTGGCACGACGCATGCATGTGCCGTTAGTGTAAGCAGAATCCCATGACGCTCGCCTCCGCCAATTCCAATCCGTGCCTTACCGCTGCCAAATCTATGCAGCGCGGCACGGTGGTATGCGGCCAGCAAGGTCATGACTCCGTGCAGCGTTGGCAGAAACACCAGCGACGTGCGGGCTTTCAGGCCTAAACCCTTTCCTCCCACGGATCTCGTTTAGCCCCCCTGAATAGCCCGGCCGCCCAAAAAGGCTCCGAGGTCCGTATCCTCCCTTTTACCAACAGTTTCCTGCCATGAATAACATCACCCTCCCTCCGCCGTCTGCACCGAAGTCCCGTCGTGAGGAAACCGCGTCCTCCGTGACCGCTTTCCGCACGCCGCACTTCGACTGCGAGACCCTGCCCGATGCCCTGAGGCTTATCGTGTATGTGCCGGGAGTTCAGCCCTCCGGCGTGGAAATCGCCACCCGCGGGCCCGATCTCACCGTCACCGCCCGCAAGGCGCACGTGGTGCGAGCCAACTGGAAATCCATGCATGTGGAGGGTGTGCAACGCGATTATTTGCTCAATCTCCGCCTCGGGCGGTCGTTGAACTTCATGGCGTTGCAGGCAGAGCTCCGCGACGGCGCCCTCACCATCACCATTCCCATGCGGAATGGCTCCAGCGTGACCGGCGTCTCCGCGGCCAGTGTCCGCGCCGCCTAATTACAACAGGGGAAGGACCAAGCCCCGGCCGCTCTCTGCGCATTCACAAAAATGCGCGGGGAGCGGACTTTTTTTTTAAGAATCGGGAGCCAAGGCCGATGTCTCTGGTCAGAGACAGCGTTCGGGTGAGCCGGATGTCCGTCTCTGACATCCATGGACACCCCGCCTCCGCCTCCACCTTCAACCGCAGACACCAAACCCATCGTGCAACACGTCGTCGTTTCCCAACCCAAAGCCGACGCCATCTGGGGCCGCCCGATCTTCCGCGCCCCCGAACTCAAGAGCTTCACTCCCCGGAAAAAGGAAGGTTACTTCCCGCAAAAGCCCTTCAAGGGCCGCGTCCGCGATAAACGCGCCGGTTAAGGCGTAAGCTCTCGAACTCAGCGTCGCCCGTCTCCCTCTCCCTATTTTTGTGTAGTCTGTGTAGGCGTCCCGCCGGACTGGACCAGTCCCGCGGGACTTTTTTTGCCCACTCACCTCGGTCGCCCCGCCGCTCAGCGCTCCGGCACCAACCACCGCAGCGAGCCTTCGCCGCCCGCCGCCTGCGCCAAGGTTTCGCCCAGCCAAGTCATCGCCGGTGCCACCGCCTGATCAAGTTGCCACGGTGGATTGACCACCATCACGCCGGCCCCGCGCATTTTTAACCCGGCCTCCGGTCCCGCCACGGTGAGCTCAGCCGTCCAAGTCGGCGCCCAATCGGCCTCTTTTTCCACCGCGGCCAAAAACGTCGGTGCCCCGGCGCGCGCCGTCAGCGGATACCACACCGCAAAGGTGCCGCCCGGCAGCCGTCGCAATCCCTCGCGCAACGCGGTCATCACCTTGCGGGCTTCGTTCTCCGCTTCGTAAGGCGGATCAATCAACACCAGCGCGCGGCGCTCCAGCGGCGGCAGACAACCGCGCACGGCTTCGTAACCATCGCGCTGCTCCACCTGCACCCGCCGCCGCGGTCCAAGATTCTCGCGCAGCCCGTCAGCCTCGCCGCCCTGCAGCTCACACAAGACCGCCCGGTCCTGTTCCCGCAGGCGATCGACCACTAGAACCGGCGACCCCGGATACGGTTTGAAAGAATCACTTTGCTCAGTCGGAGCCGACTCAACCTGCCGCTGCGCAAAACCGCTCACCGCCGCCGCATAATCGCGCAACAAGGTCGGCACCTTGGCCGCATTTTCGCGCCAAGCTGCCTCCACCCGTCCCCAGCCCATCGGCCATTCCGGCGCGCGTTGCAGACTGTCCCCCTGAGACGCCGCCGCCAAATCGTAGGCCCCGCGTCCGGCATGCGTGTCGAGAAACAGGAAACCCTTTTCCTTGCGCTGCATGCCCGCCACCAGCGCCAGCACGATGGCATGCTTCGCGACGTCGGCGAAATTGCCCGCGTGATAATGGTGCCGGTAATTCACAGGCGCACCTTCACCACGGTCTTGTGCGCGAGCACCGGCGCCGCGCCCGCCGCCAGCGACGGTTTGTGCGCATCACCCGGGAAAAACACCGCGATCTCGCCCGGGGCCACCACCCAACGCGACACCGCTGCACGATCCGCCAAAAACACCACGTCCTTGTCGGCCAGCAAATCTTCGGTCACCGCGAGACCAGCACGTGCCGTCACCTCCATCGCCTCCTCGCCCGACAGCACCGCCTGCAAATCGACATACTGGTCATGCGCTTCAAAGCGCCCCTCGCCCGCCGGTTTGCCCGTGTAAACCTGCTCGAGGGCAAACACCCCATCGGCCAAATCGACCCGCTCCGTCACGCCCTCCGCGATAGCCATGATCCGACCATGGACCGCCGAACCCGGCGCGAGCGCCTCACGCAAATACGCCAGCGCGGCCTCGAACCGTTCATTCGAAGCGAGTTGTTGGGAAATGAGATCCAGCGTGCCCCAGATAGCCATGCCCCGCACTCCAGCGCCGCCCCCACCCCGCCGCAAGCTCATCCACCAAGCTCACCACTCCGCACTCGTCTGTGTCCACTGGTTCGCCTCTGGCGCATTCGTGGTTCAAGGAAACCTTGCCCCACGGCCAATTCACCAAGGCGAAACGTTAGTGAAGCCATCCGTGTTCATCCGTGGTTAAAAAATTCTCTGCCCCACCGCCCTCTGCCCCTCCGCCACCTACCTCGCCGCCCTCAGCTCTCAGCCCTCCGCCGCAAACATCCCCTTTTCCAGCGGCGGATTCCCCTCCATCCAATTCATCATCGTTTCGCTCACCAGCTCCTCGCCCGCCCACACGACCACTTTGTGCGGCAGGATGACGCCCTGCACGGGGCGAAAATCGCCATAGAACGTCTGCGTCTCGCTCTTCGAACCATCCGGGCGCAACTGCACGCGATCCTGTCGCACGATGAAATACGTGTCGGCCGCGATATAGAGCACGCTCTGATCCGAGGCACTGCGCGTCGCGATCAACTTCACCACCGGACGCTCACCCACCTCGTCCTCCCCCGCGTAGTCGAGCACGTAACCGCGCTCCTCCGGATTCACGAGGGGGTCATCAAACTCCGACTCCAGCTTGAAGGCACTCGCCAACGCCGGCGGCATCGCCCGCCGCTCCCCCTCCGCGCCGGCTTGGATCCACGGTTCTCCTTCGCCGCTCCAGCCCTGCACCATGTAAAGCCCCTGCGCCTCCACTTCGATGCGCACCGCGTTCGGTCGCCGCGCCCACATCTGGAAGTCCATTTCCTGGCCGCTCGCCACCGTCTCGCCGCCTGCCCGCAACGACTCCAAACGATTGATCCGATCCACCCCGCCGATCGCCTCCACATGGATGCGCGCGATATCCGCCGCCACGTTGGCATTGGCTTTCGCCGTCTGTGCTCCCGCCAAAACGAGGAGCCCGATCAGAACCGTGGAGAAGCGCACTTGCATCCGCCGATCTCAACCGACGCGCCCGCCGCGGCACAAGCCTGTTGCCCTTCCTGGCCAAATCCCCTGACGTCCCCCGCTCTCCGTTTCCGTTCGCCACCACACCATGCTGCGCATCCTTTCCGACCTCCATATCCGCGACGCTGCGTCCAAGATTCGCCGCCTCGCCGACCTCGAGCCGCTGCTCGATGGAGTCGATGAACTCTGGCTCAACGGCGACACCTGCGACAACCAAACCGGACTCGCCCCCGCCGACCTCGACGAGATCCGCGCCTTCTTCATCGCACGCGTCCCCGTCGTGCGTTTCCTCACCGGCAACCACGATCCCGACATCTCCACCGTCCACGAAGCCAGCGCCGCCGAGGGTAGGCTCTGGGCGACGCACGGTGACGTCTTTCTCGACAGCGTCGTCCCCTGGAGCCGCGTCCGCGATAAGATCGAAGAGCGCGTCGCTCGCGCCCTCCAAGCCGACTCGGCCCTCGATTTAACCACCTTCGAAGGCCGCATCGCCGCCATGCGCCAAGCCTGCCTCGGCTTCGGCCGCGAATGCGACCCTGAGCGCAATGATCCCGCCCATCGCCTGCGTCGCCTGTTCACCGAGTTTTTCCCGCCCCGCCAGCCGCTCGCCATGCTGCACACCTGGTGGACTTTCCCGCACCGCGCCGTCACCCAAACCCGCCGCTGGCGCCCCGACGCTCGCGTCATCGTCACCGGCCACGTGCACTTCCCCCGCGTCTGGCAGAGGGGCGACTATACCGTCATCAACACCGGCGCCTTCACCGGCCCGCTCGGTGCCCGCTGCGTCGACGTTTTTGACGGCCACCTCGCCGTGCGCACCATCACCTGGCGTCGCCGCGCCTGGCACGCCGGCGACCGAGTCGCCACGATTGCGCTGGCCACCTGACGAATCACCCGCCTATCGCTTCAGCCATGAGTAGCATGTTCGAATTCGGTTGGTGGAACCGCGATCCCGAGGAAGGCAAATACGAAGTGAAAGCCTCCTTCCGCGGCGGCGTGCTCAGTTTCCGGCGCCATCAGGGCCACCACACCCTCTGGCAAGACCACACGCCCAGCCAGGATGACTACGACCGCCTGCTCAAGGAAGCGGAGAAACGCGTCCCCCGTCGCCTCATCTCGCCCAAGCAGATGAAACAGCTCGAAGAGCTCGTCGCCCGCGAACGCGACCGCCGCCTGTAAATCGGGCCGCGCCCCCCGCCGCGTCAAAGCTGCCGCGCCCACAACCGGAACGTGGCCGAGGCTTCCGGCCTCGGTGCCCAACCCGAGCGCCCCCAATCGAGAATCGAGACTCCAAAATCGAAAATCCGAAGCCTCAATTTGTTGCAAATGAGCTTCAGGTCTTGAACCCCTCCGCGCGGGCCGGTTGAACCGTCCGCATCATGTTTGCTTACGCCCTGTATAAGGGCGGGTTGGTCGTGTCGTCCCCGCTTCGCAACGGACTGCTTACGTCGCTCGCTTTCCTGGTTCTGGCCCCCGTTCTCTCCGCCGACCGCCTGCGCGGTCAGCTCCGCCACGAGTTCCTCGACAATATCCCGGTCGCCGGAGCTCGCATCGAACTCGCCGACGCGACCGATCCCACCCAGACTGACGTCGTCGAATCCGATGCGCTGGGCTACTTCGTTTCCACCGCCTTCTACGCCGGCGATGAGGTCAACGTCACCGCCACCCACCCGGCCTACCAGCAGGAGACGCCCACCGTCACGCTCGCCAGCGACGACCACTTCGAGTCCATCCTCATGACCCCGCTCGGCGAGGTCACCACCGACTACCACAACATCATCATCCAGGTCGCCGGCGCCGTCGCCCAACTCCCCCTCGCCGGCGTCCCGGTCGAGATCACCCGCTGGTCCGCCGACAACACCCTGCTCTCCACCGATCAGGTCGAAACCGATGCCAAGGGCGTCGCCGTCCTCCGCGGCGCCCGCTCCGGCTTCTACGAGTTTAAACTCAACGACTCTTCCCTGCCCGACACCGATCGCCGCGCCCGCTACGAGGACTACGCCACCCCGCTCCTCCAACGCGTTGAGATCACGCAGGACCATTTCATGAACGTCTTCCTCAAGCCGCTGGAGCAGGACCTCAAGGTCCGCGTCACCGGCTACGACTTCGTGAAAAAGGAGGGCGACGCCCCGCTCGAAAACGTGCTCGTCGAAATCCGCGGACTCGATCCCGCCGACCACGACATCGAGGTTCTCCACCCGCGCAGCGATTTCACCGTGCTCTTCGACGCCGGCACTGCGGGAGGGAGCGGCAGCGGCAGCTCCGTCGATCCAACTCTTTTCTACCTGCAAAACGGCGAGGTGGTTTTCCAAGGCCTGCCGCCGGTCGCCTATGAGGTGAAGGTCAGCCGTTTCGGCTACATCACCCAGCGCATTCTCCTCGAGCCCGACTCCGTCACCGGCCTGCTGCCCAACAGCTACGACGTCCCGCTCGAAGTTTCGCTCCCCGCCGAAGGCCACGCCGTCGATATCCTCGTCGATTTCCCTCACCACGTCTCCGCGACCTTTGATCAAAACGGTCTCTTCGCCGGCAGCGGCGTGACTGGCCTCGGCCTCAAGGTGCGGGTCGTCGGTATCGAAGGCACGAATACAGACGGTCTCAGCTACGAGGCCTACACCGGCCAGAACCTCAACGGCGAAACCTACGCGCCTTTCTACGAGCCCTTCCTTTCCGGTCGCTATCGCGTCTTCGTCGACGGCCTCTCCGGCGAGACCAATTTCGAATACAACGAGACCTTCGACTACTACAGCCCGGTCGGCTACGACTACGACCTCGCCTCCACTGGCGCCACCATCATCGAGGTGCCCGTCGGCCGCACCGAAACCACGCCCGAGTTCCATCGCTTCACCGTCGACCTCGAAACCCCGCTCGTCCCCATCCGCGGCCAACTGCTCGCTGCCGAATCCATCGAACCCGATTCGCGCCAACCCATTTTCCGTCCCTACACCGATCAAACCATCGAGCTCGTGCCCGGCCCCGCCGAGCGCAACCTCGCCGATCCCTCCGCCGCCGCCGTCACCGTGACCACCGACGCGCAGGGATACTTCGGCGCCGAACTCCTGCCCGGTCTCTACGGCATCCGCCTGCCCGGCATGGACGACTATTTCGGCGACGAGGTCATCGTGCACGTCGGCGAAGCCACTCGCCCCAACAACGCCAACCGCACCACCACCTACGAGTGGCCCCTCGCCGAAGCCTTTCCCGAGGTGCCCGGAGCGGTCTCCCTCCAAGCCCACAGTTACTTCGAGCTCAACGGCCTGCCCATCCATGCCGGTCGCGACCAATTCCTCGAGCTGCGCGTCCGCCGTGAGCACTACATCATCGAGGCCTACGGCACCGAAAACACCGACTTCAATCGCAAGGTCGTCGCCGTCACCGGCACCGGTTTTCCCATCGAAGCCGACTACTCCCCAACCCTCGCCAACCAAACCACCATCACTCTCCTCGGTGCCGATGGCGACGTGACCACGACCATCGAACCCGAGCCGCCCGGCAGCTTCTACAACCCTCTCTACGCGCGCTGGGATAACCTCGCCCCCGGCGACTACACCGGCGTCACCGCCACCATTCCCGGCCACGACTTTTCCGCCGAGTATTTTGGCGCCAAAACCCTCTTCGATTGGCCCACGCCCGGGTCCGCTCCCGATCTCACCCAAGCCGCCCTTTTCGACGTCGTTAACTTTCCCAACAACGAATTCCCCTGGGAGCCGCTCACCCCGGTCCAAACCGGCGGTTTCGAAATCGTTATGACGCCGTATGAAGCCGCCACCTACAGCGTTTACCAATGGGAGGAACGCACCGTCGATGGCGAGACCGTCGGCGAATACGTGTTCCAATACGATACCTCCGAGGGCTTCATGACCGAGACCACCGTCGCCCCCGGCTACTTCGGCGGCTACCCTTCTCTCGGCGGTCCCGTCACCGCCATCTGGTCCAACGGGCTCGACGACCAGGGCAACTCCTACCGCGTGCGCCTCACGCCCGGCGGCCGCCTTAACCTCGAGGGTCCCTCGGCCACGCCCGAGACCGCCATGCCCAGCCTAAGCTACACCCTGCTCATCGACGGCGTCGCCGCCACCGATTCCGCCACCGCCATCAACGACGTGGAATACACCCTGAGCAATAGCGGCACCACCATCCTCACCGGCACCCCACTGCCCGGCCTCACCGAATCGCCCAACGTCTACAAAGCCTCCTCCGACAACTACAGCGAACAATACCAATCCAGCATCCGCGTCCTCACCGACGCCGCCAGCCCCACCCTCGGCATCACCGTCGGCCTCGAGCCCGGCATGGAGGTCACCGCCACGCTCCGCGACCAGACCCCCACCGGCCTCTCCCAAACGCCCATCGACATCCCCGCCGCCAACCTGCCCGTCCAGATCCGCAACCGCTACGGCCGTCTCCTCGCCACCGAAACCACCGACGCCGAGGGCAAGGTCACCTTCAACGCCCTCCCCGGCTACGCCGATTACTTCCTCACCGTCGACGCTCCCGGCTTCACCCCGGTCCGGCGTCGCCTCGCCGCCGCCGACGCCACCCTTTCCGAGAGCCTCGATACCGCCGCCACCCACGATGTCACCCAGGACGTCGTGCTCCTGCCGCGCCCCACGCTCCACACCACCGGCGTGCCCCACGATCGCTGGGGCATGTTCCTGCCCACCGTCTCCCGCTCGGGCGACGTCAACGCCGAGGACGGCATCAAGACCTTCGACTTCTTCGCCGCCGCCGACGCCCTCACCACCACCTGGAAAGTCGAAGTCACCCCCTACCAACTTAACCTCACCCTGCCCGGCTTCGACAACGGCCTCGGCACCACGCCCGCGGACGACACCCTCACCGGTCCCGACCCCATCGTCGCCGCTTACCTCATCGACGAACGCCGCTTCCAAAAAGACGGCTTCAGCGGCGGCACTGATCCCCTCGAAGGCGAAGAACTCTTCGCCATCCCCGCCGACGACGAACCCACCGACCTCGCCGCCATCGTCAAAGCGACCACCCAAATCCAAAGCGAGCAGGACGGCTCCTTTGTATCCACCAGCCAACAACGCCGCGTCTTCGTTGACCCCGCCGATTCGATCAAGATCGATGCCACCTCCGGCCGCACCGTCGTGACCGGCAAGATGCCGCTCTGGGATCTGCCCCCCGGCGAGTTTGATCCCGTGATCGTGCTCCAAACCCAGCGTGGTGCCTTCCTCGCCTACGATGTCGCTTACACCGGCGACGATGCCCCCAAACGCCTCCGCGGCCCCGAGCTCCCGCCGTGGTTCGCCAACCTCCTCGATCTGCTCGGCATCGCGTCCGGTATCGCCGGCACTCAGGGCCGCGTGCAGGAAGCCCTCAAAGACTACGTGCCCGAGGATAAATTTATCCCGCTACCCGACTTCTCGATGACCATCACCGTCGACAAGGACGATCCCGAGAAGGAGGAGGGTTACCTCAAATACGCCCTCAAACTTGGCATGAGCGAAGAGGTGGGCCAGGAGAGCAAAGCGGCCGGTCTGCTCTCTTACGGTCCAGGTTTCCTTGGCGTTAAACTCGAAGCCTCCGCCGAACTCGCCACCAACGGGCGCGAAAACACCACCGCCTTCACCCTCGCGGCCAGCGCCTCCAAAGAAAGCCTTATTGACGAAGACTACGGCACCAAGATCGCGCCCATCGGCGGCTCCAAGGTCAGCTTCGAAGATCCCCGCGGCGGCGTCTCCACCACCGCCTCCACCAACTATCCGGGCGGCGACGACGCCGACCCGCTCAAATTTCAACTCACCGCCACCGCCGGCGCCGGCGTTGCGGCCAAGGTCTCCGCCAACCTCAACCAATACGCCCGCCCCATTCCCTACGCCGGCCCCGTCATCGGCATCCTCGGCGACACCGGCATCGCCTCTCTCGACGCCGCCATCTTGGGCCGCATCGCCGCCTCCCAAACCTACACCATCAAGACCGAGTTCCCGCGCTCCCGCAAAGTGAGCACGCGCCCGCGCGACGAAGCCGTGCCTCGCTCCAGTTTCCTCGGTGAAACCGTCACCGCCGAGACCGAGTTCTGCCTCGGTGTCGGCTTCGGCACCGAACTCACCCTCTCCAGCCAAATTGGCACCCAGAATTTTAACGTGTTCTCCGGCAACGCCAAGATCGCCTTCGATGTCGGCGGCGGTGGCTGTGGCGTTTCCGACAAGCTCGGCACCATGGAGATGAAGCTCAACCCGCTCGGCGGCTGGCCGCTCATCACCGAGATCAGCGGCGAAGTTTCCGTCAAAGCCGAGGCCTCCGCCGGCGCCGGCCTCGCTCAGATGAAGGGCGAATGGACCCTCGCCAAGGCCGATTTCAAGGTGCAGTTTGGCACCGAGACCGTCGTCACCCACTACCCGGTGCAGGCCGTGTATTCACTTTCCGGCGACGTCGCCGCCGGCGAAGGCCTGTTCGTCGACGCCGGCCCCGAAATCGTCGGCGGCCTCGCCCCCGCCGCGACCTTCAACGTCAACGGCGACCTCACCGACTCCTTCGCCTTCACCACCTTCGACGAGACGTCCGGCCAGTTTGTCCTCCGCATCGCCGGCCGCACCGGCGAGCACAGTTGGTCCGACCCACTCGACATCGCCCTCGCCCCGCAGATTGGTGCCTCCACCAGCCTCGTGCTGGGGGACGGCCGCACCCTCATCGTTTACGCCACCCTCGTCGACGGCCATGACCCCTACGATCCCTACGCCGACCACCAAATCTTCAGCCGCCTCATCGAAACCGACGGCACCGTCGGCCCCCAAACCTCCGTAGCCTACCTCAACAACCCGGTCACTCAACTCGCCCTCGCCCAGTCTGGCAGTCGCGTGGAACTCCACACCAAGGCCCCCGCCACCGATGGTAGCCAGCACTACTGGCAGATGTTCCTCACGCCCTTCGATCCCACCACCGCCACCTGGGACAGCACTCAATTCCGCGTCAACGAATCCGAAGACTTCGCCCTCTCACTCACCTCCGGCGGCCCCAGCGGAGCCGACGAAATCCTCCTGCACTGGGTGACCACCTCCGGCACTTGGAAATGGCTGCGCTCGACCGACTCCACGCCCCAAACCGTCACCGGCACCTTCGCCGCCCCGCCCGCCAGCTGGGCCACCGCATCCTTCTACGAACTCGTCGCCCCTGCCACCGACGGCCGCCTCCTGCGCTTCGGCCAAACCGCCCTCACCGGCGCGCCCAGCGAACGCGACACCCCGCTCACCACCGGTCGCTCCACCGTCGAAGTGGGTCTCACCCAACAATCGGTCACCGCCGAGGGCGGCTACCTCCTCGCTTGGGTCGAACAGGTCGGCTCCCACCGCGAACTCTTCTACCTGACCTACGCGCCCGACGGCACGCCCACCATCGATCCAACGCCAGTGACCGCCAACACCGTCGGTCGCTACTCCGATCTGCGCCTCACCCGTCAGAACGCCACCGCCGCCTACATCTTCGCCCGCTTCGATCACAACGACGTGCACAACCTGCGCACCTTCGAAATCGATCTGCTCGACGGCCTCGCCGACAACGATGCCGACGCCGACGGCCTCCCTGATCCGGCCGAGCTGCTCATCATCGACGCGGACACGACCGACGGCATTGAACTCATCGACCAAGTCCTCGCCGGGGACGACTTCGACAGCGATGGCTTCACCAACGGCGAAGAAATCCTCGCCGGTTCCGATCCCGCCAACCCGTTCTCCACACCCGCGCCGCCCGGCCCGCCCGTGGTCAGCCTCGTCGCTATCGACGCCGTCGCCGGCGAAGGCCTCTCCGGCACCGCCAGCTTCACCGTGCAACGCACGGAAAATCTTCTGGCCGACCTGCCCATCAGCCTCACCTACAGCGGCACGTCATTGCTCGACACCGACTACAGCACCAGCCCCAGCGCCCCCACGCTCGCCGCTGGCTCGGCCTCGACCGAGGTGACGCTCACCCCGCTGGCCGACGACCTCGCCGAGGGCCCGGAAACCATCACCGTCACGCTCGACCCATCCGCCGACTACGAGCTCGGCACCACCACCAGCCTCACCCTCAATCTCGCCGACCTGCCCATCCAGCAATGGCGCCTCGATCAGTTTGGGGCCGAGGCCAACACCACCGCCGCTGCCGCCACCAGCGACGCCGATGGCGACGGCATCATTAACCTCCTCGAATACGTCTTCTTCCTCGATCCCGTCTCCCCCGATGGCCCCGGCGGCCTCGAGCTCGCCCTCGCCCCCCTCGATGGGACGACGTATCTGGAGATCCACTACACTCGCAACCCCGCCGCCACCGACGTGATCGCCACCCTGGAAGGCTCCGCCGACCTCACCACCTTTACCGAAGTCGCGACGGAGTTCACCGAAGTGTCTACCACCACCAACCCCGATGGATCGGAGACGGTCGTCCTCCGCAGCACGGCTCCCTTCCAGGACCTAACCGCCCGCTTCTTCCGCCTCCAGCTCGAGCTGATGCCCTAGGGCCACGCTTTCACCTCCGGCTCAAGCGCAGCTACGTGTCGGGGCACAAGGCATCTGGCCCCACACACAAAAAAGCCCGGCCAACCTTGGCCGGGCTTTGCCTTAAAATCAGGCGGCCAACTGGCTGCGTCGCCGCCGCCAACCGGCCCATCCCAGCACCCCGCAACCAAAGATCAGCGCATACGTCCCCGGCTCCGGCACCGCCGAAGTGGCGATTCTCACCGAATTGACCGTAAACCAAGCCGAATAGTTTTCCGGGCTGCCGTCTCCGTTGGTGTAGAATTGCAACTGCAACCAATCATCCCCCGAAAAGGGACTGCTGTAGGTTCCGGTGAAATCGCTGAAGTAAGTCGCCACATCCGAGTCGAGGTTACCCTCGCTGAAATCCGGGAACGGAGACCCAGAAACATTCGCGCGGATGGATACCAAATCCGTGCCCCCCAGGGAGTTTAGTCCAATATCACCGGTATAAAGGGGATCCTCCCCGCCTGATTCCGTTTCGTCCGTGGCCTCGAACGTCAGCCCGGGAGACCCGGTCACGTTGAGTTTGGAGAACGTAGCGTCGCCAGATGGCGTAATATACGAGCCCGCCAAACCCGTGCCCGAGATGGAGGACCAGATGTCCGTTTCAGACGACAAGGTGGTTTCGTAGTAGGGAGAGCCCTGGTAACTGCCCGCCGACCCATAATCCGTCGCCGACCGCGATCCATCGGTCGTGAAGATGAAGGTGTAACTGGCCCCACTGGTGTAACCTTCTGCAGTGGAGTTCGCGGTGGCCGTGATGGTGAAGGTGACCTGAGCCGACAAAAACGTGGTGCCGAGCACACACGTGAGCAGAGCCAAAAGTGGCAATCGTTTGGGAATCATGAGCGTTTGGGATAGAGGTGGATTCACGTGACCTAACGCCCCCCAAAGCGAAATCCCCCCAAACGATGGGCCATCCCCTACCCAATTTCCCCCTCCCCGTTCCGCCCCCCTTCGAAAATCAAGAATCCAAAATCAAAAATCCCCTCATCCCGATCATCCCAGCTTCCCCTCGCCCACCAACCGCCACCACAGCAACCGGAACGCGGGCGCGAAGGCCTCCGGCTCCGCCTCAATCGCCGCGCTCACTTCGCCCACGCCCCACCAGCGCCCTTCGTCGATTTCCGCCGGATGCAGTTCAAACGGTCCTTCGTGCTCCAAATGGTAAACCCACACGAACTCCCAGCCCGTCGCCTCCGAGGGACGTTCGTAGATCCAGCGCTTCGGCGGAAACGACACCGTCACCCCGATCTCCTCCTCCAGCTCCCGCACCGCCGCCACATCGTAATCCTCCCCGGCATCGAGATGCCCGGAACACGAGGAGTCCCAACATCCCGGGGCCATGTCCTTCGCCATCGAGCGTTTTTGCAAAAACACCTCACCTGCGCGGTTAAACACCAGCACGTGAATCGCCCGATGCCACAACCCCTGCGTATGCACCGCCTTGCGCGTGGCCTGCCCGATCACCTCATCCTCGGCATTCACCACATCAAAAACCTCGTCGTCACGCTGGGCCTTTACTTCGTCACTCATGTGTGCCCCCTTCGTGAGCCAAATCCCTTTTCTCCGCCATGCCCAAAATCGATGTAAACCAAGTCGCCGATATCCTGAAACGTAACGAAGTTGATCCCAAGCTGCTCAACCAAATCGTCTCGGAAATCAACGCCGTCCTGGAGCAGGAGGCCGGTGAGGAGAAGCCGCCGCCCGTCAAAAAGCAGTGGTGCATTCTGGTGTCCGATCCGGAGGGCAAACTCCCCGAGGACGCCGACTTCGCCGGCTGGGTCGTGCAGATCCCCGAGGGCGAAAGCCCCGCCTCCACCCAAGAGCGCATCAACCGCGCCGCCTACGATTTTAACGCCACCAAACGTGGTCGTCTCCTCCCGGCCACCACCGTCGGCGAGGCCCTCGAAAACGTCGCCGCCAAACACTTCAAGGAAGCCGGCATGTGGGTCAAAACCAAGGAACCGGTGCTCATGCTCCGCACCGACAACAAGATCCCGACCGAGAAGACCGACAAAGACGCCCGCCGCGGCAACCTCGGCTAAGCGCCTAAACGTGTCGGGTTCGACTTCGGGTCGAGCCGCGACCGTCACCCGACCGTCGCCCGACCACCGCTGCTCTCACTCCACGTCTTCCAAGCCGGCGTAGTCATGCACGCGGAAACCGCGTGCTTCCACCGCCGCCTTGAGCGCGGCCAGGTCGAGCTTGTCGCCCAGCTTGATGCCGAGTTCGGCGAATCCGCCCTGCTTCAACTCGAGCGCGTATTGCACATCGTCGCGGAAGGAGCGCACCGACGTCTCGTCGTAGGGATACATCGGATACACCTCGCGCAGCACACCGTCGTTGGTGAAGAAACCGATGTCCAGCGCCGTCGGCGTATTGCGCATCCAGAAACTCAACACCTGCGGTTCGCGGTAGAGAAACAACATGCCCTGGCGGTCCGTCAGGTCGGTGCGCCCCATCAGCCCCCGCTGCATCTCGGTCATGCGCATGGCGAGCTGCATATCCACCGTCGTATCCCCCACCGAGATCGAAAACCAATCCTGCACCGTCTTCGGTGCCACGGTCTCGGACTCCTTCGTTTGGCCACAGGCCGTCAACATGAAGGACGCCAAAAGGGCCAGGCCCACACTCCATCGCCACGAAACCGGATTTGCGTTTTTCATCAACGCGTTGGCTAATCGGCCCCAGTTCGAAATTCAACCTCCATACCATTCCCTCCCGTGCCAAAATCCGCGCTTCTTTTCTTCGACGAAACCCTCCGCTCCCTCGACCTCCGCTACTTCTGCGGCTTCGAGGTGCATGACCCGTTCATTGCCGTCCAGGTCGGCAGCAAACGCATCGGCGTGCTCAACGCCCTCGAATACGGCCGCGCCCTCAAAGAGTCGTCCTTCGACCAAATCATCCCGCTCGAAGAACTGACCGCCGCCGCCCAGGAAGCCGGCGTCGAACAGCCCGGCCCCTCCGATCACATCGCCGCCCTCGCCAAGCGCCTCAAAATCGCCTCCTTCGACGTGCCGGAGGATTTCCCGTCTGCCATTCTGGTGAAGCTCCTCGATATGGGCATCGACCTGCAGATCATCGACGGTGCCGTCTTCCCCGACCGCGAGATCAAGTCCGACGACGAAGCCAAATGGATCCGCGAAGGCAACCGCTGCGCCTCCGCCGGTTTCGCCGCCGCCGAGGCCATGCTGCGCGCCTCCGAAATCAAAGGCCGCCGCCTCGTTTACAAGGGCAAGACGCTCACCAGCGAGATGGTGCGCACCGCCATCCAAACCGCCTGTATCGCCGCCGGCGGTTTCCCGGCCGACGCCATCGTGGCCGGCGGTGACCAGGGTTGTGACCCGCACTGCCGCGGCTCCGGACCGCTCCGTCCGCACGACCTCATCATTCTCGATATCTTCCCGCGCATGTTCAAAACCGGTTACTGGGGCGACATGACCCGCACCTTCCTGCGTGGCGAACCCAGCGACGTCCAACGCGACCTCGTCGCCGCCGTCGCCAAGGCCCAAAAGGCCGCCACCAAAGCCATCAAGGCCGGCGTCTACGCCGACTCCGTGCACGCCGAGTCCAACCGCGTCTTCGATGAACTCGGCTACAAAACCGAACGCACCGCCGAAGGCGCCGTCGGCTTCTTCCACGGCACCGGTCATGGCCTCGGTCTCGCCATTCACGAATCCCCCCGCCTCGGCTCCGTGCACCGCAAGCTCAAGAAGGGCATGGTCGTCACGGTCGAACCGGGCCTCTACTACCCGGGCTTGGGCGGCTGCCGCATCGAGGACGTCGTCCAAGTCACCGACGCCAAACCCAAGAAGCTCTCCAGCTTCCACTACAACTGGGTCTTCTAAGGCAAGTAGTCCCGCGAACGCGGCGATCTCGCCCGCTCCCCCTGCCCCTCAGCCCGTCACCCACCGTGGCCGAGGCTTCCAGCCTCGGCTAACCTGCCGCGTGGGATCGCCGACGCCCCCGTCGGCATCCCCTACGACGAACGCGGGCGACACGCCCGCGGCTACATCCCCGTCCGAGTGTGTAGCAGCGGCCGTCTCGGCCGCTCCGACCTGCCCCTCGGCCCGCCACCCATCGTGGCCGAGGCTTCCAGCCTCGGCTAACCTGCCTCTCGGCCAGCCCCTCCTACTTCCGCCCGATCCACCCCCGCCGCCAGAAGTAGAACGCCAGCCCGCCCGAAATCGAAATACACGCCCCCCAGAACACGGCGTAGCTGTATCTCCATGACAGCTCGGGGATGTAGTCAAAATTCATCCCATACACCCCGGCCACAAAAGTGATCGGGATGAAGAACGAAGCCATGATGGTGAGCACCTTCATGATCTCGTTCATCCGGTTGCCCACCGCCGACATATACAAATCGTTCAGACTCGCCGCCTGCTCCCGGTGCATCTCCACGATTTCCATGATCTGGAGCGCATGGTCGTAAACGTCGCGCAGGAAGGTCCGCACCTCCGCATCGATCAACGTCGTCTCCGAGCGTTGCAACTCGTTCGCCACTTCGCGCAACGGCCACATCACCCGCCGCAGCACCGACAACTCTCGCTTCACGCCGTGGATGTCGCGCTGCACCGAAGGCCCCGGATCGTCCAACACCACCTCTTCCAACTGCTCCAGCCGCAGACCGTAGGTTTCCAGAATCGGATAAAAATGGTCCACCACCGCATCCAGCAGCGCGTAAAACAGATACGACGTATCCAGTGAACGGAGACGCCCGCCCGCCCGCTTCAACCGCTCACGGATCGGTCCCCACACGTCGCCCGGAATCTCCTGAAACGTGATCACCGTGCGCTCGTAAAGCAGCATGCTCACCTGCTCCTGTTTCAGCACCTCCCCTTCCAGCCGCATCATGCGCACCACCGTGAAAAGGTGGTTTTCGTAGAGCTCCATTTTCGGTCGCTGCGAGGTGCGCAGGATGTCCTCCGCCGTCAGCGTATGGAACTTATACTTTTTGCGCAGCTGATTCACCGCATAGGGGTGCAGGCCATCCACATTCACCCAACGCGCCGTCGACCACTCCGGCCGCTTGGACGCATGAAACTCATCCACCGTGCCCTGATGCCACTCGATACGATCGGCCGTGTAGTCGCACCAATACACCCGCACGGCCTCTGGATCCGGCGGTTCATCGAGTCCCGCGATCGATTCGATGCCGGGCGATTCGCCGGGTCGCGCCTTCGGTGACGGCGCACCGCTCGTAAAGGGATTCGCCCCGCTCAAGCCCGACATCAACCAGCGGCCCAGACGGCTCACGCCTTTGAGTGGATTCACCGACAGTTTGGAGGGGGTATCGTTCGGCACGTCCGCATCAGTGTCACAAATCGCCGCCGTTTCAATCCCCCACAAGACTTGTCCTGTCGCCGCCCCTGCCTTCAGCTCCCGCCATGCCCGAACTCGCCGAGGTCGAATTCTACCGCAAGCGCTGGCACCTCGCCGGTGCCGGGCAGCGCGTGACCAAGGTGCGCGTCCACGCCGGCAAAAAGACCTTCCGCGAGGCCCCCGCCGCCAGCATCCGCCGCGCCCTCACCGGCGCGACATTCACCAGCTCCGAGACTGCCGCCAAACAAATGGCCTTCCGCTTCGATTCCGGCGCCTGGCTCGGCGTCCACCTCGGCATGAGCGGCGAGCTCACCACCGCCCCGCTCGGCACTCCCGCCGGCAAACACGACCACCTCGTGCTCGATTTGGAAAACGTCAGCCTCGTGTTCACCGATCCCCGCATGTTCGGCGGCGTGCGTTTCGCGCCGGGCCCCGACGCCCCCGACTGGTGGACCCGCATCGCGCCCTCCCTGCTGTCTTCCGCCTTCACGCGCGCCGCCCTCACCGCCTTTCTCCAACGCCGGGCCCGCGCCCCCCTCAAGGCCGTGCTGCTCATGCAGGAACGTTTCCCCGGCATCGGCAATTGGATGGCCGACGAAATTCTCTGGCGCGCCGCCCTCCATCCGGCGCAGCCCGCCGGTTCTCTCACCGCCGCCGAAATCAAAACCCTCTATCGCGAGATCCGCACCGTTTGCCGGCTCGCGCTCAAAAACATCGCCGGGGCCGGTGACCTGCTGCCGCACGACCTCAACGTCGGCATCCCCGACACCTGGCTCTTCAACCACCGTTGGCGCAACGGCGGCATTTGCCCCCGCACCAAGGTTCACCTCGCCCGCGCCGAAATCGGCGGCCGCACCACCTGCTGGTCCCCCGCCCGCCAACTCCTCCGCGAGACCACGCCATGATCCGATTCGCCTCGGCCCAACCCATGTCGGGCATAAAGCCCGACCCACATTCCCGTTCCGCCTCGCCGTGTGGGTCGGGCTTTATGCCCGACATCATCCGTCGCTGATCGCCCCCCTTCTCGCATGAGTTCCGCCCCCAAACAACGTCTCGACGAACTCCTCGTCGCCCGCGACCTGGCCACCTCCCGCGCTCAGGCCAAGGGCCTCATCATGAGCGGTCGCGTGCGCCACGGCACCACGCGTCTCGATAAACCGGGCAAGACCTACCCCAGCGACATCGAAATCGAAGTCGAACAACCGCCCCGCTTTGTCAGCCGCGGCGGCGAAAAACTCCAGGGCTTCCTCGCACACTTCGACCTCTCCCTCACCGACGCCCACGTGCTCGATGTCGGCGCCTCCACCGGGGGGTTCACCGACTGCGCCCTCCAGGCCGGTGCCGCCGACGTGGTCTGCATCGATGTCGGCCGCGCCCAGCTCCACGCCAAACTCCGCGCCGACCCCCGCGTCACCAACATCGAAAAACTCAACGCCCGCCACGTCACCGCCGCCGACCTGCCCCGCGCCGACTACGATGCCATCGTGATGGACCTGTCCTTCATCTCCTTGCGCCAGGTGCTCCCCGCCGTATGGCCCCTCCTCGCCCCCGGCGGACGCCTCATCGCCCTCGTCAAACCCCAGTTCGAAGCCGGCAAAGCCGAGGTCGACAAGGGCCGCGGCATCATCCGCGATCCGGCCGTGCACGAGGCCGTGCTCTCCGGTATCCGCGACTTCGCCCTCGCAGAGCTTCCCGGTGCCACCCTCATCGGCACCATCGACTCCCCCATCGAGGGCACCGACGGCAATCGCGAGTTCCTCCTCGGCCTCCAAAAGTAAGCCCCCTCGCGCCCCCGCGCCGATTCTATGATGGCCAACCCCAAGCACTTGCTGGTTTGGTCAAAACGTGTCCCTTGTCGGACATCGCCCGGACCGATCTTCCTTTGCCGACCATGACGCCTCTCCGCCATCTCGCCTTTGTCATCAACGCCCAGAAAGAGGGCGCGGCCGACATCGCGCACGACCTCATGGCCATCGCCACCGAGGCCGGTGCCACCGTCAAAACGACCTCCGACTACCCTGTGGCCGACGACTTCCTGGAAGACTGCGATTCCTGCTGCGTGATCGGCGGTGATGGCACCTTGCTTGGCGTCACGCGCGCCGCCGCCCGCTCCAACGTGCCCATCATCGGCGTCAACCGCGGCAGCCTCGGCTTCCTCACCACGTTTTCCGCCGAGCAGGCCCGCGAGTATTTCGCCGATATCATCGCTGGCAACTACACCATCTCCGAGCGCGCCCTGCTCGACTGTTCCTCTGCCCCCGGCCAGCACGACCTCGCCCTCAACGACGTGCTCATCAAAGACGAGCGCCACTCCCGCCTGGTGGAGCTGTCCCTCTTCGCCGACGACGAGTTTGTCACCACCTACTCCTGCGACGGTCTCATCTTTTCCAGCCCCACCGGCTCCACCGCCTACAACCTTTCCGCGGGCGGCCCGCTCATCCACCCCACCGCGGAGACCATCGTGCTCACGCCGATCTGCCCGCACACCTTGAGCAACCGCTCCATCATCTTTCGCCAGGATGTGCAGCTGCGCGTCATCCCCCGCCACAGCGAGGCCTGCCTGCTGGTGGCCGTCGATGGTCAGCGCAACATCAGCATCTGCGAGGGCAACCCGGTGCACATCACGGTATCCGATAAAAAACTACGCCTGATCAACCACTCCACCTACAACCACTTTGCGGTCGTCCGCCAGAAGCTCGGTTGGTCCGGCGGAGCCATCAAAGGCTGCTGAACCGCCGCCGACCGGGAGCGCTCACGCCTCCCCCAGCTCCGCCACCAAACGTGCGCGAATCCCCGCCAGTCCTTTGTAGGCCGCGACGCGCTCCGGCATCGTGGCCAACGCCCGCCGCAAGCCTGTGCGCGCCGTGGCATCGGCCACCACTTCGCCCCACGGATGCAACGCGATGCGGATGCCAAACACGATCGCCCCACTCTCCGGCAAGGCCGCGAGAATCTGATGCTCCACGCGCAGCCACACCGACTCCAACGGTGTGTCGGCCCGCAAGCGCGGTCGCCCCAGCGCCGGGTGCAAATTCAGCTCCGCCGTCGCCGCCAATCCCCAGTTGGCGCGCATCGCCGCCGCGCCCGGTTTCAGCCGATCGAGGAAACGGTCGATGGCCGCGCCGATCTGCGCGTTGAGTCCCGGCACCACGTCATGGGTCTCCGCCAGCGTCAGTCCGGCCTTCTCTGGCAGCGCCCAACTGGTCGGAAACACCACCACGCCGCTGCGCACCCGAAAAGCCCCCACTTCATCGCGCCGCAGCAACACCACGTCCGGCTCGACCTGCGCCCCCAACGCCCGCGGCTCCGACGCGCTCACGCCGATCGCGCCCGCCAACTCCGCCCACGCCGGCGCACTCTCCGGGTCCTCGATCACAGAGTCCTGCGGCCGTTCCGCCAGCCAACGGCGCCGCTCCGCGAGCACCGTCGGCGCGTCGTCCGAAGCGGCGAAAAACGCCCGCAACTCGCCCCGCTTGAGCGTGAGTCGGAAGCCAAAATCCTCCGGCGGAAACAGCGCGGCGAGCGGTGGCGGCGTCACGGTCGCACGACCAATTGAGTGCAGGCGCGGCGGTTCAGGTAACGCTTGGCAAAGTCCGCCAGCGTCTTCGCCGTCACCGCGTTCACCTTGGCTTCGTAGTCCGCGCCGTCATCCAACGGCGTGCCGTAGAGTTCATTGAGCGCCGCGTGCATCGCCTTCGAGCCGTTGGACTGCAGCCCCATGCGGCGCGCTGCACACAAGCGAGTCTGACACCGCGCCAACTCGGCCTTGCCCACGCGCCCGCGAGCCATGCGCGCGATCTCGGCTTCGATTTCGGCCAGCACCTCGCCTTCCTTGCCCGGCGCCGTGCCGGCAAAGAAGTAGAACATGCCCTGATCGAGTCCGATCACCCGCGCCGAACGCACGTAGTAGGCCAGCCCCTTCTCTTCGCGCACCCGCTCAAACAGGCGCGAAGACATGCCGCTGAACAATTCGTCGGCCACTTCGGCCACATGGAAATCCTCGGCACGCACGCCCGGCCCCAAGTAACCTTGGAAAACGACGGCCTGCTGACGCGGCTGCGTTTCGACAAAGTCCGCCACCTCGGCCGGACCGGCGAGCGTCGGCGACTCCACCGCCAAATCGGCTTTGCGGAAACGCCGCAACAGGCTGCGCAGTTTCGGCGCGAGCACCTTGGGATCAAAGTCCCCCGTGACCGAAAGCACCACGTTGGACGCCACCATCAGGCGGCGGTGCAGCGCTTTCACGTCGGCCGGTTTCAGCGCGCGCAGATCCGCCACCTCGCCATGCGCATCGATCGCCAGCGGATGCTCGCCAAAGAAGCGTTTGCGCAACTGCCGCCGACCGATCGTCACGATGTCATCGGCGTCCTGCTGCAGGTCGGCCACCTGCGCGTCGCGCTCGATGGTGAACGACTCCTTCGTGAAGTTCGGCTTGAGCGCCGCTTCGGCCAACAGATCGAGCGCCAGATCCACATCGTCGGGCAACACCTCCACCGCGAGGCCGAAGGTATTGTTGCCGAAGACCGGCGAAAGCGAACCGCCCACCGACTCGATCGCCGCGGCCACCTTCGCGGCCGAGCGTTTGGCCGTGTCGCGCGCCAACAACGTCGACATCAGCGCGGTCGCGCCGCGTTTGCCGGGTTGCTCAAAAATCGGTCCGCCCATCGCCAGCAGACGCAGGTGCAGGTTGGGGAGTCGCCGATCGGGCTGCAGCAGCAGACGGGCACCATTGAGCATCTGCTCGCGGGTGATCGTCGCGTCGCTACGCGCCGCCGACTCCGCGCTCGCGGCCGCCGCGGCCTCCGTCGCCTCAGGTCGCGGATTGAGCGAGACCGTCGTGGGATGACCGTCGATCAGGTAGGTTTTGAGCACGGCCTTCAGGCGCGCCGGCGTAACGGCCTTGAGTCGCTCAAAATAGCCCTGGGTGAAAAGCATTTCGCCGGCGATGACCTCCGCCACACCCAGGCGCGACGCGCGGCCCGCGACGGTTTTGCGTCCGTTGATTTCGCCCACCACCAACTGGCGCACGGCCTTGCGAATCTGCGTCGTCGTAAAACCTTTGCGCAGGACCCGCAGCAGCTCCTTTTCCACCGCCTTGAGCGCCGCGTCGCGCTGACCCGGATCGCAGACGATGCTCACGTAGAACAGACCCTGTTGGGAGGGATTCCAACTCGTCGCGTCGATCGAATGCACCAGCCGTGCTTTCTCGCGCAGCGACTGCCAGAGGATCGAGCTGTCGCCGTGGCCCAGCACCAGCGCGAGCACATCGAGCGCCGCCGCGTCCGGATGCGTGAGCCCCGGGATGCCCCAAGCCATCGCGCCCCGCACGATCTCCACGTCGTCTTCGATGTGTTGCGTGCGACGGGACAACGCCGGTGGTTCGGACGGCAGATAGATCGGCGCCAGACGCTTGCGCGGTGCCTGCCCGAAGTGCTGCTCCACCGCCGCCTCCACGGCCGCCCGATCGAAGCCGCCCGTGATCACCAGCACCATGTTGTTGGGCACGTAACGCTCCTGATAGTAACGCCACAGCGTGTCGCGATCGATGGCCTCAAACACCTCGCGATGACCGATGATCGGCTGCCGGTAGGGGTGTTCCCGATACACGCTCTCAAAGAGCGATTGCCACAGGCGTTGCTCGGGGTCGTCGAGCCCCATGTCGATCTCGCGCAGGATGACCTGTTTCTCCCGCTCCACCTCGTCGGCGGGGAGCGTGGAGTGCAGCACCGCGTCGCCCAGAATATCGATCGCGACCGGCGCATGCTCCGCCGGGATATCGATGTAATACACCGTGCGCTCGAAGGACGTGTAGGCGTTGATGTAACCGCCGTGAGCCTGCACCTCGACCGAGATCTCGCGACCCGCCCGTCGCGTGGTGCCCTTGAAGAGCAAATGCTCGAGGTAGTGCGAAAGCCCCGCGCCCAATTGCTCCCCCTCGTGGATGCTGCCGGTCTTTACCCAAGTTTGCACCGAGGCCACGGTCGCAGCCGGATCGGGTTGGAGGATGAGCGTCAGGCCGTTCGGCAACACGCGGCGCACCGGCGCATCGCGCCAAAGGGCTCGCAGGAGCTTAAAATCGTTGGAAGCAGACATGTAAAAGAATGAGGGGGCTTCAGCACCGCTGGACCGCGGCGCTTAGTCATCGCACTAGGGCCTGCCCGGTGGTCGGGCGCAATCTTCGCGTCAATTCTCGCCAATTAGACCCACCACCACGTCCCGGTCGCTTCACGCGCCCAGCGGCTTCTTCGGCAGGAACGGCTCATCGAAGGCCTCGTCGAAGGTGTAGACCTCGGAGAAGTCCTCCCGACGGTCCTTCTCCGTTTTGCTGAAGACGTTGTATTCGATGAGGTTAAATACGATATCGCCGAAATGGGTGCATTTTTTGATGCCCCATTCATTGAGAACCGTGCGCGCCATCGGGCCATATTGGTCGAGCGCGTAGGCCCGCAAGCCCATCAGCAACTCCACCCCCGTGACGTGCAGAGAGCGACCAGCCCGCCGCGAATCGCTCTTCTTCAATTCCTTGACGGTGAAATCGAGGCCTTGTCGCACAAAATTGTAGGCCTGCTTTTGAAACCGATTATCTTCTTTGCAAATCAGTGTCACCACTTCACTAAAGTCTAAGTCTTGCATGATCTTGTGCTTATAAAACGGAACCTGCCCGCCAAGGCAACGGGTGCAACACCCTAGATTCGAACCTGTAAAAATGCCATGCAGGACAATGCATTTGTAAATAGAATGTAAAGCGATGCTCCTTGTTTACATTTTGCGTTACCTAACTGTAACTCTCTGTCAAAAGGACCACCGTAAACAATGATTGCCTCGACTCAAACCAATCACCCGCTTCCCACCAGCAACGACGACGAATCGCCGACCGCCGCTGCTCTCCAAGTGGCTTGCAATCGCCTGAAGAGCGCTGGCCTGCGCATCACCCAGCCGCGCATTGCGATCCTCGAAGCGCTCATCAAGCGCTCGCTGCCCGCCAGCATCGAGCAGATTCACGCCGAGCTGTCGCACACCGCCTGCGACCTCGTGACCGTGTATCGCTGCTTGGCGGCGTTTGAGGAGCTCGGCCTTGTGCGCCGCTGCTTCTTCCACAACGGGACCAGCCTCTACCAGATCGCGCTCGATGACACGCCGTCCTACCACGTGGTGGACAAGAGCAACAACTCCGTCAGCGAACTCGATTCCGACCTCGCCGTGGAACTCCGCGACGCCATGGAAGAAATCGAGAAGAAGCTCATCGCTCGTGGTTACACCAACGTGTCCCACATGATCGAGTTCTTCGCCCGCGCCCCCAAGCACCCGATCGATCGCGTGCAAAACGGCGCCGTCATGGCCGAGATCCGCTAAAGCGAGATTCGTCCTCTCTCCTATTTTCCGAGACCGCAGTTCTGGCCAACTGCGGTCTTTTTGTGCCCCAACCGGGACCGGGCCCGTCACAACGCGGTTCTGTGAACCACGAATAGACCTGAACGGCTCCAATACCGCTACGCCATCCCCCTCCCTGGATGAGCTACGTTTCAGTGCGTAGCCGGTAGGCGGCCTGTGCGCCGAAGCCTAGGCGAAGGAGTAAGCCATTCGTGTCCACTTGTGCGCCTCAGGCGCATCCGTGGTTAAAAAAACCTGCGTTGCCTATCAGCCTTCCAAGTAAGCCGCCAACTCCGACACCGTCAGGAACACACATCCCTGCCGCCGCAACTCCGCCAAGATCGCTGGCATCTGCTCCCGAGTCTCCCGCCGCCACTCGTGGAAATTGATCAACGTCCCATCGCGCACGTCGGTCGTCGCGTTACGCAGAATTGCCGCCGCATCCACCTCCGGGTTCCAATCATGTGACCAGACCTGGTGCGTGAACCCGAAGTCGCGAATCTCCGCCTCCGCCCAACCCGCCGCCTGCCGCGGGTCAGCCTCCGCATAGGGTTTCCAATACCACCGTGGCGCTACCCCAAGCTCGGCCGTCAGCACGCGCTGCGCTTCGACGATGTCTTCCCGCAGCTCCGCATCACTGCACTCGGCCGGGTGTCGATGCGCCAACGAGTGGTTCACCACCTCATGACCAGCCGCCAACATCGCCCGCGCTTCCTCCCGATGGGCCCGCACCTGCTTTGCAACATACGCCCAACTCACCTTTACATTCTCGGCCCCCCACAACGCCCGCCAAGCCGGACCGCAGACCTCGTCTGGCCCGTCGTCAAAAATCAACGCCACGTGTTTCCGACCGTCTGCTGCAGGTGTAGCCATCGTCGTCCTGACTTCCGTCGTAATCACCACGCTCGTCAACGTCGTGCGCACGACCGCGGCTTTTGCTCCGACGTCCCTTGCGCCTTCCTGCCCTCGGTTTATCGATGGGCCACCATGCCGAGAACCCCACTCCGCCGCTTCGCCCCCGTTGCCGCCCTGCTCCTGCTCTTCACCCTGCTCCTTGCCCCCGCCCGCGCCGCCCTCGAATCGGGCGAAGTCCATGTCTGGACCCAGCAGGAAATCCAACTAGAGGCCAACGGCACCTACGCCAATCCCTACACCGACGTCACCTGCTGGATCGACCTGCGTGGCCCCGATTTCGCCCAGCGCGTTTACGGCTTCTGGGACGGCGGCAATACCTTCCGCGTGCGCTTCGTCGCCACCACTCCCGGCGAATGGACCTGGACCACCGGCTCCAATCAACCCACCGACGACGGACTGAATTCCGGCCGCGGCAACCTGCGCGCCGTCGCATGGTCGACCGCCGAACACGACGCCAATCCCAATCGCCGCGGCTTCATCCGTGCCACCCCCAACGGTCGCGCGCTGCAATACGCCGACGGCACGCCCTTCTTCTGGCTCGGCGACACCTGGCTCGCCGCCTCCACCTGGCGCCTGCCCTACCGGGGCGAACGCGCCGCCCCCGACTACGAACCCGCCGCCGGCATCTCCTTTGAGGAGGCCGTGGCCTACCGCAAACGCCAGGGCTTCAACTCCGTTTCCTTCATCGCCGCCTTCCCCAACTGGGCGGCCGATCACCGCGGCGCCACCTACGCCAACGCCGACGGTGTCTACCTTCGCAACGCCTGGGAAAAGTTCGGCCATTGGGCCGCGCACGGTGAGATCAGCACCGCTGACGGTGCCATCACCACCGGCAAGGACATGCACGACGAGCACGGCAATCGCCCCTTCGCCATCCTCCCCAACCGCGAGGGTCTGGCCGACTTCGACTCCATCAACCCGGCCTACTTCCGCAGCCTCGACCGCAAGATGCAGCACCTCTCAGAGGAGGGTTTTGTGCCCTTCCTCGAAACCATCCGCCGCGACAACGCGCCGTCCTGGAAGGCTTACTTCGATTTCAACGCGTCCTACGCCCGCTTCGTCCAGTATCTGATTTCTCGATACGGCGCCTACAACATGGTCTTCAGCGGCATCCACCTCGATTGGATTCCCGAAAACTACAGCCTCACCGAACACGAGTTCAACGAGGCCCTCACCTACCACCATCAGCACTACGGTCCGCTGCCCTTCGGCCAGCCCTACACCACGCTCATCGACAGCACCACCTACCGTCGCTTCGGCCACGGCGACGACGCCCCCTGGCTCACCATGCACACTGTGGGCAACAAGCCGCGCAACCACGCCATCTACGCCTTTATCGAGGAGAGCTTCAACCTGCCCGATCCCTACCCGGTCGCCAACCTCGAGCCCTACTACACCGGCTGGAACCACTCAATCAACCGCCCCGGCGGCGAAACGCCCACGGCCGGCTCCGCCCGCGACATCTACTTCGCCCGCGCCCAGATGTATGGCTCCGTCCTCTCCGGCGGCCTCGCCGGTCACGTGCATGGCACCGCCGCCTACGACATCACCACCACCGGCGAACCCGAGGGCTGGCGCCCGCATATCTGGACCGCCCTGCGCTACGCCTCCGGCGCCCAGATGCAGCACCTGCGCGACTTCGTGCTCTCCCTCGGCCCCGCCTACCGCGACCTGCAACTCGCCAACGACGCCCTCGCCCCCCGCACCGCCCCCGGCGCCATCGACGACGGACTCGACGGCTGGTCCTTCGCCATGCGCACGCCCGACGCCGCCCACGCTTTGCTCTACTTCGAGCACCAAGCCGTGCCGACCACCCTCGCCGGCCTCACCGCCGACGCCGCCTACACGTGGACCTGGTTCAACCCGCGCACCGGCGCATGGCTCGACGCCCAAACCGTCACCACCGACGCCGCCGGCACCCTGCGCAGCCCGCCCTTCCCGAGTGACGCCGATTCGCCGATGACCGACTGGGCTGCGCGCCTGCAACGCACTGAGCGCTGAACAGTCAGCGCGCTTCGTCCCCATCACTCTCCGCCCCGCGTTGCCGTCCGGCCCCGCGAGCGCACCAATACCCCCTCACCCCTTGATGCCCCACCGCCTCTGCGCGGCGGCTTTGCTGTAGCCCCAAACCATCCCCGTGGCCAAATCCGCCTTCGCCCTCCTCCCCTTCGCCGCCTCTCTCCTCCTCGCTTCGCCGTCCGACCAGCACCGCACCTGGTCCGACTACGGCGGCGGTCACGACCAGTCCAAGTTCACCACCCTCAGCCAGATCACGCGCGAAAACGTGACCGATCTCGAGATCGCCTGGATGTATCCCACCGGCGACGAGCGTTCCTACCAGTTCAACCCCGTCGTCGCCCACGGCGTGATGTATGTCCTCGCCAAGGAAAACTCCCTCGTCGCGATCGATCTCGATACCGGTAAGGAAATCTGGATACACGCCCACCTCAGCGGCATCTCCCGCCGCGGCATCAGTTATTGGGAAAGCGAGGACGGCTCCGATCGCCGCCTGCTGTTCACCCTCAACAACACCCTGCAGGCCATCGATGCCCGCACCGGCAAATCAATCCTCAGCTTCGGCGACAACGGCATGGTTGACCTCCGTCGCAACATGCTCCGCGACCCCGCCACCGTTTACCGCGCCACCTCTAGCACGCCCGGCCGCGTTTTCGAGAATCTCATCATCCTCGGCTCCTCGCCCGGCGAGGGTTACCTGTCCGGCCCCGGCCACATCCGCGCCTACGATGTCGTCACCGGTGAATTCATGTGGCGCTTCAACACCATTCCCCAGCCCGGCGACTACGGCTACGAAACCTGGCCCAAGGAAGCCTACCGCTACGTCGGTGGCGTCAACGTCTGGGGCGAGATGTCCGTCGACGAGGCACGCGGCATCGTCTTCCTCCCGCTCGGCTCACCGTCCTACGATTTCTACGGGGCCGACCGCCTCGGCGAAAACCTCTTCGGCAACTGTCTTGTTGCCCTCGACGCCCGCACCGGCCGCCGCCTCTGGCATTTCCAAACCGTGCACCACGACCTCTGGGACTACGACCTCGTCTCCGCGCCCCAGCTCATCACCGTCGAACGCGACGGCGAGCGCATCGACGCGGTCGCCGCCGCCTCCAAACAAGGTTTCCTCTTCGTCTTCAACCGCGAGACCGGCGAACCTATTTTCCCCATCGAGGAAAAACCCTTCCCCGCCTCCGACATGCCGGGCGAAGAAGCCTGGCCCACCCAGCCCGTCCCCGCGCTGCCGCCCTACGCGCGCCAGATCATGACCGAGGACGACATCACGCCCGTGCTCATCACCCCGGCCGAGCGGGCCCACTGGCAGGAGCGCGTCGCCAAAGCCCGCAAGGGGCTCTACGTGCCACCCTCCCTCGATGAAGTCGTCTCCCTCCCCGGTGCCGTCGGTGGCGTCAACTGGGGCAACTCCGCCGCCCACCCCGAGGACGGCATCGTTTACCTGCTCAACCAGGATTTCCCGTCCTTCTACAAACTCGCCAAACGCCAGCCCGTGCGCCTGCGCAACCGCGCAGGCGACAGTGACGAAGAAACCGCCGCCGCCAAACTCCGCGGCGAAAAACTCTACGCCACCTACTGCGGTGCCTGCCACGGCCCCGACCGCGCCGGCTCCGATGTCGGTCCCTCGCTGCTCGCCGTCGGCAGCCAGATCAACCAAACCCAAGTTGCCCGCTCCATCATGTATGGCAGCGGTCGCATGCCCGCCCTGCCGCACTTCACCGACGAACAAATCGACGACGTTTACACCTACCTCGATGACGGCGTTTCCCCCTACGCCTCGCTCTTTGCGGCAGCGCAAAAAGAAGACCTACCCGAGGGCCCCGTAGTCGCCTCCGGCGGCGCCCCGCTCCCCGATGAAGAGGCCTTCGCCGGTGGCTTCCGTTTTAACCGCGGCGAAAACGACTATCCACCCGGCGTCGACGCCCCCGCCGATCGTTACTTCACCGACTACGGACTCGGCCACCCCTACATCATCACCCCACCCTGGTCGACCATCCTTGCCTACGACCTGAACAAGGGAGTGATCAAATGGCGCCAACCGCTTGGTCAGGATCGTGACGCCGCCGCCGCGGGCATGACCGGCACCGGCGTCCCGCGCGGTTCCCAACGCATGGGTATGATCGTAACGGATACAGGTCTCGTATTCTCCACCGCCAAAGACGGCCACGTTTACGCCTTCGACGCCGATAACGGTAAAGTCCTCTGGAAAGGCGCCCTGCCCATGGGCGCCGAAGGCCTGCCTGCCATGTATGAACACAACGGCCGCCAATACCTCGTCATCCCCGCCAGCACCCCGCTCACCTGGGGCCTCAAATCCCGCGAAAGCGGCATCGGCTCCACCGAGGAAAAAGGCCACGGCGGCTACGTCGCCTTCGCCCTCCCCGCACAGAACTGATTTCACACCAAGCCAGCAAAGAAAGCAAAGGCCTCCCTCCAGCCCGCTCCTTTTGTGAATTTTTGTGCCTCTTCGCGGCAATCCCCACTGCCTCTCAGCCCCCAGCCAGCCTCCTTTGCTCTCTTTGCGACCTTGGTGTAAAAACCCTCCCTGTCTCTCCGCTCTCTCCGCCTCCTCGCCGCCCCATGCTTCGTCGTCACTTCCTGTTCTCCACCGGCCTCGCCCTCACCGTCGGACTCACCACCCGCAGCTTCGCCCACACCCCGCTCAAGCACGGCAAACGCCTCGCCATGGGCACGGTCATCTTTCGTCACCGCTTCGCGCAGACGCGTTCCGACAACCTACCTCACCCCGGTTCGCCCCTCACCCTGCTCGATGTGCCGGAGTATTATCACCAGCGCTTCGGCCTCAGTCAGGTCGAGTATTGGAGCTACCACTTTGAGTCGCTCGAACCCGCCTACCTCGCCCGTCTGCGCGCCGCGCTCGATGCCGCCGGTTCGCGCCTGATCAACATCCAGATCGACACCGATTATAACCTCGCCGCCGAAAACCCGACCCGCCGCGCCGAGTCCATCGCCGAGGTCGAACGCTGGATCGACGCCGCCGTCGTGCTCGGCTCCCCCAGCGTGCGCGCCAACCCCGGCAACGGTCCCATCGAGCACGCCATCGCTTCCCTCCGCGAGATCAACACCTACGCCCAGGACCACCGCATCGTGCTCCTCAACGAAAACCACTTCGGCATCGAGATGGACCCGGATATTCACCTCCGCATCCGCGAAGAAGCCGGCCCCGAAAACCTCTACACCCTGCCCGACTTCGGCAACTACAGCGACGAAGCCCGCTTCGCCGCGCTGGAGAAGATCCTGCCCTACGCTTACCTCATTTCCGCCAAAGCCGTGCGCTTCGACGCCGAAGGCCACCACCAGCCCTACGACTTCGATCGCTGCGTGCAGATGGCCGAAGCCGCTGGCTTCAAAGGCATCTACTCCGTCGAGCAATGGGACCGCACCGACCACGACATGGACTACGAAAAAGTCGCCGACTGGCTCCTCACCCACGTCTCCCAAAACCTCCGCACCTAAGCCCCTCTTGTAGCGGTCCGCCTCGCCAGCCCCTCCCCTTCGCTTCGCTCTCTTTGCGGCCTTGGTGTAAAAAGAAAACCCCTGCCCCTCCTTTTCGTGACTTTTTGTGCCTCTTAGTGGCCATCCCATCCCTGCCTCACAGCCCACCTGCTCCGTGCTCTCCGTGCCTCCTCCGTGACCTCTGTGTCCAAACCAGCCCTGCCCCTCAGCCTGCCAGCCACCCCACTGCACCTCCTTCGCTACCTTGGTGTTAAGCCAAACTATCCCGCCTTCCGCACCGCAATCCGGCTCATCGCCGCCAGCACGACCACGCCACCCGCGACCATGCCAACGGTAAGCCGCTCGCCGTCCAACAACAGCAGCGATTCAAACACGCCCGCCAGCGGAATGAGGAACCGATAGGTCGCCAGCTCCGGCGCGGGGAAAAGCGTCGATAGGTGGTTCCACAACGCAAAGGCCGCCGCCGACACAAACGCCAGCCACGCCGTCCACGCCCACACGTAGGCGTCGAACCACGCCAACCCGCCCGCTTGCACCGCAGGCCAACCGAGCGCGAGCAACACCACGCCGCCCAGGAACAACGAATACCCCGTGCCGGCCCGCGCCCCCATCGTGCGCTTCACTCGCTGAAAGGCCAGTAGCCCCAGCGCCCCAAAAAAACTCGCGGCCAAGATCAACCCGCCCCCCAGCCGCGGACTGCCTTCCCCCACGCCCGGCGAATAGACCGCCATGGTCACGCCCAGCGCCCCCGCCGCCAGCACCAGCCACTGTCGTCGCGTCAGCCGCGGCGTCCCCAAAAACGGCGGCGCCAACAACACCCACCAGAAGCTCCCACTCGAAACCAGCAACGACGCCAGCGCCCCACTCGACAGGCTGAGCCCCATGTAGAAGCACACGTATTGTCCCACCGTCTGCGCCGCCGCCATCGCCAGAATCCAATACCGCGGCGTCTCCGCCCATTCTCGCAACGGTGCCCGCGCAAACAACAACAGCCCCAAACCCGCCACCGTAAAACGCACCCCGGCAAACAACGACCGCGTCGCAAAATCCGCCTCGATCCCCTGCGCCGCCCAGTGGTCGAAGACCAGCTTGATGCCTGGAAACGCCGACCCCCACAGCACCGCACACACCGCCACCAGGGCCAGCAGTTGCCACCGTGAACGCCGCTTGGCGCCATACTCAGGATCCATCACCGAAACCATTGCGTCACCACCACGCACATACGTCCCGCCACCGCCAGCCCGAAGCTGCGCGACCAGAGCCCCGTCACCCGGCGTCTCATCCTTCGCCCAGTCGGGCTTTACGCCTGCCTCCCCCCTACTCAATGTCGCGCCTTTCATGCCCCGTCCCCCCGCCCAGTCCCGCATCGGTTGGATCCCTAAACTCCTTCTCGTGGTGCTCGCGCCGCTGCTCTTCCTCAGCGCGCTTGAACTCTCCTTGCGACTGGGCGACTACGGCCGCGATCCGCACTTTTTTATCCCCGACGACTCCCCGGGCGCACCAGCCGATGCGTTCCGCAGCAACCCACGTTTCACCGAAAGTGTCTTCCCGGCTTCCTTCGGCCTCAAAGCGGTCAACCTGCGCCTCACCCGCACCAAACCCACTGGCACCAAACGCGTCTTCCTGCTCGGCGGTTCCGCCGCGATGGGGGTGCCGGAGGCCGGCTTCGGCCTCGCCCCGCAACTCGAAGCCGCCCTGTCCACCATGCTGCCCGGCGAACCCATCGAGGTGCACAACCTCGGCATCACCGCCATCAATTCCCACGTCGTCCTGCCCATCCTCCGCGAGGTGCTGGCCTTCGAACCCGATCTCCTCGTCATCTACCTCGGCAACAACGAGGTGGTCGGTCCCTACGGTCCGGGTTCGGCCATCACTGCCGCCACCCCGCCCCTGCCCCTTATCCGCGCCAGCCAACGCCTTCGAGCCACCCGCACCGGTCAACTGCTGGAGTCCCTCATCGGTCAGGTCAAAGGAGCCGCCGCCTCCGATCAACGGTCGTGGCGCGGCATGGAAATGTTTGCCCGCGAGGAAGTGCCCGCCGATGACCCGCGCCTCGCCACGGTCTACGCCAACTTCACCGCCAACCTGCACGACATGCTCGAACTCGCCGCCGCCGCCGAGGTCCCCGTCGTCGTATCCACCGTCGCGGTCAACCTGAGCGACTGCGCTCCGTTTGTGTCCCGCCCCGCCCCCGACGGACTCGACGCCGACACCCATTTTCACCGCGGCCGCGAACGGCTCGCCGCCGGCGACACCGCCGCCGCGACCACCCACTTCCGCACCGCCCTCCAATACGATGCCCTGCGCTTCCGCGCCGACGACCGCATCAACCAGATCATCCGCGACACGACCGCCGCCGCCCCCGGCGCTTACCTCGCCGACTCCGCCACCGCCCTAGGTCTCGGCGGTCGCCGCCACTTTTTCGAGCACGTTCACCTCACCTTCACCGGCAACCACGCCATCACCCGCGAGCTTGCGACCGTCGCCGCCCCCTTGCTCGCACCGCACGCCACGATCGGTCGCTTCCCCTCCATCGCCGACCTCGCCGCCGCGATCGGCTTCACCCCCGTCGGTCACCTGTCCCAGTGGCAGGTGATGAACGACCTCGTGACGCGCCCCCCCTTCACCGGCCAGTCAACCTACGCCGAAGACCGGACCTTCGCTCGCGCCGAAATCAACCGCCTGAACCACCTGCTCACCCCGGATGCCCTTTCCCGCGCCTCCGGCACCATCGAAGCCGCTCGTCTCGCCGATCCCGGTTCCGCCTTCCTTGCGTTCCACGCCGCCAAGCTCGCTGTTCAACTCGGCGACCGCGCCCGCGCCCTCCGCCTGCTCGACGCCCACGACGCCATCGTCCCGGCCAACGCCGAGTCCCGCGTGCTGCGCGCCTTTCTGCTCGCCGAGACCGGAGCCCCCCGGGCGGCAGTGGACCTCTTCCTCGCCGTGATCGAGGCCGAACCCTACTACCCGCAAACCTATCCGCTGCTCGCCTCCCTCTGGAGTGCCCTCGGCGACTTTGACACCGGCCGCACCGCCTTTGCCACATGGGTCGAAGCCATGCCCAACAACCGTGGCGTGCGCCTCGCCTACGCTCAATTGCTCGACGCCGCCGGTGACCGCTCCGCCGCCGTCACCCAGTGGCAAGCCGTGCTCGCCATCGTGCCCGACGACGAACGCGCCCTGCAACCGCTCCTGCAATACCACCTCGCCGCCGAGCGCTACGACGACGCCGTCGATCTGATGTTGGCCGCCCACGCCTACAACCCCCGCAACTTCACCAACAACGACCGTCTCGTGCAGGTGTATCAGTCGCGTGGTGACACCACCGCCACCCTGCGCTACATGCGCGACCTTATGGCCAGCGGTCCGGTCTCGACCGAACTCCGCCGCGACTACGAACGCCTCTCCGCCGCCGCCAACGCCGCTTCTTCCCGGTGAGAACTTACATACTCGGCCTCTCCGCCTTCTACCACGACTCCGCCGCCGCCCTCGTCGTCGACGGCGAGATCGTTGCCGCCGCCCAGGAGGAGCGTTTCACGCGCAAGAAACACGACGCCGGGTTCCCTCAGCACGCCATCGACTACTGCCTGCGCGAGGCCGGCATCACCGCCGCCGAGCTCGACCACGTCGCCTTCTACGAAAAACCCTTCCTGCGCTTTGAGCGCCTGCTCGAGACCTACCTCGCCGTCGCTCCGGCCGGCTTCGCCTCTTTCCTCAAGGCCATGCCGCAGTGGATCCACCAGAAACTGCAACTCCCCCGCGAGATGAACCGCGGCCTCGGCGGGCTCTACACCAAACCTTACGTCTTCACCGAGCACCACGAGTCCCACGCCGCCAGCGCCTTCTTTCCCTCGCCTTTTGCCGAAGCCGCCATCCTCACCATCGACGGCGTCGGCGAATGGGCCACCGCCAGCCTCGGCCACGGCGACGGCAACCGCATCACGCTCACCTCCGAGCTGCACTTCCCCCACTCGCTCGGCCTGCTGTATTCAGCTTTCACCTACTTCTGCGGCTTCCGGGTCAACTCCGGCGAATACAAACTCATGGGCCTGGCGCCCTACGGTGAGCCGCGCTACGCCGACACCATTCGCGACCACCTGCTGGACCTGCGCGACGACGGATCCTTCCGCCTCGACCAGAGTTATTTCAACTACTGCCAGGGCCTCACCATGACGTCCGACAAGTTCGCCAAGCTCTTCGGCGGACCGCCCCGGCGCCCCGAAGCCAAGCTGACCCAACGCGAACTCGACCTTGCCGCCTCCGTGCAGGTCGTCACCGAGGAGATCGTCCTGCGCATGGCCCGCCACCTCCATGCCACCACCGGCTCGCGCCACCTCTGCCTCGCCGGCGGCGTTGCCCTCAATTGCGTCGCCAACGGTCGCCTGCTGCGCGAATCCTCCTTCGAGCACATCTGGATCCAACCCGCCGCCGGCGACGCCGGTGGAGCCCTCGGCTCCGCGCTCTTCACCTGGCACCAACTTCTCGAAAAACCCCGCACTCACCGCACGCCCGACGCCCAACACGCTTCCCTCCTCGGTCCCGCCATCACCACGACCGACATCGAGGCCACCATCGCCCGTCACCAAGCGGTCGCCGAACACCTGCCCGACGAATCCGCCCTCCTGCAACGCGTCGCCGAACTCCTCGACGAGGGGCAGGTTGTCGGCTGGGTGCAGGGCCGCATGGAGTTTGGCCCCCGCGCCCTCGGCAGCCGCTCCATCCTCGGCGATGCCCGCGACACGCGCATGCAGAGCACGATGAACCTGAAGATCAAATTCCGGGAATCGTTCCGCCCCTTCGCCCCGCTGGTGCGCCGTGAAAACGCCAGCGATTACTTCGAGATTTCCCCCGAGCACGACAGCCCCTACATGCTCATCGTCGCGCCCGTGCGGGAGGAACACCGTCGTGAGGTCACCACCGATCCCCGCGAGGGCGTCGAGCGCGTCAACGAAGTCAGGAGCACCGTCCCCGCCATCACCCACGTCGACTATTCTGCTCGTATCCAAACCGTGGACACCGAGCGCAGCCCCCGCCTCCACCGCCTGCTCACCACCTTCGCCGAGCGCACCGGGTGTCCCGTGCTCATCAACACCAGCTTCAACATCCGCGGCGAACCCATCGTCTGCACCGCCGAGGACGCCTACCGCTGCTTCCTCGCCACCGGCATGGACGCCCTCGTCATCAACGACCACCTCTTCCTCAAGGACGCCCAACCCGAGACAGCAGTAGACGAACGCACCGCCTACCTCGCCCGCTTCGGCAACGACTGACCGCCCCCCCCACCACCACTTTTGCAGCCACGAACTTACACGGATGGATATGCCCAGATTCCCGAGAGTAGCTGCGCTTGAGCCGGAGGTGAAAGCGTGGCCCGAAAGCGACCACTCCGCTAACACCGAACCGTTGCACTCCAACCCACCCACCGGCAGAGACAAGCTCGAGGGCGTGTCGGGGAAAACCTTCGGGCAGGAATCCGTGTTTATCGGTGTGATCCGTGGCCCCACTTTCATACTAACGAAGTAGAACGAGTCGCCCCCGCCATTATAGCTTTTTAGCCTTTCAGTTTTCAGCATTCCGACAGCGGCTCCGCCGCTGCCCTCCCTCATGTCTTTGATCAAAATCAACCGCCACCCATCGCCCAAAGACCTGCGTGTTTTCGCCACGCTCTGGCTGCTCTTCCTCGGCGTTTTCGGTTTCGTCGCTCAACACCGCGGTGCGTCCAACCTTGCCTGGACGTTATGGTCGCTGGCCGGCCTCGTCGGCGCACTCGGTTGGATCGTTCCGCCCGCCGTCCGCTGGGTTTATCTCGCCGCGATTTATATCACCTCCCCCATCGGCTTTGTCCTCTCGCACGTGATTCTTGGCCTGGTCTATTACCTCGTCCTCACCCCCATCGGCCTCATCATGCGTGCCTTGGGCCGCGACCCACTGGAACGCCGCTACGACCCCACCCAAACCTCCTACTGGAAACCCCGCGCCGGACAACGCCCCCCCGCCTCCTACCTCAAGCAGCACTAGAGCCCCTCAAAGTAGCTGCGCTTGAGCCGGAGGCGAAAGCGTGGCCCGATGCCGCCCCACCACATCGACATTTTATCCGTGTTCATCTGTGCCCATCTGTGGTTAAGAACTCTCCAGCCATGCCCGACGACACCGAACCCAGTTTTGCCGAAGCCTCCCGCCAAGAACAGCGCGGCATGATCGCCGAGTTTTGGGATTTTATCCGTCACAACAAAAAGTGGTGGCTCACCCCCATCATCATCGTGCTTCTGCTCGTGAGTGCGCTCATCCTACTCGGCGGCTCCGGCGCAGCCCCCTTCATCTACTCGCTGTTCTGACCCCGTAGCGGCGGCTTCAGCCGCCGTTCCCGAGTTATGCCGCCATCTCGGCTCAATGCTCGTGCTGCAGCCACAGCGCGACCACCGCCAACACCGCAAACAACGCCGCCAGCAGCCCGGCTTCGTAGCGTTCAAAACGCTCCACCCGCAGGCGTTCGCTACCGACCAGCGTTAACCACGTGAGCAGCGTCATGCCGCCCACCGCGCCCAGCGCCAAAATCACGCTCAGCACCACAAAACCGGTCCAGCCAAACTGCACCCCGCTCAAATAGATCGGCAAAAAGCCTTCACACGGCGACAGCGTGAGCATGACAAACAAGCCACTCACCGCCGCCCAATCGCCGCGGTCGGGTTTCACCAAAGGCGTGTCCTTCAGCTCGTCGTCCCAGTGGGTGTGGCCGTGGTCATGTTCATGCTCCCCACAAGCCTTGCTCGGCGCATGCGTCGTCCCGGGCGGATGGTGATGGCACACGCCCCGACCCGTGAGTTGCCGCCACCCATAGTAGAACGCGATGGCCGCGAGCAGCCCCGCCGTCAGCAGCGGAAACGCGTGCCCCAGCTCCTCATCGAGTCGAAAGCCAAACCACGCGATCGCCAGCCCCAGCAGACTGGTCAACGCCACATGGCCCAATCCAGCTGCGCTCACCATCGCCAAAGTCTTGGCGTGGGACCACGAGCGGGCCTTCGCCACGAGGACAAAAGGCAGCCAATGGGTCGGGATCGCGGCATGCAGAAAAGCAACGGCGAAACCCGTCAGGGCAATGGTGGCTAAAGCGGTATCGTTCATGAAGAAATGCGTCTGGCGGACGCCCGGCGCACCATCCATCGCGATGGTTCGCCCGCTGTCCAACGCGAACTCTAGCAAAGTCGTCAAGCCCCCTCAGCCCGAAAAACCTGTCGCAACCAAACTGCCGCCAATCACCGCGACCCGGAAAGCGCCATGACGCTATCCGGCCCACGCCGCCCCACTACCCCCCAACTGATTCACCCTGCCCTGTTGGCCTCAGGAGTTGGTTCGGCCTCTCTGCCGCAACCTTACTTCTACTTGTTATGCTCATACGCCAACCACTCCTCTAGGCCTCCAACAAACGTCCCGTTTTCGAAGAAGAAACGCGCCTCTTCGCCGGCCCCCTCGCCGTAAGTGAACGTGAGGGAAAAGCGACCTTCCGTATACGGCTGAGTGCTATTCTCGTGAAACGTAATCCTCAAGGAGTCCAAGCGCGGTGCGACGATGCCTTCTACGGCGCTGGATGGCACCTGATACTCGATGTCTTCACGTGAAACGACCGTAATCGCGGTCAAGGCAACAGTGTTGAGGTGTGTCGTGAAAATCACGCGATCACCGCTTTCGAATGCGACCTCGATACGTTCGATGTGCGGGTGATATGTCCGAGTCGCAAACAACGGGGACGCCAGCGTCATTAGAATGAAAAAGGCGATCAATCGTTTCATATGCTAAATTTTCCAACGATTCATAGGTCAGACAGGCCGACTTGTCGGCCTTGTCTGCACCGGTTGGTTGGGCTTTGACTTTGATTTCGCCAGGTTGCGCAGGCCGCCAGCGATACAAGCAAGACCACTCGAAATCAGTAAGAGCCGGCCGGCGGTATCTTTCTCGAGCACGGCCAATAGCAAGGCAACGGAGCCGAATACGGTCAGAGTCTTCGCGGTCAGGCTGACCTCTCGTAGGGACATCTTCCGACCGGACGTGCATGCAAAATGGTAGGCCAAGTAGCACGAAAACAGCGTGAATCCGGCGGTGAGAAAAATCGCTACCACACTTTTCAGGAATGTGACCGAGAACCAAAGTGACGCCCCTCCAACGGCACACAAGACGAGCGCGCAAATCACCCCAACCGCTCTTTCGAAAGAGGTCGGCTTACGATCGAGATTCCAGTCTGCACTCATCGGTTCTTAGCGCCCAACGTCTAAGCTGAGACAGGCCGACTTGTCGGCCTTGTCTGCACCAGGTGTGTTGGACTCTTTCCTGAGAATCATGATGCGCCAAACACTGATGCCGTGAGAAGGAGTAGGATCGAAGCAACGAACGCGACGAGGAATCTCAGATACCACTTTCGATACCACAACCCTTGGGGCGAAAGGGCCTCAGGACGAAACGGAAGAGTGCCCCAACTAAAAATCACCCAATCGCTGAATGGCCGCAGATCTTCATTTGTCTCACCGACAAGTAGAACATTCAGAATGGTCATGGCTGCCACCGAAATGAAGCCGACTGCAAAACAGAGACCTGCGACGATTTCCGCACTCATCAGCGTCCAACGTCTAAGCTGAGACAGGCCGACTTGTCGGCCTTGTCTCCGGCGATTGGTCCAGCCCTTTTTCTTTCGGAAACTCCCGAGTCACTGCTGGCTTAAAAACCAAGAAGTAGAGACACGCAGCCGAGAGGAATGGAACTGACGCAGGAAGGTGAAGTGCCGACGAGGCGAGTATCACCCAGGTTCCGAAGCTAGCCCCCAACGAAACGAACAACGCTGTCGCACGTTCAGGGCGGCGCAAAAAGGCGATTCCGCTCAATACCGCACCGACCGCGGATATCGCCGCGAGCGTGAACACGGGAAGAACGAACGAGATGTGGTGCGGCCCATCGAACCAGGCCTCCGCAACGATCGCTCCACCTACACGAACGAACGCAAAGAACCCTCCGACAATCGCAACGAATGAGGCAGCGCGTAAGTATTTCATAGGCCGGATGCTGAACGATTAAAGTGAGATACTCCAATCAGTGCGAAGCACTGACTGGAGTTGTATCGACTGGTTGGTTGGCCTTCTTCTCTTCATGGGTTTAGGGTTTGGAGATACTTGGCGACAATCGAGAACCCATTCGAACGTGCGTATGCCTCGGCAGTTCGCTGCGAAACTCCCGAATGAATTCTAGGATTCGCTCCGGCCGCGACTAACATCTGCACGACCTCCAAGTGACCGTTCGATGCGGCCATCATCAGCGGAGTCGGATATGTGTCGTAGTCCTCATGTAGATCGGGCCACGCGCCACTGCCCAATAGCTCCTCGACGACATGAAGATGCCCGCGCCCAGCGGCATGGCACAACGCGGTCCTACCATATCCGTCCGGCACATTGGGATCGACCGCTTCGAGCAACAATCTTCTCACCGTCACCAAATCGCCGACGTAAGCTGCCGATCTTAGCGCTGTGGCAGGAGTGCTCATTTACGGCCAACGTTAGAACTGAGCCGCGCCGGACGCGTCCCTTTACTCCTCCAACACTCAATCTCCGCTGAAGCTTCGGACTGGGAGATTCGGGTGAACTTCGTCTCAGGGGGGAGATACGGCGTCAGGAATCCTGAGCCCCGCTTCAAGTTTGGTCGCAACTATCTCTTTGTCGCACCAAAAGAGGGCAGAAATCGCGTAGTCGATAACGGTATCGGCCTTTACGTGGGCCACGATGTCAATGGTGGGCAGCAAAGGGGCTACCCCACTTACGAAAGATGCGTCGTCCCATCTCACGACCGTCAACAGATCATCTGCAGTGGCAGTCCGCGCCGACACTACCAAAGGATGTCGAGGGTCCCCTTCGCCGCGATAAAGGACGCATCCGTCGAAGTCTGAGGTAATTTGGAAATGCACCGTTCTGGTCGAGACGGCCTTCCCGATCAGAATGCCTGCGTAAACCAAGGTAATGGCTCCGATACAGACCACCGTGCGTTTCTTCACTCGCCCAAGCACCTTCATATTTGTCAAACGATCTAAGTGTGGGGCAATGGCCGCGCAGCGGTCGCCGTTGTCTCGACCGGTTGGTTGGGCTCATTTTTTTTCATAAACCGTGGCGATGAGGGCGGCTGAGCCGATGGCTGAATAAAACAATCCACTCGCAAACGCATGACCGAGCAAATGCCGATTTTCAGGAGGATCGGGTAGGGCAAAGATCATCTGGGAAGGGAAAAACAGCCGATTCTGTGAGAACGGACTAGAATGCCCAGACATGCCAAAGCTCCACATCTGGAAGAGTCCAGATACGATCGAGAAGCCTAGGACAGTAATCGTATACGCCACAGTCAGAAACGCCCACCAACGAACGAAGATCTTCGAGTATCGATTCATCTTGGATTGCCCAATGTTAGAGGTGAGCCAAGAGGGTCCGCGCAAAGCGCTGGCCCGAATTGGCTCTACTGATTGGTTGGATCATTGATTCCTGGCTCCTTTGGTAGGAAAGCATGGGATATAAACCGAGATCGTAGCGCCCTCGAATCCTCCTCTGCAATCTCCCCCTCATACTTCAAGAATTCTTCGGCCATCAGGTCTGCTACGCTCCTCGTGATCTCAGGATCTGTGTGGATGAAACCCATCTCCACGATCAAACTCAATCGAACCAAGCCAATAACCGTATTCTGAGAAAATACCTCGAACCCGACCTCGTCGGAATATTCGCGCTCTCCCAAGTAGGGATCAGCAACTGATCGCTCTAGTCCCTCATCGACCACTCTTCGCCAATATCTTCTCTTCAGGTCGTGGCTGCTCGCTACCAACACCACGGTTCTCGCATCCTCCCCGGATATGATCGCGTCATCGACGACGTCCGAAGACCTGGCTGACCGCAGTATTTGGACAAGAGCATACGAATGATACTCGATCTTTCCATTCGAGCTTTTGGCGCATCCGAACAAAAGGAGGCCAAGTAGCGCTGGTAAGAAGTATCTCATATTCATCGTCTCAAGTGAGCCGCGAGTCACAGCGCGGAGCGCTGTGGCTCGTTGGCTCGACTGGTTGGTTGGACCTTTTCATTTCAGGGGGAAATGTAGTGATAGCGGGCTACCAAGCGGCCCGACTCATCAAACCCAAACGCATACTGTTCGGGAAAGAAGAAAGCTACGCACCACACTTCTTTCTTCACGTCGGGGTGATTCTGGCGGAGCGAATATCCGAGAGGGGACTTTCCGTCTTCGAACTCGAGGGTCTCCCACCAGAGCGCCTGCTTCACTTCTTCCTCGGACCTGCCGTCCGGGAGGATTTCGAACTTCTGCTTCCATCCGTCTTCGGCGACCAATCGACCAATCGCGAAGCCCAAGCACATCAAGGCTAACGGAATGCCGATCTTCCTTCGACGTGGTGAGAAGGCCATCACGACGCCGGTCAGAAATGCGATCAACAGCAGTGGAACGCCCAGAATATACATCTCTGATGTCCAACGTCTGAACTCAGCCGCGCATGTCAGCGGAGCTGACATGCGTTGGCTGCGGTGGGTGGATGGGCTCTTTTCTTTTCATGAAGCGTGGAACGATCCAGATGCCGATCGAACTCCAAAATGATACGAAGGAAATCCCAAGTGCGATATTGCTCACGAACTTCAAGTGAGGCTGGTCTGCGGAGCCGGTGCCGGACGCCCAGCCCCAAAACAGAGACAGATAGAGGGTCACTGCCGAAACGATGAGAAGGAGAATCGTCGCTCCGATCCGAAGCAGGTCTTTCGTATCACGATTCATTCGTCCGCCCATCGATTTAGCTGAGCCGCGAGCGCCGACGCGTAGCGGCGGTGCTCGTTGGCTCGGGCGACTGGATGGGCTCTTTCTTCATTCGTAGTGCTTTCCTGCGTGGAGGATTTCCGCACACCGTTTCCATGGGTTCGCGGCGGCACGAAACTGGGGGGATCTCTTCGAGCTTTCGGCCCAAGCGGCCGCAGACTCCAAGAATGCTTCGACCGTGGCATTCTCCCATCCGTTCGCGCCGGGTCCAAACGGAGAGGACGGTGACTGCTCTTCTTTCCGAAGTTCGTCAGCGCGATCGGAAGCGAGCGCGCTGACGAATGCCACAAAGCTGACCTCATCACACACAGCATCGAGCTTCGCCTGTAGACTATCGCTCATCACTTGTTCGCCCATCGTCTCAGCTCAGACAGGCCGACTTGTCGGCCTTGTCTGCGGCGGCTGGTTCGGTCCTTTCTTCCGGGGTTCGGTATCGATGCGACGAAGAACTCTCATGGTCAGCGCGAGGCCTACAAAACCCAATATCGTGCCGAGTGGGAATAGAAAGATCTGAACCACCGATGAGACCAGAATCCCCCAAACGATCTTCTTACTTCTCTCCTCTTCACGCAGGAGCGTCACAAGCAAGGCGATGAAGCCTAAGAAGCCGACGATCCTACTGGCTCGGACGAAGCTCCAGTTCGCTTCAAGCGTGGCACTGACAGCGTCAGAATCACCCTGGTCGGCGTAGTTCAATGCGCGTGTGATCGCAGTAATACCGACCGCGAGACCAACCCAAAGAAGCGCCTGCGAAAAAAGCCCAAGTAGAGAAACGATTCGATATGGACGCATCTTTTAAACCGAACGATTCAAGTGAGACGCGGAGTGCAGTGCGCAGCACTGCACGGAGTTGTCTCAACTGGCTGGTTCGCCTTCTTGGAACTTCTCATAAGAAATCTTCGTTCGGATTTTGGGCTCTGAACTCTTCCGCGATCTTTTCAGCAACAGGGTCTTCAAAATACAATAGCGAGCTGTAGGCCCAAGACCGGACTGCCATGAGGTCGCTTTTCAGCTCTGCTTCTAGGATCGGGATAGCCTCGCTCCGTTTTGAATCGCCAACCAACTCAACGAACTTCGACCGAATGTCTTCGTCTTGCTCCTTCTGCATAAGCACCACGATGTCTTTGAAGTGCGTGCTTAGGAATCCCTGAAGCCACTGGTAGCCGTCTTCGTAGGTCATCGGGTCTTTGCTTCTCAGCATCCCCACACACTCTTCGAACGTCGGAGTCTCCATTTTGGGCGAACGAGACTGTCGGGAAACCCGCTGCTGTCGAGGTTGGGGTGGGCTTGGTTGGGATTGATATAGGGGCACGGGATTTTTGCTACAGGGGCGCGGTTTTGGGGAGGATCTGGGGATTTGAGGGGAATGATGCGATAGGATGCCTTGGCGGCGGCGTTGCGCGCCGCGATCGCGGGCTGGATTGCGCCCCTTCGCTCATCTTATGGGTCTGCCGTGGCGGGCGATCTTCTCCAGGTTGTGCACCAGGCAGTAGAGTTTCCATTGGGTATCCACTTTGGCCCTACCGCGCAGCGTCGATCGGTTCATGCCTTTTTGCGCGCCGAGGTTGCCGAAGACCGGCTCCACGATGCCGAGGCGGCGGCTGTAGATCTGTCGGCCCTCAGGCGTGTCGATCTTGTCCTTCATGCGCGAGGTGAGGGTCTCGGTGACGCGTCCGTGGAAGACGCGCACTTGGCGTGGGTTGCCGCTCTCGGGGTGTTGCAGGCAGCGGTCACGCAGCTCGCAGCTTAAGCAGGCGGTCTTAGGCGCGCGGTAAGAGGTGGCGCGGTAACCTTGCGCGGTGACGTGGTCGTGGCCGCAGCGATACAGGCGCTGGCCGGCGGGGCACATGAGGCGCTCAGTGGCTTCGTCGAACGTGAAGTCGTCGCCACGGAACCAGCGACGTTTGGAGCGGTAGTCCTGTTTGCGGCGGTCGGTCGGGCGACGGTGCCGCTTGGCGGTGGCCAGTTGCGGGTCACGGGAGCGGAACTTCGGATCGGGCACGTAGGCGTCGACCTCGGCGGCCTCGAACGCTTCGAGGTTTTGGTTGGAAAAATAGCCGGTGTCGGCGCTCACGATCTTTTGGCGCAACGGGTCGTCCTCGCCGGTGGCGTGAGTGAGGTGGGTGGCGGCGCCGGCCAGCATGGCAGTGGCCACCGCGCCGTCGTCGCCGACGCCAAAGGCTTCGCCGTGCACGATGACCTGGTGCTTCGCGTCGACCATGGCGTTGGCGTTGTAGCCCTGGATGATGCCGTGGCTGCTCTTCATCTTGGCCGACTCGTTGTCGGTCACGTTGCTTTGGATCTCGGTGCCACTGCGGCCCTGGCGGGGTTCGTTTTCGTTGAGGAATCGTTCGATGCGCTCGGCCTGGCGTTGGAGGCGCGCGAGGCGCTTGGCGGGATCGCGGGGCAGCAGGGACGAACTGCCGCCGCCTTTGCCGTCTTCACTGCGACGGTCGTTGTGCTGGTGCGTGCGCACGTGTTCGCGCACCAGCTCCTTGAGCTTGTCGCGCTTTTTGCGCAGGTCCTCATGCGTGCCGCTCGATTCCTTGGCCGCGTTGCTGGAGAGCTTGTAGCCGTCGATGGCGAAGTGGGTCCCTCCGAGTAGCTCGGCCTCATGGCAGACCAAGAGCACCTGTGAGAACAGCGTGCTGATGCGTTCCTCGCCCATGCCCGAGACAAACGTCGCGATCGTGCTGTGATCCGGCCGTTGGCCGCAGCACAGGGCCATGAACACGATCTGTTCGCGGCACGCCGCCTCCAGCTTGCGAGAACTGAGCAGCCCCCGCGAGTAGCCCAGCAACACGACCTTGAGCAGCACCCGTGGATCGTAACCCGGGCGGCCCCCATCGTCGTTGTGATGCTCGGCGTCAAAGGCGCGCAGATCGAGTCGCTCCTGCACCACGTAGTGGATCGTGTGTTCCAGTGTCCCCGGCTGCAGTTGGTCCGCCAGCGACACCGCCACCATCATCGTCTGCGCGTAGTCATAAGGTTTATACTTCGCCATGATGTGCACGCCTCTTTCGGGCGTGCCCATAACCCATCATTTATCAGGCCAACCGTGTATCAAATAATCACCGACAAACGGGGTTTTTCGACAGTCTCAACGATTGAACTCAGCCGCGACTGACAGCGGAGCTGTCAGTCGTTGGCTGCGGTGGCTGGATCGGCTTCTTCTGCCTCCGGTATTCAGAAAGCTGGTGGTCAACACCTCCAGCGCTGCCGAGTATGGTGACGGTGCCTGAGGCTCCATCGACCACGACCGGACCATTCCCGGCGAGCGCGAAAGAGATCTTCTTGGTTTCGAGGTAGCGGCGCGAATTGTAGAAGAACACCCAGCCGAAATATTCTTCTTTCGTGGCTTCGTCGACGATCGCCGGCTCGTCGTCGCTCACAGACCAACCTGAGCGTATCTTCGCCATCGCAAGCTCACGTGCTTTTTCGCGGGAGATCATCTTTCTTCTGCCGATCGTCTGAGCTCAGCCGCGACGGGGCGCCAGCCCCGGCGTTGGCTGCGCCGGTTGGTTAGGCTCTTTCACGACTACGGCGATTCGGTAGGCGTATTGGCTCTCACGCGTCACCCGAACGGGAAGAACCTCGGTAAGTGCAGACATAAACCTATCGATGTCACCAAGTGCTAGCTCTCCGCTAAATCTCAGTGAACTGGCTTCCTGAGTAACCGTGAATTCAACGCGATTGGCGTCTGCGAACTCGCGGACAATACTGCCCAATCTCGCGTTCGAGAATTTGATTCGTCCGTCAACCTTGTGGATTTCGCCCTCGAATTGCTGAGCCAAAGGTTGGCTTGCGGTGCCGTGATTCGACTGCGCGATAGCGATCGAACAGTGTAGTCCTGCCACGAATAGTAAACCTGATCTGAAAGCGGCCATGACTCGGGTGCGTATGCCTAACGTTTGAGATGAGCCGCGGGTGTCAGCGCGGAGCGCTGACACCCGTTGGCTCGGTCGATTGGTTAGGTGATTTCATCTTCAAATCGACACCTTTCAACTACAGCTCCCGTCACATCGAGTTTCATCCAAGCTGGAACAAGGCGGACCCCAGGGCGGTAGTGGTCATCGTCTCGAAATTGGCGCCCGTGCATCGCCTCTGGCGAAAATGCGATCGCATCGCCTCGAAAATCATTCTCTTTCACTCTTTGCTCCAACTTCTTGAGGAAGGGAAGGCAGGCAAGGTGTATGGCATCTAGTCGCTTCCCTTTCTCTTGCTGCCTGTAAATCCAATCCGGCTGCAATCCCCAGTAGATCATCAAAGCCGTTCCCTTCGAACAGTGTCGATGTGCGGCCATGTCCACGAGCTCGCGAACTTCGAATCCGTCGTGATTGAACCACCATGCGACTTGGTGGAGCTCAGCCGACGTCTCGACCTGCGAAACCAATCGGCTGCGCTCTTCGAGGTCTTCATACTCGTCGAAAGCGAGCCTGCGTATTCGGACTAATTGGGTATCACTATACATTTACCTAACGATTTAGCTGAGCCGCGAGCGCCGACGCGGAGCGGCGGTGCTCGTTGGCTCGGGCGACTGGATAGGCCTTCTTCTTAGTTTTTCGTCAGTCCAACTGACTCTCGAAAAAGCAATCTTCTGCTCCAGATCCTCACCATGGTAGACGGCTTCGATCAAAAGCTCTCCGAGCGGAACGGTGACAGTGGTAGAACGGGTCTCCATCTCTTCTTCTTTCAAGACTTCCGCATGCACGGTGGCGTCCAGATTGAAGTAGAACTGTAGAACCGTCTCGGGGGAAAGCCGAATCCCCATGAAGCTCCCCTTTGGTCCGAGCCGAGCGAATACGCCTCGGGCTTCTGACTCGTCCGCTTCGACGGGCGTCGCGGCAGGCACGTCGTCCCGTCCGTAAGCTCCGTGAAAGTATATCAGCATCGTGATATTCCGCCTATCGTCTGAGCTCAGCCGCGACTGCCAGCGGAGCTGGCGGTCGTTGGCTGCGGCGGATGGTTAGGCCCTGTCTTCTTCATGTGACAGGGTGATAAGATAAGAAATAGATGACCGCATGTTTTCTGTGATCTGCCTCACTGACTTCATGCCCTCCTCAAGGACCTCCAAGTTCAGTAACTCTGATGTCTGAATATGGAGCTGACGCTTTCTGTCCTCTGGATAGCGAAAAACCATACCGATCGGATCGATACACGAAAAATCAGATATCGCCTGCTCAAGCTTCAGAACATCGTCGGCCTCAACGACGGGTGCAGGGAGCTCGCTAATCCGAGTCTTAAGGTCACGCCACAACTCTCCAAGATCGTGTATCATCGGCAGCTCGGGATTTGATCGTAATACCAAGGTCGATTCGATGAGCAAATGCTTCAAGGAGAGTTCCAGTCCGTGTCTATACGACTGAACAATCGGATAGATTGCGGTATCGATGTGCAGTCTCGGTTCGCGTCGAGAACGAATCGACTCAATGAGGTGCTCAGCGGCATCGAAGAAGCCATCTGCATATGCCCGGTAGTCGTGGGGGCCGCCATTTGTTCCAATGCAGGCGTTCATTTGCCAGTTGACGCCTTTTCGAAACAGGGAGTTTGGGGAGTATGGCATCGCGCCTAACGTTTCAAGTGAGCCGCGACCACAGCAGATCACGGACGGGGAGGTGAGCCAATGAAACCGACCGAAAAAGGACGGCCTGTGGTCGTTGGCTCCACTGGTTGGTTGGCCTCTTCATCTAAGTTCGATCTTGTTCAGGGCGGGACATATACACCCTGCGCGGACTTTCGTGCCGTATCGATTCGGCTTCCCAAATACGGGCCATGTCTTCTGTCCACAACGTGGACACGACTCGCGATATGGCTCTTCGACCGGCGATTCCGCCGGCTAGGATTCCGTCGGATACCGCGCTTATATCTGGTGCCTGATCGCTGGTCACAGCTCGTCCGGCATTCTCCAGGCGAAGTCGAAGGAAATAGCGTGTGCGCTCATCTACTTCAGGCCACGACCCTGTCCGAATCCATACGTCTTCAGCTTCTTCTGCTGCGCTCACACCTGACCAGAGATGCTCTCGCCAGAATGTATCCGGACGATGCTCCCATGGATCAAATCGGGGCGACCAGCACTCTTCGGGGACGGCGTGAAACTCACTGGCTAGAACCTCATGTATGTCGTGCGATCTCATGGCTTACGGCCAACGAGACTGTCGGGAAACCCGCTGCTGTCGAGGTTGGGGTGGGCTTGGTTGGGATTGATATAGGGGCACGGGATTTTTGCTACAGGGGCGCGGTTTTGGGGAGGATCTGGGGATTTGAGGGGAATGATGCGATAGGATGCCTTGGCGGCGGCGTTGCGCGCCGCGATCGCGGGCTGGATTGCGCCCCTTCGCTCATCTTATGGGTCTGCCGTGGCGGGCGATCTTCTCCAGGTTGTGCACCAGGCAGTAGAGTTTCCATTGGGTATCCACTTTGGCCCTACCGCGCAGCGTCGATCGGTTCATGCCTTTTTGCGCGCCGAGGTTGCCGAAGACCGGCTCCACGATGCCGAGGCGGCGGCTGTAGATCTGTCGGCCCTCAGGCGTGTCGATCTTGTCCTTCATGCGCGAGGTGAGGGTCTCGGTGACGCGTCCGTGGAAGACGCGCACTTGGCGTGGGTTGCCGCTCTCGGGGTGTTGCAGGCAGCGGTCACGCAGCTCGCAGCTTAAGCAGGCGGTCTTAGGCGCGCGGTAAGAGGTGGCGCGGTAACCTTGCGCGGTGACGTGGTCGTGGCCGCAGCGATACAGGCGCTGGCCGGCGGGGCACATGAGGCGCTCAGTGGCTTCGTCGAACGTGAAGTCGTCGCCACGGAACCAGCGACGTTTGGAGCGGTAGTCCTGTTTGCGGCGGTCGGTCGGGCGACGGTGCCGCTTGGCGGTGGCCAGTTGCGGGTCACGGGAGCGGAACTTCGGATCGGGCACGTAGGCGTCGACCTCGGCGGCCTCGAACGCTTCGAGGTTTTGGTTGGAAAAATAGCCGGTGTCGGCGCTCACGATCTTTTGGCGCAACGGGTCGTCCTCGCCGGTGGCGTGAGTGAGGTGGGTGGCGGCGCCGGCCAGCATGGCAGTGGCCACCGCGCCGTCGTCGCCGACGCCAAAGGCTTCGCCGTGCACGATGACCTGGTGCTTCGCGTCGACCATGGCGTTGGCGTTGTAGCCCTGGATGATGCCGTGGCTGCTCTTCATCTTGGCCGACTCGTTGTCGGTCACGTTGCTTTGGATCTCGGTGCCACTGCGGCCCTGGCGGGGTTCGTTTTCGTTGAGGAATCGTTCGATGCGCTCGGCCTGGCGTTGGAGGCGCGCGAGGCGCTTGGCGGGATCGCGGGGCAGCAGGGACGAACTGCCGCCGCCTTTGCCGTCTTCACTGCGACGGTCGTTGTGCTGGTGCGTGCGCACGTGTTCGCGCACCAGCTCCTTGAGCTTGTCGCGCTTTTTGCGCAGGTCCTCATGCGTGCCGCTCGATTCCTTGGCCGCGTTGCTGGAGAGCTTGTAGCCGTCGATGGCGAAGTGGGTCCCTCCGAGTAGCTCGGCCTCATGGCAGACCAAGAGCACCTGTGAGAACAGCGTGCTGATGCGTTCCTCGCCCATGCCCGAGACAAACGTCGCGATCGTGCTGTGATCCGGCCGTTGGCCGCAGCACAGGGCCATGAACACGATCTGTTCGCGGCACGCCGCCTCCAGCTTGCGAGAACTGAGCAGCCCCCGCGAGTAGCCCAGCAACACGACCTTGAGCAGCACCCGTGGATCGTAACCCGGGCGGCCCCCATCGTCGTTGTGATGCTCGGCGTCAAAGGCGCGCAGATCGAGTCGCTCCTGCACCACGTAGTGGATCGTGTGTTCCAGTGTCCCCGGCTGCAGTTGGTCCGCCAGCGACACCGCCACCATCATCGTCTGCGCGTAGTCATAAGGTTTATACTTCGCCATGATGTGCACGCCTCTTTCGGGCGTGCCCATAACCCATCATTTATCAGGCCAACCGTGTATCAAATAATCACCGACAAACGGGGTTTTTCGACAGTCTCAACGATTGAACTCAGCCGCGACTGACAGCGGAGCTGTCAGTCGTTGGCTGCGGTGGCTGGATCGGCTTCTTCTGCCTCCGGTATTCAGAAAGCTGGTGGTCAACACCTCCAGCGCTGCCGAGTATGGTGACGGTGCCTGAGGCTCCATCGACCACGACCGGACCATTCCCGGCGAGCGCGAAAGAGATCTTCTTGGTTTCGAGGTAGCGGCGCGAATTGTAGAAGAACACCCAGCCGAAATATTCTTCTTTCGTGGCTTCGTCGACGATCGCCGGCTCGTCGTCGCTCACAGACCAACCTGAGCGTATCTTCGCCATCGCAAGCTCACGTGCTTTTTCGCGGGAGATCATCTTTCTTCTGCCGATCGTCTGAGCTCAGCCGCGACGGGGCGCCAGCCCCGGCGTTGGCTGCGCCGGTTGGTTAGGCTCTTTCACGACTACGGCGATTCGGTAGGCGTATTGGCTCTCACGCGTCACCCGAACGGGAAGAACCTCGGTAAGTGCAGACATAAACCTATCGATGTCACCAAGTGCTAGCTCTCCGCTAAATCTCAGTGAACTGGCTTCCTGAGTAACCGTGAATTCAACGCGATTGGCGTCTGCGAACTCGCGGACAATACTGCCCAATCTCGCGTTCGAGAATTTGATTCGTCCGTCAACCTTGTGGATTTCGCCCTCGAATTGCTGAGCCAAAGGTTGGCTTGCGGTGCCGTGATTCGACTGCGCGATAGCGATCGAACAGTGTAGTCCTGCCACGAATAGTAAACCTGATCTGAAAGCGGCCATGACTCGGGTGCGTATGCCTAACGTTTGAGATGAGCCGCGGGTGTCAGCGCGGAGCGCTGACACCCGTTGGCTCGGTCGATTGGTTAGGTGATTTCATCTTCAAATCGACACCTTTCAACTACAGCTCCCGTCACATCGAGTTTCATCCAAGCTGGAACAAGGCGGACCCCAGGGCGGTAGTGGTCATCGTCTCGAAATTGGCGCCCGTGCATCGCCTCTGGCGAAAATGCGATCGCATCGCCTCGAAAATCATTCTCTTTCACTCTTTGCTCCAACTTCTTGAGGAAGGGAAGGCAGGCAAGGTGTATGGCATCTAGTCGCTTCCCTTTCTCTTGCTGCCTGTAAATCCAATCCGGCTGCAATCCCCAGTAGATCATCAAAGCCGTTCCCTTCGAACAGTGTCGATGTGCGGCCATGTCCACGAGCTCGCGAACTTCGAATCCGTCGTGATTGAACCACCATGCGACTTGGTGGAGCTCAGCCGACGTCTCGACCTGCGAAACCAATCGGCTGCGCTCTTCGAGGTCTTCATACTCGTCGAAAGCGAGCCTGCGTATTCGGACTAATTGGGTATCACTATACATTTACCTAACGATTTAGCTGAGCCGCGAGCGCCGACGCGGAGCGGCGGTGCTCGTTGGCTCGGGCGACTGGATAGGCCTTCTTCTTAGTTTTTCGTCAGTCCAACTGACTCTCGAAAAAGCAATCTTCTGCTCCAGATCCTCACCATGGTAGACGGCTTCGATCAAAAGCTCTCCGAGCGGAACGGTGACAGTGGTAGAACGGGTCTCCATCTCTTCTTCTTTCAAGACTTCCGCATGCACGGTGGCGTCCAGATTGAAGTAGAACTGTAGAACCGTCTCGGGGGAAAGCCGAATCCCCATGAAGCTCCCCTTTGGTCCGAGCCGAGCGAATACGCCTCGGGCTTCTGACTCGTCCGCTTCGACGGGCGTCGCGGCAGGCACGTCGTCCCGTCCGTAAGCTCCGTGAAAGTATATCAGCATCGTGATATTCCGCCTATCGTCTGAGCTCAGCCGCGACTGCCAGCGGAGCTGGCGGTCGTTGGCTGCGGCGGATGGTTAGGCCCTGTCTTCTTCATGTGACAGGGTGATAAGATAAGAAATAGATGACCGCATGTTTTCTGTGATCTGCCTCACTGACTTCATGCCCTCCTCAAGGACCTCCAAGTTCAGTAACTCTGATGTCTGAATATGGAGCTGACGCTTTCTGTCCTCTGGATAGCGAAAAACCATACCGATCGGATCGATACACGAAAAATCAGATATCGCCTGCTCAAGCTTCAGAACATCGTCGGCCTCAACGACGGGTGCAGGGAGCTCGCTAATCCGAGTCTTAAGGTCACGCCACAACTCTCCAAGATCGTGTATCATCGGCAGCTCGGGATTTGATCGTAATACCAAGGTCGATTCGATGAGCAAATGCTTCAAGGAGAGTTCCAGTCCGTGTCTATACGACTGAACAATCGGATAGATTGCGGTATCGATGTGCAGTCTCGGTTCGCGTCGAGAACGAATCGACTCAATGAGGTGCTCAGCGGCATCGAAGAAGCCATCTGCATATGCCCGGTAGTCGTGGGGGCCGCCATTTGTTCCAATGCAGGCGTTCATTTGCCAGTTGACGCCTTTTCGAAACAGGGAGTTTGGGGAGTATGGCATCGCGCCTAACGTTTCAAGTGAGCCGCGACCACAGCAGATCACGGACGGGGAGGTGAGCCAATGAAACCGACCGAAAAAGGACGGCCTGTGGTCGTTGGCTCCACTGGTTGGTTGGCCTCTTCATCTAAGTTCGATCTTGTTCAGGGCGGGACATATACACCCTGCGCGGACTTTCGTGCCGTATCGATTCGGCTTCCCAAATACGGGCCATGTCTTCTGTCCACAACGTGGACACGACTCGCGATATGGCTCTTCGACCGGCGATTCCGCCGGCTAGGATTCCGTCGGATACCGCGCTTATATCTGGTGCCTGATCGCTGGTCACAGCTCGTCCGGCATTCTCCAGGCGAAGTCGAAGGAAATAGCGTGTGCGCTCATCTACTTCAGGCCACGACCCTGTCCGAATCCATACGTCTTCAGCTTCTTCTGCTGCGCTCACACCTGACCAGAGATGCTCTCGCCAGAATGTATCCGGACGATGCTCCCATGGATCAAATCGGGGCGACCAGCACTCTTCGGGGACGGCGTGAAACTCACTGGCTAGAACCTCATGTATGTCGTGCGATCTCATGGCTTACGGCCAACGAGACTGTCGGGAAACCCGCTGCTGTCGAGGTTGGGGTGGGCTTGGTTGGGATTGATATAGGGGCACGGGATTTTTGCTACAGGGGCGCGGTTTTGGGGAGGATCTGGGGATTTGAGGGGAATGATGCGATAGGATGCCTTGGCGGCGGCGTTGCGCGCCGCGATCGCGGGCTGGATTGCGCCCCTTCGCTCATCTTATGGGTCTGCCGTGGCGGGCGATCTTCTCCAGGTTGTGCACCAGGCAGTAGAGTTTCCATTGGGTATCCACTTTGGCCCTACCGCGCAGCGTCGATCGGTTCATGCCTTTTTGCGCGCCGAGGTTGCCGAAGACCGGCTCCACGATGCCGAGGCGGCGGCTGTAGATCTGTCGGCCCTCAGGCGTGTCGATCTTGTCCTTCATGCGCGAGGTGAGGGTCTCGGTGACGCGTCCGTGGAAGACGCGCACTTGGCGTGGGTTGCCGCTCTCGGGGTGTTGCAGGCAGCGGTCACGCAGCTCGCAGCTTAAGCAGGCGGTCTTAGGCGCGCGGTAAGAGGTGGCGCGGTAACCTTGCGCGGTGACGTGGTCGTGGCCGCAGCGATACAGGCGCTGGCCGGCGGGGCACATGAGGCGCTCAGTGGCTTCGTCGAACGTGAAGTCGTCGCCACGGAACCAGCGACGTTTGGAGCGGTAGTCCTGTTTGCGGCGGTCGGTCGGGCGACGGTGCCGCTTGGCGGTGGCCAGTTGCGGGTCACGGGAGCGGAACTTCGGATCGGGCACGTAGGCGTCGACCTCGGCGGCCTCGAACGCTTCGAGGTTTTGGTTGGAAAAATAGCCGGTGTCGGCGCTCACGATCTTTTGGCGCAACGGGTCGTCCTCGCCGGTGGCGTGAGTGAGGTGGGTGGCGGCGCCGGCCAGCATGGCAGTGGCCACCGCGCCGTCGTCGCCGACGCCAAAGGCTTCGCCGTGCACGATGACCTGGTGCTTCGCGTCGACCATGGCGTTGGCGTTGTAGCCCTGGATGATGCCGTGGCTGCTCTTCATCTTGGCCGACTCGTTGTCGGTCACGTTGCTTTGGATCTCGGTGCCACTGCGGCCCTGGCGGGGTTCGTTTTCGTTGAGGAATCGTTCGATGCGCTCGGCCTGGCGTTGGAGGCGCGCGAGGCGCTTGGCGGGATCGCGGGGCAGCAGGGACGAACTGCCGCCGCCTTTGCCGTCTTCACTGCGACGGTCGTTGTGCTGGTGCGTGCGCACGTGTTCGCGCACCAGCTCCTTGAGCTTGTCGCGCTTTTTGCGCAGGTCCTCATGCGTGCCGCTCGATTCCTTGGCCGCGTTGCTGGAGAGCTTGTAGCCGTCGATGGCGAAGTGGGTCCCTCCGAGTAGCTCGGCCTCATGGCAGACCAAGAGCACCTGTGAGAACAGCGTGCTGATGCGTTCCTCGCCCATGCCCGAGACAAACGTCGCGATCGTGCTGTGATCCGGCCGTTGGCCGCAGCACAGGGCCATGAACACGATCTGTTCGCGGCACGCCGCCTCCAGCTTGCGAGAACTGAGCAGCCCCCGCGAGTAGCCCAGCAACACGACCTTGAGCAGCACCCGTGGATCGTAACCCGGGCGGCCCCCATCGTCGTTGTGATGCTCGGCGTCAAAGGCGCGCAGATCGAGTCGCTCCTGCACCACGTAGTGGATCGTGTGTTCCAGTGTCCCCGGCTGCAGTTGGTCCGCCAGCGACACCGCCACCATCATCGTCTGCGCGTAGTCATAAGGTTTATACTTCGCCATGATGTGCACGCCTCTTTCGGGCGTGCCCATAACCCATCATTTATCAGGCCAACCGTGTATCAAATAATCACCGACAAACGGGGTTTTTCGACAGTCTCAACGATTGAACTCAGCCGCGGCGCGCTAGCGCCGTTGGCTGCGGTGGCTGGTTCGACTTTTTCATTTTATCGGCGCGGAAAGAATAGGGGCCTCCATAAACATACTTACGGCGTAGAGCAAAACCCACACTAAGACCGAAATCAAAAACGCCTTAAAGCAGCGGTCACGAATCTTCCACATGATCCAGGCTTCCTGTTTGTAGCACTCGATCGGTGTCATCGGGCTCCCCAGAAACAAAGACGATGTGGTGCGCCTCTTCTCGATCGCTTCTGGATCGCCGAAAAACAGAAGCGTGATCGACGCGGTAAAACCGCCAACAAAAACCACGACCATCGCGATCGACAAAGCGGAGGCACAAACATGGAGAATGGTGTCAGTCATTCTATTTCCGTCGAACGATTTAACTCAGCCGCGGCGGCTTGCCGCCGTTGGCTGCGGTGACTGGATCGGCTTTTTCGTCCCTGGCGGAGATGCTGCTCGGAAACAGCAGGGCGATCCAAAGGCACAGATTCAGAAACGGGACGAACGAGACAATCGATATCCAAGGGGACCAACCGCAATCTCGGCAGCGCGGCCGAACGATAAACATGAACCAATAGATCAGCGCAATGAATGAAACTAAGAGTAGGGATAGCGACGGAACGTATTCCTCCTCTTCAACCCTCGCCATTTCGAGCGAAACGGGGGCACACAGAAAAACGAAGATGAGCATGCGGATTAGATACGCGATACGGTCGATCTTCCTAGGGAACAACAGTGTCATCATGTTCAGTCTTCCGCCGATCAGTGTTATTAGCCTACCTCCGGACTTACTTCCGACTGGGGTAAATACCTGCGGTGGAATGATTTGCTAAATTCTTGGTGCATTTTTTGCTTTGGGATTCAGACACTCCTTACACCGCAAAATTTACGGGGCAAAATTTACGGACGCTGGATTTTATACCTTGTCGCTGCGCGGTTTGTGAAAGATTCGGGGGCATTTTTGCGTTCCAAGGGTATGGCACGACAGAAGGCGCGATTTCGGATTTCGATAAAGGACATGGAGCGCGGATACACGCTCAAAGTCGAACTCCTGCCCTGTAACCGACTCTGGTCGGAACACCTTTTCACGATCCGCGTGAACGACCGAATGTCCGAACGTTTTTCCGCGGTCTCCCTGACCACCGTCTTCAACCGCCTGCGCCGCTGGTTGGTCATGCGATCACACCACCGGCAAGAGCATTAGGAACGCCAAGGAGCCACGCTTGGCCCGGCGGTGACAGCGTGGTCCCAGGGGCGACCATTCCACAGCCGCGGGATCGCTGCGCGGCAACGCGGCTACCGCGCAAGCCCCCTTCACCTGACTTTCACGTTGCCCGGCGGGCGGACTCTGTTCGGCTTGGCGGTCTGCCATGTCCGACCTGCCCGACCTTTCCGCCGTCCGCTCCTACCTGCTCGATCTGCAGGATCGCATCTGCGCGGGGCTGGACGCCGAGGAAACGGGCTCGGCCCGCTTTGAGACCGACGAGTGGATCCGCCCGGCCGGCGGCGGCGGACGCACCCGCATCATCGCCGACGGCGAGACCTTCGAGAAAGGCGGCGTCGGTTTCTCCCACGTCTGCGGCGACCAACTCCCGCCTTCCGCCACCGCCAACCGCCCCGAGATCGCGGGCAAACCGTGGCAAGCCATGGGCGTCTCCCTCGTCATCCACCCCCGCAATCCCTACGCACCGACGAGTCACGCCAACGTGCGCTTTTTCTGCGCGGGCGACGGCCTCGATGATCCCGCGGTATTCGAGAATCCAGAATCGAAAATCAAAAATACCACGTGGTGGTTCGGCGGTGGTTTCGACCTCACCCCTTATTACGGTTTCCGCGAAGATGCCGTGCACTGGCACGAGACCGCTCGCGCCGCGGTCGCGCCCTTTGGCGAGGACTACTACCCGCGGCTCAAAACGTGGTGCGACGACTACTTTTACCTGAAACATCGCGACGAGCCCCGTGGTGTCGGCGGCCTCTTCTTCGACGATTTTAACGAGCTCGGTTTCGCCCGGAGTTTCGCCTTCATGCGCAGCGTGGGCGACCACTACCTGCCCGCCTATCAGCCGCTCGTGGCCCGCCGCAAAGCCACGGCCTACACCGACCGCGAACGCGACTGGCAGTTGTATCGGCGCGGTCGTTACGTGGAGTTCAACCTGGTCTGGGACCGCGGCACCCACTTCGGCCTGCAGAGTGGCGGCCGCACCGAGTCGATCCTCATGAGCCTGCCGCCGCAGGTGTCGTGGAAATACAACTACACGCCCGAACCCGGCTCCCCCGAAGCCGCCCTCCACACCGATTTCCTCCGCCCCCAAGACTGGCTCGCGGAGGTTTAGGATTTAGTCTCTAGGATTTAGGATTTTCACCATATGACCTCCCGCGAACGTTTCCTCAAAGCCTGCGCCTGCGAGCCGCTCGACCGACCGCCCCTCTGGGTGATGCGCCAGGCCGGGCGCTACCTGCCTGAATACCGCGAGTTGAAGGCCAAGTCGTCCTTCCTCCACATGGTGCACACGCCCGAGCTCGCTCTCGAGGTCACCCTGCAACCGCTGCGCCGCTTCAACCTCGACGCCGCCATCCTGTTCTCCGACATCCTCACCATCCCGGAAGCCCTCGGCCAACCCTACCACTTCCGCGACCAAGGCGGCATCGGCATGGAATACCGGCTCGAGACCCGCGCCCAGGTCGACGCCCTCGCCGGTCCCGACGCCGTGGGCGAAAAGCTGCACTACGTGCCCGCCGCGCTCCGCCTCATCCGCGCCGAGTTGGGCGACAGCAAGGCCGTGCTCGGTTTTGGCGGCTCCCCGTGGACGCTCGCCACCTACATGGTCGAGGGCGGCAGCTCCGACGACTTTGAACGGATCAAGCTGCTGTTCTACACCGACCGCCCGATGTTCGACGCGCTGCTCGGCAAACTCACCGACGCCCTCATCGCCTACTTCAAGCTGCAGATCGAGGCCGGGGCCGACGCCATTCAGATCTTCGATTCCTGGGGCGGCATCATCGCCGGGCCCGACTACGAGGCCGCCTCCCTCCAGTGGATCAAACGCATCGTCGCCGCGCTGCCGGCCGACTTCCCCATCATCCTCTACGCCAAGGGCACCGCGCCCCACCTCACTGATCAGGCCTTCAGCGGCGTGCGCGCCATCAGTCTCGACTGGACCTGCGACCTCGCCATCGCCCGGCGCAATCTGCCCGCCAACGTCGCGGTGCAGGGCAACCTCGATCCGGTGCTCATGCAGACCACGCCCGAGATCGTGCGCTCGGCCGCCACTCGCCTGCTCGACTCCATGCGCGACCTGCCCGGCCACATCTTTAACCTCGGCCACGGCATCACCCCGCGCGCCAAGATCGCCTGCATGGAATCGCTCGTCGACACCGTGACGAGTTGGGACAACGCCAACACTTAAGCACCCGAACCGATGGCCTTTGTTTCGAAAACGTCGGTCGACGACGCCTCTACGGCAAAATTCGCGCACGTCGCGACCGACTTTTCGGCTAAGCTGAGCGGCAAGATGCCCGAATCACGCTCGATTGCCGTCATCGGTGGCGGTGCCACCGGCCTCGCCGCCGCCCACGACCTGGCTAAAGCCGGTGCCAAGGTCCGCCTCTTTGAGTGCAACACCCACCTCGGCGGGGCCGTGCGCAGCGAACGTGACGGCGAGTGGTTGATCGAGAGCGGTCCCAACTCTCTGCAGGAAAGCGCCGAGCTGGGTGCCCTCATCGCTGAGCTGGGGCTGGGCAACGAACGTTGTTACGCGCAGCCCGAAGCCAAGAACCGCTACATCCTGCGCGACGGCCGCCCCGTCGCCGCGCCCGCGTCGCCTCCGGGACTCTTCCAATCGAAACTCTTCTCCTTCGGTGCCAAGGTCCGCCTCTTTGCGGAGATCCTGAAACGCCCGCGTATCCGTCCGGCGGATATCAGCCTCGCCCAGTTCATCCGCTCCCACTTCGGCGACGAGTTGGTCGACTACGGTCTGAATCCCTTCGTCTCCGGCGTCTATGCCGGCGACCCTGAGAAGCTGTCGGCCAAATACGCCTTCCCCTCGCTCTGGAAAATGGAGCGCGAGACCGGGTCCATCATCCGCGGCCAAATCAAGGCCGCCAAAGCCAAACGCGCCCGCGGTCAGAAAGCCGGCCCGCCCGCCATCATTTCCTTCCGCGAAGGTCTCGGCACGATTCCCGCCGCCCTGGCCCGTGAGTTGCCCGAAGGGGCCATCGAGACCAACGCCCGCGTCACGACCCTGGTGCGCGGCGAAACGGGTTGGACGCTCGTGTGGGCCCGCGACGGCAGCACCTCCTCCGAGACCTTTGATCGGGTAGTGATCGCCCTGCCCGCGCTGCCGCTCTCGCAACTCGCCATCGGCCCCTTGGGCGAGCGCCCGTTGGCCGAACTCGCCAACATCGTCTCGCCGCCCGTCGCCTCCCTCTTCCTCGGCTATCGGCGCGAACAGGTCACGCACCCACTCGACGGTTTTGGCATCCTCATGCCGCAAAAGGAAAACCGCCAGGTGCTCGGCGTGCTCTTTTCCTCGTCGCTCTTCCCCGGTCGCGCCCCCGACGGCCACGTCGCCGTCACGGTCATGATGGGCGGAGTGCGCCGCATGGATTTGGGCCGCGCCGACGAAGACCAACTGCTCGCCATTGCCCGCCGCGAACTCGGTGAGATCCTCGGCGTGAGCGGCGACCCGGTCTTCCACCGCCTCAACCGCTGGCCTCGCGCCATCCCGCAATACGACCTCGGCTACGGGGCCTATCTGAAGGCGATCGAAGCCTGCGAGCGCACCCATGCCGGCCTCTACATCGGCGGCCAGGTGCGCGACGGCATCGCGGTCCCCAGCTGCCTGAGCGCTGGCGCCAAACTCGCCGAACGCGCCCTGGGCTAAAGGGTGGACGAAACTGTCGGGCATGAAGCCCGACCCACTGCAAAGCGCTGAAACAAAATGTGGGTCGGGCTTCACGCCCGACAGCGCCTCGCGGCGGTCTGCAACCCCGGATCCTCCGCCCTCAACTGTATCGCCAGCGCCCTCCTTTGCTCCCTTGGTGTAACAACCTTCCCTGCCCCTCCTTTTCGTGAATTTTTGTGCCTCTTCGTGGCCATCCCCCCCTGCCCCTCAGCCCCCAACTCCGCTTCCTTCCTGTCGCTTGCCCGTCCTTCGGCGGGCTCCCTTCTGTAACAAAAAAGCACCTACGCCACCGGCTCATCCAAGATCTCGCGCACACGCCGCGACAGCGCCGCCGGGCCAAACGGCTTCTGCATGAAGCCCATGCCCTTGCCGAGCGTGCCGGTGCTGAACGCCGCCCGGTCGGTGTAGCCCGAGATGAACAGGACCTTCATTTCCGGCGCGACCAGTCGCAGCCAGTAGGCCAGCTCCCGTCCGTCCATCTGCGGCATGATCACATCGGCCACCAGCAGGTCGATCTGGCGACAGCCAAACTGCTTGGCCATCTCCAACCCCTGCGCGCCGTTCTCGGCCGTGAGCACCCGGTAACCGAGCCCCTCCAACACGATGCTGGTCAGGTTGCGAATCGTGCCGTCGTCCTCCACCACCAGCACGGTCTCGTCGCCTGTCGGTCCCCCGCCGCCATCGACAAAGGGATGACGGCTCGGCGGCGCTTCCGGCACCAGCGGCAGGAAAAATCGCACGGTCGTGCCCTGACCCAACTCGCTGCCCACCAGAATCTGTCCGCGGTTTTGTTGAATGATGTTGTAGCAGGTCGCCAGCCCCAGCCCGGTGCCCTTGCCCTCTGATTTTGTGGTGAAGAAGGGCTCAAATAACTTGGACTGCACCTCGGCCGACATGCCCGTGCCGTTGTCGCGCACCGCGACCTCCACGTAGTCGCCATCCGCCAAACCGATCATGGGCGGCGTGTCGGCATCCGGAATCTGAATACGACGGGTGCTGATGCCGAGCAGGCCGCCGTTGGGCATGGCGTCGCGCGCGTTGACCACCAGGTTGAGGATCACCTGTTCGATCTGCGTGGCGTCCGCTCGGATCGATAGGGTCTCGTCCGCCAGCGAGGTCTCCAACACAATGTTTTCGGTGATGAGGCGGCCGAGCAGCTTTTGCATGTCCTGCACGACCCGGTTCAGGTCCAGCACCTGCGGCAGCACGGCGTGTCGCCGGCTCAGGATGAGCAGCTGCCGACACAGCGCCGCCGCGCGTTGCGAGCCATCCATCATGGCGTCGAGGTAGGTCTTGGCCGGCCCTTCCGGCACCAGCGTGCGCAGGATTTCGGAGTAGCCGACCAAGGCCGTGAGGATGTTGTTAAAGTCATGCGCCACCCCGCCGGCCAAGCGACCGATGGCATCCATCTTCTGGGCCTGCCGCAGCTGAGCTTCGATCTGCTTGCGCTCGGTGATGTCCTCAATGAACCCCTCAAAATACAGCAGCTTGCTCGTCTTCGGATCCCGCACCACCCGCGCGTGCTCCGAGATCCAGATGAGCGAGCCGTCCTTGCGCTGCACCTGATACTCCATGCCGCGCACTTCCCCCTTCTGCTCCATCAGCCGCACAAACTCCTCCCGCACCGACGGGTCGGCATAGACCGACCTCGAGATGTCATCGATGCTCTGCACCAGGCTCGCCGGCGAATCATAACCGTAGAGCCGCGCCAGGGCCGGGTTGACCAACAGGAAGCGTCCATCCGGCGTCGATTGGAAGATGCCTTCGACCGCATTCTCCACGATGCTTTCGTAGCGCTCCAAGGAAGAGGGGAATGGCGAGCCGCTACCCTGCTCCGAGGTGGGCGGGTTATTTATGTGATTCATGGACAGCGCCCAGCGCCGCAAGCCTTGTGCCAATTCCGCTGCAAACGGCCGGCACTTTCCCCGCGCCCCCACCGGCGGGATCCGGCGACAAAGTCGCCGGATCGCGTCATCCTCAAATTCGTCGTCGTCGTATCCAAACAATCGCTACGGCCATGAGCCCCATCGCCACCGCGTAGGTGGCGGGTTCGGGGACTGCACTCAGGGAGGCGGTGACCTGCAGCACTTGGTTCTCGATGCCGAAGGTGAAACTCAACCCTGCCACGCTGTCACCCAGGGTGAAATCGAGCACATCAAAACCATTCACCGCTTCCGCCCCCTGGAAGTTGATCAAATCGTAAGTGCCGACACCCAAATACTCTCCGTTGATAAAGTTGAAGGTCGCGCCGCCCACCGAGTCAGGGCCGGTGAGCACACCGCCCGTCACCATGATGAGGTCCGACGCCTCTTCGCCGAGTTCCCAGTTAAAAACCGCACCGTCGAGGATGGTAAACCCATCGGCGAAGGTAATCGTGCCCGGGGAATTACCTGGTGCGATGACACCGCCCGCGCCCACCGTGACTTCCCCGTTAAAGGTGCCGATGCCCCCCAGGGTTCCGCCTGCATTGACCTGCGTGAGCGACGCGAGGATGCCATTGTTTTCCAAAAGGCCGCCGTTCACCACCGTCGTGCCGGTAAACGTTTGTGTCCCGGTGAGACGCAGGGTGCCGCTGCCGATTTTGTGCAGTTCGCCGCTACCGGAAATCACCCCGGAGAAGTCTGCCGTGGGCAGACTCTGCCCCGCCGACAGGGTGGCACCGCCCAGCAGAACCGACCCGGCACCGGAAAAATCACCGACGGTTTGGTCGAAACCATTGAGGTTAAAGACCGCTCCGGCATCGACGCCGATCCCACTCGCCTGTGCGATGACGTTCTCGGCCTTCGCCGTCAGGGACCCCTCCGCCACGGTGAGCCCGCCAGTGAACGAATTTTGACTGCTGAAGATCAGGTCGCCAGCGCCCACCTTGGCCACCCCGCCCGAGCCACTGAGATCCCCCGCCCAACCGGCCGACCCGATACTGTTCGCCACGAACAAGGCCGCCCCATCGCGTAGCACAACGTCGCCCGAGCCGGAAAAATCGCCCACGCTCTGGGTGTAACCATTCAGGTCCCAGGTCGCGCCAGCCAGGACGCCGATGCCACTGGACGAAGTTAACGAAAGCGCTGACGCCATCAACAGCGTGCCCTCTTCCACCGTGGTGCCGCCACTGTAGGTCATGACCGTGTTGAAAGACAGCGTGCCCGCACCGTTCTTGATGATGCCGCCACTGCCCCCCATGGCCTGGTTCAGACCGAGCGTGGCACCGTCGACCGCACTCAAACGCGCACTGCCAAAGCCCAGGGTAATCGGGCGATCAAGGTTGACGGAGGCGGTGGCCTGAAACGTAGCCAGATTATCAATACTCACCCCCACGCCGGCCGCGCCAAGGGCGGCATCGCTGTTAAAAGCCAGGGTGCCGCCCGTGAGCGCGGTGCCGCCGGTGTGGGTGTTGACCCCGTTGAGCGTGAGCGTGCCCGCGCCCTGCTTCTGCAAGGACCACACCCCGTTGGTGCCGCCGTTGCCGGAGAGGCCGCTGCCGACTTCGTCGGTGATCGTATTGTTTATGGTGTAAGCTTCACCCGTCGTATTCGTCACCCGCAGAACACCAAAGCCCTGCAGGAAATACCCCGCACCCGCCCCCGACCCGTCGGTCCCGTTGTGATTGGAATTCGCATGAACCGTGCCCCCGACCGCCGACCCACCGGACTGGTTACCGCCACCTTGCAAGTGGAGCACATACTCTCCGCCTCCGGCCGTGGGGTTTCCCATCACAAACAAGGCTCCGCCCAAACCGGCACCACCACCTCCCGATGGGTAAAGCGATCCCCCGAATGGGGTGGCCACTGTGCCGCCAGTGGCATTGGTGGTCTCAAACGAAACGTTGATGAGATTCACATTGGACCTAGTGGCGTTGCCGAAGATGGCGATACCACCGCCCGCACCGAGGCCTCCTCCGCCAGACCCACCGCCCGTAATGCTCCCGTTGGTAAAATATTCCTCGTAGGTTCCCGCCGACCCTTGCCCGGCACCAAAACCCGCCGCGCCGCCGGTCCCGGCTCCGCCACCGCCTCCGCCGCCGAAGCCGCCGGCACCACCCTTGGCCAAGGCACCACCGCCTCCGCCACCGCCAAAACCACCGGCACCTCCGACCGCACCCGCCACCGGGGGCGAGTGCGATAACCTATACTGCCCGCCCGAACCTCCGCCGCCACCGCCGAAACCGCCCGCACTGCCCACCGCCCCGACACCACCGCCGTCCGCCACGTCGAATTCACCGAAGCCACTCAATAACTCGCCGAACTGACCGCCGCCAGCACCGGGCACAATGCCACCGCCCACGCTGTGGACATATCCGCCACCCGCAGCTGCTCGACCAAAACCACCCGCTCCTCCTGTGTTACCTGCCCCCCCGTCCGACGAACCGCCAGCCCCACCCAATCCTCCACCACCGGCGCCTAAGACCCAAGCATCGGCGCTGTTGAACTGTCTGGCGTGGCCCGCCCCACCCGTGCCACCAACCGCCCGCGTGTTCTGCACCGTCAAATTTTGAAAGGTCACATCACTGTCATACACCGTGAAACCTTGATTCACGTTGCCCCCATCATAGCTGTAACCCGCGCCGTCGATGATCCAGCTCCCTCCGCCCGAGATGGCTTCCAGCACCGTCCCGGTGTGGGTGATGTCGTTGGTAAAGACGATGTGTTTGGAGCCGCCGGCACGCCCCGCCGCCACCGCCGCATTAAACTGAGCCTCCGTGCCCACCAACGTTTGGGTCCAACCGAGGGCGGCAAGATTCAGGAATACCGCGCTCCCCAGGAGCGCACTTCGAACAGAGTTTTTCGTCATCGAGGTAGGGTAAGTTTAGTTGATCGGCATCCGGGTTTTGTCGGGACCCGGACGCCCTCCAGCCAATCGCAGGTGAGTGGCAGCAACCTGCTCATCCGCTTCCGCCCGGCAAGCCCCAAACTTGCTCCCGCCAACCTCCGGCAAATACCCCTTCGCCGCCCTTGACTCGCACGGGGCCCCGGGTAGCCTCTGCGCCCTTTATTTCCGGATGGCGCAAGACCTGAAAAATACGCTTCTGCTGCCCAAAACCGACTTCCCCATGCGAGGCAACCTCGTGAAACGGGAACCGGAGCGCCTCGCGCATTGGAACCAGCTGGACCTCTACCAGGCGATGCAAAGCCTCCGCGCGGATGCTCCCACCTTCGTGTTGCACGACGGCCCGCCGTTCACCAACGGCGACGTGCACATCGGCACCGCGCTCAACAAGACGCTCAAGGACATCGTCTGCCGCTACAAAACCATGCGCGGCTTCCGCACGCCCTACGTGCCGGGTTGGGACTGCCACGGTCTGCCCATCGAGCAGAAGGTCACCCGCGAGATCCAAGCCGCCGGCGAAGACCTCTCCACCGCCGAACGCCGCGCCCGCTGCGACGCCTTTTCCGAGAAGTGGATCGGCATCCAGAAGGAGCAGTTCAAACGCCTCGGCGTGCAGGCTGACTGGGCCAGCGAATACAAAACCAAGGCCCCCGCCTACGAGGCCGACATCATCCGCACTTTCGCCTCCTTCGTGGAGCAGGACATCGTCTACCGCTCCAAGAAGCCGGTCTATTGGTCGATCCCCTTCGAAACCGCCCTCGCCGAGGCCGAGATCGAATACAAGGACCACGTCTCGCCCGCCATCTGGGTGAAGTTCACCGTGCCGACCGACCAGGCCGAGAAGTTTGGCCTGCCGACCGACAAGCCCCTTTCCGTCGTCATCTGGACGACCACCCCGTGGACCATCCCGGCCAACCTCGCCATCGCGGTGCACCCGCAGGTCGACTACGTCGTGGCCGACCTCGGCGCGGAACGCATTCTCGTCGCCCAAGCACTGCTCCCACAGGTGCTCAGCTCGGCCAAGATCGAGGGCGAAGCCCCGGTCGTCCACACCACCAAGGGCGAACAACTCGAACACCTCGCCACCCGCCACCCGCTCATCGATCGCGCCTCGCCGATCGTGTTGGCCGACTACGTCACCACCGACAGCGGCACGGGCTGCGTGCACACTGCCCCCGGCCACGGTGCGGAGGACTATCTCACCGGTCTCAACTACAAGCTCGATATCTACTGCCCCGTCGGCGACGACGGTTGCTACGTCGATGATGGTCAGGTGCCCGCCGAACTCGTGGGCCTCTCCTGCCTCGAGACCGTCGAGGACCTCGCCGCCAAGAAGACCTCCCCGGCCAACATCGGCGTGCTGAAAATGCTCGCCGAAAAGAACGCCCTGCTCGCCAAGGCGCGCTACCCGCACAGCTACCCGCACTGCTGGCGCTCCAAGACCCCCATCATTTTCCGCGCGGTCGACCAGTGGTTTGTCTCCCTCGACAAAGCCAACCACCGCGCCAAGGCCCTCGACGCCATCGGCGGCGTGCAATGGATCCCCGGCTGGGGCGAGTCCCGCATCCGCGGCGCCGTGGAAGCCCGCCCGGACTGGTGCATCTCGCGTCAACGCTCCTGGGGCGTTCCCATCATCGCCTTCTACGGTCCCGACAAAGCCCCCTACATCGACGGCGGCGTGATCCGGGCCGTGGCCGACAAGATCGCCACCCGCGGCACCAACTACTGGTATGACGCGCCCGCCACCGAGCTCCTCGACGGCGTGGAGCTGCCCGCCGGTTGGCCCGCCGCCAGCGAACTCACCGCCGGCCGCGACACCCTCGACGTGTGGATCGATTCCGGCTCCTCCCACAACGCTGTGCTCGGCACCCTGCAGGGCACCACCTCTTGGCCCGCCGACCTCTACCTCGAAGGCAGCGACCAACACCGCGGCTGGTTCCAGTCCTCGCTCTGGACTTCCATCATCTCCCGCGGCGCCGCCCCCTACAAAGCGGTGCTTACCCACGGCTTCATCGTGGGCGAAGACGGCAAAAAGATCTCCAAGAGCGGCCAATACGAGAAACCGCCCACGTCCGATCGTTACATCAACGAACACGGCGCCGACGTCATCCGCCTCTGGATCGCCTCCCAGGATTTCACGCAGGACATCACTTTGTCCGACAAGATCCTCGGCATCGCTGGCGACGCTTACCGCCTCTTCCGCAACACCTTCCGCTATCAGCTCTCGACCCAGTTCGATTTCGATCCGGCCACCGACACCGTGGCCGTGGCCGACATGGACCGCCTCGACCGCTGGGCCCTGCATCAGACCGCCGTCCTCGCCGAGGCCTGCACCGCGGCTTACGACGCCTACGAATTCCACCGCGTCTTCCAGCTCTGCAACCACTTCTGCTCGGTCACGCTCTCGGCCGTCTACCACGACATCCTCAAGGATCGTCTCTACACCTTCCCGGCCAACCACCCGCAGCGCCGCTCCTCGCAGACCGCCATCCGCGCGATCTTCGACACCCTCGTGCGCCTGCTCGCGCCGGTCCTCACTTTCACCGCCGACGAAGCCTGGTCCCATGGCACCGCCGGCAGCGATTTCACCGACCAGACGATCCACTTGCAGGATTGGCCGGTCATCCCCGCCGATTGGAAAAACGACAGCCTCGCCGCCGAAGTCGCCGCCCTGCTCAAGGTGCGCGCCCAGGTGACCGAGGCCATCGAGCCCGCCCGCCAGGCTGGCAAGATCGGCAAATCTCTCGACGCCACCGTGTCTCTGGCCATCGCGGACGACGTCGAGCCCGCCGCCCTGCTCAAGCAATACCAAGACCTCCTGCCCGAACTCTTTATCGTTTCACGGGTCGATCTCACGACCACCGATGAGAAAGCCCTGCAGGTTAAAGTCTCCCATTGCCAAGAGCACGGCGACCAACGTTGCCCGCGCTGCTGGCGCTGGGTGCCCGAACTTTCCGCCACTCCCCATGGCGAAACCTGCCCCCGCTGCGCGGAGGCCCTCGGCTAACTCCCTCCCCCCAAACTCCCCATCATGGCTAAGAAGATCCCCACCCGCTCCGCCTCCCCCAAAGCGACCGCCAAGAAACCTTCATCCCCTAAGCCAGCCAAAAAATCCTCTCCCACCAAAAAGACCGCCGCCACCAAACCTGTTGCCAAGAAAGCCGCCGTGAAAAAAGCGCCGGCCAAAAAGAAAGCTTCCGGCAAGGCCACCAAGGCTCTGCCCGTGAAAAAGGCGCCGGCCAAGAAAACCACCGCTAAAACATCTCCCGCCAAAAAAGCCGCCCCGACCAAGGACAGCGGCACGAAATCTGTTTCCACCGTTAAGAAAGCGACCAAATCGCCGAAGAAAGCTGCGGCCACCCCGTCAGCTCCGGCCAAAGCCGCGACCAAAACCAAATCCACTTCTGTGAGTTCCTCTGGAAAACCCAAACCCACCAAAAAGTCCGCCCTGCGCAGCCGAGCCCTCGGTCGCGCCAAAGGCTCCAAATCGATCGCCTTCTCCCTCGATGAGGTGAAGGAAATCGCCAAGACGGCCGCCCAGCGCGAGGAGGAGGAAAACAAGGCCAAGGCGACCAAGACCGCCGAGAAGAAGGCCGCCATCGAGGCCTCCCTCAAGGCCGCCAAACCCTCCCACGTCGCCGCCGCTTCCCTCGCCGACATCCTCGGCTTCAACCCGGCCGGCGGCGCCAAAAACAATTACGACGATCCGTCCCAAGTGCCGGACAAATACCGTCGCTATTACAAGGCCCTGCTCGAGCTCCGCGAGGCGCTCACCGGCCAGATCGACCAGCACTCCGAAGACACGCTCAAGCGTTCCTCCAAGGATGACGCCGGCGACCTGTCGTCCTACGGCCAGCACATGGCCGACGCCGGCACCGATACCTTCGACCGCGACTTCGCCCTCTCTCTCGTCGCCAACGAGCAGGAGGCGCTCTCCGAGATCGAGGCCGCCATCCAGCGCATCAAAAAGGGCACCTACGGCGTCTGCGAAGTCACCGGCAAACCCATTCCCAAGGACCGCCTCATGGCCGTGCCCTTCACCCGCTACTCGGCCGAGGCCCAGAAGCAGCTGGAGCGCAACCGCCTCCGCGTCCGCTCCCAAGCCGGTCTCTTCGGCGAAATGGGCGAAGACGGTCCCACCCTCAGCGACACCAGCGAGGACGATTGATCATCCGTAGCGGCGGCCCCGGCCGCCGCTTTCTGCGGTGAGCGCCCCCGATTCGCCTTCGCCGGAGACCACTCCGGCCCCCCTTTCCAGCCAGCCGCCCGCGCGCGACTGGCTGTCTCGCTTTGCGGCCTACCGCCTGCTCTGGATCCTCGCGCTCACCACCCTGGTATTCGACCAGGTGAGCAAGTTCTGGATCGTGCAGCACCTGCCCCTCGGCACCTACCACCTGCAGCAAGGGGCCATCCCGGTCATCGAGGGTTTCTTCCATCTCGTGCACGTCGGCAACACCGGCGCAGCCTGGAGCCTGTTTACCGGCAAATCCACCCTGCTCGCCCTGCTCGCCGCCTTCACCCTCGGCGCCATCTACTGGTGGCGCCATGAACTGGGCCTGCGCGACCGCATGGTGCAGTGGGCCTTCGGACTGCTCTGCGGCGGCATCGTCGGCAACCTCATCGACCGCATCGCCTATAAACACGTGGTCGACTTCCTCGACTTCCACTTCGGCAGTTACACCTACCCCACCTTCAACATCGCCGACAGCGGCATCTGCATCGGCGTAGGGTTATACCTGATACATTCGCTGAGGCAGCCACCGGAAGGTGAAAACCCCAAATCCCAATAAACAAATCCCAACCGATCAGACATGGTTGGGATTTGGGGTTTAAACCATTGGGATTTCCGACGCCCCGCGTCGGCGCGTCGGCCTTATTCCTGATACATTCGCTGAGGCAGCCACCGGAGGGTGAAAACCCCAAATCCCAATAAACAAATCCCAACCGATCAGACATGGTTGGGATTTGGGGTTTAAACCATTGGGATTTCCGACGCCCCGCGTCGGCGCGTCGGCCTTATACCTGATACATTCGCTGAGGCAGCCGCCGGAGGAGGAAAACCCCAAATCCCAATAAACAAATCCCAACCGATCAGACATGGTTGGGATTTGGGGTTTAAACCATTGGGATTTCCGACGCCCCGCGTCGGCGCGTCGGCCTTATTCCACATTCGCGATTTGCTCGCGCACGCGCTCGAGTTCGTTCTTCAGCTCGATGACGTGTTTGGAGATTTCCAGGTCGTTGGCCTTGCTGCCGATGGTGTGGATCTCACGACCGATTTCCTGCAGGATGAACTCACCTTTGCGGCCGATCTCGCCGTCGGTTTTGAGCAGCGCCTCCAGCTGCTGCAGGTGGCTTTTCAGGCGGGTGAGTTCTTCGGTGATGTCGGAACGATCGGCAAAGAGCGCAACTTCCTTGAGCACGCGTTCGTCGGACGGATCCAACTCCAGGTCGGCCTCCCGCAGGCGCTTGAACAGCAGCTCTCGGTAAGCCGGCGCGACCTGCGGCGCGCGTTCCGCGACGGCCGCCACGTTTGTCCTCAGAATTCCAATACGCGTGAGAAAATCGATCAGCAGGGCTTCCCCTTCCTTGGCCCGCATCGCGGCAAAGGCGCGCAGGGCCTCCTCGACCGCCGACAGCACCGCGTCCTCCACCGCCTCATCGAGTTCAGGTTCGACGGACGCACGACGGTCGTTGGCGATGTCCCACAACAGGCGGGCATCGGGTTGAAACGGCAGCCCGTTGGCGTCGGCGATCCGGCGCAGGCGCTCGAGTGCAGCCTCGACTTTGGCCTCGTCGCCGCTGGCGGCTTCCATGCCCACCTGGACATGCACCTTGCCACGGGTGGCCACCTCACGCACGGCCTCGGCGATCTTGCTCTCAAGAGCCGCCCAAGCCTCCGGCAGCCGCATCGTCAGATCGAGTGTCTTCCGATTCACCGAGTTCACCTGCACCACCACGGACCCGCTCCCCAACGAAGCCACCGCCCGCCCAAATCCAGTCATACTCTTCATGCCCTAGTCCATGAAGAGAAATCCCAACCGCTTAAATCCCAAATCCCAAATAGTTACCGTCCCAAACGATTGATGATCGCCGAGAAGATCGAGACGAACTGCATCGCTTCATCAACCAAACGAGCACGCTCGATTGCCAATGGCTCAGCGGTGCCGACATCCACCAAAGACAGCCACAAGCGCGATTCCTTGGCTTCTTTGCGGCAGATGCGAAACCTCATCAGTTTGTCCTTCGGCCCCAATGCGTCATCGGCTTCGATGTAGTTGGCGGCCACAGATCCGGAAGCGCGCACCAATTGCTTCACATCCTCACGATTGCTCACAGTGCATGGGAGCATTTTTACAAACGCTCGCACCTCTCGAGCAAACCGCTCCGTCCTTGGTCCCAAATCCTCCGGCTCCTTCATCGCTTCATTCCGTTGGGATTTGGGATTTCCTCTGTTGGGATTTCGGCTGGGCGATCAGTGCAACTCAACACCCAGCAGCTTCGCGACTTGCGATACGTCTTTATCTCCTCGTCCGCTCAGATTGATCACGAGGATCTCATCCTTGCCCATCTCCTTGGCGCGTTTGACGCCGTGCACGAGGGCGTGGGTCGATTCGAGGGCCGGGATGATGCCTTCGGTGCGGGAGAGGAGTTGGAAGGTCTCCATCACCTCGTCGTCGCAGGCGTAGGCAAAGTCGATGCGCTTACGGTCCCGGTAATAAGCGTGCTCCGGACCGATCGCGGCATAGTCGAGACCGGCACTCACCGAGTGCGTGAGCTCAATCTGGCCGTCCGGATCCTGCAGGATGTAGGTCTTGCAGCCCTGCAGCACGCCGAGCTTGCCGCCTTCAAAACGCGCCGCGTGGTCGCCACGCGTGATGCCGCGGCCACCCGCTTCGACGCCGACGAGACGCACCGCCTCGTCTTCCAGAAATTCGAAGAAGAACCCGATCGCATTCGAGCCACCGCCCACACAGGCGATCATCTCGTCGGGCAGTCGGCCCTCGGCGGCGAGGATCTGTTCCTTGGTCTCCAAGCCGATCACGCGGTGGAAATCGCGCACCATCATCGGATACGGGTGCGAACCCAGCGCCGAGCCGAGGATGTAGTGCGTCTCGCGCACATTCGTCACCCAGTCGCGCATGGCTTCGTTGATCGCTTCCTTGAGGGTCTTCTGACCGGCTTCCACGCCAATCACCTCGGCCCCCATGAGACGCATGCGAAACACGTTCAACGCCTGCCGCTCCATGTCGACTGCGCCCATGTAAACGCGGCAACTCAGCCCAAACTTCGCACACACCGCCGCCGTGGCCACGCCGTGCTGACCAGCTCCCGTCTCGGCGATGATGCGCTTCTTACCCATGCGTTTGGCGAGCAGCGCCTGGCCGATCGCGTTGTTGATCTTGTGCGCGCCCGTGTGCAGCAGGTCCTCACGCTTCAGGTAAATCTTGGCGCCGCCGCAATGCTCGGTGAGACGCTCGGCGAAATAGAGCTCGGTCGGGCGACCGGCGAACACCTTCAAATGGTGACGCAGCTCCTCGATGAAGGACTCGTCCTGCCGCGCCGCCTCGTAGGCCTCGCCGAGCTCCTTGAGCGCGGTCATGAGGGTTTCCGGCACGTAAACGCCGCCGTAAGGCCCAAAGTGTCCCGCGGCATCGGGCAGCGAGAAACGATCGTGGGTCGGGGCGGAGGGAGAATCGACAGGAGTGGACATGGGAACGCTCACACTGGAACCCGCTTCGCCCCACTGGCAAACCGGATTTCGCCGGGGCCAAGCGTCTCAGCCAAATGTAGCAGCGGCCGTCTCGGCCGCTGCGGCCAATCCACTGCAGAACGGCCGACACGGCCGTTGCTACAACACTCCGCGCTCGTCACCGCGCTGTAGGGCTGCCGCTTGCGGCACGCCGCCCTGCCCCTCGGCCAATCCACCGCAGCACACGGCCGACACGGCCGTTGCTACAACACTCCGCGCTCGCCACCGCACTGTAGGGCTGCCGCTTGCGGCACGCCGCCCTGCCCCTCAGAGCCGCCCGCCGCCTAACGCCTAATACCTAACACCCAACCTCCTACGCCTTCACCGAATCGAACACCATCACCTTGGCCCAGCGGTGCTCATTCTCATCGATGAACTTCTGGTGCAGCGGATGGCTCTGGTAGGTCGCCTGCGCTTCGAGGCTGTCGAACAGCAGGATCTCCGACGCGCTGTAACTGTTCTCCACCACTTCGCGCTTTTCTGTGTCGGCCGGCACGCCGACGTGCAGCCCTTTCACGCCCGGGATCTCGGCGAGCGCGCGAATGCCATCGAGCAGCGCATTGAGGTCTTCTTTTGAATCCGGGTTCTTCAGCCAAAAGAAGACGTGGTGAACGAGAAAGGTATCTTGGAGTTTGGACATGGTGGACGAGGTTGTAGCGGTCTGGCCGTTGGCGCCAACCGCGAACATCGCGCCCAGGGCGGCGGCACCCGCGACAAACTCGCGGCGGTTAAGCGAAGGCGCGGACGGGCTGGCGGAGGACGGTTTCATTTCGGGCACGCCGCACCAGCGCCTCAACGCCACTGAAACGCAAAGTAGCGCGACGGTTTTTCGCCGTGGGTGAACAGTGAGTGCGGATCGTTTGCCGCCACAAAATACACGTCGCCCGGTTTGCCGATGTAGCTCTCGCCGTTGATCTGCAAATCCACGTGCCCTTCGAGCATGATCACCATCTCCTCGGCCTCGTGGGTGTGCACCGGGTGGTTTTGCACGCCCTGCACCAGCGTGGTCTCGTGCAACTCAAACAACCGCAGCGTCTCGGTCGTGCCGTTAAAGAAACCGCGCCAGCCTCCCCGCGGATTGGCCGAGAAAGGCACCTCCGCCGAATCGTAGATCGCCGAACTCAGCCGCTTCTCCGCGTCCCCCTCCGCGTCGAAGCCGAGGCGGCTCTTGTAACGTAAAACATAATACGTGACCGGCTCGTCGCCCGTATTGGACCAGCCATGCGGATCACCGGCCAACGCAATCGCCACACTGCCCGGACCCACTTCCTTGGTGAGCTCACCCACGGTGATCGTGAGCCGACCTTCCTTCACCACGATCATCTCCTCCATGTCGTCGTGCGTATGCGGCGCATGCGGTCTCTGACCGGGGTTGAGCGTCGTGGCGTGCACCAAAATCCGCGAGGCGTCCGCGCCTTCACCGGCGAAGATCTCCCGACGCTCGCCGCTGTTCGTCTGCTCGACCGGCAACGCGTCCCAGCCCCAGACACCAGATTGTAACCTTTCACCACCGAGGGCGACCGACAGGGATGACGCGGACATTAGACAGCAAAGGACGAGGGTTTTCATAGGGGCAGACCCCACCCAACGACTGCTCCCCACCGCACCGCAAGCCACCCGACGCCGGGTCTCGCCAATCGTTAAACTTCAGTTGATTCGCCCCCACCGCCTCCGCACAGTGCCGCCCGTGCCGATCCGTCTTCGCCTCGCCACTCTTCTTTTCCTCCTGCTCGCCTCGCCCCTCGTCCACCTGCGCGCCGACGACGTCGCGACGACCGACCTCGACACCGCATGCGACCTCTTCAACGAGCGCCGCTACGCCGAAGCCCAACCGCTCTTCGAAGCCGCCCTCGCGGCCGAGCCCAACAACACGACCGCCCTGCTCCACCTTGGCAAACTCGCCGCCAAACGTCGCGAGCGCGAGCTGGCCGTTGATTACCTGCAACGCGCCGTCGACCTCGAGCCGGACAACGCCGAGTTCCAATTCGAATACGGTGCCGCCTGCAGCTTGCACGCCGGTTCCCTCGGCACGTCCTTCGGCGCGCTCCGCCAAGCCCACCGCGGTCGCAAAGCCATGGAACGCGCCGTCGAACTCGCGCCCGAAAACCTGATCTTCCGCCAAGGTCTGCTGGAGTTCTACGCCACCGCTCCCGGCATCGCCGGCGGCTCCATGCGCAAGGCCTTTGAGCAAGCCGAGGCCATCGCCACCCGCGACGCCGACCAAGGCGCCTTTGCCCGCGCCAACCTGCAGCGCGCCGAAGACGATCACGCCGGCGCCCTCGCCACCCTCGGCGGCATCCTCGAACGCGCGCCCGACAACTACTTTGCCCTCTATCAGTTCGGCCGTTGCGCCGCCGAGTCCGGCCTCGAACTCGAACGCGGTCTCGCCGCCCTGCAGCATTGCCTCGAACTACCGGCCCCCGACAAAGGTGCTCCGCCCGCTTACGTGTGGTGGCGCATCGGCGAGATTCAGGCGCAACGCGGCGATCCGTCCGCCGCCCGCGAGGCCGCCGCCCGCGCCCTCGAGCTGGCTCCCAATGATCAGCGCCTGGCTCGCGGAGTGGCCGATATCGCCAAAATACCGGACGCCTGAACCCATCCGCCGTCGCGCTCCCACCTTGGCAGGGAGGTTGCTAAACGCGTCGGCCAATGCCAGTCGCTCCCGTTTCCCACACTCCGCTGTGCGTCGCCCACGACGCCACCTTCTGGCCGTGGCACCGCTGGCCGGAGTTCGCCCACTGGCCCGACCCGGCCTCCACCCTCGTGGTGGTGCCCATCGCCGGCTTCGGTGAGTGGGGCCTCGGCCACGGTCAGGACGTCGAGGAGACCGTGCTCAACCACGTCCTGCGACGTGCCCTGGAACTGGATACACCCGCGCCGCACTCCCTGCTCGTCATCCCGCCGCTGCGCTTCGTCTTCGCGCCCAATGACGACAGCCCCTTCGCCCTCGATCCGCCCACCTTCCACACGCTGCTGGAAGAGGTCGTCACCTCAATCAAAGCGTCCGGCTTCCGCCGCATTCTGCTCTACAATGCCAGCCCGTGGAACGATCCCCTCACCGCCGCCGCCGCCCGCGACCTGCGCATAGATCACGAACTGCAGATGTTCCGCATCTGCCTGAGCGGACTCGATCTCGGCTTCGACGCCGCGACCAATCCCCACCACCGCGACCTGCAGACCCTGCTCACCGGCCTCACTGGCGCGGCGCCCCGCGGTCCCGCCGCCGAGGGCGCTCTGCCGCTCGCCGCAGCGACCGATGCGGCCACCGCCCTGCTCGACCGCGCCGCCACGCGCCTCGCCGGCCTGCTCGGTGAAATCCAAGCCTGGCCCGCCCTTCCCGACGAAGGCCGCATCCCCCGCGCCGTCCCGCCCGCCGCCTCGACCTCGACCCCGACCACGCCCTCCGCATGACCGCCACCACCTTTCCCACCTACCGCTCTCGCTATCTGCCGGCCATGTCCGCGGCCGAGATCGCCGCCTTGCCCGACAAGGAGTGGGCGCCGGTCATCGTCACCACCGGCGCGATCGAGCAACACGGCCCCCACCTCCCGGTCGCCGTCGATGCCCTCATGGGCCAAGCGTGGCTCGAGCGCATCATGCCCTGCCTCTCCGCCGAGGCCTCCTGCTACGTCGCGCCGCCCATCACCATCGGCAAGAGCAACGAACACGTCGGCTTCCCCGGCACGCTTTTCGTTTCCAAGGACACCCTGCGGCTCCTCCTCTTCACCATCGCCCGCCAGATCGCGGCCTGGGGCTTCCGCCACCTGCTGGTGCTCAACACCCATGGCGGCAATACCGACGTCATCCTCTACACCCTCGCCGAGATCGAAACCCGTTGGGGACTCAGCACCGGCTTCCTGCGCCACGGCGTCGACTACGGCCTGTCCGAAAAGGAACGCACCCTCGGTATGCATGCCAACACCGCCGAGACCGCCTGGGTGCGCGTGATCGCGCCCGGTTGCGTCGATATGGACGCCGCCGTCGCCGAGTATCCCGATGATGCCGCCTCCGCCGGCGAACTCCGCCCCGAGGCCGCCCCCGCCACCTTCGCGTGGGTCACCGCCGATGTCTCCCGCACCGGCATCATGGGCGACGCCCCCGCCGGCACCGCCGAGCGCGGTGAAGCGTGGCTGGCCACGACTGCCCAGGCCTACGCCAACCAAATTGAGACCATTTGCCGGAAAAACCGGTCTGACTAGAGTTCAGGTGATACCCCTACCCACCTCGTAACACATTTCCTGATACCCCGGCCGAAAAATCCGGCTGGCTTCAAAGCTGCTCAAAGCGATCCCAAGCTGGCCGCCCAAGGGGAGCGCATCGCTTCACAGCGCCAGCTCACAGGAACAGAAGTCTCCATGCTCAGATCCGTTGCGGATTACCCGATGGCTAGTTACCGTCAGGGGCTCCACCAACCCGGGAAATACCACCTCATGACCCTCGCGGAAAGTGAACGCGAAGGGCATGATCGGCACGTCCCTCATCGGCATGATTTCTTCGAAATTGTTTGGATCCAGCGCGGCCACGGTCACGTGAGCTGCGACCTCAACGGATTCGAATATCGAACGAATACCTTGCTGATTGTCTCTCCGGGCCAGTTTCACGCCTGGCGTCGTGAGAGCGAAACCGAAGGCTTCATCGCCGGCTTTTCACCCGACTTCCTCGCCGTCAACAGCGAGCACCCGGGTCTGCTGGCCAAGATGCCGTTTCTCTATCCTGAGAACCTCGATCCCATCCTCCATCTCGACCGCGTCGAAGCCGGTCGGGTGGATCAGATCTTCGAGCAATTTCAGGATCTGGCCCGCCAGGATGCGCCCGGTCGCGACGACCTCGCCCGCGGCTTCCTGCTCGTGCTGCTCAGCTACATGCGGCAGCTCTTCGCCCACCGTAACCAAACCGCGGATACACCGACCCGCGGCGAAAGCGAATTGCTGGTGCAGCGCTTCCGCCTCGCGTTGGAGGAACACATCCCCGAGGTGGTGGAGGTTGGCGAATTCGCCGAGCTGCTCGGCGTCTCGCGCACGCACCTCAACAACGGCCTGCGCCGTTGCACCGGACGTTCCGCGAGTGAGCTGATCCACGAGCGCATGCTGCTGGAAGCCAAACGCCGCCTGCTGCACTCGTCGCTCACCATCGCCGAGATTGCCTACGAGCTGCGTTTCCAGGACCCGTCCTACTTCGGCCGCTTCTTCCGCAAATACACCGGCGTCACGCCCGGCGTCTACCGCGGTTCGATGCAACAGGAACTGCTCGCCGGATAAGCCACCGTCGCTCGCTCCCCTTCCAAAACTTTCGGCGCACCGTTCACCACGGTGCGCCTTTTTTTTGGCGCGTCTCACGCTCCGACCAACCGCAGCGATGTCGGGCGTAAAGCCCGACCCACAAGAAAGTTACTCTTCAATAATGTGGGTCGGGCTTTACGCCCGACATCGCCCTGCCTCTCGGTTCCGTGGGCCAAACCGATCCGACGCGAGCGCGAGCAAGCTCGCGGCCTACAATGCGCTCCCGAAACCCAAATGTAGGCTGCGAGCTTGCTCGCGCTGCGTTGCCCCTCCGCCACATCGCCTTCCGCCTTCCGCCTTCCGCCTTCAAAAACCAAAAGCGCCGGCGGATCTTACTCCACCGGCGCTTCCTGCTATAGACTATCAACCAATAGGAAATCAGGGACGATACGGGAGGCTGATCTTGGCCTTGGCCGGCCACGGATACACCGCCTCCCCTTCATCCGGAAAAGGCATGAGCCCCAGCTTCTGGAGCTTGCCCACGTTGTCGTCGAAATACTCGAGCCACAGGATCATCTTGCCGTCGACGATACGGCCGACGCCGAGGGTGAACTCGTGCTCCGTGAAGTTGTCGCTCAGGTAGGTGGCTTTGTAATTCCACTCCACCGCGAACCACTCGCCGTCGTAGACGTAGGAGCGGTCGAAGATCTGCCAGTCCTTGGTGATCGGATTCTGGAACCAACGGGCCTGCACCCATTGCTCGTGGAAGCGATTACTGCGACCACCGGGAAACTGCCCTTCCCAATCGGGATGGTAATAGTCCCACCAGGTCTCGCCGTAGAGCGGTATCCACTCGGCGGAGTCGTTGGTGTAGACCTCCATGGGTTTCGTTTCCGCGGCAGCGCCCAAGGCACCAACGACGGTGAGACAGAGTAGACTCAGAATGCGCGTTGTTTTCATGGCGTGGGGGGTTCCGGTTCTCAGTCGATGGTGTCGGGACGCAGCCAAACCGAAGCCGGCCACGGCGTGACGACACCTTCATCGAGCGGCAGCTGACCGGCCTTTTGGCGCGGTGCCACCTCGGTGTCCCAATACTCTTTGAACAACACGATCTTACCGTCGGCGATTTTGCAGAGCACGCCGGTGCCGACCGCGAAACGTTGCTCCGTCTCGCGATCGGTGGCGGCGAATTGGTAAGCCGTCACATGGGTCTCTCCGTTGGTGATGAAGTAGTCGGCGAAGTAGATTTTGATCGCCGTCTTTTCCTCCTGATAGGAGTCGAACAAGGCGATGACTTCGTCGCGGTTCAGGCGTCCGCCGGGATAGGCAAACTCCAAGTCCGGGTGCAGCGCGGCGGCAAAGGTCTCGGCGTCACCAGATTCCCATGACATCAGGAATCCTTCGATGAGCGCCTTGGCTTCCGCGCGTTCGGTGGCGGCGTGCGCGCCGCTGACCGCCCCGAGGAGGAGCAGGGCCAGCAACCCACCCCGCGCCACCCCGGAGCGCAGACTATTCAGCTTGAGGAAAGACCACATGGACAGCACCTCGGCTTAGAACTTCACCTTGAGGCTCAGCTGAGCTTCGAAGGGTTTGGCCTTGGTGACGATCATGGTCGGCGCGAACGACGAGCCGATGAAGTAGTCCTCATCCGTGAAGTTGTTCAGGCGGAGGAAAACTTCGTAGCTGTCGGTCTTGTAGAAGACGTTGGCGTTCCAGACCAGCGAGTCGGGGAGCTTGAGGGTGCGCTCGTTATCGAGCCAGAAGTCCTCTTTGTAGCTCGGGCCGACGCCGAGACCGAAGCCGTTGTCGAAGTTGTAAACCGCGAAGAGGTTCCAGCTCATCTGCGGGTAACCCGAGCGGATGCCCTCCGGGTTGTTCGCGTAGCGGCCAGTGGACTCACCGACGACGCGGGCATCCCAGCTGTATTGGATGGCACCGGAGTAGAGGGCGACGTTTTCGGCGTTGTAGAACGGATAGGTCGCGAAGGGATAGCGGTCGACGTAGCGGGCTTCGAGTTCACCGATGTTGCCGACGATCGTGAAGTTGTCGGTCGGGGCCCAGGTCAATTCGAACTCATAACCCTCGGCCTCGTAGGCGTTGGTATCGACGCCGGTGACGTTGAGCGAGAGGCTGGTCTTCTCGTATTGGTAAGCCGCGAAGGAGGCGAAGAACTTGCCGTCCGCGGAGCTCACCTTGACGCCGCCTTCGTAGAACGGCGCTTCGAGGAAGTTGCCTTCACCGCTGGCCGCACCACCGGTCTGGCCCGGCTCAAACGCCGTGCCGCCTTGGATCGCACCGTAGAAGGAGATCCAGGAAGCCGGCTTGAAGACCGGGTTGATCGACCAGTTGACATAGTCGGTGTCGCCATCCGTCCAGGACGGCGTGGCGGGGAATTCCTTGGCGGTGGAGGTGTAGGAGAAATCGGCACGCTCGACGCGGGCACCACCGAAAAGGGAGAACTTTTCCCCGAAGCCGGCCTTGAATTGGGCGAAGGCACCGAGCTGGGTGAGCTTGGACTGGCTGCCACCGACGAACCAACCGGGCAGACCGACGCTGGTCGGATCCCAGTCGTAGAGCGGGCCGGTGTAGACGTAGGACCAGGCCGGGATGTCGGAAGAGCTCACGTCACGACGGTTGAACGGCTCCACACCGAAGTCGTTGGCGTCGTTGTTGTAGGTGTAGCGAACGTCCGCGCCGTATTGCAGGGAGACATCCACGCCGCCCAACTCGAGCGACGAGTCGACCGAGAGCTTCTCTTCGACGGCCCAGGAATCGGAGTCGTGGGCAAAACCGTAGCTGGAGAGCTTACGCGTCTCGAGCGACTCGAAGAAGGTCTTGGCGGTGATGGTGCTGCCGGAGTCGGCATGGTAAACGAGGTCGGCAAACCACAGGAAGGTGGTCGAGTCGGCGTAGTCGCTCGGGTCGGAGAGGACCTGGTTGCCCTCGATCTTGCGGGTCAGAGCGGTGCCACCGTTGGCGAAGTATTCCGGGGTGTATTTGTAACCGAAGAGGTCACCGTTGTAATACACCGGCGTGGCGAAGGCAGCGGCGCCGCCCAGATTCGGGTAGGCCGCGAGGAAGTCCGCCTCCCGCACCACGATGGCGAGGTTGGGATCGTAGCCCGTGGCGTAGGCGATATCGACCTGGTTCATCAAGAGACCGGGATCGGCGGTGCCGTTGTAGACGGCGGACACCGTGTTGGGATCCATCTCACCGATGATGTAGTTGCCGTTGTCGATGAGGTCCTGCGTCACGCGATTCCAACCGGCATTCTCGTTCGACTTGAAGTCGTAGTATTCGAAACCGGAGTAGAAGCTGAGCTTCGGCGTGAGCTTGGCCTTGGCGGCGGCGTAGACCGAAATGTAGTCGTTGCGCACCGCGTCGTAGTAGCTGTCGGCCTGCTGGTTGGTGATCGAAACGCGGTAGGCCATCGGCTTGTCGCCGATCATCATCGGACCACCGATGTCGACCTTGGTGTTATAGAAGTCGTAGGAGCCGAGCGTGAACTCCACCGAGCCGCGACGCTGGTCAAAGTAAGGCGACTTCGGGATGAAGTTGGCGTAACCACCGGCGTTCGTCGGGCCGAGCTGCGCCGGCGCCGGACCCTTAACCAAGTCCATGGCGTCGAGCGAACCGAAGGAGGTCGGCGTCTCGTTCTGATTGGCGATGCGGCGCATGCCATTGTAATACACGCCGGCGTTGTTGCCGCGCATGAAGGGCAGACCCGGGAGGCCGAAGATGTTGGGCCGAGTCATGCCCGCTCCGACGCGATCGAGGTCGCTGAAATCTTTCACCGCAAATTGCTTCATGGCCTCGGGGGTGAGCACCGTCACACTGCGGGGCGTGTCGAGGGCACTTTGTTCACCGAGGAAAACCGAGCCGATCGGCCGCGAGTTCTGCAGGAGGTCACCTTCGCCGGCGCCGCCGGTTTCTTCGAGGATGAAGGCTTCGAGCGACAATACATCATCCGTCGTCTCCTGCGCCGTCGCGGAAGATATCAAAAACGAGGCACTCGCTGCCGCCAGGGAAACGGCCGCGGTCACTCGGTCTAGGTTCGATAAGGTCTTATTCATGGTTGGTAGTTCGCACAGTAGTTTGCGTTGCGTGAGGCCAGTGGTTCACGACTGCTCACCCCCTGCCTTAGCATGAAGCTCACCCATCTGTGCCATGGGCGGGCAGAACGCGTGGAATTTTTGCGCAGATTGTAGGACTTATGGGCAACTGCTTATTTTTTGCTCTCTTCGGCCGCCCGATCGCGCACCGCAATGACGCGTTTGTTCACCTCTCGGCCGACATTTCTGTAATCGTGTTGCGTTAGCCGGCCGGCCTCGACGCGCTTTTCGCCGCCGACGTAAACCGCGGCCACATGCTCCTGCGCCGCCATGAAGGCGAGCGTGGCATAGGGATCAAAAACGACCCCGAAGTCCGTCGGATCGATGACCACGAAGTCGGCAAACTTGCCCACCTCGAGACTGCCGACCTGATCGGCGACCCCCAACGCATCGGCGCTGCCCCAAGTATGCAGGCGCAGCACGGTGTAGGGCGAAAGCACACTGGCATCCTCATATTTTGCTCTCACGGCATATAAACCGATCCGCACGTTCTCCAACGGATCGGCCCGATCGGCACTCGCCTGCCCATCCACGCCCATGCCCACCCGCAGGCCTTCAGCAAGGTAATGCGGGATGTCCGCCGTGCCCGAAGCGAGGCGCCCATTGGACAGCGGATTCCACGATATCGCCGCACCCGCATCGATCACGTGACTCAGGATCCAAGGGTCCACGTGGATGAAATGCCCCATCAAATCGCGCTCCGTGATCAACCCGGCATCCACCATCCAGCGAAAGCGGCTGCGCTCTTCATACTGCTCGGGGGCCGACTCCAGAATGTGCAGGTGGTTGCCGATCCCGTAACGCTCCCCCACCGCCGCCTCAGTGATCGCGGCCTGCGCTGTATCGCGAAACGCCGCGCTGCCGTTGATCATCACCCGCAGCATCTGGTCGCCGGTGTCCTCAGCTTCGATCCACTCTATAAAGGAACCTGCCGACGCCAGCCCTTCCTCCACCGTGGGCACCTGCCCCCAGCCGCCAAAATTCTGGCCGTGCACAAAACGCACGCCGGACTCCATCTCCCCCTTGAGCTGCACTTCGGCGAATTCCGGCTGCGCCCAGGCGCCGTAGTTGAAGTTGTAGGTGGTGGTGATGCCGTGCCGCAAATGGTCGAGCGCCCCCTGCAGGGTGAACCAATAAAAATCCTCCACCGGCGCAAACTGCGCTTGTTCCATATAGAGGGCCTCCACCCAGCCCATCAGGGTCTGGTCCGCGCCGAGTCCACGCCAGGCACTCTGCCAAAGATGACTGTGCGCCGACACAAACCCCGGCAGAATCCACATTCCGGATACATCGAGCTTCGGCGTGTCCGCCCACTCCGCGCCCGGCGCCCCCGCGCCGACTTCCAACAATTTGCCGCCTTCGTCGATCACCATAAAACCGTCGAACGGTTCCGGTTGATCGGCCGCCATCGTAAACAACTTGGCCTCGGTCACCACTAGCTTGGCGCTCTGCGCCAGCATCGGCCCGACCGCCGCCGTCAACATTCCCAACGCCATTCCGTAACAACAAGCACGCGAGTTCATGCCTCCGTTGCAGCCGTCCGCGAGCCGGAGCGGAGGCCGATCCAGCATTTGCGCATAAACACCATGTTTCCCGAACCGCCGCGCACGGGGCAAGCTGCCACCCCGGTATGCCTTGCACCCGCGCTTACGCGCCCGTCGTCCGCTTTACCCACCGCCGGACGTTTGGAGCGCTACTGCTTCTGCTCAGCCTGAGCCTCTCGCCGTCCTTCGCGGCTTCCCTGCTGGTTAAGAATGCCCGCCTCATCACCGTCGACCCCGCTCAACCCGACGTGTTTGTGGGTTGGTTCAGCGTCGACGCCGAGGGCCGCATCGACGCCCTCGCCGCCGGCGAACCGCCCGCCGATCTCGTCGCCGATTCCACCCTCGACGCCGCCGGTCGCTTCGTCGCCCCCGGGTTCATCTCCGCCCATAGCCACATCTATATGAGTCCGGTGCGCGGCGTGGGCTTCGACTCCACGCTCTACGGCTGGGGCAGCGCACTCGGCCCCATTCTTAAGCGCACGACCGGCGACGACATCTACTGGTTCACCCTCCACGGCGCGCTCGATTTTCTGCGCAACGGCATCACCACCGCCTACGACTTCACCAACAGCGGCGTCGATCGCATCGCCGCCGTGGGCCTCAACGAAAAGGTCCCCTACGGCGTGCAACGCCCGGGCCCGTTTGAGGAAAACCAGATCCGCGCCAAAGCCGCCGCCGGGCTGCGTTTCGTCAACAGCGTGGGCCTGCCGCGCGTCGGTCCGCCAGACGTCACTCGCGCGCGTTTTGAAAATGTCCTCGAGTTTTTCAACGACTTCGCCGCCACCGAACCGCTTGCCATGAAGATGGCCATCAGCGGCGGCGTGCAGCGCGCGCCCGACATCGGTGCCGCCCATCTTGAGGCCGCGCTCATGCGTGACCACGGGCTGCTCAATCAGAGTCACTTCCTCGAAAGCCCGGAGCGCGTCGACGAACAGCAGGCCAAGTTTGCCTGGTATGAGGAAGCCGGCGCCCTCGGCCCGCAGCTCATTTTTGGCCACTTCATTCAAGTCAACGACGAGATCGTGACCAAAGCCGCCGAGACCGGCTGCCGCATGTGCTGGCAACCCACGTCCAACGGCCGCCTCGCCTCCGGCATCCCCGATGTCACGCGCTATCGCGAGGCCGGCATGATCGTGGGCATGGGCCTCGACGATCAGAGCTGCACCGACATTTCCGACCCCTTCCAGAACATGCGCATCGGCATGTATACGATGCGCGCGCTGCACAGCGACGCCGCCGCCATGCCGATCGGCGACATCCTCTTTCTCCACACTCTGGGCAGCGCCGAGCTCCTCGATATCGATGACGACGTCGGCAGCCTCGAAGTCGGAAAATACGCCGACTTCCTCGTCGTCGATCCGCGCGATCCCGACACCGGACCGATCCACAATCCGCTCGCTTCCTACGTGCTCGCCTGCGGTCTGCGCAATCTTGACCTCGTCTACGTCGCCGGCCGCCCGGTCGCCGACGGCACCACCATGTTGAGTTACGACGAAACCGAAGTGCGCCGCGAGGTCGACACCCGCATGGCTCGCATCAAAGCCGACATCGCCGCCGCTGCCGCCGCGACGTCGACCGATTCATGAACGCTTCGCGCTCAATGATGTCCGCCCGCCTTCGCCCGTTTGCCCGCCACGGCCGCCTCGACGGCCAACGCGGCTTTGACGTCGAGCGCCGTGATCTGCTTGCCCTGATCGTAGGTGGTGAAGCCGACGTAAACCTTGCCGTAGATGTTGCGGATCTCGGGGTGATGATCGAGCTCCTCCAGCGAGTAGGACATGCGCACAATCATCGCGACCGCATCCTGAAAGGTGCCGGCCACGAAGACCTTGTAGAGAATCCCCTCCTGCGCCACCCAGCCGGGCAGCTCGGCCAGCGCGGTCTCGATCTCAGTCTCCGACAGGAGCTGCGTGCGGTCCGGATTGAGGTGCGGGTAAACCGGCTCGAGGCCGAGTTCCGCACTGTCCACCGCGCTCGCCGTCAGCGCCGCCGCGCCCATCGCCAAGCCACCGATCACGCCGCGCCACCACCGACTTTTTGGAATCATCATGCCCCGGCCCTCAGCAGGTCGGATGCCGTCTCCCTGTAGTTAATTCTTCAATACCATGCCACGTCCGCGCTCTGCCTCCTTTCACCGCCTGATCCTGCTGCTGCTCGCCGCCGCCGTGAGTGTAGCCCCGCTGTCCGCCGCCAAGCTGCTGGTGAAAAATGCCACCCTCATCACCATGGCCGATGATGCGGCGGAACCGTTCGTGGGTTGGTTCACCGTCGGCGAAGACGGCCGCATCGCCGCACTCGCCGCCGGAGACGCGCCCGCCGACGTTAGCGCCGACTCCACCATCGACGCCGCCGGCAAACTCATCGCGCCGGGCTTCATCTCCGCCCACAGCCACATCTTCATGAGTCCGCTGCGCGGCCTCGGTCACGACGTGACACTCTACGGCTGGTTCCGCGCCTGGGACCGATACCTGAGCCACACCACCGCCGAGGATGTGTATTGGTTTACCCTCCACGGCTCCCTCGACTTCCTGCGCAACGGCATCACCACCGCCTACGACTTCACCTACAACGGCGGCGTCGGCAAACCGGCCATCGGTCCCGGCGAGAAAGTGCCGCCGCCCGTGCTGAAAGCCGGTCCCTTCGAGCAGATGCAGATCGACGCCAAGATCGACGCCGGCATGCGCTTCGTCGACAGCCTCTTTATCTTCGAACTCGATACCGTCTCCGAGACGCGTGCCCGTTTTGAGGAGATCCTCGCCTACGGTGCCGAACGGCAGGCCGAGTCGGACCTCTTGCTCAAGATGGCCATCAGCGGCCGCGTGCAGTTTGAGCCCAATAAAGAAACCGCCTACATGGAGGCCGCCTTCATGCGCGACTACGGTCTGCTCAACCAGTCCCACTTCCTCGAGAGCCCCGAGCGCGTGCCGGAGCAGCAGCAGAAGTTTGAATGGTATGTCGAAGCTGGCGCCGTCGGCCCGCAGCTCATTTTTGGCCACTTCATTCACGTGAATGATCACATCCTCGACACCGTGCAGGCCGCCGGCGCCAAGATGTCCTGGCAACCCACCTCCAACGGCCGCCTCGCCGATGGCATCGCCGACATCGTGGAATATCGCCGCCGCGGCATCCCGGTTGCCGTGGGCCTCGACGACCAGAGCTGCACCGACGTTTCCGATCCCTTCCAGAACATGCGCATTGGGCTCTACACCATGCGCGGTCTGCACAAAGACGCCACCGTGCTCTCCGTCCATGACATGCTGCGCCTGCACACACTCGGCAGTGCCGAGGTGCTCGGCATCGAAGACGACGTCGGCTCGCTCGAGCCCGGCAAATTTGCCGACTTCCTCATCGTCGATCCACGCGCCCCCGACACCGGCCCCGTCTACGATCCGCTCGCCACCTACGTGCTGGCCTGCAGTCTGCGTAACCTGCAGCAGGTCTACGTCGGCGGTGAACTGCGGGCCGACGGTCTGACCCTGCCCGGTCAGGATGAAGCTCAACTGCGCGCCGAGATCGACACCCGCACCGATCGTATCCGCGCCTTCGCCATCGCCGAAGATCACGTGGTCGCCGCCGCCCTCGCCCGCCGCGACGGCGACGACGAACAGGCCATCGCCGAACTCACCGCCGCCATCGCCGCCGCGCCCACCTACGCCGATCCCTACATCGAACGCGCCCAGATCTACTACTACCGCGGCGATCACGCCGCGTCCTCCCGCGACTTCCGCGCCGCTGTCGCCGCCGATCCGACGTCCGCCCGCGCGCTGATCTATCGCGGCGATTTGGTCGCCCGCGCCGTCGATCGCGACTGGGCCGCCAGCGAAGCCGACTACGCCAAGGCGCTGGAGCTCGATCCCCACTTCCACGGCTATCACGCCTACACCGCCGAGCTCTACCTCTACAGCGGCGACCCCGCCCGCGCCGTCGCCGAGGCCGGCCAGGGCATCGCCCGCGAGCCCGACAATCTCATTCACCAAATCAACCTCGCGCACGGCCTCGCCTTCAGTGGCGACCTCGCCGCCGCCAAACGCATCTACCTCGAACTCTACGACGAAGAGATCTTCCCCGGTCGCAAAGGCGCTGCCTTCGCCCTCAGCGACTTCAAGAAGATCCGCGCCACCGGCGCCGTCGATTATCCTCAAATCGCCGAACTCACGCCCTGGCTCGAAAACCTCGCGCGCCCCTGATCGCGATCCAACTCCTCACCTCTGGCCCTCCCTCTCCCTCGACTCACCACATGACCCGCATCCTCGACTGCCACATCCACGCCTACCCGCCCGAAGTCTTCAACCAACCCCGCGCCTGGGGCGAAGCCCACAACGAACCGTGGTTCACCCACTGCGTCGCGCCCAAAGGTAAACCCACCATCCAAGCCTGGGCCGACACCGACCAGCTCCTGCGCGACATGGACCGCGCCGGTGTCGAGAAGGTCATCATGCTCGGCTGGTATTGGGAGAACCAGGAAACCTGCGAAATTCAGAACCAGTGGTTCATGGACTGGCACCGCGAACACCCCGACCGTATCCACGCTTTCGCTACGGTGAAACCCAGCTCCGGCCAGCGCGGCCTCGACAACGTCAAACGCTGTTTCGACGCCGGCCTCTGCGGACTCGGCGAACTCCTCCCGCAGGCCCAGGACTTCTCCTTCCAGGACGACAACTTCGCCGCCCTCGTCGAACTCGCCGTCCAGGCCGATGTGCCGTTCAACCTCCACGTCACCGATCCGCTCATCATCGGCGAGGCCAGCACCATGCCCACCCCACTGGGCGACTACCTGCAGATGGCCATGGATTACCCCGACGCAACCTTCATCCTCGCGCACTGGGGCGGCGGCATCCCCTTCTTCGAACACAATCCGCGGGTGAAGGAGCGCCTTAAAAACGTCTACTACGACACCGCCGCGTCGCCCTTGCTCTACGACAAAAAGGTCTTCCGCAGCGTCGTCGATATGATCGGCCCCGACCGCATCCTCTTCGGCACCGACTACCCGATCATGCTTTACCCGCGCGACTCATCGGATGCCGATTTCTCACGCATGATCGATGACATCCGCGCGGCCGGCCTGACCGACGCCGAGTTTGACGCCATCATGGGCGGCAACCTGCGCCGCCTCATGAAGTGGGACTGACGCAACCGCCGACGATGTCGACACCTCCCTCTCCTCCACCGCCGTCCGCCCCGGCCGATACTTTCGCCGGCCTGCAGGGCGCCGAACGCCGCATCACCTTTCACGATGCCGCATCCATTGGCGGCGCGCCCGTCGCCTACGTGATCGTGCTGGCGACCGTGATCGCCGTGCTGTCGTTCATCCCGTTTTCCATCGTGCTCTCGGGCGGTAGCAGCTTCCCCATGGCGCAGGGCGTTTACTCGCTCAATGGCTGGTTACTCGGTCCGTGGGCCGGTTTCGTGGCCAGTAGCGTGGGCTCGCTCGTCGGCGTATTCCTCGCGCCCCACACCGCCGGCATCCCGTGGCTCGCCGTCACCGGTGCCGGCCTCGCCGCCCTCGTCGCCGCTTCCCTGCATCCGACCGGCCGCAACCGCCTCTGGGCCGCGATCAGCGTGCTCATACTGGTGGGCTGGGTGAGCTTCTATCACCACGCGGTGAACCTCAACGGCGTCCGCCCCGCCGTCTTCATTCTCTGCTACCTCACCCACCTCTCCTCGACCTTGCTCTTTCTCGCGCCCACCCGGCGTTGGATCGGTCGTGCGCTGCGCAGTCCCGATCTCAAGAAAGTCGCCATCGGCCTCTTCCTCGGCACCTGGGTTTCGGCCAGTCTCATGATGTTCTACATGTCATGGTTGAGCTACATCCTGCTCACCTGGCCCGAAGAGGTTTTCTACATCTTCTTCGTCATGGTCCCGATCGAAAACGCCGCGCGCAGCGTCATCGGCGCGGTCATCGGCACCGGCGTCATCGCCGGTCTGCGCTCGATGGCCTTGGTCAAACCGCCGCACGCCAACTTCTGACCCGGCCGCATGACTCACCCGACATCTTCCACCTCGCCTGCCGCGCCGTTGGTCTGCTGCGAACAGGTTTCCTACGCCTACCCGACCTCGCCCGGCCCGGTCCTCCGCGACCTCAACCTCGAAATCGCCCCCGGCGAAATCGTCGGCCTGCTCGGTCCCTCCGGCGCGGGCAAATCCACCCTCTGTCTCGCGATGGTGGGTATCGTGCCGCAGTTCTACGGCGGACGCTTCTTCGGCAAGCTCACCGTTTCCGGTCAGGACACCATCGATACTCCCATCCACACGCTGTCGCGCACCGTTGGCCTCGTCCTGCAGGATCCCTCCTCGCAGCTCGTCACCGCCACCGTCGAAAACGAGGTCGCCTTCGCCCTCGAAAACGCCGCCCTGCCACCCGACGAAATTCGCGCCCGCATCACCTGGGCACTCGATGCCGTGCGCCTCGGTGACTTCGCCGCCAAACACCCGCACGAACTTTCCGGCGGACAACAACAACGCCTCGCGCTCGCCGCCGCCCTCGCCCTGCAGCCGCCGCTCATCGTGCTCGATGAACCGACCTCGCAGCTCGACCCGGCGAGCACCGCTGAAGTGTTTGCCTTGGTGCGCGAACTCAACGCCTCCCACGGCATCAGCTTCGTCATCGCCACCCACGCCAGCGAAGAACTTGCCGCCACCGCGCAACGCATCCTCGTGCTGGAAGAGGGCCAACTCAAAGCCGACGGCCCCACCGCCGAGATCCTGCGCGACACCGCGCTCTTTGATCGTCTGCACCTGCGCCCGCCCGAAGCCACCAGCACCTTTGCCCACCTGCGCGACGCCGGACTCTGGCCCGCCGATCAGGCGCTGCCCACGACCCTGCCCGAGGCCATCGCGGCACTGCCGCAGTTGCCGCCCGCCCGGTCCTTTGACCCGCCTCCGCCCGCGCCGCCCAACCGCGGCCGACCCATTCTCGCACTGCGCAACGTCACTCACACCTACCCCGACGGCACCACCGCGCTGAACAACATCACCGTCGAGATTCCGCGCGGCGAATACTGCCTGCTCATCGGCCAAAACGGCGCCGGCAAGAGCACCCTCCTGCAGCACTTCCTCAACCTGCTGCAGCCCTCCAGCGGCGAAGCCCAAATCGACGACGTCGACCTCGCCCAGTTCAACGTCGCTCAGCTCGCCCGCCGCATCGGCTACGTGCCCCAGAACCCCGACCGCCAGCTCTTCAACGCCAGCGTCGAAGCCGAGGTAGGGTTTTCCCTGCAGAGCACCGACCTCGACGAAGCCGCCAAAAAGGCCCGCCTCGAGGAGGCGCTCGCCGCGATGAACCTCACCCACCTGCGGCACGCTCATCCTTTCTCGCTTTCCAAGGGCGACCGGGCCCGCGTCGTCATTGCCGCCGTGCTCACGCTCGATCCCGAGGTGCTGATCTTCGACGAGCCCACCACCGGACAGGACGCCGCCGGCGCCCGCGCCATCCTCGACCTCACCCGCGAGCTGCACGCCCGCGGCCGCACCATCGTCATCGTGACCCACCATCTGTATTTGATGCCCGAATACGCCCGCCGCGTGCTGGTGCTCGGTCAGGGTCAGCTGCTGCTCGACGCGCCCATTCGCGAAGCCTACCACGCCATCGAAACCCTGCGCCAAACGTCCGTCGATCCGACCCAGGCCGTCGCTCTCGCCCAAGCTTCCCACCCCGGCAACCGCGCCCTCTCGCCGCGCGAACTCGCGGCCACCTTTCAACCCGTGCCCGCCGACTCATGAACACGCCTTCCTTCGTCTCGGCCACGCGCCACACCGGTTTCTCCGCGCTCGATTTTCGCGCCAAGCTCGCCCTCTTCATCGCCGCCACCGTGGCCGCCGTGATGTGGAACGACCCTTGGCTCAACCTGCTGCTCGCCGCCGGCATTTGTGGCACCTGCTTCGCCGTTGGTATCCCGGCCCCCTACCTCAAGTTGGTCGCCAAAGTGATGACGCCGTTCTTCGTCATCCTGCTCATCACCCACGGCTTCTTTAATGTGCAACACGTGCAACGCCTCCTCGGCGGACGCGAACTCACGCCGCTGTTCCACTTACCCGAAAACCTCTGGTTCATCGGCGGCGCGTCCTTCTCGCGCGAAGGCGCCCTCTATGGCCTCAACGCCATCGGCAAAAGCCTTACCTTCATCCTGCTGGTCCCGTTGTGTGTATTCACCACGGATCCAAACCACCTCGTGGTCAGCCTCGTGCGATTGGGCCTGCCCTACAAACTGGCCTTCGTGATGACGTCCACCTTGCGCTTCTTCCCACTCATCTTTGACGAGATTCAGGCCGTGATCCGCACCCAACGCCTGCGCGGCTTTGCCCCCGAGGATCTCTCGGCGGTGCAGCGCCTAAAAATCTACGCCAAGGTCGCGGTGCCCGTCATCCTCGGGGCCCTGCACAAAGCGCAGCAAACGGAGGTCGTGCTCCAGGCCAAAGGCTTCTCCGGCAGCGCCCAACGCACCTACCTGCACCGCGCCGAACTCGGTGGCCGCGACTACGCCACCATCCTGGCCGCGGTCCTCATCATCGCCGCCGCCGCCTGGCTCACCCTCAGCGGCATCGCCCGCTTCCACGGGTAAGGGGCGGCCTCACCGGGCTCACCGAGCCCGGCTACAGCACCAAGGAATGTAGCAGCGGCCGGTCTCGGCCGCTCCGCCCTGCCTCTCCGCCGTCACCCCGCAAATCTGCGCCCCTCTGCGTAATCTGCGGTTAATCCCGTGTCGGCCGCTCCGCCCTGCCCCTCCGCCGCGCCACCAGCCCTTTGCTCCCTTTGCTACCTTGGTGTAATAAATCGCTTCCGCCGCTCCTCACCGCCAACCGCCCCTCACCGCCCCATCCCGCCGCGCCACCTCACGGCGTCGCTTCACTCAAGAACGCGATCAACGCCGCAAAATCCTCATCCGTAAACTGCGGGTGACGCGGCATGATCGTCTCCGGATAAAACTGCTTCGGATCCGTGACCATCTTGCGGAAATAATCGGCGTTAAACTTCGCGTGCGTCTGCAGCACCATGAAGGGACGCTGCGACACGTTGCCGCCGGCCATTCCCGGCCCTTGGTGGCAGGAGTTGCAGTTGGCCAAAAACAGCGTGCGCCCGGCCTTGGCGGTGTCACTCAGCGCCGCGTTCGCTCCCGCGTAAAACGGTTTATACCGCGCCTCCTCGTTCGCCGCGCTGATCTTTACCACCTGCGTTGCGGAGATCATGCCGTGCGGGGTTTCATCCTTAAAATCCGGATGATCCGCCGGGCTCACAAACACGTAATACGGCGCCATGGCTTCGATGCCGTTAAAGATCGGCCAACCGTCACCTTCGCCCGGCGCGTTGCCGTTGTAGTAGAGGAGCAAATACGGCTCACGCTCTTCGACCAGACTGTTGGGCAACCACGATTCCCAACGGTCCTCGCACGTCAGCACGAGGCCATCCGCGTCACCTTCCCAACCCAGTTCCGCCGTCAGCACGGAGATCGGGACCACCGTCAGATCGGCTTCGGGCATCGTCGCCCACGGCCGATCACGCACGGTCTTCGCCCCCGGCAGCGCCGCGAGGTCGGCCCGCGTGGCATAACGCACCTCGCCGTCCGGCACGGCCGCCCAGGTGCCGTCAAAGGCGAGGTCATGTTTGCCCTGCGGCTCAGCCGAAAGGGTCAATTCTGCTCGCGCGGCGGATGCTCCCGCCAGCGTCAGTGCCAGCCCCGCGACGGTGAAAATCGAGTGTCGAATCATCCCCTCACCGCGAGCACCGCACGTGCCACGACCAGGCGGTGCCAGACTCCGCGCAAATTCACCAGCCCGCCCGGCACCGGGGCTGCTCTACAAATCCCAGTCATGTCCACTCCCGGTTTTGTCCCGCTCTCTGCCACCTTCATCGCCGCGCTCTCCGACCTGCTCGGAGCCGACAACGTCATCACGTCCGGCAAGAACCTGACGACGCTCTCGCAGGACTTCTATTGGTATTCCCCCGTGCTGCGGGAACGCATCGGCGACCGCTACGCCGCTGCCGCCGCCAAGGTGTCTTCGCTCGATCAGCTGAAGCAAATCGTCTCGCTCGCCGTGAAAGAACGCGTGCCCCTCACCGTGCGCGGTGGCGCCACCGGCAACTACGGCCAATGTGTGCCGCTCTTCGGCGGACTCGTCCTCGATCTCACCGGCATGGACAAGATCATCGACCTCAGCGACGGCGTCGTGACCGCCGAGCCCGGTGCCCGCCTCGGCATCATCGAAAACCAGGCCCGCCCGCTCGGTTGGGAACTGCGCTGCTACCCGTCCACCTGGATCAAATCGACCATCGCCGGTTTTGTCGGCGGCGGCTCCGGCGGCATCGGCTCCATCGCCCACGGTGGTCTGCGCACCCCCGGCACCATCAAGCAGTTTAAGATCCTCACCATCGAGGAAGAGCCGCGCATCCTCACCCTAGACGAGGCCGAAACCATGCGTGTCTTCCACGCCTACGGCACCAACGGCATCATCGTCGAAATGCAGCTGCGCCTCGCGCCCGCCCGCCCTTGGCAACAGATGGTCGTGTCCAGCGCCGACTGGGATGGGTTGCTCAACTTCGCCGACGAACTCGCCCACGATCTCGACGTGCCCAAGCGCCTGCTTTCGGTCATCGAGGACCCGCTCCCGGCCTACTTTAAGCCCATCAAAAAGTTCTACCCCGAGGGCCATCACGTGATCTTCCTCGAGGTCGACGAAGCCTCCGCCGACGCCGTCGCCGCCCGCGCCGAAGCCGCCGGACTCGAGGTGCCGCATCGCATCCCCTACCACTTCCCGCGCAAGGCCCCGATGCTGTCGGACTACACCTGGAACCACACCACCTTGTGGGCGCTCAAGGCCGACCCGGCCTACACCTACCTGCAGTGCGGCTACGGCGAAAACTTCCGCGAACAGGTCAAGACCCTCCAGGCCCGCTTCCCGGGTGAGATGTTCTTCCACTTCGAATTCACCCGCGGCAATTCCAAGATGGGCCTCGAGGACAACATCGTCTGCGGCGGCGTGCCGGTGGTGAAGTTCTCCACCGAAGAGCGCCTCAAAGAGATGATCGATGCCTGCCACGAGATCGGTGTCTTCGTCGCCAATCCCCACACCTGCATCATCGAAGAAGGTGGCCGGGACCTCGGCTACGACATCCAACTCGAACTCAAAGCTGAAGCCGATCCGCACAACCTGCTCAATCCCGGCAAGATGAAGCAGGCGCCGCTCCCCGAATTTGCCACGCCGGGCTCCATGCCCAAATTCCTTTATTCGTGATCGGGCAAAACCTCACCGACGCCTTCGCCGACGTCGCCCTCGAATCCGGCGTCGTTGCCACCATGCGCGACGGCACCCGGCTCGTGGCCGACATCTATCGCCCCGCCGGGCCCAACGCCGGACCCGGCCCCTGGCCGGTCCTGCTCATGCGCCAGCCCTACGGTCGCGACATCGCGTCGACCGTCGTCTACGCCCACCCCAACTGGTGGGCCCGACAGGGCTTCATCGTCGTCATTCAGGACGTGCGTGGCCGCGGCGACAGCGAGGGGTCATTCTACACCTTTCGTAACGAGGTCGACGACGGCTTCGACACCGTCGCCTGGGCCGCCGCCCTGCCCGGCAGCAACGGCCGCGTGGGCATGTATGGGTTCTCCTACCAAGGCTCCACGCAGCTCCTCGCCGCCCTCGCCCAGCCGCCCGCGCTCAAGGCCCTCGCGCCGCATATGACGGCGTTCGATCTCTACTCCGGTTGGTTCTACCGCGACGGCATCCTGCAACTCAGCACGACCGTCGCGTGGGCCAGCCAAATGCTGCGCGAAGACGCCCGCCGCGCCGGCGCCACCAGCGTGGCCGCGCTCGATGCCAATTGGCTCAACCCCGGTCGTCTCAGCAGCGTCATGCCGCTCCGGGACGCCGCCCCCCTGGCCAACGACGACGTGCCGTCCTACGGCATCGACTGGATTCGCCACGCCACCAAGGACGATTACTGGGCGGAGTTTGATCTGCTCGAGCGCGTCGCCGAGCTCGGCCTGCCCATGTTTCACATCAGCGGCTGGTATGACTTTTACCTGCGCGGCTCCGTCGACGGATTCCGCGCCATGGCCGCCGCTCATCCGAACCAGGTTTTGCTCGCCGGCCCCTGGCAACACATCCCCTGGGGCGAACACGTTGGCGGCACTCACCTCGGCCCCGGCGCCAAACCGGAAACCGATACCGCCCTCGCGGCGTGGTTTCACCACTGGCTCGACCACGACACGCCGACCGCCCCCGCGCCGCTCCCACCGGTCCGCTACTACGTGCTCGGTGCCGACACCTGGCGCGACGCCCCCGCTTGGCCACCACCCGCCGCCATGCCGAGCACCTGGTTTCTCACCTCCTCCTCCCGCGCCAACTCGCGCTACGGGGACGGCCAACTCTCGCCCGCCGCCCCCGGCGGCCCCGAAGACCTCTACACCTACGATCCGGAAGTCCCGGTCATGGCCCCCGGCGGTAATCGCGGCGGCAACGTCGCCTTCGGTCCGCACGACCTTTCGGCGCAGCAGGAAGGCAACAACCTACTCGTTTACACTTCGGCGCCGCTGGCCGACCCGCTCTCGGTGGCCGGCGACCCGACCTGCACGCTGCATGTCCGCTCCAGCGCCCCGCACACCCACTTCGTCGTGCGCCTCAGCCGTGTGCGCCCGAGCGGTCGCGCCGAGTTCCTCACGCTCGGTGCCAAAGCCGTCAGCGGCGCCGATGCCCCGGAAGGTTTGGAAATCGAACTCCCACTCGACCCCATCGCGGTCGATTTCGCCGCCGGCGACGCCCTCCGCCTCGACGTCGCGAGTTCCGCCTATCCGCTGCTCATCCGCTCCCCCAACACCGCCACGGACCCAGCCGCCATCGCAGCCCCCGGCGAATTTAAACGAGCCCTCCAAGTCGTCTACCACGACGAGACGCACCCCTCCACCCTCACCCTCCCGGTGATCGGGTAAAGGGAGCCGCCAACAAAACTGTAGCCGGGGTCGTTGACCCCGGTCGTCGCCAGCCGGCCGCCTACATTTCGTTTTCGAAACCACACTGTAGGCCGCGAGCTTGCTCGCGCTCCCGCTGCCCCTCGGTCCCGGATCCTACCCGGTCAGCAACTCACCACACTGCCCACCATTTCGGGCGTAAAGCCCGACCCACAAACAAGTTACTCTGCATAATGTGGGTCGGGCTTTACGCCCAACATGTTCGCTGCGGTCAGCCGCCCCCGCCCTCTCCGGCTACAGCAGCCCCGAGTGTAGCAGCGGCCGTGTCGGCCGCTCCTCTGCCCCACCGCTCCGTTCCCCTCTGTTACCTCCTGTTAAAAAAACACCCTGCCCCTCCGCTTAGCTCCCTTTGCGACCTTGGTGTTCAAAAAGAAAGCCCGGCCCCTCAGCTCACCTGCCCCTCGGCCTCCCGCCCTTCACAGCTCCCCGTCCGCAAACGCCTCCTCGACCAGCGTAAAATCCGTCCACGCCGCCATCGGCTCGAGCTCGGCGTCCGGATGCGTCGACCGAAACCGCTCCGCCGCCTCCGTCCACGTCGCCGGACTCGCCGCGCCCGTGCGCTTATCCTCGGCCCACACCAGCTCGCCGATCTGTTTGAGCGACTCCACCTGATAAGCCAGATCCAGCTGCGGCTCATAACGCTCGACCACCAGCTTCGCCGCCGCTTCCGGATCCGCCAACGCCGCCTGCCAGCCGCGGTGGTGCACCTGCAAAAAACGCACGAGCGCATCCCGGTTTTCGGCCAAGGTCGTTTCGCTCACAAACAACACCTGCGAATACGCCCGATGCCCAAAGTCCTTGTAGCGCAGCACCGTCACGTCGTGGCCTGCCTGCCGCATGCGCACAAACTCGTCCACGTAGTAGGCCTGCTTGGCATCCACCTCGTCGCGCAACAAGGGGCCGTCACCATACTCGGCTTCACTCACCGTCACCAGCGCCGGATCCACGTCGCCGGTCTCCAACACCGTGGCCAACGCCTCGTGCCCGTCGCCGTGCACCGCCACCTTCAGCCCCACCAAATCGGCCGGCGTCTTCACCCCGTGATGGACCTTGGACACCAGACCCAGCGGCGAAGCCTGGAACATCGTGCCGATCGCCACCACCGGCTCACCCGCCGCCCGACCCGACAAAAACAGCCCGCCTTCGATCGAGCCGATCGTGTGCTCCCCCGCCGCCACGTTGGCCGCCAGATCACCGTAGCCCTTCGGCAGCGGACGGATCTCCAGATCGAGCCCCGCCTCCTCAAACCACCCATGGGCATCCGCCCATAACACGCCGGCAAACTGCACGTTACGCACGCCCAGATCGAGCTGCAGCACCAGCTTGTCCGGCTCCTCCGCACGCGCCGCCCCGACCGCGATTCCCGCCGCCAACACCATTCCCGCCACTCCCCGCATCCACCGCATCAGGCCATGTTTGATCATCGGTTTTTCCATATCGCCGCCCGTTCGCACCTTCTGCGCCAAAACCGGTTTCGACGGACGTTTTTCGCCGCTGCGATTGGCCAAAAAACGTGCATGAATCCTGCTCATGGCACTTGTGACCGATCTCCTGACCTTCCCGACGCGTGGCAAGCCGCCTGCTAACCGTATCGCCTCCGATTCGACCTAAATCCCGCATGCCCGACCGACCGCCCATTGTTAAATTTGACCACGTTGAAAAACGGTATGGTGACGGCCCCGTCATTCTCGACGACCTGAGCTTCGAAGCCCGCCGCGGCGATTTTGTGTCCCTCATCGGACCCAGCGGCTGCGGCAAGAGCACCATCCTCAAACTCATTTCCGGTCTCAATCCCATCACCCGCGGCACCGCCACCGTCGAGGGCGTCGCCCCCACCGAGGCCGCGCAGGAACTCGCCTTCGTTTTCCAGGAACCGACCCTCCTGCCCTGGCTCAATGTCCAGCACAACGTCGAGGTCCCGCTCAAGCTCCGCGGCACCGATCGCACCAAACGCGTCAAACTCGCCCAAACCTGCCTCGATCTCGTCGGCCTCAAGGAACGCGCCACTTACTACCCTCGCCAACTCTCCGGCGGCCAGAAGATGCGCGTGTCCATCGCCCGCGCCCTCTCCCTCTCGCCCAAGATCCTCCTCCTCGACGAACCCTTCGGCGCCCTCGACGAGATGACCCGCGACCATCTCAACGAAGAGCTGCTCGCCATCCGCGCCCAAAAGGAATGGACCGCGTTCTTCGTCACCCACTCCGTCGCCGAGGCCGTCTTCCTATCCAACCGCATTTTTGTGCTCAGCGCCAACCCCGGCCGCCTCCATCGCGAGATCAAGGTCGACCTGCCGTATCCACGCACCGATGACACCCGCCAGTCGCCCGAATACCAGCGTCTGGTTGCCGAGGTGTCCAAACTCCTTCGCTCGGTCGAATCCGCCCACCGCTGAAGCCCTCCCTTTCCCGGCACCATGTCCAAACGCCTGCTGACCAAGCTGCTTCCTCTTCTCACCGGTCTCGTCTTCATCGGCCTGTGGTATGCCATCCGCGCCGGCCTCGGTGAGGAGCAACACTTCCTCCTGCCCACGCCCGACGAAATCATCCGCGCCTTCGGCACCTACGGCAGCGAACTCTGGGCCGGCTCGATCAACACGCTCAAAGGCGCGGTGCTCGGTTTCTTTTCCGCGGTGCTGGTGAGTTTTATTTTCGCCCTCATCCTGTCGCTCACACCGACCATTCGCGCCAGCCTCTACCCCTACCTGATGATCCTGCAGATGACGCCGATCATCGTGCTCGCCCCCATCCTCATCCTCTGGGTGGGACCGGGCCTCATCAGCGTGACGATCATCACCTTCCTCATCTGTTTCTTCCCGCTCACGGTCAACACGACCCAGGGCCTCATCTCCACCGATCGCAATCTGGTCGACCTCTTCCGCATGTGCAAAGCGACCAAGCGCCAGGAGATCTTCCTCCTGCGCGTGCCCGCCGCGCTGCCCTACTTCTTCACCGGCCTGCGCATCGCCGCCACCCTCGCTCCCATCGGGGCCATCGTGGGAGACTTCTACGCCGGCAACTCCGCCGGCGGCCAAGGCGGACTGGGTTTCCTCACCATCATCTTCAGCTCGCAGTTCAAAATCGCCGCCCTCTTCGCCACCGCCGCCGCCAGCTGCGTGCTCGGCTTCCTCTTCGCCGGCATCGGCATCGGCTTGGGCTGGCTCAGCTTGCACAAATGGCACGACTCCTACGCCAAAACCGACTCATGACCCTCCGCACTCTCTCTTCCCTCGCCCGTCCCGTCGGCCTCGCCGTCCTCGGCCTCGTCGCCCTCAGTGGTTGCGGCGGTGGCCACGCCGACGAAACCGGCGAAAGCGGCCTGCCCAAGGTCACCTTCCAAACCGATTGGTATCCACAAGCTGAACACGGCGGCTACTACCAAGCGGTCACCTCCGGCTACTTCGCCGACGCCGGCATCGAGGTCGACATCCTGCCCGGCGGCCCCGGCGCTCTCGCCACCCAAAAGGTTGCCACCGGCCGCGCCGATTTCGCCATGGGTCGCAGCGACGACGTCATGTTGGCCGTTCAGGAAGGCATGCCGATCGTGATTGTATGCGCGCTCATGCAACACGATCCCCAGGCGCTGCTCCTCCACGAGGAGAACCCGATCACGTCGTTCGCCGAACTCGACGGCAAATCGATCATGACCGTCCCGGGCTCCGGCTGGTTGGTGAACCTCGAGGCCACCTACGACATCGATATCAACATCATCCCCATGAACTATGGCCTCGCCCAGTTCATGTCGGACAAGAACTTCATCCAGCAGTGCTTCGTCACCAACGAGCCCTACTACGTGCGTGAAAACGGCGGCTCGCCCAAAACCATGCTGCTGGCCAACTCCGGCTACGATCCCTACCGCGTTATCTTCACCAGCCGCAAATACGCCGAGGCTCACCCCGATCGCGTGCGCGCCTTCATCAACGCCTCCATCAAGGGCTGGGAAACCTTCCTCAATGGTGACGCCACCGCCGCCAAGGCCCTCATCGCTTCCCGCAACGAAGCCATGCACACCGAGTTTATGGACTTCTCCATCGCCGCGATGAAGGAAAGCCAACTCGTCGGCGGCGACCCCGCCAAAGGTGAGCGCATCGGCGCCCTCCGACGCAGCCGCCTCGCCTCCATGGGTGACCGCCTGCACGAACTCGGCATCCTCAACGCGCCCATGCCGGTCGACCGCTACGTCGACTTCTCCTTCCTGCCGGCCGAACTGCAGCCCCTGGTCGAACAGTGAGCGCCCTCCGCTTTCGTCGCACCGTCGCGCTACTCGCCGTCGGTGCGCTCGCGCTTTCCAGCTGCCTTCACGCCGAAGCGGAAGCTGACGAACTGCAACCCGTGCAGTTCAACCCGGGCTGGTTTCCCTCCGCTCAATTCGCTGGCGTCTTTGTCGCCATCGATGCCGGGCTCATGACCGAAGCTGGACTCGCCGTCACTGAAGGCACCTTTGCCTACGGCCAGAACAGCACCGCGCTGCTGCAACAGGACCTGACCACGCCCACCCTCGCCACCATCGAGGGTTACATCCTGCTGCAAAAGCTCGACCGTGGTGACGACCTCGTCGCCCTCGCGCCCATGCTTCGCGAAAGCCCGGCCGGCGTGATGAGTCTCGCGGAGAGCAACATCACCTCCGCCGCCGATTTCGCCCACCAACCGATCGGAGTGCACGCCTACGCCGACGCCCTGTTTCACTGGTTCGCCACCGCCGCCGGTGGGCTCAGCGAGGACGAAATCAACTTCGTGCGGGTCGAGGACGACATCGCCGATCTGCTCTCCGGACACGTCGTCGCCATGCAGGGTTACGCCTCCGAAGAATACGTGCGCCTGCAGTCCGCCGCCGCGCCGCGCGAAACACGGTTCATTTCCTTCGCTGCCCTCGGCTTCCGTTCGTATTCAGAAATCCTCTACACCTCCCGCGACCAGTGGGAGCAACACGGTCCGGTGCTGCAGCGCTTTGTGCAGGCCGTGCGCGCCGGCTGGGAACTCGCTTACCGCGAGCCCGAGTTGGCGGTGAAAGCCGTCGCCCAACGCCGCGGCCCCGACGCCGACCCGGAGCACATTGCCGCCGCCCTGCAGGCCCTGCGCCCGTATGTGCTCGGCGACGACGGCCACGCCCTGCCCCCCATGGACGCCGACCTCTGGCGCAACCTACAAACCATCGCGTCCGAAATCGGCCTCATCCAAAACACTCCCGCCGACCCCACCACCTGGCTGGCCCCATAGTCCCAACCGTAGCGGCGGCTTCAGCCGCCGTTCCGCCGAGTGAGAGAATGCCTGCGTTCCCACTCCAGCGCTAGCGCGAGCAAGTTTACCCGCCTATGGCGGCGCCGAAGGCGACCAGGGCTCACGGCCTACACCGAGGGGCAGGTGGAACGACGCGGCCCGGAGGTCCGCGTCCACCTCACTCTCCCGGCTTTGCGATCTCTCCGTCCTTTGCGCCTTTGCGTTCCCCCCCCCTGCCTCTCCGCCACCCACCAGGCCTTTGCTCCCTTTGCTACCTTGGTGTTTAAAAAACCTTCCGGATCACTCCCCCGATTCCGCGCTGATAAACGCGACCAACGCATCCAACTGCGCGTCGGTGTAATGCGGATGCGGCTCCATCGTCGCACTGGGAACCAGCGACTTCGGGTCCCGCACGTATTTGCGGAAATAGTCGGTGTTGTACTTGGCGTGCGCCTGCAGCACCGGAAACGGCCGCTGACTCTTATTGCCGCCCACCAAACCACCCGGACCCGGGTGACAGCTCGAGCAGGAATTCACCCAAATCGTGCGCCCCGCGGCGGCCAACTCACTCACGTCCGACCACTCCCCGGCAAAGGCCGGAGCGAGGGCTTCGTCTTCATTGACGAACTTGATTTTGTCGACGCCCCACGGCCGTTTGTGACCGACATCGAGAATCGCGCGCGTGCCGGGCACCACCTCATCGGCGACACTGATCACGTAAGGGCCCGGATTAAAACTCAGCCCCTCCGGCGGCCATTTGTCCGGACCGTCGCCGTTGATTTTTACCACCACGAAAGGCTTCTGCTTCGCGATGAACTCCGGCGGATAAATCGAAAAATAATCATCGGTGCACCACGCCAGCAGCGTGTCGGCTTCGGCTGCGACCGGCAGCACCTTCCAGAGGTCCTCCACAAACACCACCGTCACCTCCTGCTTGCCGGGCACAAACTCTCCGGTGAGCTCCAGCGTGGTGGTGGGCAGTCCGGCCACCTCGTCCCAGCTCACATAACGCGTCTCGCCAGCCGGCACCCCATCGAGGCCGCCGAGAATCGCCAAGTCATAGGGCGAGGACGATTCAGTCGAGAGGGTCAGGTCTCCTGCGTTAGCCAGCGGCGCCACCGCGGTCGCGAGGAGACCGGCGCAAAGCGCGAAACCAGATTGGAACGAACGACGACCCGAACAGCGGGACCAAGGAAATGCGTAACCAGACATAGAATACAGAGAGGTTTGAGACGACGCGGGATCCCACTCGCGCCGAAGCAACCCGCGCGAGGGCTCCGGCATGACCGTCGATCCTCACGATCGTGGCCGCGTGGTTGCCAGCAAAACAGATGCCATTCATGGTCTCCCCAGCATGAAGCCAGCCCTACTCCCACGTCTTTTGATTTTGTGCCATTGCCTCGTGTTCGCCGCGTGCTCTCGGTCGTCCAACGAAAAGGCCGATTCCACCCCGACTAACACCGCCCCCGCCGCCGACAACACTTTCCCTGTCGTCGTCCAACTCGACTGGATTCCTGAACCCGAACACGGCGGCTTCTTCCAAGCCCAGGCCCGCGGTTGGTTCGCCGAAGCCGGACTGGACGTGCGCATCGACCAAGGCGGTGCCAATGCCTTCCCCATGCAGAAGCTGGCCACCAATCAGGCCAACATCGCGCAGGCCGACAGCACCAACGTCATCCTCGCCATCGCCGAGGGCCTGCCGGTGGTCAACATCGGCGCGGTGTTCCAAAACGATCCGTCGGTGCTCATGCTGCACGCCGAGAACCCGATAAGCAGCTTCGCCGAACTCGATGGCAAAACCATCATGGCCCGCCCCGAGTGGGCGTTTTTGCCCTACCTGCGCAAAAAGTATGATATCGATTTTAACCTCATCCCGCAGAACTTCCAGGTCGCCAACTTCATCGCCGACCGGAACTTCATCCAGCAGGGCTTCTACATCGCCGAGCCCTTCTACATCGAGCAGGGCGGCGCCCAAAAACCGAAGTTCCTCTACGCTTGGGATGCCGGGTTTGACGCTTACACCGTGATCTGCGCCAACAAAGACTGGGCCGCCCGCCACCCCGAACAGGTGCGCGCCTTCATGGCTGCTTACATCCGCGGCTGGGAGGACTACCTCTACGGCGACCCGACGCCCGCCCATGAGCTCATGAAGCAGGTCAACCCGCGCAACACCGACGCCTTCCTCGACTACTCCCGCCAAATGATCATCGACGAAAAGCTCGTCATCGGTCGCATCGGCGGCGGCGTTGAACAAATCGGTCGCGTGAGCGCCGAACGTTTCGACGTGCAAATCCAACAACTCGAGGACCTCGGCATCCTGCGCCCCGCCGGCAAGCTCAGTGCCGACGATGTGGTAACTACGCGTTATCTACCGTGACTTTTGAACACGGGCACATCGTGAGCTGAAAATTGCGGCGATGCATCTGTTTGAAAATGCGCGTGTTCCGGCCGCTTGTGTGCCCGCTGAACTGATCGCCGGGGCCCCCGCCCCCGACGCTCTGGAGCCGTGGGTGTCCTGCGACATTTGCATCGAGGGCTCCACCATCCAGGCCGTGCGCGCCGGCGATACCACCGTCGGTCTGTGGCCCGAGACGCCTCCCGCCACCACCGATCTCGGCGGCGCGATCACCTGGCCCGGGCTGCTCGATGCCCACACCCATCTCGACAAGACCCACACCTGGGATCGCGCGCCCAATCCGCGCGGCGAGTTCTGGGACGCCATCCGCATCCTGCGCGAAGATGCCCTCGCCAACTGGACCCCCGAGGACGTGCACCGTCGTGCCGACTTTGCGCTCCGCTCCGCCTGGGCTCACGGCACCGTCGCGCTGCGCACCCACCTCGATTCCAGCGAACAACTCGGCCAGGAATCCCACGCCGTCATCGCCGAGTTGCGCGACCAATGGGCCGGCCGCATCGCCGTCCAAACCGTGAGCCTCTGCAACCTCGCATCGTTCATGGAACGCGATGCCGACTACGTCATTGAAATGTCGCGACGCTACGGCGCTTCCGCCGTCGGCGGTTTCCCCCAACCCGGTCCCGACCTGCCCGCCCAACTCGACTACCTGCTCGCCGCCGCCAAGGAAGCCGGGCTCGGCGTGGACCTGCACGTCGACGAAAGCAGCCTGCTCCACGCCGAGTGTCTGCGCGCCACGGCCGAAGCCGTGCTGCGCAACGATTTTCCCTATACCGTCACCTGCGGCCACTGCTGCTCCCTCTCACTGCACGACGACGAACGCGCCGCCTCGACCATCGACCTGCTGCGCCGGACCGACATCCGCGTCATCGCCCTGCCCCTCTGCAACACCTACCTGCAGGGCCGCAAGTGGACGCCCGACGGCCGTCCGCTCTCCAGCCAGTGGCGCGGGCTCACCCGCGTGCACGAGCTCATGGAAGCCGGCCTCACCGTCGCCTGCGCCAGCGACAATGTGCGCGACGCTTTCTTCGCCTGGGGCGACTACGACCTGCTGGAAGTGTTTCACGCCAGCGTGCGTATCGGTCACTTGGATACTCGCCTCCCGGCCGCCCCCGGCGTGGTGACCACGGCCGCCGCCAAGATCATGGATCTGCCGCACTACGGCACAGTGGGCCCGGGCGCACCCGCCGATCTCATCGTGACCGCCGCACGCTCCTTCAGCGAATTCCTCGCCCGACCGGGCGCGCCCCGGCGCCTCGTGCACGGTGAAGGCTTCCGCGAAGCCGCGCCGCCCGACTTCCGTGAACTGACCACCTGAACCTTCTGCCGCCTCCGCCTCCTTTCGACCGCCATGCTCAGCACTCGTATCTGCAAAATCGCTCTCGTCGCCTCCGTGGCGCTCTTCCTCTTCATCGTCGTTCTTAACAACGCGATCTTCGACTACCCGTCCAACTACGGCTTCGTGCACCACGTGCTGGCGATGGACACGCTCTTCTCCGGCGATAGCCAATCCTGGCGCGCGCTCCGCGACCCGACGCCGGACGACGGCTCGTGGTGGTTCTACCATATCTTCTACGCCACCATCATCATGTGGGAAGCCGCCGCCTGTGTGCTCTGCACCGTGGGCGCATGGAAACTCTGGCGCAACCGCACCGCTCCGGCTGCCGCGTTTGCCGCCGCCAAGAAGCTCGGCCTCATCGGCCTCTCCGTGAGCATGCTGCAATGGTTCGTCGCCTTCATCACCGTCGGCGGCGAGTGGTTCCTCATGTGGCAATCGAGCACCTGGAACGGCCAGGACGCCGCCTTCCGCATGTTTGCCTGCCTCGGCATCATCCTGCTCTTCCTCAACCAGCCCGACGAGTAAGGCTGGTGCGATAAGCACGGGCTGCGGTAGGGTGACGCCATGCGTTTCCTACCCCTGCTCGGCGGCCTGCTGCTCCTCGCTTTCACCTCGGTATCCTGCTCTCGCGAAGCGCCGCCGCCGCCTCCACTGCGGGCGCTCATCATCGACGGGCAGAACAACCACGACGTCTGGCCCAAATCGACCTTCATGATGAAGGCCTACCTCGAAGAGACGGGCCTCTTCAGCGTCGACATCAAGCGCACGGCCTTCACCTGGCGCGGCGGCAAATGGTTGCCCGCCTACCCACTGGCCGACGCTCCCGCCACTCAGGATCTGGCCGAGCCGACCGCGGATCCGGACTTTGCGCCCAACTTCGCCGACTACGACGTCGTCATTTCCAACTTCGGTTGGCAAACCGCGCCGTGGCCGGACGCCACCCGCGCCGCCTTCGAGGACTACATGGCCAACGGCGGCGGACTCGTCGTCGTCCATGCCGCCAACAACAGCTTTCCCGAGTGGCCCGCCTACAACCGCATGATCGGCCTAGGCGGCTGGGGCGGTCGCAATGAAACCCACGGGCCCTACCTCTACTACAACCTCGAGGACGAGCGGATCGCCGATCCCTCGCCCGGTCGCGGCGGCAGTCATGGTCCGCAACACGAGTTCGTCATCGAGTTACGCGAACCGCATCCCATCACCGCCGGCCTGCCCGCGCGTTGGCTGCACACCATGGACGAGTGTTACGACCGCCTGCGTGGTCCGGCGGAGAACGTCACCATCCTCGCTACCGCGTTCTCGTCCCCGGAGCAAAAGGGCACCAATCGCCACGAGCCCATGCTCATGACGATCAACTACGAACAGGGCCGTGTCTTCCACACCACCCTCGGCCACGACGACTACTCGTTCGCCTGCGTCGGTTTCACCACCACCTTCCAACGCGGCGCCGAATGGGCCGCCACCGGCAAAGTCACGCAAACCGTGCCAGCGAATTTTCCGGACGCCACCACCACGAGTTCGCGGGAGTTCTGAACTCCGGGCCAACGCAGCGCGAGCAAGCTCGCAGCCTACAATCCGCCGTTCGAATCCTCCATGTAGGCCGCGAGCCTTGGTCGCCTTCGGCGCCGCCAGAGGCGGGTAAACTCGCTCGCGCTGGCCCTGCGTCTCGGGGCTCTACCGCTGCGGCGTAGCCAGGCCACTCGCCCCACCCGCAAACGCCTTGCGGCATTCCACCACATTACACCGGAAATGGTCTCGTTCTGAGGCAGAGAAATTGCCTCGATTTCGGCCATGTTTGTTCCTTCGCGTCCCTGCTTGCCGGCCTCCCGGCAGCACTCTCGAAACCCATCCCGCTCAACACCCTCACAAGGGTTCCTGCTTCGCACCGTTTCGTTGCTCTGCGCGCTGTGCTTTTTCGCCGGCCCCGCCTCCGCCCAAGGCATCCAGCAAACCAAGGGGGCCTTCCAAGATAAGTTCCGCCAACTGGACGAGGTGCTGCCCACCCCCAACACCTACCGCAACGCCTCGGGTCAACCCGGACACGACTACTGGCAGCAGCGCGCCGACTACGTCATCGCGGCCACACTCGACGAGGAGGCCCGACGCCTCACCTCCTCCGCCCAAATCACCTACCACAACAACGCGCCCGACTCCCTGGAGTTTCTGTGGCTGCACCTCGACCAAAACATTTTCCGCAAAGATTCGCTCAAGGAACTGACCGACGATTTCGGCGGCTCGGGCGGCCGCGGTCCGTCCGCCAGCGCTCCTTCCAGCCGCTCGCCCGCCCGCATCAGCTTCGGTGAACTGCGCCGCCAACAAGGCATGGCCGACGGCGATTACGGCTTCGACATCACGGCGGTGACCGACGCCAACGGCGCGCCCCTGAGTCACAAGATTCTGGATACCTTGATGCGCATCGACCTCGCGCAGCCGCTGGCGCCGGGCGAGACGTTCACTTTCTCCATCGATTGGGCCTACACCATCCACGAGCAAAAGGCCGTCGGTGGCCGCGCGGGCTACGAGCACTTCGCCGACGACGAGCGCGAGGGCGGCAATGACATCTTCGAGATCGCTCAATGGTTCCCGCGCATGGCCGTCTATTCCGACTACGAGGGCTGGCACAACAAAGCCTTCCTCGGCCGCGGTGAGTTCACCTTGGAATTCGGCGACTACGACGTGACCCTCACCGTGCCCGACGACCACATCGTGGCCGCGACGGGTGCGCTGCAGAATCCGACCGACGTCCTGACCGCCACCCAGCAACAGCGCCTCATCGAGGCCCAGACCGCCGACCGCCCGGTGTTCATCGTGACGCAAGACGAAGCCCTCGCCAACGAGAGCTCACAGCCCACCGGCACCAAGACCTGGCATTTTGTGGCCGAAAACGTGCGTGACTTTGCCTGGGCCTCCTCCCGCAAATTCGCCTGGGACGCCCAGGGCTACCATCAACCCGACGCCGCCATGAAAACGGTCATGGCGATGTCCTTCTGGCCCAAGGAAGGCGGCGAGCTCTGGCGCAAATATTCGACCCCGGCGATCATTCACACGCTCGAGGTCTACGGCCGCTTCTCCTTCGATTTCCCTTACCCCGTGATCCAATCCGTCAACGGTCCCGTCGGCGGCATGGAGTATCCCATGATCACCTTCAACGGCCCCCGCACCAAGCTGCAGGACGACGGCGATCGCACTTACACGATGGCCGAAAAAGTCTTCCTCGTCGGCGTGGTGATTCACGAGGTGGGCCACAACTACTTCCCCATGATCGTCAATTCCGACGAGCGCCAATGGACCTGGATCGACGAGGGCATCAACAGCTTCCTCGACTCCGTGGCGGGCTACGAGTGGGACCCCGACATGCCGTGGACGCGTTCCCTGCCGCGCGACCTCATCCCCTACATGATCAGCAGCAACCAAGTGCCGATCATGACGCAGTCGGACTCCATCCTGCAGTTTGGCAACAACGCCTACGGCAAACCCTCGGCCGCCTTCCATCTGCTGCGCGACACCATCCTCGGTCGCGAGTTGTTCGACCACGCCTTCAAGACCTTCGCCAACCGCTGGAAGTTCAAGCGCCCCACCCCCTCGGATTTCTTCCGCACCATGGAAGAGGCCTCCGGCGTCGACCTCGACTGGTTCTGGCGCGGCTGGTTCTACACCACCGATCACGTCGATGTCTCCCTCGACGCCATCTACCGCCTCCGCCTCGACACCGAGGATCCCGACATCGACTACACCCGGCGGCGCCAGGAGGAGTTGGACAAACCCATCAAGGTCGGCGTGAAGCTCAACGAGCAGGAGGGCATCGAAACGTGGGTGGATCGTCACCCCGACCTCCGCGACTTCTACGACGAAAACGACGTCTACATCGTCACCAACAAGGAGCGGAACAAGTATCACGAGTTCCTCGAGAAGTTGGAGGATTGGGAACGCACCGCGCTGGAACGTGCCGTCGCCGAGGACAAAAACTACTACGTGCTCGAGTTCTCCAACCTCGGCGGACTCGTCACCCCGATCATCCTCGAACTGGAGTTCGCCGACGGCCGCAGCGAACGCCGCTACATCCCCGCCGAGATCTGGCGGCGCAATCCCCATCAGGTGCGCAAGCTCATCGTGTTGGAAAAGGGGGACGAACTGACGAGTGTCGTGATCGATCCCGACTGGGAAACCGGCGATGCCAACGTCGACAACAACGCCTACCCGCGGCGCATCATCCCCTCTCGCATTGAGTCCTACAAAGACAAGCGCGAGGGCTTCACCAATCGCGACATCATGCAGGACATCAAAACCGAATTGAAGAGCGACGAAGCCAAGGACGACGCGGATGAAGACACGCCGTAAACACCTCGCCGCCCTTCTCCTGCTGAGCCTTTGCCTCGCAGGAGTCGGCGCCACGGCCGTCTCGGCGCATGAACAAAAAGCCGCCGAGACGGACGTCTTCTACAACGTGCACTCCGGCAACCTGGAGGTCGCCCACCGCTTCATCCTGCACGATGCCGAGCACGTGCTCCGTCAGGTCACGCACTCGGAAGCCGACCTCTTGACCTCGGCCGAGGCTCGCCGCGCCTTCTCGCGTTACGTGGCCTCGCGCTTCGCGATCACCCGCGTCGACGAGCAGCCGCTGGAGTTCACGCTGGTCGGCGAAGAAATCGACGGCGGTGCCTTGTGGGTCTACCAGGAGACTTCGCTCCCCCAACCGCTCGACACACCACTCTACCTCGAGAACCGCATCCTGCAGGACGTGATCACCGGTCAGGTGAACCGCGTAAACGTCCGCTACGGTTCGCAGGTGAAGACCTTCGTCTTCGAAGTAAACACCGGCAAAAAACGCTACGACGGCCCCGTGCTCGCGACACCCGCAACGGGATCCGAGTAAGCACCACTCCCACGCAGCGCGAGTAAACTCGCGGCCCACACTCCGCGTTCGACACCTCAATGTAGGCCGCGAGTTTACTCGCGCTAACCCTGCCCCTCCGCCGCCCCGCCCCGGCTCTTTGCTCTCTTTGCGTCCTTGGTGTGAAAACCAAACTCACTCCGGCAGCGCAAACGCCACGTAGGTGTCGCCGCTCTTGGTGCCCATCTTGCCGCCGCCACAGGCGACAACAACATACTGCCGTCCATCCACCTCATAAGTCGACGGCGTGGCATAGGCCCCGGCAGGCAATTTGAAGCGCCAGAGTTCACGCCCGGTCTTGGTGTCGAAGGCGCGGAAGTGTTCATCTTTGCTCGCGCCGATGAACAACACCCCGCCCGCCGTGACGACCGGGCCGCCGTAGTTCTCGGTGCCGGTCGGCGGAATACCCAGCGCGCTCAACTCCGGCAATTCGCCCAGCGGCACGGTCCACAGAAACTCACCCGAGTTCAGATCGATGGCGTTCAACGTGCCCCACGGGGGCTTGACCGCGGGGTAACCATCCGGGTCGAGAAAACGGTTGTATCCAGTATGCGTATACGGCGGCGCCGGATGATCCACCTGGCCCTCGTCGCCCACGTAAGTCACCCACCCCTCCTTCGGCGGCTCCGCGTCCGGATCCGGGGCGGCACGATCGGGTTCCGGCACCGGACCATGCAGGAAATCGAGCACGCCCTCGAGCTGGTCGCCCGAGAGAAAACCCCACGGCGGCATCATGCCCCGCCCATGCACAATCACCTCACGCGCCTGTTCGCGATCGAGGCGTGCGTTCAGCTCCAGTAGCGACGGGATGCCCATGTTGTTGCCCGCCCGGTCCGCGCCGTGACAGCCGACGCAGTTCTGCAGATACACCTGTTCGCCGACCGTCGCACTGCCGCCGGTCTCGATCATCGTGAGCACCCACGCCATCTCGTTGGCGTTGACGTAAATCACGCCCCGCGGATCGGTCGCCGCCCCGCCCCATTCGCCACCACCGTCAAAGCCCGGGAAAATGATCGTGCCCTGCTCACTCGGCGGCGCGAACTGGGTGTGGGCCCGCAGGCGTGCGAAACGCTCCAGCACCGCGCGGCGCGCTTCGGGCGTGCGATTCGTCACTTCCGCCGCGGTGAAAAACTGCCGCGCAAACGGCGCCGGTTTCAGTGGCAGGGGTTGTGTCGTCGCCGCCACTTCGCCGGCGAGATCCGACGACGGCACGATGACCTCTTCCATCGGAAACAGCGGCTCGCCCGTCTCCCGATTGAAGACAAACACGTGCCCCGACTTCGTGATCTGCGCCACCGCGTCGATCTCCTGCCCGTCGTGCGTGACCGTGAGCAGGTTGGGCGGGGCCGGCAGGTCACGGTCCCAGATGTCGTGGCGCACAAACTGGTAATGCCACACCAGCTCGCCCGTCTCGACTTTGATCGCCAGCAGGCAGTTGGCGTAGAGGTTGTCGCCGAGGCGATCGCCGCCCCAAAAATCGAAAGCCGCCGAACCCGTCGGCGCGAAAAGCAGCCCACGCTCTTCGTCGACACTCATGCCCGTCCACACGTTCACACCGCCCACGTAGGTGTAGGCATCTTCCGGCCAGGTTTCGTAGCCGGGTTCTCCGGGCTGCGGGATGGTGTTGAACACCCAACGCAATTCACCCGTGCGCACATCGTAGGCGCGAATCGGTCCGGGCGCAGCCGGGGCGGGTCCTTCGCCGAGCCGCATGCCCATCACGATGAGGTCGCCCACCACGATGCCCGGCGTGTTGGCCTGGATCGCAAAGCCCGTCACATCGCGGCCCATGTTTGCCGCCAGGTCCACCCGTCCACCTTCGCCAAAACTCTCAATCAGCTTCCCGGTGCGTGCATCCACCGCCTGCAACCACTTGCCCGCGCCGAAGAGAATGCGTTGATCGTCGCCATCCGCCCACCACGCCACACCGCGGTTTACGCCGGTCGGCTCATGGGCCGCATAACGCCAGCGCAACGCGCCCGTTTTGCCGTCCAGCGCCACCAGATCAAGACTCGGAGTTGTGGCATAGATGACCCCATCGATCACCAGCGGATTGCATTGGATCTGGGTGGAGTTGCCCCGCGCGTCGCCGGCCTCCCAAGTCCACGCCACTTCCAACTCCGCGACATTGGCCGGCGTGATTTGATCGAGGGTCGAATACTGACTCGAGTGCGCATCGCCCAGATAACTCGACCAATTCTGATCAGAGGCAGCGACGACGACGGACGAAAGAAAGAGAGAAGCGGCAGCAACAAGGAACGACGTCCGACCGGACGTCAGGGCGGGGTAAGGCATGGGCAACATCCAGTCGCAACGCCCACCGCCCGCCAAGCCCAAGTCCGCGTTTTCGTCGCGCGTCCACGCCATCCGTTGAGCACCGCGTCGCGCTCGCAGCTCCGCCCCTCGCGCCCGCTTGCACATTTCCGAGATGTAAAAACCCGCCGGACAAGCCCGTCCTCGCTAGGACATTACTTAGCTCTCTTAATAGACTAGACGGGTTCCAGTTGCTTTCCCGCCCGGGCGTGGTCTCCTTTGGCAAATCGACAGCGCTGCGACAGCCCCCCTCGGTCGCGGAAATGTCCTCCCTCCAAACCCCTTAGTTACCCATGAAAGAGCGACAAGTCTTAGCTGGCTCGTGCCCCGGCAAACCCCTTGATCTCCACGCCCGCGCTGAAATGCGGGAGCTTTTCGCCCAGAGCATTCTCGCTGCCGATCGCCAACGTCTGCGCCTGCGCATCCCTCGAGCCGAGGGCCTGCTGCTTAAGCGCAAGGACATGCACTTCCATTTCCGGCCCGAGATTTTTGTGCAGATTCACGGCAGCACCACGTTCCGTTTTCCCAAGGAGGAATTCACCCTCAACCCCGGAGAGATGCTCATCGTGCCGGCCGGTCTGCCGCACGGCGAAACCATCTTTCGCGATGACTTCGGCAAGTTCCGCAACCTCGTCGTCGGGTTCTACAGCCACACCCTCTCGCTGCACTTCGCGCACGAGGTTGCCCCCGGCCGCCCCGACATCGAGACGATCGAGTTTTTTGAGGCGCCGGAGTTGGAATCGTTGGTGGGCCTCACCAATCAGCTCGTGAGCACCTTCCACATGAACACGCCCGCCCGCGACGCCGTTCTCAAGGGCCTCACCATGGCGGTGCTCGGCACGTTCCAAAACCTCGTCGAAACCGGCGGCGGGTCGCTCGAAGGCGACATCGGCAAGGTGCTGCAGACGAAGTGGATCGTCCGCGAGCAGTTCTCCAACCCCAACCTCAACGTGAAGACGATCGCCGAGCGTCTGCAGTGCTCACCCGATTACCTTTCACACCTCTTCCACACCGAGACCGGCGAGAAGCTCATTCACTACATCCAGCGCGTGCGCATCGACGGTGCGGTGCTGGCGCTGGAAACCACCCCGCTCTACGTTTCCGAAATCGCCTACGCGTCCGGCTTCTCCGATCCGGCCTACTTCGCGCGGGTCTTCAAAAAACACCGCGGCGAATCGCCCGCCGACTTCCGCGAACGCCTCGATAAAGAGCGCCGCAACCAGGAAGAGCGTCCCAAGACGATCTACTACGACCGCGTCGACTTCACCGCCGGCGCCCCCGTCAAAGCCGGGGCGTAGCACAAACGTAGTGCCGGCTTCAGCCGGCATTCTGCGATTCCCCGAGTGGCAGGGTTAGCGCGAGTAAACTCGCGGCCTACAGTCCGGTTTCGCACACGCACTGTAGGCCGCGACCTTGGTCGCGCTAACGCCGGATCGGAACATCGCTCGCCTGTCCCTCACCCCGCCCCCTGCTCGCCTTCCGCATCGGCGTGCGGCACGAGCACCATGAGCAACACGGCCGCCAGCACGAGCGACGCGCCACCGGTCATCACCGCCGGCATGGCGCGCCCGTCGAAAAACCAGCCCACGACCTTGCCCATCACGGCCGAGGCCAGGATCTGCGGCAGCACCACGAAGTAGTTAAACACGCCCATGTAAAACCCCATGCGGGACGGCGGCAGCACGTTGGCCAACATCGCATAGGGCAGCGCCAGGATGCTCGCCCACGCCACGCCCACCAACAACATCGAGGCCAGCAACGGCGTTGAGCTGTTCCACAGGCCCGCGCTCAGCAGGCCGAGTCCGCCCAGCGTGAGACACAGGGCATGCACACCGCGGGCGGAGAATTTTTTGACCAGCGCGACCAGCAAAAACGCGAAGCCAAACGCCACGCCGTTGTAGACCGAAAAGCACAACCCCGCCCATTCGATGCCATCCTGATAGGCCGCACTACCGGGCTCCCCACCAAAGATCGTGCGACCAATCGCCGGCGCAAAATAGATCCACATGCAGAACAGCCCGAACCAGGTAAAAAACTGCACCACCGCGAGGCGCTGCATGAGCTTCGGCATGCCGACAAATCCACCCAAAATTTCCTTCACCGCATGCTTCACGCCCGCCGTGCGTTTCCGCTCCGCCTCGAAGGCCGCCATGTCCGCCGGCGGATGCTCTTTCGTGGTGACGATGGTATAAACCACCGCCGCGATAAATACGACCGCGCCGATGTAGAACGAGAGGTGCACCGACCACGGGATGCGGGAAACTTCCGCGCTCGCGCTCCCCGCGCCGCTCGCTTCGCCGACGCCAAACACGTTGGTCAACAACCACGGCAGCGACGAGGACGCCACCGCGCCCAAGCCGATCAATACACTCTGCATGGCGTAACCGACCTTGCGTTGCTCCGGCGGCAGCATGTCGCCCACGAAGGCCCGGAACGGCTCCATGCTGATGTTCACCGACGCATCCAGAATCCACAGCAGCCCCGCCGCCATCCACAGCGCCGACGCATTGGGCATGGCGACCAGCGCCAGACTCGCAAGGATCGCGCCGACCAAAAAATACGGCCGACGTCGCCCGAGCCGTGTCCAGGTGCGATCGCTGTAGTAGCCGATGATGGGCTGCACCACCAACCCCGTCACCGGGGCCGCCAGCCACAGGATGGCCAGCTCACTCTCCTCGGCGCCGAGGAACTGGTAGATGGCGCTCATGTTGGCCATCTGCAGCCCCCAGCCAAACTGGATGCCCAGAAACCCAAAACTCATGTTCCAGATCGCGGGCAGAGAGAGACGTGGCGGGTGTTTCATGAGAGGGACGGGGTGGTGCTGCTGATTACGACGGCAGACTCGGAGCTTGGCAACGCGGTCAACTCACCGGGCGGCGCGCTGTAGTCTCGTTGCCGCGGATCGCCGTCGCGATCAAACAGCCGGTGCCAGTGCCGCAGGGTTTCTCCATGTTTGCGGACCAGCTGATCGAGTTGGCCCTTTTGGAAACGCCAACGCCAGTTGTCCTCCATCGTGCCGGGGCGATTCATGCGCGCACTCGAAGGCAGATCCAACAGGTCCTGGATCGGCACAATCGCCAGCCGCGCCACTGACGCAAACGCGGCCCGCAACAGCGGCCAGGCCGTATTGGATTCGCCGATACCAAAATACTCCGCCACCGGCTCGCGCGCTTCCGCATCGAGATGCTCCAGCCAGCCGCGCGTGGTGTCGTTGTCGTGCGTGCCGGTGTAGACCACCGTCTCCGCCGGATAGAAGTGAGGCAGGTTCACGTTGTTGTCATCGTGGCCGTAGCCAAACTGCAGAATTTTCATCCCGGGCAGGCCCACCGCCCGGCGCAGCTCGGCCACCCCGGCGTTGATGTAGCCCAGATCCTCCGCAATGAGGCGCACCTCCGGCAGCGCCGCAGCGATGGCTTCAAAAAACGGCAGTCCCGGACCGTCGCGCCAGACCCCGCCGCGCGCATCGGGCGCGCCCGCCGGAATCTCCCAAAAGGTGTGAAAGCCGCGGAAGTGATCGAGCCGCACGATGTCGCACATCGCGAAGGCCGCGCGCAGGCGCTCGATCCACCAGGCATAGCCGGTCTCGGCCTGTTGCGCCCAGTTGTAGAGCGGATTGCCCCAGCATTGGCCGCGGTCGGAAAAGTAGTCGGGCGGCACCCCGGCGATGGCTTCGGGGCGGCCCCGTTCGTCGAGCCGAAACACCTCACGCCAGCGCCAGGTGTCGGCGCTGTCCATCGCCACGAAGATCGGCACATCACCGATAATGGCGACACCGCGCGCGGCCGCGTAGGTGCGCAGCGCCTCCCATTGGCGGAAGAAAAGAAACTGGCAGAAACGCTGGTGCGCGGCGTCCTCGGCGGCCGGGGCCGGCAAGCGTGCTTCGATGCCCGGTTGCCAGTCGCGCCAGGTGGTGAGCCACAGCGTCCAGGCGTGGCCGCCGAAGTGGTTCTTGAGCGCCATAAAGGCGGCATAGGACGGCAGCCACTCGGAGTGCGTGGCTTCGAATTCGGCCAACGCCGACGCCCCGCCCCACGGCGCATCTTCACCGCGGGCCAGAAAACGCTCGTGAGCCCGCGCGAGGAGCGTGCCAAAACGTTCGTAAAGGGTGCCGTAGTCAACGGCGTGCGCGGGCAGCGCCCGCAGCGGAGCCAGTTCGTCCGCCGTCAGTAGCCCCTCCGCCTCCAATTCACCGAGGTCGATGAAGTAGGGGTTACCGGCGAAACTGGAAAAGGATTGGTAAGGCGAATCGCCAAAGCCGGTCGGGCCGGCTGGGCAGATTTGCCAGTGCTGAAACCCCGTGTCGGCCAGGAAGTCGACAAAGGCGCGGGCGCCTGTGCCCAGATTTCCGATACCAAACGCGCCGGGCAGCGCCGAGAGCGGTGCCAGCACGCCGGAGGACCGGCAGCGCAGCCAAGTGGGACGGGAAGCGTTCACGGGAGTCTGAAAAGAGGTTGAGTCGAAAAGGGAGCCAGCTCGCGCCAAGCGCTGAGCCGCGACCGCTCCCCGTCGCCGCGTCACCGTCAACGGGGACGGTTGCGCGGGCATCAAGGACAGGGAGCGGTTTGGTTCAGTAGCGGTTCAGGTGTGACCGCAGCTCAGAAGCGGTAGGCGAAACCGAGGGAGTAGGACGCGCCGTATTCCTGGAAGTTGATCACCTGGCGCGGGTCGTCGTTGTTGTAGGTGACGAGCGGCTCATTGGTGAGGTTGTAGGCTTGCAGGAAGAGCGAGAGACCTTCGGCCGGACCGCTTTGCAGCGTGTAGCTAACCTGCGCATCCATGACCGACTCCGGCTGGGCGACCGAGAAGCCGCCGTTGGGATTCACGTCACCACCGGGATTGGGCGGACCAAAGGTGGTGATGTATTGGCGATTCTCGGAACGGTAGCGGTTGCTCACGCGGGCGGAGAAACCACCGCGCTCGTAGTAAACCGTGAGGTTGGCGACGTGGCGGGAGAGACCAGCGATCGGCGCATCACCACCATCGGGGCCCCAGGGCTGCACGCTGCTGTCGGTGTAGGCACCGCCGAGCACGAGACCGAAGCCGCGGAAGTTCGGGTTAATCATCTCCGAGGCGAGCGAGAGCGTGAACTCGAGTCCGCGCACGTTGCCGCCCTCGCCGTTCACCGGCTGGGAAATGATACCGTAATCGAGCGACGGCATCACGCCGCCGGGGACCGGGTAGCTGGAGAAGTCCGCCACATCCTGCTGCTCGTAGATGTAGTTTTTGAGGTCCTTGTTGAAGGCCGCGACCGCGAGGTAACCCCGGTTCTGGCTGAAGTATTTTTCAATGGAGAGGTCGATCGAGTCGCTCTTCCACGGCTTCAGCTGCGAGTTGCCGCCGCCACCACTCCACGGGCTCTGGGACGGATCAGTCGAGTCGACCTTGGAGCCATCGAAGCCCCAGCTACGGGAGGCACGCATGTCATACATGCGGGGACGGGCGATCTGACGCGCGACGCTGAAGCGCACGTAGAGGTTGTTCCCGAAATCGAAGTTCAGGTTCAGGCTCGGCGCGAAGTCCGTGTAGGTGTCGCCGTCGGTGACCGCGTTGAGGGAGTTACCATTGGCGGAACGACCTTCGGAGGACTGGTCGGTGTGGACGATACGGCCACCGATGTTGCCGGTGACATCGACATTACCGAGCTTGGTCTCGAAGGTGCCCACGCCGTAGAGCTGGCTCACCTTTTCACGGATCATAAAACGATTGGCCACGATGCCGGTGTCGGTGTTGGGCGTGAAGCCCCAGACGCCATTTTCGAAAGAGGCCAACGGATCGTAGGCATAGACCTCACCGAGACCGAGGAAACCGAGATCGGTGGTGCCGACCTGCGGCGGCAGCGGCAGCGTAATTTGGCTGGCGCTGGGCGAGTGGATGTAGCCGGAGGGATCTTCACCGTCGCGCTTGTAGCGGTCGGTGTAGCTGGCGCCGATCTTCACGTTGGTGAACAGCCCGTCCATGGCGTGCTCGGTGGAGAGCTGGAGCTGGCCGAGCTCGTCCTTGGAGCGGAAGCCCTTGTAGTAACCATACATGCCATTGCCCGGCAGCGTGTCGGGTCCCCACCCTTGCGGGTCGGTCAGACGCAGCACCGAACCATCGGCGTAGTCGAGCGAGGAGGTAATAGTCGGGATCTGGCCTGGCACGAGCTGGATGCGCATGGTGTCGGGCGTCGTAGCGTTTCCGCGGATACCGAGGCCGGACCAGGTCTCAAGATTGATGTCGTCGCGCACCACGCGGGAGTAGCTGGCGTCGAAGGTGACGGGCCAGGTGGAGTCTTCGCCCAGCACCACGTTCCAGCCGATCGCGATCGGCTCGGCGTCGCGGTCAAACACATCGTTACGCACGACGGGCTGCACGTTGGTCATGGTGGCGTCGGTGTAGAGGCCATCCTCCACCGTCGGCGTGCCCTGCATCGCCGCGCCACTCCAGATGAGCGGGATCTCCATGCCGCGGAGCAATTGGCGCTCGTTGAACTGGGAGGCAAAGACGTCGAAGGTCGTGTGGAAGTTGTCGTTCGGCTGATATTCGATGGTCGCCATCACGCCGTCACGATCGAGCACACTGTTGCGGGCGTAGGACTTGGTGCCGCCCAAACCATAGTTGCCGTCTCCATCCTGTGGATACCCCCACGCCTGGAACTGCTCGCCGGCGAAGGGTTTGCTGGAATGCGAAAAGCCGACGGCGACACCGAGGGTGCCCTCTTCGTTCTGGTCGATGTAGGACACGCTGAAGCGGTTGCCGGTGGCGCTGACGCCCGGGGTGAGTTTGCCGAGCTGGTTCCACTCGTAGTAGCCGTTGAGGGCGATCACGCGACCGGTGCGGCTGAGCGGACGGATTGTCTGCAGATCGATGGTGCCCGCGAGGCCCTGACCGATGAGATCGGCCTCGGCGGTTTTGTAGACGACCACCGAGTTGAGCAGATCGGCCGGGTATTGGTCGAACTCGACAGCGCGGTTCAAGCCGGTCGAAACCTGTTCGCGGCCATTGAGCAGGCCGGTGGAGAAATCACCGGTGAGACCGCGAATGCTTATCGCCTGGCTGCGACCGTTGGTGCGTTGGGTGGTGAGACCGGTGAGGCGCGTGAGCGCGTCGGCGATCGAAATGTCGGGGAGTTTGCCGATGTCTTCCGAGGCGATGACTTCGGCGATGATTTTTTGATCCTGCTTGATCAACGCAGCGGCGGCGAGACTGCCGGCAAAACCGGTGGTGACTTCGAAGGCGTCCATCACAACGACGTCTTTATCTTCGTCGTTGGTCGCCTGGCCAAAACCAGGCGCGCTGATGCCCAGGGAAAGGGCGACCGTCAGCGCAAGTTTGGAACGGAGGTGGGTATGCATGGTTCGTAGTGTTGATGTCCTAAGAAAGAAGAGCGCGCGGACTGACTTACCGGGCCGGGGGCTTTCAAGCTGAGGGGTTGGGTAGGGGTTCACGCGCTATTCGCGTTGCTTGATCCAAACGTGCGCTTCACGCGCCATTTCGCCACCGCCAAACCCTCGGATAAACTGATATGAACAGGACAAAACTTCGGTCCACCGGTTTCCGTATCCGTGGAATAACTACTTTTCCCCGGGGCGCTTGAGGGATCGCCCTCGGTTCCGTCAGGGTGCCCCAAGTTTTGTCCTGATCAGGCATCGTGGAGCAGCGCGTCGCCCTGCCCCGCCGCGTCCAACCTTGCCAACGACACCACAAAAAAGGGCGGCCCTGCTTACGGGCCGCCCAATCGGGATCCAACTAACAGACTAAATTCGAAACCTATTCGCTCACCAGCACCAGGTAGCCCCACGCCGGCAGGGCAAGCGAGACGCTGCCCTTCAGCGTGTGCGTCGCACCGCCGAAGACATCCTGCCAGGTGCCGGCCAGTGCCGGAGCAGCGGCATCGAAAGTCACGGGGGCGTCACTCAGGTTGAGAAAACCCACCACCTTCTCACCGGTCGCATCTTCGCGCAGCAGTGCATAGATTGACTCGTTGGCCGTGGTGCCGATCCGGGTCATGCCGGTGCCGGTGTGCAGTGCCGGGTGATCGCGGCGCAGCTGGTTGAGGGTGCGATAAAACCCCGCCAGCGGATGCGGCCGCCACGCGATGGGATCGCGCTCAAAAAACTCCAGACGCTTCGCCATGCCAGCTTCCTGACCGTTGTAGATGAGCGGTATACCGTCGAAGAGATAGGTGAGCACCGCAAAGGTCTCCACGCCCCCGCCCAAACGCTCCTGCACGGTGCCCTGCCAGGAGTTTTCATCGTGGTTGGTAGTATAGTAAATCAGGGCGCCGTCGTCCGGAAAACGCACCTGCGTGCGGGCCAGTTGATCGTCGAGGTGCGAGGCCCCGTGTTCGCCGGCCGCGACCGTGTTGATGACGTGCATCATGCCGAACGAATAGGAGGCGTTGAAGGCATGCAGCTGGTGTTGCGGCACCTCCGACTCGGAGAGCATAAAAAAGTCCGGCTTCGCCTCGCGCAGACGACGCCCGGCTTCGTTCCAGAAGGCCGTGGGCACACCCGTCGCGTAGTCGCAGCGGTAACCGTCGATACCGGCGACCTCCACCCAGTAGAGCATGTCGGCAATGGCCGCATCCCACGTGGCGTGGTTTTCGTAATCGAGCTGGATGACATCGGTCCAATCGAAGCCGAACGGCGGCACAAACTCACCGGCCTCGTTGGTGGCGTAATACTCGGGGTGCGACGACGTCCAAGGGTGATCCCACGCGGTGTGGTTGCCCACCCAATCCATCACCACTCGCATACCCATGGCCTGCGCGGCTTTGACCAAGCGCACGAAGTCGGCCTCGGTGCCAAACTCCGGGTTGATGCCGCGATAGTCGGCGATCGAATAATAGCTCCCCAGCGGGCCCTTCCGGTTGATCTCTCCGATCGGATGCACCGGCATAAACCAGAGGATGCCAACCCCGAGGTCGCGAATGCGCGCCAAGTCGGCCTCGACCGCCGCGAAGGTGCCGGCCTCGGAATACTGGCGCACGTTGATTTCGTAAATCGTCTCGGCCCGCACCCAGTCCGGCACGCCGAGGGCGGGTTGACCTTGGCAGACTTCCAGCGGCTCGGGTTTAAAATCAGCCGCCAGCGGCACCGACGACAAAACCGCGGCTACGGCGAAACGAAGAGAGAGGGTAAAGCGGCGCAAAGGGATCATGGTTCGCAGGGGTTGTTGCTTCCCTCACCATCCACGCCCGACGCGCCGGGGCCACCGGATTCGTGAGGACAGAGCCACGCTCAGCCGGACAATTCTTTGCCTGACGACGTTGCTTATTCGCCCGCGTCAGACCGCGATGCGTGCCCACAAAAAAGCCGGGGACACTTGGAGTATCCCCGGCGATCTAGGCGCGAGCTTCGGCGTTGAGCGTCTGCCGTGAGCTCACTCCGAGCTCGGCGCCTGATAGGAATAGTGGAACTTGCCCGACACGAACTGGCCGTTTTTCACCGCCGGCACAAAGGGCACCGTGGCAAACGACTTCGCCACCGCATTGAGATACTTGTCGGGAATGCCCGGGCCGGGCTGCACGACCACGTTGGTCGCCTTACCCGTCTCGTCGATTTCTGCATCGAGCTCAAACGCGGTCACGCCGATCCGCGCGAGCAACGAATCGAGCAAAGGCGGCCCCACCAGCATCGGACCCGCTTCGCCCTTGGCGAACTCCCGTTGGCGCACGTTCTTGTAGTAGTCGACCTTCACCATCCAGGTCTTGGGATTGTTTGGCACCATCGCGCGCAGCAGACCCTCGAGTTCGGCAAACACCTGGTCGATATCCGACGTGAGCAAACCGGGTTTACTCGTCATCAGAACGCCATGCCGGTTGATCAAGGCATAACCCGGCGTCGGGTCCGGCACGTAGTCGGCGATTTCCACCAACCGATTTTGTTCACTGCGGTTCATCACCAACCACGGCATGCCGAGGCTCTCCGCCAAGCCGATCTGGTCGGCCAAGGTGTGCCGCACGCCCACGAACAGGACTTCAAAATCGTCACCATACTTTTCCGCCAACGCATTGTAGGGATCGATCGCCGCTCGAAACAGTTCCCGCGCATTGCCGCCCGCTTCCACGTAGAGCACGAGCAGCAATTCCGGCTCCGGCCGATCGGAGAGATCGACATCCTGCAGCTTGCCGTCGATCACCCGCTGCACGCGTCCGAGCAGCTCCTTCGAAATCTGGCTTTCGCCATTCGCCCAGACCGGGGCGCGCTCCGGCAGCTTCCGCAGGCCTTGGTCAAATCGATAGGCATCCTCCGGCCGCAGGAACGGCAACGGGAGTCGTTTGCCGCGTTTGCGTCCGGGTTTGAACAGCGCCAGCGGTCCGACGAGACCCGCCGGGTCGCCGGAAAACTTTTCGCCTTGGGTATCTACCCAGTCTTCCGCCTGCGCGGCGGGCAGCACGAGGGAGGAAGCCAGGACCGCAGCAGCCAGCAAGCTCCTCATGGAGAGTCGAGAGGGGGTAATCATAAGCATAAGGGGGTTAGGGTCGGCCACAGGCTCCGGAGAAATCGCCCTGAAGGCAAACCCCGGAAGTTGTCGCGGCACGTCATTTGCAGCATGTTCAGCACATGCCGACTCTGCGCGATTGCATCCTCCTTCACGGGCCCGACCTCAACCCGATCCATTGTAAAACTTTTGCCTGGCAGGACGATCACGTCACCGAAATCGCCGTGGGCGACCCTGCGCCTACGCTCCCTGCGCCGTCGCTCGTCGTCATTCCTGGCCTCTACAACGGCCACACCCATGTCGGCGACGGTGCCCTGCCCGACGGCGCCGCCGGCCTCACGCTCGAAGAGGGTTTCTTTCGCCCCCACGGCTACAAATACCGCGAACTCGGCAAACTCACGCCGGCCGAGCTTCGCGAACACATGACCAACACGCTGCAGTTTATGGCGCGCACCGGCACCGTCGCCCACCTCGACTTCCGCGAACAAGGCGCCGAGGGCGCGCAACTCCTCCGCGAAGCCAGCAACAACACCGGCATCGACTCCATCATCCTCAACCAGTTCAACGAGTCGCCCTTCGACGAAGCCACGCTCGACGCCGGCACCGCTTCCCTGCCCGCCTCAGCCTTGGCCGAGCTCGAGGCCATGCTCGCGATCGCCGACGGCTTCTCCGAGAGCACGATGAACGATCTCACCCCGCGCGCCTGGCGCGAGATTCGCGAACGCACCGCCGCCACCGGCCAGCTCCGCGCCATCCATTGCTTGGAGAATCCGGCCTATCGCGACATCTCGATGCGCCGCAACGGCCGCGGTGACCTCGCCCGCGCGCTCGATACAACCGATTACGACGCCGACTTGATCGTCCACCTCACCCTCGCCAACGCTGCCGAGATCAAACTTATGGCCGAGTCCGGCCGCACCGCCGCCCTCAATCCCCGCGCCAACGCCACCCTCGGCCTACCGTTGCCTCCGGTCACCGCCCTGCTCGACGCCGGCGCCCGCCTTCTGCTCGGCACCGACAACGTCATGCTCACCCCGCCCAACCTCTTCGCCGAGCTCGACTTCACCCACCGCCTCGCCCGCTCCCAGGCCACCGAAGCCCGCCCTTCCGTGCCGCCCCCCGTCGACATTCTGCGCATGGTCACCTCCAACATTCGCCCGCTCCTCGGCGGCGACCACTACGGCTACCTCGACGTCGGCCTGCCCGCCTCCTTCGTCGTGCTCGACTTCACCGCCCCTCACCTCCGCCACACCCGCAACCTGCTCGCCTCCATCGTCGGTCGCGTCGGCACGGCCGACATTTTGGCCACCTATCACCGCGGACGGGAACTCTGGCGTTCCGCCGAACTTTCCTTCTGAGTGCCGGGCGCATGTCCCAACTCCCGCCTCGCGAACGTTTTCTCACCGCTCTCCGCCAAGCCGTCGCCGACGACGCCCTCGTCAAACTGACCCTCGGCCATCCGTCCCCCGACGCCGACCCGACGCTGCGCAATCTCTTCGTTCGCCCGGTCGCCCTCAAAGCCGGCCCGCACCTGAGTTTCGTCACCCGCCACGAGACGCGCGACCTGACCAAAAACCACCCGCCCGAGGCCGCGCTCGCCGAGATCGAGCACCTGCTCGGCTTCACCTTTCTCGACGCCCATCTCTTCACGCCCGCGCAGACGGTGCAGTTCACCACCGCCCCCAACGGCCGCTGCCGCGTCAAGTTCCAGCTGGCCGACAGCGCCCCGCCCGCCCCCAGCGCCCGCCACGACAAACAAAAGTCCCGCCTCGTCGACACCCACGCCGGCTGGCTGCAGGACCTCGGCGTCACTTCGCCCGAAGGCCAGCCGCGCCCAGGCATGGCAGCCAAGTATCGCCAGATCCAAAAGTTCGCCGAAACGCTCTCCCATCTCCTCACCACCGCCGGACTGATCGACGGCTCCGCCCTGCGCGTGGCCGACATGGGGGCCGGCAAGGGTTACCTCACCTTCGCCACCGCCGCCCTCCTCGGTCCCACCGCCCGCGTCACCGGCATCGAGCGCCGTAATGACCTCGTGGATACCTGCAACCGCGTCGCCCGCGCCCACGAACTCACCGGCCTCAGCTTCACCGCCGGCGACATCAACAGCGCCGCCGCCGATCTCACCGAGCTCGACGTGCTCATCGCCCTGCACGCCTGCGACACCGCCACCGACGACGCCCTCGCCGCCGGTATCCGCGCCGGCGCTGCCCTGCTGGTCGTCTCGCCCTGCTGCCAAAAGGAACTGCGCCCGCAACTCACCGCCCCGCCCGTGCTCGCCCCCGCGCTGCGCCACGGCATCTTCCAGGAACGCCACACCGAGTTTGTCACCGACGCCATGCGCGCCCTCCTCCTCGAAGCCGTCGGCTTTGAAACGAAAGTATTCGAGTTCGTTTCCACCGAGCACACCGCCCGCAATGTCATGCTCGCCGCTTGGCGCAGTCCCGAGGCCTCCCGCGTGCCCCGCCCCGCCGCCGTGCAACGCGTCCGCGAGTTCGCCGCCTTCTACGGCATCAGCGACCACGCCCTCGCCCGTCACCTCGATATCCCCCTCGGGTAAATCGAGTATCTAAAATCGAAATTCGAAAATCCCGTGACTTGGGACGAACTCGACTGGTCCATCCTCGATCGCCTGCGCGACGGTTTCCTTTCCGGCGGCGCCGCGGCCGGGCCGTATTGGCAATCCCATGACGACCTCGCCCATTACGATCACACTTACGCCGAACGCATCGGTTGGAAGTGGGATCACGTGCTCGGCGAACTCCAGCGTCGCGGTTGGACGCCCCCGCCCGGCCATCTGCTCGATTGGGGCTGCGGCTCCGGCATCGCCACCCGCCGCGTGCTCGCCCACTGGCCCGACGCCGTGAGTCCGGACCACGCCGCCCACTTCTTCGACCACTCCACCCTCGCCGAGAGTTTTGCCCAGTCGCGCCTGCGCGAAACCCATCCGAATATCGCCGCCCAATCCTGGGACCGCAGCGCCGCCCCCCTCGGCACCGTGCTCATCAGTCACGTGCTCAACGAACTCGATGAGGACAGCGCGACCGAACTGCGCGAAACCCTCGCCCACGCCTCTGCCGTCATCTGGGTGGAGCCCGGCACCTCGACCGTGGCCGGCCAACTCGTCCGCTGGCGCGAAAACCTGCTCCCGGACTTTCGCGTCCTCTATCCGTGCCCGCACCAAGGCGCCTGTGGCATGCTCGCGCCCGGCAACGCCCGCCATTGGTGTCACCATTTCGCGCCGCCGCCTCCCTGGATCTTCGGCGATTCCAACTGGGTAAAGTTTGGCCAAGGCGCCGGCATCGATCTGCGCAGCCTGCCCTACAGCGCCCTCGTCCTCGAACGCGCCGATCGACCCGCCACCGCCGCCCCCTTGCCCTCCGACGCCGGCCGCATCATCGGTCGCCCCGAACGGTTTAAACCCTACGCCCGTCTCCTCGGCTGCGATACCACCGGCCTGCCCGAACTCACCCTGCCCAAACGCAGCCACGCCCACCTCATCAAACGCCTCGACCGCGCCGACGCCCCTCGCCTCTTCCGCTGGCAACACGACGGCTCCACCATCAGCCGCGCCGAACCACTCCACCCCGCGAGCGAAACTTGAAACTTCGCGTCCCATTATTGGGAATACCCATTGCCAACTTCGCGGCACTTGCCCGCCCCGCCACCCGATCTCCACCATCACAACTTAGCCCCCACCCGCAGCTTACGTCCGCCCCCTTCAACTGGCACACGACCTGATTACACGGTCCCTTCTTTCACCCTTCTCACTTCACCCTTCACCATTCCCCATGATTTCCCTCCGCGGACTCGAACGTGTCTATCGCCTCAAGGGCGGCCCCTTTTACGCCCTGCGCAACATCAACCTCGAAATCGCGGCCGGCGACTTCGTCTCGATCATGGGTCCCTCCGGTTCCGGCAAGTCCACGCTCCTGCACGCCCTCGGTCTGCACGACAGCGCCTGGGAGGGTGAATACTGGTTCGACGACGCCCCCGTCCATAAGCTCAACCAGAAGCAACGTTTCGCCCTGCAAAAGCAGAACATCGGTTTCGTCTTCCAAAGCTACCACCTGCTCGACGACCTCACTGTTTACGAAAACCTCGAGGTGCCACTCTCCTACCGCGACACCCCGCGCAAGGATCGCGAGTCCATCGTCTGCGACATGCTTGATCGCTTCCGCATCGTCGGCAAACGCGACCTCTACCCCAGCCAGCTTTCCGGCGGCCAACAACAACTCGTCGGCATCGCCCGCGCGCTCATCGCGAATCCGCGCATCATCCTTGCCGACGAACCGACCGGCAACCTCCACTCCGACCAAGGGGCCGAGATCATGGAGCTCTTCAAGAAGCTCAACCAGGAGGACGGCGTGACCATCGTTCAGGTCACCCACTCCAACGACAACGCCGCCTACGGCTCCCGCACCGTCCGCCTCGCCGACGGCATGATGGTGGGTTGATACCAGTCCCGGTGTGTAGCAGCGGCCGTCTCGGCCGCTCCGCCCTCAGGAGGTCTGCGTCCTCCCCGTCCCACCGGTGGACGCGGACGTCCCGGCCGCGTCGCCCCTGCCTCTCCACCGCCCCCACATCCCGTCGCGCCGCCTCTCGCGCCCGTCCCAAAATCGGGACGCCCCTTTCCCGACCGCGACGACCGCCCGTCACCGCCCGAAAGCCCCGTAATTCTTTCCTCCTACGCTGCAGCCACTTACGCCACCCCACCACCATTTGGCACAGGCACTGCATAAACCGACGCATCATCAATTCCCGCATGCGACGCTCCCGTTTCCGTTCCCGCTTCCTCTCCCTCCTGCCCTTGGCTGCCTGCGCGCTCGCCCCGCTCACCGCCAGCGCCCAAGAGCGTCTCGACACCTTGTCGCTCAACGACGCCATCCGCGCCGCGCTCGCCAAGAACTACACCATTCAGGCCCAGGCCGCCGGCACCAACGCCTCCCGCGCCGACCTCTCCGCCGAATGGGGCGCCTTCCATCCCGGTTTCCGCGCGACCTACGACTACACCTCCGACGGTAGCCCGCAGTCCGCCGATCCCTTCACCGGCAACCGCCCGCCCGCCTCCGTCGTCGAGACCGATGCCTACAGCGTCGGCGTCGGTGGCGTCACCCCCTGGGGCCTCAACTATACGGTCTCAGCCTACTCCCAAAACCAGCGCGGCACCTACAACGGCTTTGCCGACAACTATTACTCCTTCGCCGGCATCGAGCTCACCCAACCCTTGCTCAACGGCTTCGGCTGGGACGCCAACCTCGTCGGCGTGCGCCTCGCCCGCGCCGCCCACAACACCGAGCGCTGGGCCTATCGCGGCGCGGTCATGAACATCGTCACCGCCACCATCAACGCCTACCTCGAACTCGACTTCGCCCAAAAGAACCTCGCCATCGCCCGCCGCTCCCGCGACCTCGCCCAGGGCCTGCTCGACGAAAACGAAAAACGCTTCGAAGCCGGCTCCCTCTCCCAAGCCGACGTCACTTCCGCCCGCACCCGCGTCGCCACTCGCGAGGAAGCCATCCTCCTCGCCGCCCGCGCCGTCTCGATCGCGCAAAACAACCTCAAACGCCTCATCACCGACGAACACAGCCCGGCCCTGCTCGCCGACACGCTGCACATCACCAGCGTCCGTCCCCTCGCCGACCGCGAGCCCAACCCCGCCGCCGAATTCCTCGCCGCGCTCGATCGCCGCCCCGATTACCAACAGGCCAAGTTCAACGTCACCCGCGCCGACGCCAACCGCCGCTACCGCCGCAACCAACTCATGCCGCGCGTCGACCTCGTCGGCTCCCTCGGCTACAACGGCCTCGATCCCGATTTCTCTGAGAGCCGCGATCAGGTCCTCGACCGGGACAGCCGCTCCTACTCCCTCGGCGTCGTCTTCAACAGCCCCATCACCTTCGCCGCCGAACGCGGCCGCTACCGCTCGGCCAAGTTCAACCAGCAACAGGCCGAACTTTTCCTCGCCCAAACCGAACAGGACATCGTCGTCTCGCTCGGCAACGCGGCCACCGACATCGACACCGCTCGCCAACGCGTCAAAGTCACCAACGACTCCCTCGGCCTCGCCGAGCAGGCCCTCGACGCCGAACTCAAGAAGCTGCGCGCCGGCACCGGCTCCACCTTCGTCGTGCTCGCCCAGCAGGAGATCCTCGCCGGAGCCGAGATCAGCGCCTACCGCGCCGAGATCGATTTCCAACGCGCCCTCGCCGAATACAACCGCCAGCTCGGCCTGACCCTCGAAGCCCACGGCATCTCCATCGAGGGCGACACCCAGACGAGTTTCTGAACGCCGGATTTTCCCGGCCTCGAGGTGGACGTCGACCTCCGGGCGGCGTCTCCCCTGCCTCTCGGTCGATTCAAGGCTCCTCCCTTGACCTCGCCGGCCACCCGCACACGTTGGCCATTCGTGCGCCCCAACCGCTCCCGCCTTCTTACCGTGCTTGTGCTGATGGTGCTGACCACTTGGTCGGCGGCCACCGCGCACTGCATGCTGGAGGCCGTCGGATTGATCCCGCACACCTCGGCGGCCACCGATGATGGTTGCTGCCAATCCACCGACGATTGCTCCGCGGACGCCTGCGATGTTGTCGAGGACGAGAATTACTCCGCCCCCACCGACGACCTCGCCGCCCCCGCCCCGCACCTCTTCGTCGAACGTTGCCTGCAATGCCTCTGGGACGCCTCGCTGGCGCTCGCCAACGAGCCGCCCTTGGACGACTCCCACGAGCGTGCACAGCACGCCCCCAGCACCCTTGGTGAGACCCTGCGCGTAGCGCACACCGTGGTGTTCCGTTTGTAAGCCTCCGAAGCCTTCCCGGTTCCCGTTCTCCGCCTGTCCGTATCCCGGACCCGGATACACCCGTCAACGCTTCAGGTTTCACATGCACTTTCCCTCCCTTTGGGCTGGGCTGCTCCTTGGCAGCTCGGCCGGGCTGCTTGCCCAATCACTTCCGCCCCCGGAACTCTCTGCGCCGGTCTCTCTCCCCGTCGCCCGCCAATGGGCGCGCGACCAGGACCCGCTGCTCCGCCAGTTCGCCACGCTCGATGACGCCGCCGCCGGCCAGGTCGAGCAGGCTGGCTTGCGGCCCAATCCCGTCGTCGGCGCCGAGCTCGAAAACATCCTCGGCACTGGTCCGCTCTCCGGTGTCGACGGTATGGAAATCACCGTCGGCATCAGCCAACGCCTCGAGACCGCCGCCAAACGGCGCCATCGCACGACCGTCGCCGAGCGCGAGCGCGATCTCCTGCAATGGCAGGCGGCCCAACGTCGCGCCGAGCTCGACGCCGCGGTGAGCGCCGCCTTTGTCGAGGTCCTCCTCGCCCAACAAACGCTCGACCTCGATCGTGAGTTGCTCGACCTCGCCAGCCAGAGCCTGCGTGAGACCGAACGCCTCGTCGAAGCCGCCCAAAGCTCCGCCGTCGATCGCTCCCGCGCCGCGCTGGCCGTGTCGCGCCACCGCTTCGCCCTCGCCCAAACCGAACGTGAACTTGCCGCCGCTCGCGACGGCCTCGCTTCGCTCTGGGGCATGGCGCCCGCCCCCGCGTTCAGCGTGACCGGCGAAACCTCGCCACCACCGCCGCACGCCTTGGCCGACCTGCTCGCGCTCCTCGACGCCACCGCCGCACTCGGCCGCTTCGCCGCCGAAAGCGCCCACCGCGAGGCCCAACTCACCCTCGAGCAGGCCCGGGCGCACCCCGACGTCGAAGTCTCCGCCGGAGCCCGCTACTTCAATGAAGCCGGTGGCGACGGTGCCTTCCTCGTCGGCGCCAGCATTCCCTGGCCGCTGCACGATCGCAACCAGGGCAACATCCGCAGCGCCCGCGCGCGCCTCCAGGCCGTCGACCACGAGCGCGAAGCCGCCCGCCGGGAACTGCTGCGGGAGGTCGCCCTCGCCCATCGCGAGTGGACCAACGCCCACGCCGCCAGCGAGACGCTCGCCAACGACCTCCTGCCCGCCGCCCGCCAAACCCTCGCCGATACCGAGGCCGGCTACCAACGCGGTCAATTCACCTTGCTCGCCGTGCTCGAAAGTCGCGGCGCCCTCATCGAGGTGCGCGCCGCCCAACTCGAAAACCTGCGCCGCGCGCACCGTGCCGCCGCCCGCATCGAGGCGCTCACCCGCCCCGCAGACCTCCAACCCTGATTTCCCTTCACCGCTATGAAAACCCGTCCCTTTCTGTTTTCGCTTAGCCTCCTGCTCGCGACCTCCTGCTTAAACGCTCAATCCCACGACCACGATCATGGTGCGGCAGCGCTCGACGATGATCACCACGACGAAGACATCGTCCAACTCAGCCCCGCCGTCCTGCGCGAGTTCGACCTCGAGCTTGGCCCCATCGGTCCCGGCGCGCTCCATGAGACCGTCGTCCTGCCCGGCGAGATCGAGTTCAACCGCGAACACACCGCCATCATCACCCCGCGCTATGACGCCACCGTGACGCGCATCGAGGTGCGCCTCGCCGATCGCGTGCAACGCGGCCAGGTCCTCGCCCGTCTCGAAAATACGGATACGCTGCGCCCCTTCGAAGTGACCGCGCCGATCGACGGCACCGTGGTCTCCTACGAACTCACCCCGGGCCAGGCCGTGGCCGCCGGCACGCCGCTCTTCACCATCGCCGACCTATCCACCGTATGGGCAGATCTGCGCATCTATCAACGCGACCTCGATCAGATTCACGAGGGACAGACCGTGCGCGTTTCCAGTCGCCATGGTATCACGCCGTTTGACGGCACCCTCTCCTACATCGCGCCCACCATCGACGAACACACCCGCACCGGCCTCGCCCGCGTGGTGGTCGCCAACCCCGACGGCCGCTGGAAGCCCGGCCAGTTTGTGCGCGGCACCGTGTCGATCGAAGAGCATCCGGTCGACCTCTGGTTGCCGCGATCCGCCGTGCTCACCTATGAGGAGCAAACCGTCGTGTTTGTGCAGACCGAGGAAGGCTTTGCACCACACCCGGTGCAACTCGGTCACCACGACGCCGAGGGTTACGAGGTGCTGGGCGGCGTGCAGGCCGGCGACATCGTTGTCCTGCGCAACGCCATCTCCCTCAAAGCCGAGCTGAGCAAGGGCGCCTTCGGCGGCCATCACCACTGAGACCGAAGGATCGCCTCCCATGTTTGACTCCCTCGTTTCCAGCGCCCTGCGCAACAAGCTGGTCGTCGTGCTCTTCACCTGCGCCGTTATCGGCGGCGGGTATTGGGGCTACAAACGACTGCCCGTCGACGCCTTCCCCGACGTCTCGCCCGCCCTCGTGCAGGTCTTCACCGTCACCTCCGGCCTCGGCCCCGAAGAGGTGGAGAAGTTCGTCACCTTCCCGGTTGAAGCCGCCATGAGCGGTCTGCCCCGCGTGCGCGAAATCCGCTCCGTTTCCAACTTCGGATTGTCCGTCGTGAGCGTGTATTTCGAAGAGGACACCGACATCTACTTCGCCCGTCAGGTCGTCGGCGAACGCCTCTCCGAAGCCCGCGAAGCCATCCCCGCCGGCTTCGGCGAACCCGAGATGGGCCCCATTTCCACCGGCCAGGGTTTGGTGCTCTACTACAACCTCATCGACACCACCGGCACCTACTCACTCGAAGAGCTGCGCACCCTCCAGGACTGGGTGGTGAAATACAACCTGCAGACTGTTCCGGGCGTCACCGAGGTGCTCGGAATCGGCGGCTACGTGAAGCAATACCAGGTCAACATCGATCCCGATGCACTCCTGCGCTACAACCTGCCGCTGCACACCGTCATCGAGCGCATCGAAGCCAACAACCAAAACGTCGGCGGCCAGTTTCTCGAGCGCAACGGCGAGATGTTCATCGTGCGCTCCGAGGGCCTCGCCCAAAGCATCGCCGATCTCGAAAGCATCGTCGTCACGCACGAAGACGGCACGCCCGTGCATCTGAGTGACGTTGCCACGATCCGCCTCGGCGGCGAAATCCGCCAGGGCCTGCAAACCCGCAACGGCACCGAAGAGGTCGTCTCCGGCATGGTGATCAAACTCTACGGCACCAACTCCTCCACGGTGATCGACGCCGTCGAGGCCAAGCTCACCGAGATCGAAGCCGCCCTGCCCGCCGGCGTGATCATCGATCCGTATTACCAGCAGAAGACGCTGGTGCAGTCGGCCGTCTCCACCGTCACCAGTTCGCTGATACAAGGCGTCGTGCTGGTGGTGCTCATCCTGCTGATTTTTATCGGAGGTTTTCGCCCCAGCGTGGTCGTCGCGCTGGCGATTCCATTCTCCGTCCTCTTCGCGACGCTCGCGATGTATTATGCCGGAATCTCGGCCAATCTCATGTCGCTCGGCGGCATCGCCATCGCCATCGGCATGATGGTCGACGGCACCATCGTCATGGTGGAAAACGCCGACCGTCTGCTGCGCGCCGCTCCGGCCGACGAACCGAAACACCACACCATCGCCGCCGCCTGCCGGGAAGTCGCGCGACCGATTTGCTTCTCCATCCTCATCGTGGTGCTCGTTTTCCTGCCGCTGTTCACCCTGCAGGGAGTGGAAGGCAAAATGTTCCGACCGCTCGCCTACACCGTTTCCCTCGCGATGTTTGGTTCCTTACTCTACGCCCTCGTCGGCGCGCCGGTTTACAGCTGGCTGTTTATGGCCAAACCGCGCCGCGTGCACGCCAACCGCGATGTCTGGATCGTGCGTCTGCTGGTCACTGCTTATCGCCCGATCGTGCGTGCCTTTGTCCGCGCTCGTTTCGCCGCGGTCTTGCTCGCGCTCGGTCTGCTCGCGCTCGGCGCCATCGTCTTCCCGCGGCTCGGCTCCGAATTCACCCCGCGGCTCATGGAAGGCGACATCATCGCCAACCTGACCATGGCGCCGTCGGTCTCGCTGGAGGAAACCAAACGCAACACCCTCATCGCCGAAAAACGCCTGCTGGAGATCCCCGAAATCGCCCAGGCGGTTTCCCGCATCGGTCGCGGTGAAGTCGGCGCGCACGCCGACCCCATCAACACCGTGCACATGATGGTCGTGCTGAAACCCTCCGCGGGGTGGCGCGACGGATTCACCCAAATCGACATCGAAAACGCCATGCGCGAAAAGCTGCACGGCATGCCGGGGGTGATGGCCAACATCACGCAGCCGATCCAGCTCACGGTCGACGAACTCATCGGCGGCTCCAAAGCACAGCTCTCGATCAAGCTCTTCGGCCCCGACCTCGATCTGCTCAAAACCCACGGCGACGAACTCGCGGCCGTCCTCCGCCAAATCGACGGTGCGGCCGACGTGCAGGTGGGCCAGCTCACCGGCGCACCACAAATCGTCGTCCGCCCCGACCGGGAAGCCATCGCCCGGCACGGTCTCAACCTCTCGGAGGTTCAGGAGCTGATCGAAGCCGCCGTCGGCGGCGTGCAAGCCGGCCAAGTTTACGAGGGCGTCCAGCGCTACGACATCCAAGTGCGCTACCGCGAGGACGCCCGCCGCACCATCGAGAATCTGCGCGACCTCATCGTGCACACCACCGACGGTGCGCTCATCCCGCTCAGCGAAATCGCCCGCATCAGCGAAGTTGTCGGCCCCCGCGAGATCGTGCGGGAAAACAACCAGCGTTACATCGAGGTGCAGGCCAACGTGGTCGGCCGCGACATCGGCAGTTTTGTGGCCGAAGCGCAGGCCGCCATCGCTCGCGACGTGTCCTTGCCCCCCGGATACCTCGTGAGTTGGGGCGGGCAGTTTGAGTTGCAACAGGAGGCCAACGCCCGGCTCGCCGTGGTGGTGCCGGTCACCCTCGTGCTCATCGCCCTGCTGCTTTACCTCAGCTTCCACTCGCTGAAGAACACCGCGCTCATCCTCCTCAACATCCCGCTCGCCCTCGTTGGTGGCGTGGTCGGACTCTGGCTGGCGGGCGAAAACCTCTCGGTGCCTTCCAGCATCGGTTTTATCGCCCTCTTCGGCATCGCGTTGGGCAACGGGATGGTCCTCGTCACCTACCTCAACCAACTGGTGGCCGACGGTCGATCGATCGACGAAGCCAGCATCGAAGGCGCCTGCCTCCGCGTGCGGCCCGTGCTCATGACAGCCGGCACAACCCTCCTGGGACTGCTCCCCCTCCTGCTCGCCAGCGGCACCGGCAGCGAAGTCCAGCGTCCCCTCGCCATCGTGGTCATCGGCGGCCTCGTCTCCTCCACCCTCCTCACCCTCCTGGTCATCCCCGCCCTCTACAAATGGTTCACCAGGTAGGGTCGGACCGCCCCGTGAGCAGCGCTTGACTCGCACGCTCGGGTTCGCGAGAAACGACCCTTTCACTCCTTTCATCACTATGGGCCAACAAATCAACAAGATCCAAAAACGTCGTCGTCGCGAAGCTTACCTGAAGCGCAAAAAAGAAGCCGCCAAGGCCGCTCCCAAGAGCAAGGCCAAGGCTAAGAAGTAAGCCGCCTCCCGCTTTTACGCACCAGAAACCGCAGCCTTACCGCTGCGGTTTCTTGGTTTCTGGATTTCCGCCCCAACACTTTTTGTTATGCCTGCCCCCATGTTCCCCGCCTTCAAGGAGTGGCAGGCCGTCGTCAACGCCCTCGCGAGCGGGCATCAGACCCTCATCCTGCGCAAGGGCGGCATCGCCGAGGGCCGGGGCGGCTTTCGTCCCCGCGGTGAACCGTTTTGGCTCCTCCCCACCGGCTTCCACGCCCAAGCCGATAAACTCATCCCGGCCGCCGCCCCGTTCCTGCCCGTTGCCGAGACACCGGCTCTCGCCACCGTCACCCTCACCGCCTGGGCCGAACTCCACCATCACACCTTTCTCGACGATTGGGAATCCGTCACCCGCCTTGCCCCGAACCACCTCTGGACCGAGACCACCGTGCGGGAACGATTCGACTGGACGCAACCTGCCGGACTCCACCTGCTCGTCCTGCGGGTGCATCGCTTGGAGACCCCGGTGGACTTCGCCCTCACCTCCGCGCAGGCGGGCTGCAAATCTTGGGTCGAGCTCCCGCTCGATCCGACCGACCTCCCCAGCCGACCGGCCCTCGACGATGCGACTTTCGCGACCGCCATCCGTGACCTCCTCCAGCCATGATCACACTACGACGTTGGGGATGGCTGATTCCCCTGCTCTTGCTGAGCACCGCCTGCTCCCGGCAGGAAACCGCGACCGCCACTACGTCGGCAGCGGACTCCCCCGCCGCTGCGACCGCGCCCTTCGTCGATGAAACCACCGCCGACTATTTCGACCTCGATCTGTCCCCCTTCGCGGTGCGCGAGTGGCCCCCTTCCTTTGCGTCCATCAATCTCGACGGACGCCCCCTGCACCTCGACCCGTGGACGCTCACCGCGCTCCTGCTCCAGACCGAATCCCACAGCACCAACCGCGACGACGAAGCTCGCCTCCAACTCGAATCGCTCCTGCGCGCCTTCGATCCGAGCGACTTGGAGCGGGCGCCCCCCGAGCTCCTCAAAACGCGCGCATTGGAATTCATCCGTCCCCAGATCGGCGACGGCGCTGAGCGACCGGCTCGCTACAACGCAGCCAGCGCCTCGCTCAGTCGCGTGGTCCGCACCGGCACGTGGCAGTGCCACACCGGGACCCAGTTGTTTTTCCTCTCCGCCCTGCGCCTGCCCGCCGACGCCTTTCGCCGCCATCATTTCGTGTTGATCTACGAACGCGGCCACGTCCTGCCCGGCTACCTCCGCCAGATCAACGGCACCTGGTTCCTCTACGGCATCGAAATGACCGTGCTCGGCGCCGGCCACAAACCCTACGGCCCCACGCCGCGCCTCGCCGAACGTGGCTTCGACCTGCGCATCGTATCCGCCCCCGAAGCGCTCACACTGCAGGCGGTTGGGCCTTACCTCACCAACAGCGCCACCCTGGCCACGCACCTCCTGCGTCGCACCGCCGAACGCTACGACATCCCGCTCGCCGACCTCGAACGCAACATTCGCGCCTCGGAGCAACGCACCCAACGCACCACCACCGGTAGCACGGCCGCCGGTGCCGATACCAACATCCGCCAACCCGCCCTCGCCTCGCCCTGGGCCTTCGGCCGCGCCGAGGTGCCGGAAGGCGATCGCCCCATGCTTACCGCCGAACGCCTCAATCCACGTTTCGTCACCTACTCCTTCACCGAAGTCCTCGGCATGCTCCCCGCCGACGCCACCCGTGACGACCCGCTCAACCCCCACGCCACCACCACCGACTCCGAAGGCGACAGCGAGCCCGCGGTCGGCGAAGAAAGCGACGAAGGCGACCTCGGCCTGGTCTACCCCTGGCACCCCGACTACCCCGGCAACAACTGAGCGGCACTGAGGTCTGCAATCTCGGATGGACACAGATGAAAGGCACGCGGTGCGTAGCCGGTAGGCGGAGCCCTTCGTGTCTATTCGTGGTTAAAAATGTCCTGCCTCTCGGCCCCACGCTTTGCGTTCGCCATCACCGCGGATCGGACGACCGTTCTGATATGATCACCTACCGCACGGCGACCCGTGCCGAACTCGATATCGCGGTTGAATGGGCCGCCGCCGAGGGTTGGAATCCCGGCCTCCACGACGCCGCCTTGTTCTGGCACACCGATCCCGCGGGCTTCGTCTGCGCCGAACGCGACGGTGGGGTCATCGCCACCGGCTCCATCGTGGCTTACGGCGACGCCGCCGGGTTCATGGGCTTCTTCATCGTGCGCCCCGACCTGCGCGGCCAAGGCATCGGTCGCGAGTTCTGGACGTGGCGTCGCGATACCCTGCGCGCCCGCCTGCGTCCCGACGCCCCCATCGCCATGGACGGCGTGTTTGACATGCAGGCCTTCTACGCCCGTGGCGGTTTCCAATTTACCCACCGCAATCTGCGCATGGCAGGCACCGGCCGTCGCTCCGCCCAACTCGACCCCGCGCTCGTTGACCTGTCTGTCCTGCCTTTCGCCGATGTGTTGGCCTACGATACCGCTCACTTCGGTTGCAGCCGGGCCAGGTTCCTCGAGCCTTGGATCCGCCCGGCCGGTGGACTCGCGCTCGGTTTTGTGACCCACCACACCCTGCGCGGCATCGGCGTCATCCGTCCCTGCCGGGAAGGATATAAGATCGGCCCGCTGTTCGCCGACGACGCCCACATTGCCGAAGCCCTCTTCGTCGGACTCTCCGCACACGCCGCCGACCAGCCGCTCTTCCTCGATACACCGGAGAACAACCCCGCGGCGCTCGCGCTCGCGCAAGCCCACGGCCTGACCGAGGTCTTCGGCTGTGCCCGCATGGTGCACGGCCCGATTCCGGACCTGCCGTGGAACCGTATCTACGGCGTCACTACGTTCGAACTGGGTTGAGCCAACGCCGTCGGGCGTCCCCGCCTCAACTTTCGCCTGCTGCCATCTTCACAAACGCATCGATGATGCCGTCGAAGGAGCCGTTGGTGAAGAAGACCACCACCCGCGGTTTGCCGTCGCCGGGCAGCGTGCTGACTTCGAGCTTCACCAGCAGTTTGCCGTTCGTTTCGGCCGTGTGTGCTTCGGTGCCGTGTCCGGTCAGGTAGGCCATCACCGCCTCGCGGTTAAAACGTTCGGCTTCGCTGAGCCGTTCCGCGCGATTGACCGCGCCGAGATACACCTCATCGGCCAGAGCGAGGGCGTGCATGAACGGTTCCTCCAGCGCCCGGGTGCGCGCCGTGTTGCTGCGCGGCTCAAACACCGCCGTGAGCACATATTCCGGATAACGCGCCCGCAGCGACCGCAGGGTCTGATCCAGCGCCGTCGGGTGGTGACCAAAGTCTTCGATCACCACCAACTTCTCCTGTTGCACGCGAATCTCCTGCCGCCGCCGCACGCCCCGGAACTTCGCCAGCGGCGCCAACGACACCACCGTCGGATCCTCGGGGTTCAGAGCCAGTCCCGCCGCCGTCGCCGCCATCGCCGCATTGCGCGCGTTGAACAGCCCGGCAATCACCCACTCGACCCGCCCCCAGTCGCGACCGCGCCATTGCAGACCAAAGCTCGCGCCGGTGCCCGACTCGGCAAAATCCACGATGCGCACGTCGTTGTGCTCCCCCACGCCGACCCGCAGCACCTGCGTCCACGGCATGTCGTCGAGCTTGGCCAGATTGGCGTCATCGCCGTTTAGCAGCACAAAGCCATTGCGCGGCACGATGCGCGTCAGGTGGCGGAACGTCCGCTCCACATCGACGAGATCGCGAAAGATGTCGGCGTGATCAAACTCGAGGTTGTTGAGCACCGCGATGTGGGGTGCGTAGTGAATGAACTTCGACCGCTTGTCGAAGAACGCGCTGTCGTATTCGTCACCCTCGATCACAAACGGATCGTCCAGTGCCCCGAGGTGCTGCCCCACCGGCGGATCCAGCGGCACGCCGCCGATCAGGAAACCCGGATCGCACCCGTTCTCGCGCAGCAAAAACGCCGTCATGGATGTGGTGGTCGTTTTGCCGTGCGTGCCACAGATCACGAGATTGCGCCGCCCCGCCAACACCGTCTCCGCCAACAAAGCAGGCAGCGACGTGAAGCGCAGCGCGCGGGACTCCAACAGCCACTCGACCTCCGGATTCCCGCGGCTCATCGCATTGCCCACCACCACCAGGTCCGGGGCCAGCTGCGCCAGCCGCTCCGCATCGTAGCCCTCGTGCACGGTGATGCCCGCCTCCGCCAGCACGTCGCTCATCGGCGGATACACCCCGGCATCCGCGCCAGACACCTCATGCCCCGCCGCCCGCGCCAACAACGCGGCGTTGCCCATCGCGGTTCCACAAATGCCCATGAAGTAAAGCTGCATAACGAACCTCTCTACCTACTCTATCGGTCCTTCGCCAGCCCTCCCGAACCAAAAAATTCGCGCCCTCTACGGGGCCAGCACCACCGCGCCTTGCCGGGCTTCGCTTTCCACCAGGCGATGGGCCTCCGCGGCCTGCGCCAAAGGCAACACGCGATCGACGATCGGCCGCAAGGTGCCATCCGCCAACATCTCCATCAGCGTATCCAGTTCGGCCTGAGACTCGCCCGCAAACGCCACAAACACCATCTTGCCCTCGGCTTTACCGGGCTTGCCGAAGCTGCCGCGCAACAAATCGCCAAAACGCGGATTCCCCAGCAGCACCCGCCCGCCCGATTTCACCCCAGCCAAACAGGTCGCCAGCGAGACCCCCACCGGCATGCTGAAAATCACGTCAAACGCCGCGCCGCGGTCCTCCCACCGCTCCTGCGTGTAGTCGATGAAATCGTCCGCCCCGGCCCTGCGGATAAGCTCCGCCTTCTCCGTCTTGTCCACCACCGTGACGTGCGCCCCGCGCGCTTTCGCGATCTGAATCGCCAGCAAACCAATGCTGCCGCCACCGCCGATGATCAGCAGCTCCTCGCCCGGTTGCAGCTTCGCCAGATTCAGAAAGTGCAACGCATTCAATCCGCCCAGCAAGCTCGCTGCCACCGCGTCGAAATCCACCGCCGCCGGCAGTCGCGCGATCGTATAATTTTCCGGATACACCGCTTCCTCGGCGTAAGCGCCCATGCGCAGCTTGGCGCATCCGGCCACCCGGTCGCCGACTTTAAATCGCGTCACCGCCGCCCCACACGCCGTCACTTCACCGGCCCAATACCCTCCCAGCACCTGATGCGCCCGCCGTGGCCCCGTCACGCCCCACGCCAAACGCAGCGCCCACGCGAACCACTTCACCGGAAACCGCATGCTGCGCAGCTCACAATCTCCCTTCGTCGCCTCGACCGCGCGAATGCGCACGCGCACCTCGTTCGGCTTCGGTTCCGGCTGGGGCCGCTCGACCACCCGCAACACCTCCGGCGGCCCATAGGATTCATAAACAACGGCTTTCATCGCAACGCCCCCCATTCCCCGCCATCCGCCCCAAATGACAACCTCCGATCCCGGACCGCATCCAATATAACCGTTTGGTGCCTATTGCAGCTGACACTGCCTGCCCCGCCCAACCACCATACCCACCCCCATTCCCCGGCCTTCCCTGCTCCTCCGGCAGCGCCCTCCCTGTGGTCAAAAACCCTCCCCCTTCCATGCGCCCAATCTTCCCCGCACTTTTCCTCGGAATCGTCGCCACGGCCACCGCCACCACCCTCTCCGTCGACCTCGACGCCCCCGGCAAAGCCATCAGCCCCGACCTCCTCGGCATTTTCTACGAGGACCTCAATTACGCCGCCGACGGCGGTCTCTACGCCGAACTCCTCCAAAACCGCTCTTTCGAATACCGCGCCTCCGAGCGCAGCTCCTGGACCAACTTCACCGCCTGGCAACTCGAGCAACGCGGCGGCGCCGAGGGCCGTTGGGAACTCGGCGACGCCCGCCCCGTCCACCCGCGCAACCCGCACTACCTCCACCTGCGCACCACCGCCCTGCCCGACGAATCCACCGACGCCGCCGTCGGCATCAGCAACGCGGGTTTCGACCAGATTCCCGTCACCGCCGGCGACGCCTACGAGGCCTCCTTCTTCGCCTACCAAACCTACAACGGCATCATGTGGCGCGACGCCGACCAATCCGTCCCCATGCCCGTGACCGTCCGCCTCGAAGCCGCCGACGGCACCGTCCTCGCCGAGCAATCCCTCGAGATCACCGGCCGCGCCTGGACGAAGTATGCCGCCACTCTCACGCCCACCCGCAGCGACGACCACGCCCGCTTTGTCCTGCTCATGCACCGCCTCGGTGGTGTCGCCCTCGACATGATTTCGCTCATGCCGCACGACACCTTCAAGGGCCGCCCCAACGGCCTCCGCCGCGACCTCGCCCAAGCCATCGCCGACCTCCACCCGAAGTTCATGCGCTTCCCCGGCGGCTGCCTCGTCCACGGTCAGGGCGCTCACCGCTTCTACGACTGGAAAAACACCCTCGGCCCGCTCGAAGGCCGCGAATCCGCCCGCAACCTCTGGGGCTACGACCAAACCTTCGGCCTCGGCTACTTTGAGTTCTTTCAATTTTGCGAAGACATCGGCGCCAAACCCCTGCCCGTCGTCGCCGCCGGCGTCAGTTGCCAACACTCCGGCCACAGCCCCGGCCGCGGTCAGGAATGCCTCCCGCTTGAGGAAATGCCCGCCTACATCCAGGACGTGCTCGATCTCATCGAGTGGGCCAACGGTCCCGCTGACTCCACCTGGGGCGCCCTCCGCGCCGCCGCCGGCCATCCGGAACCCTTTGGCCTCACCTACCTCGGCGTCGGCAACGAGGACGCCATCACGCCCGAGTTCGAGGCACGCTTCACCCTGATCCGCGACGCCATCAACGCCCGCTATCCCGACATCGTCGTCATCGGCACCTCCGGCCCCTTCGCTTCCGGTGAGGATTACGAAAAGGGCTGGGCCTTCGCCCGCGCCACCGACGTCGCCATGGTCGACGAACACTACTACGTCCCGCCCGCCTTCTTCTGGGACAACCAACAGCGCTACGACGCCTACGATCGCGACGGCCCGCTCGTCTATCTCGGTGAATACGCCGCCCACGAACCCAACCGTCGCAACACCCTGCGCAGCGCCATCGCCGAAGCCGCCGGTCTCATCAGCTACGAGCGCAACGGCGACCTCGTGCGCTTTGCCTCCTACGCCCCGTTGCTCGCCCGCCGCGGCCACACCCAGTGGCACCCCGACATGATCTACTTCGATGCCACTCAGGTGTATCCGAGTGCCAACTACTACACCCAGCAGCTCTTCGGCCATCACGGCGGCGACACCTACCACACCACCACGCTCGAAGGCCTGGCCACCGACACCCGCCTCGTCGCGGGCACGGTGTCCGACTCCACCACCGGTGACATCATCCTCAAGATCGTGAACGGAGAGGCCGAGCCCCAGACCGTCGACCTTCAGCTCGCCGGCCTCGGCGGCCCGACCACCGCCACCCGCATCCTCCTCACCGGCCCCGCCGCCGATGCCGTCAACGAGGACGGCGAGCCGCCCGTCATCGCCCCCGCCACCGACACGCTCACCCTGTCCCCCACCACCACCTACACCGCCCCCGCCCACTCCCTCACGGTCCTCCGCTTCTCCCGCTGAGCCAGTAATCAAATTGTTGTAGCAACGGCCGTCTCGGCCGTTCCCCCTGCCCCTCGGAACAATCCCCCCCCCCAAGGCGAATCGTTAGTGAAGCCATCCATGTCTACTTGTGCGCCTCTGGCGTATCCGTGGTTAAAAATAACCCTGCCCCTCCGTCTCTGCCCCTCCTTCTCCCCATGCGCCCCTCCCGCCTGCCCCTCGCCACCCTCGCTCTCACCGCTGCTGCGCTGCTCCCCCTCGCCACTACCACCGCCAGCGCCCAAACTTGGACCGCCGATAACGGCGACGGCACCTACACCAACCCACTCTTCTACGACGAGTTCTCCGACCCCGATATCATTCGCGTCGGCGAGGACTACTACCTCACCGGCACGACCATGCACTCCATGCCGGGCCTGCCCGTCCTGCACTCCCGGGATCTCGTCAACTGGTCGCTCGCTTCCTACGCCGTCGAGACGCTCGACCTCGGCCCTGAATACCGCCTGGAGGATGGCGGCTCGATCTACGGCCAAGGCATCTGGGCCCCCTCCTTCCGCTACCACGACGGCGTTTTCCACATCTTCGCCAACGTCAACCGCCAGCGCACCCAACACTTCTACACCACCGATCCGCACGGCACCTGGACCCACGAGCAGATGGACATCTCGCTCCACGATCTCTCCGTGCTGTTTGAGGACGACGGCACCGCTTGGGTGATCTGGGGTTACCGCGGCATCCACCTCGCCCAACTCACGCCCGACCTCAAAAACATCGTGCCGGGCACCGAGCAGCTCATCATCGGACCCGATTCCGGCATCGGCGAGGGCGTGCACTTCTACAAGTGGGACGGCCGCTACTACATCACCTCGTCCAACTACGACCCCGTCGGCTACATGGCCTGCGCCCGCGCCGACCGCATCGACGGTCCCTACGAGGTCATCACCATCAGTGCCCAGGAAACCCTCGGCACCGGCGACGGCTACCGCCTCCAAGGCATCGGTCGCGGCCCCTTCGGCGAGTTCACCATTCACCCGCGCAACCCGTCTTCGATGGGTGCCATTCCCATGCACCAAGGCGGCATCGTCGACACCCCCTCCGGCGAGTGGTGGGCCGTCTCCATGACCGACCACAACTCCGTCGGCCGCGTCTCCGCCCTCTCCCCCATCACTTGGCAGGACGGCTGGCCCTTCTTCGGCCTCCCCGGCAACCTGCTGCGCTCGCCGCGCACCTGGATCAAACCCAACACCGGCCACACCGTCGACACGCCCCACGCCCCCTACGCGCGCAACGACGACTTCTCCGGCCCCGAGCTCGGCAAGGTCTGGCAATGGAGCCACGTGCCGGTCGCCGACGCCTGGTCGCTCTCCGCCCGCCCCGGCCACCTGCGTCTCACCGCCCTGCCCGCCAAGGAGTTTTGGTTCGCCCGCAATACCCTCACCCAACGCGCCATGGGCCCCGAGTCCATCGCCACCACCGTCATCGATCCGGCCGGCATGCAACCCGGCGACACCGGTGGCCTCGCCGTCGTCAACTACCCCTACGCCTGGATCGGCATCACCAAAGCCGCCGACGGTTCGATCAACCTCCGCCGCTACGATCAAAACGGCGGCGATCGTTACAGCCGCCCCATCGTCGCCGATCGCATCTGGCTGCGCACGCACTGCAATTTCGACACCGAACAGGCCACCCTCAGCTACTCCACCGACGGCGAAAACTTCACCACCCTCGGCGATCCCTTCACCCTGGTCTTCCAGCTCCGCACCTTCCAGGGCGTGCGGTATGGACTTTTTCACTACAACGCCTTCGGCGAAACCGGCGGACACCTCGACTTTGATGCCTTCACCGTGGACGAGCCTCGCGCCGTCCGCTCCATTCCCTTCGATCGGCAGATCCGCCTGACCTCCCGCGCCCACGGCAGCGTGCTCGCCAATTGGCGCGGCCGCCTGCGCCTCTTCGCCGCCGACTCCGAAACCGCCCAATCCGACGCCGCGTGGTTCCACGTCATCGATCGCGGACAGGGCCGTGTCGCCCTCGCCGCCGCCGATGGTTCCGGCTTCGTCACCGTCACCGGCCTCGGCGCCATCGCCGACGTCAAACTCACCGCCGAGATCGATCCCGTCGCCTCCGTCTTCCAGTGGCAGCACATGCTGCAGGGCGACACCATGCTGCTCTCGCTGCTCACCGAACGTTTCCTCACCGCATCGCCTGCCGTCAACGGCCTCGCCTCAGCCGACGCTCCCGGCGCCGCGCCCGACCGCAAGGGCGGTGCCACCTTCACCTTCGAGACGCGCCCGCTCCCGACCGTCGCCACGCCACTGCGCTACTTCGAGCTCGACGACGTCACGCTGCTCGACGGCCCCTTCAAACACGCCCAGGACCTCAACGTTTCCTACCTGCTCGCCCTCGATCCCGATCGCCTGCTCGCCGGTTTCCGCCTCGAAGCTGGCCTCGAACCGCGCGCCGAGAAATACGGCAACTGGGAAAACATCGGCCTCGATGGCCACACCCTCGGCCATTACCTCACGGCCCTCGCCCAAAGTTGGGCCGCCACCGGTGACGCCGAAATGAAGCGCCGCCTCGACTACTGCGTCGCCGAGCTCGCCCTCTGCCAGGAAGCCAACGGAAACGGCTACGTTGGCGGCGTGCCCGAGTCCGACAAAGTCTGGGCCCGCGTCGCCTCCGGCGGCTTCGACGCCCAGGGCTTCTCCCTCGGGGGCGCCTGGGTGCCTTGGTATAACATGCACAAGACCTTCGCCGGTCTGCGTGACGCCTGGCTCATCGCCGACAACGCCCAGGCCCGCGACGTCCTTGTCAAACTCACCGATTGGTGCGCCGACCTCCTCGGCCAGCTCTCCGATGCCGACGTGGAGATCATGCTGCGCGCCGAACACGGCGGCATGACCGAAATTATCGCCGACGTCTATGCCATCACCGGCGACGCCAAATACCTCCGCCTCGCCCAGCGTTTCACCCACCGCGCCATCCTCGACGACCTCCTCCAGCGCCGCGACAACCTCACCGGCAAACACGCCAACACCCAGATCCCCAAGATCATCGGCTTCGCCCGCATCGCCGAGCTCGGTGGCGACCCGGCCTGGGACGGCGCTGCCCGCTACTTCTGGGAAACCGTCGCTGCCCACCGCAGCGTCGCCTTCGGCGGCAACAGCGTGCGCGAACACTTCAACGCCACCGACGACTTCCTCGACATGTTGCGCTCCCGCGAGGGCCCCGAGTCCTGCAACACCTACAACATGCTCCGCCTCTCCGAGGCCCTCTTCCGCCGCGACGGCGACGCCCGCTACGCCGACTACTACGAACGCGCGCTCTACAACCACATCCTCTCCACCCAACACCCCGAACACGGCGGCTTCGTCTACTTCACGCCCATCCGTCCGCGCCACTACCGGGTCTACTCGCAACCCGAACAGTGCTTCTGGTGCTGCGTTGGCTCCGGCATCGAAAACCACGGCAAATACGGCCAGTTCATCTACGCCACCAACGACGCGCACGACCTCTGGGTAAACCTCTTCATCGCCTCGCGCCTCGATGCCGGAAACGGCCTCACCGTCACCCAGGAAACCGCGTTCCCCGACGAGGCCTCCACCCGCCTCACCCTCAACCTCGCGGCCAACACCAAGCGCGACTTCGCTCTGCACCTGCGCCACCCGTCTTGGACGCCCGCCGGCGCCTTCGCGGTCCGCGTCAACGGCGAGCCCGTGCGCATCACCTCCACGCCCGGCAGCTACCTCGCCCTCGAACGCACGTGGCAGGACGGCGACGTGATCGAGATCGACGTGCCCATGAGCACGCACCTCGAACGCCTGCCCGACGGCTCCGACTACGCTGCCATCATGCACGGCCCCATCCTGCTCGCCGCCAAAACCAGCACCGATCAACTCGACGGCCTCATCGCCGACGGCTCCCGCATGGGCCACGCCGCCCCCGGCGCCTTCAAGCCGCTCGACGCCGCCCCCATGTTGGTGGGCAACCCGATGGCCATGGTCGCCGCCATCCAACCCGTGCCGGGTGAGCCGCTACACTTTACCGCCGCCGACGCCATCCGTCCTGACAATTTTGATACGCTCGAACTCGAGCCTTTCTTCCGCGTGCACGACGCGCGTTACATGATGTATTGGCGCATCGCCTCCGCCGCCGACTACGACCAAGTTGTCGCCGACCTCCACGCCAGCGAAGCCGCCCGCCTCGCCCTGGACGCCCGCACCGTCGACCTCGTCATGCCCGGTGAACAACAACCCGAAGTGGAGCACAACTTCGCCGGCGGCGACACCTGGCAGGGTCACACCTTCGGCCGTTCCTTCCGCGCCGCCAACGATTGGTTCTCCTACGAGCTGAATCCCCACGGTGCGACCGAGCTCGAACTCCAACTCACCCACTGGGGCAACAGCTGGCGTCCCGAGCACCTCGCCGTCGAACTTAACGGCACCCCGCTCGGCACCGTCACCCTCCCCGGCAACGAAGGTGAAGCCTTCATCACCAAAACGCTGCAAATCCCCGCCAGCCTGCTCACCGCCGACACGCTCACCGTCACCTTCCGTCCCGGCCACGACTCCACCCGAGTCCCCGCCCTCTACGAAGTCCGCCTCACCAAACCCCAGCCGTAGAAACCACCGGGGCTTTTTAACCACGGATGGACACGGATAGCTTCGCCTACCGGCTACGCACTGAAACCTAACTCCACCGTGGACGCAGGAAGAGCCTACTAAAGGCGCAACGGTAGTGGAGCCCTTCGTGTCCACTTGTGCGCCTCAGGCGCATCCGTGGTTAAAAATCAGCGCTGCCTCTCGGCTTCCGTCCGGCCGCGGTCTATAATTCGTCCTGCTGCTTTCGCGACCCGCCGCGGGCTTCGCCGTTAGAACACACGTTCCCCATTTCCATGAAGAACCTGCTACCCAAAATCACTACCCTGGCCGCCGCATTGACGGCCGCCACCACCCTCACCGCCGCGGACCCGGCGCCCGTGGTGTTCGAGTCCTTCGAATACACCGGCAACGACACCATCTTCAACCTCCCGCTGGCCGATGGTGAATACCGCAACCCCGTCCTCGCCGGCTATTACCCCGACCCGTCCATCTGCCGCGTCGGCGAAGACTACTACCTCATCAACTCCTCCTTCGCCCACTTCCCGGGCATCCCGGTCTTCCACTCGACCGACCTCGTCAACTGGACCCAGATCGGCAACGCCATCGACCGCGTGGACCAGATGCCGGCCGACGGCCTGCGCATCACCCGCGGCATCTTCGCCCCGGCCATCAGCTACCACGACGGCCTCTTCTACATCGTCTGCACCAACGTCGATGCCGGCGGCAACTTTGTGATCACCGCCGAGGACCCCGCCGGTCCGTGGTCCGATCCCATCTGGCTTGAGTTCGACGGCATCGATCCGTCGATTTTCTTCGACGAGTCGACCGGCCGCGCCTGGATCGTCAACAACGGCAACCCGCCCAACAACGACCCGATCTACCAGGGTCACCGTGCCATCTGGATTCAGGAGTGGGGCATCAAGGAGATGAAGCCCATCGGCCCGCGCAAGATCATCATCAACGGCGGCGTCGACCTCAGCAAAGAGCCCGTCTGGATCGAGGGCCCGCACATCTACAAACGCGGCGACTGGTATTACCTCAACTGCGCCGAGGGCGGCACCTCCGTCAACCACTCCCAGGTCATCTTCCGCTCCAAGTCTCCTGACGGTCCCTACACGCCGTTCACCGACCATCCCACCCTCACCCAACGCGACCTGCCGGCCGATCGCGATCACCCCGTGACCTGCACTGGCCACGCCGACTTTGAAATCGGTCCCGATGGCAACTGGTGGTCCGTCTTCCTCGCCTGCACGCCGTATGTGGATGGCCACTACAACACCGGTCGCCAGACCTTCCTCCTGCCCGTCACCTGGAGTGAGGACGGTTGGCCCACCATCCTCAAACCCGGCCTCGAGGTGCCCTACACCCACACCAGCCCCGCCGGAGCCGTCTTCGCCGATCCCGCCGGCGCCACCATCACCGCCCCGGACTTCCCCACCACCGGCAACTTCACCTGGCGCGACGAGTTTGATCGCGACGAGCTCGGCAATCCGTGGCTCTTCCTCCGCGCCCCGCAGCAGACCTTCTGGTCTCTCGCCGACGGCGCCCTGCAGGTCACGCCGCAGGACCGCGTGCTCCGCGATCTGCACACGCCCGGCTTCATCGGTCGCCGCCTCCAGCACAACCGCTTCGTGACCTCTACCACGATGCAGTTGCCCGCCCAGACCGGCGTGCGCGCCGGCCTCTCCGCCTTCCACAACGAGACCCGCCAATACAACTTCCTCGTTCGCCGCACGACCACTGCCGGCAACGCCTACGAGATCATGGTGGAAACCCAGCGCGGCGCCCCCGAGGACACCCAGCTGACCGTCGGCCAGCTCAACGCCGCTCCCGGCAGCGCCATCACGCTGCGTCTCACCGGCCACGACGAAGCCTACGTCTTCGATTACAGCCTCGACGGCGGTTCCACCTGGACTCAGCTCGGCGGTGTCTTCGACGCGCGTAACCTCAGCGTGGATACAAGCTACGACTTCATCGGCGTCCTCCTCGGCGTTTACGCCACGACGAAGTAACGCCGCTCGTTCACGTCACCCACACCTTCCCCCGGGGCACCCATCGCGGTGCCCCTTTTTTGTGCGCCGACGATCCGCTCTTCGCGGCACGCATAGGGTTATACGCCAAGCGCATAGCGGCTAGGCGATCCGCACATTAGTCAGATGCCCGAAGCAGGAGTAAAGTAGACCCAGTCAATCAACCAATCATTCCAGCATATGAAAATCTCCATCATCGGTTCCGGTAACATGGGTCAGGGTCTGGCCCGCCTCCTCTCCGCCAAACACGAGGTCACGCTCGTCTCTCGCCAAGCCTCGGCCGACGGCGCCAAACTCCCCGGCGTCGCCTCCGCCACCTACGCCGACGGCGTGAGCGAGGCCGAAGTCGTTTTCTTCGCTCTGCCCTACGAGGGCGTGAGCGCCGCCGCCGAGAAACTCGGCGACCTCGCCGGCAAGCTCGTCGTCGATATCACCAACCCGCTGACCGCCGACTACATGGGTCTCACTCTCGGCTACAGCACCTCGGCCGGCGAACAGATCGCCGCCCTCTTCCCGCAGGCCAAGGTGGTGAAGGCCTTCAACACCATCTTCGCGCCCGTTCTCGCCCTCGCCGCCCAAGGCGCCAAGTCCCTGCCCACCGTGCTGATCGCCGGTGACGACGCCGACGCCAAGGAAACCGTGCGCCAACTCGCGACCGACATGGGTTTCTCGGCCGTGATCGCCGGTCCGCTCAGCACCGCCCGCTACCTCGAGCCGCTCGGCGGCCTGCAAATCCGCCTCGCCTACGCCGAAGGCCACGGCGCGGAAGTCGGCTTCACCTTCGGTCCCGTGGCGTAAGCCGCTCCCGCCATGCTCTCCTCCCTCCTCCTTCTCGCCGCGCTGGCGGTGTTCGTGTCGCTCGACGCCCACGACACCCCGCAGGCCTGAACGATTCTTCCCCCACTCTCTCTCAATCTAAACCAAACCTACAAAAAACCATACCATCATGCGTAAGCTCCTCATCTCCCTCCTCGCCGTTGCCGGCTCCTTCATCTCCGTCGCTCGTGCGGCCGACACCTACAATGTCGACCCGGCTCACACCAGCCTCACCTTCTCGGTCCGCCACCTCGGCCTGACCAACGTCAAGGGCCACTTCAACGAGTTCACCGGCTCCCTCACCTTCGATGGTGAAAAGCTGCAAAGCGCCCAAGCCACCATCCAGGTCGCCAGCATCGACACCGGTGTCGAACAGCGTAACGCCCACCTGCGCACCGCCGACTTCTTCGACGCCGAGACCTACCCGGAAATCACCTTCGTGACCAAGCGCATCGAAAAGGACGGCGACAAAACCATCCTCGTCGCCGACTTCACCATGCGTGGCGTGACCAAGGAACTCCGTCTCCCCGCCAACTTCTACGGTCCGGCCACCGATCCCTGGGGCAACACCCGCATCGGCCTCACCGCCATCGCCAAGATCAACCGCCTCGACTACAACATTAACTACAACCCGCTGCTCGAGACCGGCGTGGCCGTCGTCGGCGAAGAGATCTCCCTCGAGATCAACGCCGAAGCCGTGAAGGCCTCCGCGGAATAAGACGCATCTCCGTCAGCTTCCTCTTCCAACGCCTCGGACGATTTCGTCCGGGGCGTTTCTTTTTGCCCCGTCTTCACCCCGTCACGCCGTTTGCCTTTTGCGGCGAGCCGCACTGGTTGCGGCATGGTTAAACTTTCCATTCTCGATCTGGTGCGCGTGCGCGCAGGCGGTGACGCCCGGCAGGCGCTGGATCAGGCCCGCGACCTCGCCCACCACGCCGAAGCGTGGGGCTACGAACGCTTCTGGGTCGCCGAGCACCACAATTTCCCCGGCATCGCCAGCGCCGCCACTTCGGTCGTGCTCGCCCACATCGCCGCCGGATCGCAACGCATTCGCATCGGCGCCGGCGGCATCATGCTGCCGAACCACGCCCCCCTCGTCATCGCCGAACAATTTGGCACCCTCGCCCACCTCTATCCGGGCCGCATCGAACTCGGTCTCGGCCGCGCCCCCGGCACCGATCAAGGCACCTTGCGCGCCCTGCGCCGCCGCATGGGCGCCGTCGAGTCGTTTCCCCAGGACATTCAGGAACTCCAGCACTACTTCGCCACCCCGGAACCCGGCCAATCCGTGCAGGCCGTCCCGGCCGCCGGCACTGAGGTGCCCCTCTGGATTCTCGGTTCCAGCCAATACGGCGCCGCCCTCGCCGGCGAGTTGGGCCTGCCCTACGCCTTCGCCTCCCACTTCGCCCCGGCCGAATTGATGCCCGCCCTCGAAACCTATCGCCGACGCTTCAAACCTTCGGCCCAACTCGACCGTCCCTACGCCATGGTCGCGGTCAACATCGTCACCGCCCCCACCACCGCCGAAGCACGCCGTCTCCACACCACCCAGCAAATGTCCTTCACCCATCTGCTGCGCGGCGACTCCCAACTCAGCCAACCACCGATCGACGACATCGACACCTATTGGACCCCGGCGGAACGCTACCGCGCCCAGGAAATGCTCGCCCGCTCGCTCGTCGGCACGCCGGCGGAAGTCCGCGACGGCATCGCCGCCCTCGTTTCCGAAACCGATGCGGATGAACTCATGGTGGTGAGCGACGTATTCGATCATTCCCTACGCCTGCGTTCCTACGAACTCACCGCCGAAGCCCTCGCCACCGCCGCGGCGTAAACCCGCCAACCGCTCGTCACGGCGCGGCCGCCACCCACTCCGGCAGCACGTCGATCTGGACGCCGAACACATACGGCCCCAACAGCCAGATCACGCCCACGATCAACGGCACCAGCAACAGGTTGAGCCACAGTCCGGTGCGCGCCATCACCGGCAAGGGAATCGCCCGACTGCCAAACACGATCGCGTTCGGTGGCGTGCCGACCGGCATCATGTAACTGCAGTTGGCCGCCAGCGCCGTCGGCACCAGCAACAGCAGCGGGTGTTGCCCGAGGCTGATCGCCACCGCCGCGATCACCGGTAGGAAGGTCGCCGCCGTCGCCGTGTTGCTGGTGAGCTCCGTCAGCATCAGGATGCCAAAACACACCGTCGCGACGGTCAGCACCAACGGCAGGCCACCGAGCCCAACCGCCTGCTCGCCCAGCCACGCCGAGAGTCCGCTGTCCTGCACCCGTCCCGCCAGACAGAGGCCACCGCCGAAGAGCAACAACACATCCCACGGCAGCGCCTTGGCCGCGTCCCAGCTCATCACAAAACGTCCCGGCCGCTGCGGATCCGGTATCATAAACAGCACTACGGCGCCTGCGATCGCGATCGTGGTGTCGGAGATCATCGGCGAAATCTCGGTCAGCCAGCGCCGCGACACCCAACCCAGCGCCGTCAGCGTAAACACGATCGCCACGATGCGCTCCGCGCCCGCGAAGGCGCCGAGCCGACGCTTCTCGTGCGCGATCAACTTGCCCACCTCCTCCAGCGGCGCGGAGCCCACCCGGAACGCCACGCGCGTGAGCACCACATACACCACCGGCAGCGCCAGCAGCACCACCGGCACGCCCACCAACATCCACTGCCCAAACCCGATCGCGACGTCGTATTGCCGCTGCATGAAACCCGCGAGCAAGGCATTCGGCGGCGTCCCGATGAGCGTGCCCATGCCCCCCGTCGTCGCGCCGTAAGCCACCGCCAACAGCAGGGCCACGCGGAAGGTGCGCGCCGCGTTCGCCGCCTCGCCCTCATCCGGCACCAGCGCGGCCACCGACAGCGCGATGGGCAACATCATCAGCGCCGTCGCCGTGTTGCTCACCCACATGCTGAGAAACGCCGCCGCGATCAAAAACCCCGCCACGATGCGCCGTGGTTTTAGTCCCATGATGCCGATCAAACCGAAGGCGATCCGCCGATGCAGCCCGCTGCGTTCCATCGCCAGCGCGAGCAGAAACCCGCCGAGAAAAAGAAACACAATCGGATCGGCGTAGGCCGGCATGATGCTGCGAATCGGCGCCAATTCCCCGAGCGGAAACAGCACGATCGGCAACAAGGCCGTCACCGGAATCGGCACCGACTCGCTGATCCACCACACCGCCATCAGCGCGGCCACACCCGCCGTGCGCCAAGCGTCGTCGCTCATCCCGGCCGGCGCCGGCGCGAGCCAGGTGAGTAGCAGAAGGAGCGGTCCCAGCACGGCGCCGATCTTCTGGCGCAGGCCGTAGGTGGTGGGATGCTCGAGCGAGTCTTTGACGGAATGGGGCGTTCTCAAAACGGGGTAGTGTCGCCGACCCTAGCCAGCCCTCCCGGCAGGAAAAGCGGGAAAGTAGGCATCCCGTTGCGCAACTCAATCGGACTGCGCCGCCGCCGCGTCGGGCCGCACCGCTTTGCTGCCCGCCGGTCCCGGCGCACTCGCACCATCCATCCAAGTCGCGCCGATGAGGGTCGCGCGCGGAAACTCATGGATGCCGGTCTCGTTGTTGTGGATTTGGCTGATCACCATGTCCACCGCCGCCTCGCCGACCGCAAAGTTGTGCTGATTCATCCCCGCCACCTCCGGTCGCGTCGCCCGCCATTCGAGCTGAATCGCGCCGATATCTTCCGGGATGCGTCGGCCGGTCGCTTCGATCCAGCGCAGCACGCGATTGTAGAGCGTGAACACGACATCCGGCTGATGTTTGTCCAGCCACTGGCGAAACGCCATCGGGACATCCTCGCCCAGCCCTTGCGCGTCAAACACCGGCACCTGCCGCGTCTTGGGCAGATGGCGCTGCGCCGTGCGAAAACCCGCCGAAAAACGATGCTGCACGAGCGCGTCGATGACTTCGTCGATCACGAGACCCGGCCGCTGATAGCCCAGCTCCAACGAACGCTCCAGCGCCCGCATCGCCACGTGATGATGGTCGACGCAGCAGAACGAGAGCGCCGGATTGCGCGTGCGCACCCCCGTCACGACCGTCGGAAACGCCTCCCAGACCGAAGTGTGCTCGGGCGGCAGGCGATTGGAATCCATCAGGCCCACCAGGATGATGCCCTTGATGCCCCGCGTGTGCAGAACGCGTTTGAGCCGCTCCGGTTTGTAGGCCGGGTCATGCATCCAAAACCGGTCAAAGGCATAGCCGGTTTTTGCCGCCCGGCTCTCGCAGCCTTCCACGTAAGTCGGAATCGTTGGATGCTGCGTGAGCGCATCGCGATCGCGATTGGCATTGATCAAGGCCAGCTTCGCCTGAAACCCCGTCGACCGCGAGGCGCGCAGCTGCGCCATGAGGTGGGCCACCACGGCGTTGGGTTTGTAACCCAGCTCATCCGCCGCCGCCTGCACCTTTTCGCGCGTGCGCGCCGAAATGCGACTGTCCCCCTTCAGCGCCAGCGAGACGGTGTATTTGGAACAGCCCACGTGACGGGCAATATCTGCGAGCGTGCAACGCGCCATCCGCCCCTTGTCCCCGGATTCTAGCTAACGGTCAAGTATTGCGCCCGTTTTTCGCATCCGTCCGAGCACCTAAAACGCCCCTTTCCCTTCGCGCGGCCCGGCTCTCGTCGCCGGTCAATCCTTCCCCATCACAACCCCTCCCCCTCCCCTCCTTCTCATGCCCGCCACCTATACCCTCGGCCTCGACTACGGCACCAACTCCGCTCGCGCGCTCATCGTGCGCACGTCCGACGGCCAGGAGTTCGGCTCCTGCGTCGTCAACTATCCCAGCGGCCACCAAGGCATCCTGCTCGATCCCAAGGATCACAACGTTGCCCGCCAAAGCCCGCTCGACCACCTGCACTGCCTCGAAACCGCCACCAAGGGCGCCCTCGCCCAAGCCGCCAAGAAGCGCGGCTTCAAAGCCGCGCAGGTCATCGGCATCGGCGTCGACACCACCGGCTCCTCGCCCATCCCGGTCGACAAAAACAACCAGCCGCTCGCCGCCCAAAAGAAGTTCGCCAATAACCTCAACGCCCACTGCTGGCTCTGGAAGGATCACACCTCCTGGCGCGAGGCGGCCAAGATCACGACCCTCGCCGCCAAACACCGCCCGGAATACATCGCCAAGTGCGGCAACACCTATTCCTCCGAATGGTTCTGGGCCAAACTCTGGCACTGCCACAACGTCGACCGCACCGTCTTCGACGCCGCCTACTCCTGGGTCGAGATGTGCGACTGGCTCCCGGCCATCCTCGCCGGCGTGACCGACCCCACTGCCGTCAAACGCGGCGTCTGTGCCGCCGGTCACAAGGCCCTCTACGCCGAAGACTGGGGCGGCCTGCCCGACAAAAAGTTCCTGCGCAAACTCGCCCCCGCCCTCGCCGACCTGCGCGACCGCCTTTACACCGAAGCCTTCGACGCCAGCGCCTCCGCCGGCAACCTCTGCGACGAGTGGGCGACCAAGCTCGGCCTGCCCGCCGGCATCCCGATTGCCATCGGTGAATTCGACGTGCACTACGGCGCCATCGGTTCCGGCGTCGCCGAAGGCACGCTCGTCAAAGTCATCGGCACCTCCACCTGCGACGTGGGCGTCGTCTCGGCCAAGAAAGAGGTCGCCGACATCCCCGGCATTTGCGGCATCGTCAAAGGCGCCATCCTCCCCGGTTACTACGGCATCGAGGCCGGCCAATCCGCCGTCGGCGACATCTTCAAATGGTGGGTCGAAGTCGTCTGTGGCGGCGACGACAAGACGCACGCCGCCTACACCAAAGCCGCCGCCGCGCTCGCTCCCGGCGAAAGCGGCCTGCTCGCGCTCGATTGGAACAACGGCAACCGCACCATCCTCGTCGACCAACGCCTTACCGGCCTCCTCCTCGGCCAGACCCTGCACACCCAACCCGCCGAAGTTTACCGCGCGCTCATCGAAGCCACCGCCTTCGGCGCCCGCGCGATCATCGAACGCATCCGCGAATACGGTGTGCCGATCAAACGCGTCGTCTGCGCCGGCGGCATCGCGGAGAAAAACCCGATGCTCATGCAGATCTATGCCGACGTCACCGGTTGCACCATGCTGGTCGCCGGCTCCTCGCAGGCCTGCGCCCTCGGCTCCGCCGTCTCCGCCGCCGTGCTGGCCGGCGCCCATCCCGACTTCGCGACCGCCGAAGCCAAAATGACGTCCCTCAAAGACGTCACCTACAAGCCCGAGCCCAAGGCGCGCCGCACCTACAACCAGCTCTACGCGCTGTATCGACAACTCCATGACAGCTTCGGTGGCGTCAGCCAGAACGCCGACCTCGGCAAGGTCATGAAGGACCTGCTCACCCTCAAGGAAAAGGCCCGCGCCTAACCGCCTCTTTTTCACTCTTTCCCATCACTATCTTTCTCCCCCCATGAAGCTCCTTCCCTCCCCCGAGATCTGGTTCGTTTGCGGCTCCCAGCACCTTTACGGTCCGGGCCCGCTCAAAGAAGTCGCCGCCAACGCCGCGACCATTGCCGCCAAACTCGACGCCGCCAAACAGCTGCCGCTCAAGGTGGTCTTCAAGGCGCTGCTCACCACGCCCGACGAGATCACCAATCTCTGCATCGAGGCCAACGCCAACCCGAACTGCGGTGGCCTCATCGTGTGGATGCACACCTTCTCGCCCTCCAAAATGTGGATACGCGGACTCGGCCTGCTGAAGAAGCCCTTCCTCCACCTCCATACCCAGTTCAATCGCGACCTGCCGTGGGGCACGATCGACATGGATTTTATGAACCTCAATCAGGCCGCTCACGGCGACCGCGAGGCCGGGTTCATCCACACCCGCATGCGGCTCGATCGCAAGGTGGTCGTCGGCCACTGGAGCGACAGCGAGGTGCAGGATCGCATCGCCGCCTGGATGCGCGCCGTGCGCGGCTGGACCGATTGGCAGGGCGCCAAGTTTGTCCGCTTCGGCGACAACATGCGTTTCGTCGCGGTGACCGATGGTGACAAGGTCAGCGCCGAGATGAAGCTCGGTTTTGCCGTCAACACCCACGCGGTCGGTGACCTCGTGGCGGTCGTCAACAAGGTCAAGAAAGCCGACATCGACGCCCTCTGCGCCGATTACGAAAAGGCCTACGCCGTCGTGCCCGCCCTGAAGAAAGGCGGCCAGCGGCACGAGGAGCTCCGCTACTCCGCCCGCCTCGAACTCGGCATGGGCCAGTTCCTCGAGGAAGGCGACTACAAGGGCTTCACCGACACCTTTGAAGACCTGCACGGTCTCAAGCAGCTTCCCGGCATGGCCACGCAACGCCTCATGGGCGCCGGTTACGGCTTCGGTGGCGAAGGCGACTGGAAAACCGCCGCGCTCGTGCGTGCCATGAAGGTCATGGGCCACGGCCTCAAAGGCGGCACCTCCTTCATGGAGGACTACACCTATCACATGTCGCCCAAGGGCCACCAGGTGCTCGGCGCTCACATGCTGGAGATCTGCCCGTCGATCGCCTCCGGCAAACCCAAGATCGAAGTCCACCCGCTCGGCATCGGCGGCAAAGAGGACCCGGTCCGCATGGTCTTCGACGCCCCGACCGGCGAAGCGCTCAACGCCAGCCTCGTCGATCTCGGCAACCGCTTCCGCCTCATCGTCAACGAGGTCAAGGCCGTCAAAACGCCGAAGCTGCCCAAGCTCCCCGTCGCGCGCGCCGTCTGGGAATGCAAACCCGACTTCAAGACCGCCTGCCAGTCCTGGATTCTCGCGGGCGGCGCCCACCACACCGGCTACAGCTACACCGTCACCAGCGAGATGTTGGAAGACTTCGCCACCATCGCCGGCATCGAAACCGTCCACATCGACGCCGACACCCGCATCGCCCAACTCAAACAAGACCTCCGCAACAACGAGGTCTATTACCACCTAAACCAGGGCTTCCGCGCCTGACCCAATATTGCCCACGGACCACACGGAAAACACGGACCTGATTGGAGTGATTTCCGTGTCGTCCGTGTAGTCCGTGGGCTAATAATCCGACCATGCTCCTCGAACTCAAACGTGAAGCCTACGAGGCCAATCTCGCGCTGCCGCGCGAAGGTCTCATCAACCTGACCTTTGGCAACGCCTCCGCCATCGATCGCGCCAAGGGCGTGTTCGCCATCAAACCCTCCGGCGTCGCCTACGAAGACCTCACGCCCGAGGACATGGTGCTCGTCGACCTAGAGGGCGAAATCGTCGAAGGCAAACTGCGGCCATCCTCGGACACCCCGACGCATCGCCGTCTCTTCATCGCCTTCGAGTCGATCGGCGGCGTCGTGCACACCCACAGCTCCCACGCCACCGCCTTCGCCCAGGCCGGCCGTGCCATCCCGATCTTCGGCACGACGCACGCCGACTACTTCTACGGCGACATCCCCGTCACCCGCAAAATGACCGCCGACGAAATCGGCGGCGGCGCCTACGAGTGGGAAACCGGCAACGTCATCGTCGAAGCCTTCGGCGACAAAGACCCGGCCGACTTCCCCGCCGTGCTGGTCAACCGTCACGCCCCCTTCACCTGGGGCCCCACCGTCGCCAAAGCCGTCGAGGTCGCCGTCGCGGTTGAATGCATCGCGCACATGGCCCTCATGTCGCTGCAGCTCGCGCCGCAGTTGCCCACCATCGAGTCCGAGCTCCTCAACAAACACTTCAAACGCAAGCACGGCCCCGGCGCCTACTACGGCCAGACCGGCAACTGCTGAGCGACACTCATCACCCTTTTGCTCGAGACGCCTTTCGCTTACCGCGGGGCGTCTTTTTTTTGCGCCCACTCGCCGACGGCAGCGCCCACGCCACCAACGCACCGGTCACAAAACCGCCGGCATGCGCCCACCACGCCACCCCGCCCGCCGGCTGAGCGCCCAGCGTGTCCATGCCTTGGGATAGCTGTAGGACAAACCACACCACCAAAAACACCACCGCCGGCACCGGCAGGATCGGCACCACCCACGGCACCAACGAGACGATCCAGCGCGTCGGCAGCCGCAGCAGGTAAGCCCCCATCACGGCCGAGATCGCCCCACTCGCCCCGACCATCGGGATCTCGCTGCCCGGCGCCGCCGCGATCTGCGCCAACGCCGCGCCCACCGTTCCCACCGCATAGACGAGCAGGAAGCGCCAGCCGCCCATCTCCTCCTCCAGCGAGCGGCCAAACACCCACAAAAACCAGGCGTTGCCCGCCAGATGCATCGGTCCGCCATGCAGAAACGCCGCGCTGAAGACAGGGCCCCAGCCGATCCATCGCTGCCACTCCTGTATCCACCGCTTGGGCACGAGCGCCAAACGCGTCAGCCACGCCTCGGCCATCGCCGGGTCAACCCAAGTCAGCGCGACCTGCGCGATGAAGACCACCAGCATCAGCCCGACCAAGGTGCTGGTAACGTTAGCGCGTCGATGAAGCGTAAGTTTATCCCACAATGGAAACACGCGGCGCAGCTTGGCTCCGTGCCGGCGCAGGGCGAGCCTGGCGCCGCAACTTTTCACCGGGCGCGACAAATTCTATTTTGCCGGGCATTGATCTGGCTCCCCGGGCCCGCTCACATTCCCCGTCTTGCCGCCCCCCGAATCGTCGTCCGCCTCTTCGAACTTCCGTCGCGTCCACATCGTGGCGGCGCTGCTGCTTACGATCGTCGCCCTGCTGCCCTGGTGGCGCAACCACGGCCTGCTGCGCGAACCGCTCGACTACAGCCTCATGATGCGCGCCAGCGCCCGCATCGCCGCCGGGGAGCGACCCTACGTCGACTTCGCGTCGGCTCAGCAGTCCGGTTCGCTTTGGCTCAATGCCGTGATCGAGCGCATCGGCGGCGGCACCTACCAAGCGCTCACTTGGGGCAATGCTGCGGCCATCGTCGGAATGATGCTCTTACTGGGATTCATCCTGCGCCGTTGCTTTTCCCCTGCCATGGCTCTGCTCGGCGCTGCCGTGCTCGTGGTCGGCACCCTCGGCCAGCATACCATCGTTTGGTATAATGCCATCGGCACGCTGGCCTTGGCCGTTGCCGTGCTGACCGCAGCACAGGCTCCGGTTTGGCACCGATCAAGTTGGGCCTGGCACGCGCTGACGATCGTCGCCCTCCTGGTCGGTGGACTGAATAAACTCAATTACCAGGCGGTCGCCTTGGCTGGCACCTGCGCCTGGGTCGTGCGAGCCGCGCTGCTGGGGCACGCCAGCATGACCCGCAGCATCTTCACCCTCGTGGGTTTGGTGCTGTGTGGCACCGCCCTCCCGCTCGTGATCGAACTCAGTTGGACGGGGGCCGACCTCGACGCTTGGCTACGAAACGTCATCATCGCACCCGCGCAGAGTCGCGGAGGCCTGCTCCGGCAGCTTCTCTCACTCTCCCCCTACCTCGCCCCCCCGCACGACCACTATGGGGCGGTGCTGCGCCCGGTCGGTCTATTAATGGTGGGCTGGCTCGGCTGGACGGTGGTGGGCTTGTGGCGGGGCCGGTCCGGACTCGATCGTTTGCTGCTACTGACCGCGGCCGCGTTTGTGATCACCGCGACCATGGCGTTGCTGCTCACCAACCTGGAGATCAATTATCTGGCCCTGTCCGCCGGTTTCGCCCTGCTACTTTCCCTCTGGATCGGCTTTGGGCCTCTCCCCCTGCCGCAGACCAAACGCGCCATCTCCCTCTGGCTTCCCGCAGTTCTGGCGGGGTTGATCATGTGGGGCTCTGCCTGGAGCGGCCAACGCGCCCTGTTCGGATCCGATCGTGCCGACCGTGCAACCTTCCGCGAACTGAATGCCGCCGACGAACGATTCGCCTATTTCGCAGGCACCCGCCTCCCGCCCAACCTCGCCGACGATATTGAGACGCTCGTGCTGGACCTGCCCCGCCACCCACCGAACGCCGGCTCGCCCTATCTTTACGCGACCGGCACGGAGTGGCTCGAACGGATTTACCCGGTCGATTCTTTGCACGGACTACCGTTGCTGCTCACGGGGGTGGGCCTCGAGGCGGATCGGATGGCGCAGCTCAAAACCATGCTCGCTCCGCCAGGCCCCGTAGAACGGGTCTTTGGCATCTCCAGCTGGGTATGGCCGGGCGACCTCGAAGCCCATGTCAAACTACGCGGGCCTCTGATCCTGCGGGGCCGGTTGAAATACTACGACCTGCGTCCCACGGCCCCGCCACTGCCTTTGAGTGACCTCGGTGATAGCATCGAACTGATCAACCAGTTGGGCTCGGGCATGGATCCAAATTTGGTCCACCTCAACCCGATCCACCCGGTCCGCCCGCTGCGTCTCCCCTCGGGGCAACACGTGCTCGGCATCACCAGCGGAACGGGGGCCTTCCAGTTTGCTCGTCCCAGCAAGTTCATTCGCGGCGAGGTCCGGTTGGCTCGCACCAGCGGTTCGACCGGGTCGCCCTTGTCCGCTCGTTTCACCGTGAGTCACGCTGGCCGCCCCGACCTGCCTCCGTTCTGGTCGGCGGACGTTCGGCTCCCGGCCGGGGAGACGGAGACCACCATGTCATACGATCTGGACGCGGCCAACCAGCCCACTCGCTTCGCCGTCACCGTCGCCGACGACTATGCCGAGCAACTCCACGCCGGTTGGCGCATGCCCCAAATTTACGATTCACGGGTCGACACCCCCACCCCGCCTCAACTGCGACGGACTTACCGCTCGGAAACCACGTTGGAATCCGCAGACCGCTTGGCCCTGCTGCCGCCGGGATGGGCCGAGCGTGCGCAGGTTGTGGTGCGCGGTGGCACAATGGAGCTTAACTCCCTTCATCTTCCCGCCGGGGGAGAGGGGTGGATCCGGCTGGACGACTATTTTCGCACGATGCGCGTGCGCGTGAGAAATCCCGATGCCAACCCTCAGATCAAACCCGTTGTCCGGGTGCTTTGGTATAGAGGTGGGCGCATCGAGATGATCACCCAACGGGAAATCCCCGCCGAAGGCGAAATCTCCTTCGATGCCTGGATGGCGGAATACCAAGGCTGGGTGGCCGTGCTCGTCGATCCCAACCCCGAGGAGGCCAAGGTCCGGCTGCAAATTGAATATATCGACGACACTCGATAACCCGTTGCGTCGCCCCGGTTTTTCTCCATCACCCGTGCCTTTGGGCTCGAACCAGCCACGCGCTTTCATCCTGCGAAGCCATTATCATGTCTCGTTTCAAGAAGTTGATCCTGACCATCTTTGTCGTGGGTGCTCTGTTGGGAGTGTTCTTCCACTTTTGGTGGATGCGTTCGTGGGGCCCGCGTGCTGGTGTGGTGGATACACCCGCCGGTCGCTACGATTGGGCGGCCGATCTGCCGGTGGCCCGCACCGAAGCCGGTGGCACCAGCGTGGGTAACACCTTCTACGTCCTCGGTGGCATCAACGCCTGGGCGCAGACCTATCAGGACCTGCTCGCATTCGACGCAGCCAGCAACCAGTGGGAAGAGCGCGCCCCATTCCCCTACCTCATCAACCACCCCGGCGTGACCAATGATGGGCGTTACGTTTACGTCGCCGGAGGCTTCGGTCCCCTCGGGATCCGCCTGCGTGGTTTCATGTTCGCCCGCTGGGATCCGATGGAGCGGCTCTGGCGCTACGATCCGGCAACCAACGCTTGGGCCGAACTTGCATCCATGCCCGCGCCGCGCGGTGCGGGAGGCGTCACGTGGGGCGACGGCAAACTCTGGTATGTCGGCGGCATCAACGAAAACCGCGAACTCGCGGCCGAGCTCTTCGCCTACGACCCGAAGACCGACACGTGGGAAGAAATGCCGCCCATGCCGACGCCGCGCGATCACATGCGTTTGGAATACGTCGACGGCGCGCTCTACGCCCTCTCCGGCCGCAAGGACGACATGCGCTTCAACCTGGGCCAAGTGGAACGCTTCGACATCGCCACCCGCACCTGGTCATCCCGCGCCCCCATTCCGACACCACGCGGTGGTTTTGGCAGCGCCGTGCTGGATGGCCGCATCTACACCTTCGGCGGCGAAGCCGTCTGGACCTGCTTCGAAACCGTGGAAATCTACGATCCGCAAACCGACACGTGGAGCACCGGCCCCTCCCTGCCCGAGGCTCGCCACGGCATCATCGCCGGCGCGATTGGCGACGACATCCACTTGGTCTCCGGCGGACGCCATCCGCGCGTTTCGATCAGCGCCCTGCACCGGGTCTTCACGCCCACTCCCCGCCCGACCCAACCGTGAGTCGCTCGGCGCGCCCGACCATCTCCTTCGTCGCTCTCTTTTATCGCGACGCGCCGACCGTCGAGAGCGTTCTCAGGGCACTCGACCGGGTGCTCGCCGAGCTTTGCGAGAGCTACGAAATCATCGCCATCGATGACTGCAGCCCCGACGACACCTGGGCCACCATCCAACGCGTTGCGACCACCCTCCCCCGCGTCGTTCCGGTGCAAAACCCCACGAACCTGGGAGTGGGGGCCAGTTTCCAGCGGGCCGCTCGACGGTGTGCGTATGACTGGATCGGATACACCGACGGTGACGACCAGTTTGAAGTCGATGATTTGCGCCTGCTCACACCTCATCTGACTGAGGCCGATGTCGTTTCTGGCCGACGGGCCCGCCGGGCCGACGGATTTCGCCGAGTCTTGGCCTCCGAAGTATTCAATTTCCTGGCGCGCAGCTGCTTTCCCATCCCGTTGCGCGACATCAACTCGGCGCTGAAGCTCTACCGCACAGCTCTGCTCAAAGCCCTGCCCGATTGGGACAGTGGCGCGTTCTACGACACGGAGATCATCGTGCGACTGGCCGTCGATCACTCCGCCCGTATGGTGGAAGTGCCGGTGCGCCACAAACCACGTCCGTTCGGCGAGGCTGGTGGACTCTCGACCCGCAACATTCGCAACATCCTCCAAAACTTGTCGGGGGAACGCATGCAGCGCTACCGCCGGCCGGGTCCGGTGGCGGCGACCACGCGCGTCGCGCTCAGCGTCGCCCTCCGCTGCCTGCCGGCCGCGACGTGAACCTGCGGCCCCTCAGAGCGCCCGTTCGGTGATGAAGCCGCGGATGGCGTCGGCGGTGGCGGCGACCGGGTGTTTGATGATCGGACGCTCCTTCAGCGCTTCCAGCGACGGATGCGTCGGGTCGACTCCGATGGCCGCACGGATCGTGTCGGGGAACTTTGCCGGGTGGGCGGTTGAGAGCACCACGCTGAGACGATCCGGATCGTGTTCCGCAAAGGCGCAGGCCGTGTGCGGATCGGCAACGTATCCGTAGCGATCATACACCGATTTGATGATGCTCGGGATCTCGGCATCGTTGCAACGCGAAGCCGAGAAGGTGTCGGCGTCGAAGTTCTCGAAGCGATACTGCCCGGTCGCTTTGAAAGTGCTCATGATCTCGCGCACTCGGGCCGCGTCACGCCCGACGGAGAAATAGAGGAAACGCTCGAAGTTGGACGCCACTTGAATGTCCATCGACGGGGCGAGGCTCGGCGCCACCCGGTCGACCTGGTATTCGCCGGTGGTGAAGAGCCGGTAGAGAATATCGTTCTGGTTGGTCGCCACCTTGAAGCCGCGGATGGGCACGCCCATTTTTTGCAGCATCCAGCCGGCGAGCACGTTGCCGAAGTTGCCGGTCGGCACCACAAACTCGACGTTGTCCTGGCGGTCCGCCGGTAGCCGCAACCACGCCGAGAGGTAATACACGCACTGCGCGAGGACCCGGGCGAGATTGATGGAGTTCACCGCCGACAAGCGATGCGAGAGGCGAAAGTCCTGATCGGCAAAGATCTCCTTCAGCGCGGTCTGCGCGTCGTCGAAGGAACCTTCGATCGCCATGGCGAAGACGTTGTCCGCCCCCGTGCAGGTCATCTGCCGCTCTTGGAGCGGCGCGACGCGGCCATCCGGATAAAGAATGAAGATGGCCGTGCCGGGTTTGCCGAGCAGGCCGTGAATGGCGGCCGCACCGGTGTCGCCGGAAGTGGCGCCCAGCACGTTGATCGTCTGCTGACGCGTCGCGCATTGGTGTTCGTAGAGATTGCCGAGCAATTGCAGGGCAAAGTCTTTGAAGGCCAGCGTCGGTCCGTGGAAGAGCTCGAGGACCTGCAGGTTATCGGCGAGCGGGACCAGCGGCGCGATCTCCGGATGCGAAAACGTCGTGTAGGATTTGGCGACGATCGCGGCGAAGGTCGCGTCGTCGATATCCGTGGCGAAGCGACGGAAGAACGCTGTGCACAGCGCCGGATAATCGAGCCCGGCAAACGCCTTCAAATCATCGCCGGAGAACTGCGGCAGCTCTTCGGGCAGAAACAAACCGCCGTCCGGCGCGAGACCAGTAGCGACTGCGTCACTAAAACCAAGCGCCGGTGCTTCGCCGCGAGTGGAGATGAAGTTCATGGGAGTCTTTAAACCGTTCTCGGGGCCGAGTGTGTCGGGCGTAAAACCCGACCCACCGGGCGCGGAATTTTGACTTGGAAGGTGCGTCGGGCCTTACGCCCAACATCCGATCCTACTCGGCGTCGAGGCCGAAGATGGTGTGCACGATACGGGCGGCTTCGTCGGCGCGATCGAGCTCGATCACCACCGAGATCTTGATCTCGGAGGTCGTGATGAGGTCGATGTTGATCGACGCATCGGCCAGACCCTTGAACAGGTCGGCAGCGACGCCGGAGTGCGTCTTCATGCCCACGCCCACGACGGAAAGTTTCGCGATGGCTTCGTGCACCGCCACGTGACCGCCGCCGATTTCGTCGAGCACCGGCTCGAGCGACTTCTGGGCTTTGAGGGTGTCGCCCTGCGGCACGGTGAAGGTGAGATTCGCGATGCCGTTGCGACCGACGTTCTGCACGATCATGTCCACGACGATGTTCGCATCGGCCAGGGCGCGGAACACTTTCGCGGCGGAACCGGGCTTATCGAGAATGTTGCTCACGATAATCTTGGCCTGGTCCTTATCGACCGCGACGCCGCGGACGACGACTTTTTCCATGTGGGGGACTTCTGCTTTCACTACGGTTCCTCGGTTGAAGTTAAAGGATGAGCGGACTTCGAACAAAACGCCGTGCTTTTCGGCGAACTCGACAGAGCGGGGTTGCATGACCTTCGAACCGGACGAGGCCAGCTCGAGCATTTCGTCATAGGAAATTTCGTTGATCTTCTGAGCCTTGCCCACGATGCGCGGGTCGGCGGTGTAGACGCCATCGACGTCGGTGAAGATCTCGCACTTGTCGGCCTTCACGGCCGACGCGAGGGCGATCGCACTGAGGTCGGAACCACCGCGACCGAGCGTGGTGATGTGGCCTTCCTCATTGATGCCCTGGAAACCGGCCACGATGACGACCTTGCCGGCTTCGAGCTGCTTTTCCACGGCCGAGGCGTCGATGGTGACGATGCGGGCCTTGGTGTGGGCGCGGTCGGTCTGGATGCCGGCCATGGCGCCCGTGAAGGACACGGCGTCGACGCCTTGATCGTGCAGTGCCATCGCGGTGAGTGCGATGGTCTCCTGCTCGCCCACGGCCAGCAGCATATCCATCTCGCGCTCACTCGGGTCTTTGCACACCGCGCGAGCGCGGGAGAGCAACTCGTTGGTAATGCCGGCCCGGGCAGACACCACCACCACGACCTGGTTACCCTGGGCGGCGGTGAGTTTGACGCGTTCGGCGACTTTCTTGATTCGTTCGACGTCACCTACGGAGGTGCCGCCAAATTTTTGCACGATTCGTGACATGGATGGAGGGGGAAAAGGAATCAGTCGTCGAAGCTGGCGATGCGCAACAGCAGGGGCTCGCCCAGCACGCAGGCGAGACGGGACAGGTGTTTCACGGTCGCGCGAATCGCTTTTTCGTTACTGCGGTGGGTCGTCAGGATGAGCGAGGCGGCGTCCTTCTTGTCGGCCGGGCGTTGCTGCAGGCTGGCGATGCTCACCTTGTATTTGGCGGTGACGCTGGAAATCTTCGCGAGCACGCCGGGCGTATCACTCACGTCCATACGCAGGTAATATTCGCCTTCGATCCGTTCCGGCAGGCAGAGCGGGCACTGGTGCTCGACCGGCTCCGGCAACGGCGCGTTGCCGCGCAGCAGGAGGGCGATGGCATCGACGATGTCGGAAATGACCGCGCTGGCGGTGGCGTCCTGGCCCGCGCCGCGACCGATGTAAACCGTCTCGCCGACCACGTCACCGGCAACGGAGATGCCGTTGTAGACCTCGTTGACGTTGGCCAGCACCTTGGTGCGCGGCAGCAGGGTCGGAGCCACGCTCACGGCGAGTTCGTCGGAATCGAGGTCGCGTGTGATGACCGCGAGCAGCTTGATCGCGTAGCCGCTTTCCTCCGCAAACTGGATGTCGGCTTGGCTCAGCTTGGTGATGCCCTCCACCACCATCGACTTGGTCGGCACCCAGGTGCCGTGGGCGAGGTAGGCGAGAATCGAAGCCTTGTGCGCGGTGTCCCAGCCTTCGACGTCAAGCGACTCGTCGGCCTCGGCGTAACCGAGGGCCTTGGCCTCTTTGAGGATGACCGGGTAGGACAGCCCCTCGCGCTCCATGCGCGTGATGATGTAATTGCAGGTGCCGTTGAGGATACCGTAGATGCGGCCGAAACGATTGGCCACGAGACCCTCGCGCAGGGCTTTGATGATCGGAATACCACCCGCCACCGACGCTTCGAAGAAGTAATGCCCGCCGTTCTCGCGTGCCGCCGCGAAGATCTCCGGACCACATTCGCAGACGAGCGCTTTGTTGGCCGAAATGACGGTCTTGCCCAGCTTGAGCGCCGCCAGCGTGACCTCCTTCGCCACAGTGGTGCCGCCAATCAACTCACAGACGATCTGAATGGACGGATCGGTTGCGACCGCCATCGGATCGTCCGACATGCGGGACTTGCTGACCCGCACGCTACGCTTCTTGGCGAGGTTGCGCACCGAGGCTCGTTTCAGGACGAGTTTGGCCCCGAGGCGGGATTCAAATTTGGCACGGGAACGGGTGATGTGTTTCCACACCCCCTGCCCTACGGTGCCGAGGCCGCAGATGCCGATATTAACGACAGGGAGATCGCTCATGAGTAGGAAGGAAGGGAACCGACTACTTACGGTCCCAACGATGCTCGGTGCCAGCCATGAGACGGCTGATATTCGCGTGATGCCGCACGATGACGAGCAAACCGAGCAGGGTCGCCATCACGTTGAGGGTCATGCCAAACGACAGGAACCACGGCGTAATCGCTATGATTGCGGCGGCCACAATGGACGCCAAAGAAACAAACCGGCTCGCAAAGAAGGTGACCACCCACGCCACCGCGGCAACGAGGCACGGCAGGGGCATGAGCATCAACAAACCACCGGCAGCCGTCGCCACCCCCTTGCCGCCGCGAAAGCCGAGGAAGCAGGAGAAGGAGTGCCCGAGAACCGCTCCGACCACGCCGGCCACGCCACCGAGATCATAAAGGAAGGTGCCCGAACGAGCGGAATCGCCGAGCACGATCGGAAACACGATCAACGGCGTGATGGTCGCGAAGATCCCCTTGCAGACATCCAGCGCAAACACGACGTTGCCGGGGCCTTTGCCCAGCACGCGTTTTACGTTGGTGGCGCCGGGATTTTTGCTGCCGACCTCGAGGATGTTAACGCCCTTGCGCTTCGCCACCCAGTAACCAAACGGCAACGATCCCAACACGTAGGCAAAGGCAACGGTGAGGAGGATCGGGGTGATCATGGGTGGAGGAGCGGGCGCGGCAGCGGGGCTAAGTCGAACGAGGTTACAACTGCACGAACTTGGCCAGCTTGATCTTCGGGTGCGCCTTGAGTTCGGTGCGGGCTTCGTCGCCCGGCTCGCTGTCGACGCGCACCACCATGTAGGCGGTCTCGCCCTGCACGAGTCGGCTGAGCGACATGTCGGCGATGTTGACCCCGGTGCGACCGAGCAAGGTGCCGACCTCGCCGACCATACCGGGCTGGTCGAGATTCTCGAGGACGAGCAGCTTGCCTTCTGCCGCCACCTCGACCTCGCGGCCGTTGATGCCGACGATGCGGGGCTGCTGAGCCTTGCCGATCAGGGTGCCCAGCACGGAGTGAGACTTGCCTTCGCCGTCGATGGCGGCGACCGAGATGAGCTCGGTGTAGTCCACGTCGGAGTTCGACTTGGTCACCTCCACCTCCACGCCGAGGCGCTTGAGCAGGTAGGGAGCGTTAACCTCGTTGACCTCATCGCCGGAGATGCGGCGGAGGTAACCGCGCTGGATCGAGCGGGTGACGGCGTTGGCGTCGAGGTCGATGATCTTGCCCCAGTAGGTGATCCGCAGGCTGCTGATCTGATTCGGGGAAATCTGTTGCACGAGCGTGCCGAGCTTGGAGCCGAGATCGAGATACGGGCCGAGCACCTTGATGGCGGCGCTGTCGATTGAGGGCATGTTCACCGCGTTGCGGATGATGCCCTTGCTCAGCACGTCGCTGATCTGTTCGGCGATTTCCACACCGACGGCGGCCTGGGCTTCGACGGTCGAGGCACCGAGGTGCGGGGTGAGATTCACATTGGACAAGGAACGCAGCTCGCTGTCGTTCGCGAGAGGCTCCTCTTCAAACACGTCGAGACCGGCGCCGGCAACCTGACCGGACTTGAGGGCCTCGATGAGCGCGGACTCCTTGATGATGCCGCCGCGAGCACAGTTGTAGAGGCGCACGCCCGACTTGCACTTCGCGAGGGCCGCCTCGTCGATCATGTATTTGGTGTCGTCGGTGAGCGGCATGTGCACCGTGATGAAATCCGATTTCTCGAGCAATTCGTCGAGGGTGACGGCCTCCACCTGCATGGCCTTGGCGCGGCTCGGGGCGAGGTAGGGATCGTAGGCGACAACTTGCATGCCGAAGGCCTGCGCGCGCTTGGCGACTTCGCCACCGATGCGGCCCATGCCGATGATGCCGAGGGTCTTGCGGAACAGCTCGACGCCGGCGAAGACCTTGCGGTCCCAGCGACCGGCCTTCATCGAAGCCGCGGCCTGCGGCACCGGGCGGGCACCACTGAGGATGTGGGCGAAGGTCAATTCGGCGGTCGCGATGGTATTGCCCGAGGGCGTGTTCATCACGACGACACCACGTTCGGTGGCCGCCTCGACATCGACGTTGTCCACACCCACACCGGCACGACCGACGACCTTCAGTTCCGGGGCGGCCTCGAGGACCTCCCGCGTCACCTTGGTCTCGGAGCGCACCGCAATGGCGTGCACGTCTTTGACGAGCTCGAGCACTTGCTCGGGGGAGGAGCCATAGGCCTCCACGACTTCGAAGCCCGGCTGCTCACGCAGATAGGCTACTCCTTTGGCTGAGATCTTGTCGGCTACGAGGATTTTCATGGAGACAGTCGCGGTGGATCGAAGGGGCCGCCATGAAAACCGGCAAGGAAAAGCTGCACCCCGCCTAGCGGCCTTTTTGCAATCCGATGGCGCCCATCAGACTCGCATTGCGCGCCCTCCGCTCGTTCGACCAAGCTGGGCCATGGAACCCTCGTCCGCTTCGCTCGACCGCCTCGGTCGCCAGATCGCCTTCATCGTGGAGGTCGACAAACTCAAAGAGATCTTCCGCCAGACGCTGGTGATCAACAGCCGTCGGCAGGAAAACGACGCCGAGCACTCCTGGCACCTATGCCTCGTGGTCATCACCCTCGCGGAATACGCCAACGACCCCGACCTCGATGTGTTGCGCGTGCTCAAGATGCTCATCTTGCACGACATCGTCGAAATCGATGCCGGCGACACCTTCGCCTACGACACTGTCGGCATGAGCGACCAACACGAGCGCGAAGCTCGCGCCGCCGATCGTCTCTTCGGTCTGTTGCCCGATGACCAAGCCGCCGACTTCCGCGCGCTGTGGGACGAGTTTGAGGAGCGCGCCACGGCCGAAGCCAAGTTCGCCGCCGCCTGCGATCGCTTCCAACCGATGCTGCTCAACCTCAACACCGAGGGCGCTTCCTGGCGCAAACACGGTATCACCAAACCCCAGGTCGTCGCGCGCAACCAACACGTCGCCGAGGGGTCTCAAGCCATGTGGGAGCGCATCTCCGCGCTGCTCGATGAAGCGGTCGCCAACGGTCTCCTACCTGCCCAAGCACCGGCCAAATGAGCCCGCACTTGCGCAAGCACGATCAAGCGCCCGCCGCCCTGCTCTGTTAATCTTTAGCCGCACTCAATCATGCGGCCTGTTACCCTCAACGACTACAAACGACGCTTGCTGCGCGTCATCGAGCACATCCACGAAAACCTGGATGAACCGCTCCCGCTGGCGACCCTCGCCGGCATCGCGCACCTCTCGCCGTTTCACTTTCATCGCGTCTTCACCGGCATGCTCGGTGAGACCGTGCAAGGACTGGTCCGCCGCCTGCGTCTCGAACGCGCCGCCTGGCAACTGCGCCAGCCCGCTCGTCCCGGCATCCTCGATGTCGCCCTCGATGCCGGCTATGACTCCCACGAGGCCTTCTCCCGTGCGTTCGGGCGGGCCTTCACGGTGAGTCCCAGCCGCTTTCGCGGCGACCGGGCCCGGCCGCCGCGTCTGCGCGCGCATTCCGGAGTGCATTATGACCCCGCCGGCACCCCGGTCGGGTTTCGCTCCCGCCCCGTGCGGCCCTTTGCCATGAAAGTCACCATCAAACACCTCCCCTCCGTCCTCGTGGCCTGTGTGCGCCACGTGGGTCCCTACGAAAACTGCGGCATCGCCTGGGAAAAGATCTGCACCCTGCTCGGCGCCGAAGGTTACATCGGGCCCGGCAGTCAACTGATCGGGATCAGCTACGATGACCCGGAAAACACGCCCCCAGCTGAGATCCGCTACGATGCCGCCATCAGCGTGCCCGACGATTTTGTCGCACCGGCAGGCGTCACCCTTCGCCGCATCGCCGGCGGCGACTACGCCGTCCTCACCCACCAAGGGCCCTACAACCAGGTGAGCCGCGCCTACCGTCATCTCATGGGGGAATGGCTGCCGCGCTCGGGTCGTGAGCTGGCCGACGAACCCTGCTTCGAAAGCTACCTCAACGACCCGGACAACACCCCGCCCGCCGAGCTACTGACCGACGTCTATCTGCCGCTCGCTCCCCTGCCCGCCTCCGCTCACGCCTGACCACCCTGCCCCATGCCTGCGACCGACAAAATCGACCTCTTTAAGTCATTAAAAACTGAATACGCCTCCCCGCGCCAACCGCGCCTGATCAACACCTCGCCGGGACGTTACCTGAGCCTCACCGGCAGCGCGGTCCCGGGGAGCGAAGCCTACGGCGCTCACGTGGCCGACCTCTATGCCGTGGCTTACACGATGAAATTTCGCGCCAAGCTCCACGGCGGACTCGATTACGCCGTCGGCAAACTCGAATGCATCTGGCTGAGCCTGCCCGACGCGCGCGACGCGACCACGGGCTGGCGCTGGCAACTGCTCATGCGTGTGCCCGACGCCATCGGCGAGGACGACCTTGCCACCACCATCGATGCGCTGATCGACAAAAAAAAGCCGGAGTCCGTGCGCGATGTGCAACTCGTCGCGCTGCACGAAGGCCGTTGCGTCCAGATGCTGCACGTCGGTCCCTACGATCGTGAACCGGAGACCTTTGCCCTCATGGCCGAGTTTGCCGCCGCCGAGGGCTTGAGCACCGCTGGCGGTCACCACGAGATCTACCTCTCCGACCCACGCCGCGTGGAGCCGGATCGCCTGAAAACCATCCTGCGCCTGCCGGTCACCAGCTGAGGCCACGCTCGACATCTTCACGCTCCGGGCCACCGTCTGTCGTCGTGCCTCACCTGCGCTTCGACACCGTGCTCGGCCCCTGCGTGATATACTGGGAAAGCGACCAGCTCACCGGCTTTGCGCTGCTGCCCGATGACCCAAGCGACGAAGCCACCGCACCACCACCCGAGTGGATCGTCCGCATCGCGAGTCGCGTGCGCGCCCACCTAGCCGGCGCCCCGGAGGATTTCAGCGCGTTGCCCTACGCATGGCACACCGTCAGCGATTTCCAGCGACAGGTTTACGAAGCCGCCCTCCGCGTGAAGTCCGGCCACACCGCCACCTACGGAGACCTCGCCCACGCCATCGGCCAGGGTCCCGCCGCCGCCCGCGCGGTCGGCACCGCCCTCGGCCAAAACCCGTGGCCGCTGCTGGTGCCCTGTCACCGTTTCGTCGGGGCCGGCGGCAAGATGACCGGTTTCTCCGCGCCCGGCGGCGTGCAAACCAAACTCCGGCTGCTTGCCATCGAGGGGAACCAATTGTTCGCCGATTAGCCTCCCCTCGGCGCCCCCCGAATCTTTCATTCGCATTCAGATTGTTTCTGCCGGGGCGGGACTTCCATGCTGCGCCCATGTCTGAACGCACCATGCGGGCCATTGCCAAAACCTCCGCCGGCCCCGGCCTCGAAATGATCGAAGCGCCGGTGCCCCAGCCCGGCCTCAACGACGTGCTCATCCGCGTCAAACGCACCTCCATCTGCGGCACCGATGCCCACATCTACAACTGGGACACCTGGGCGCAGGAGACGATCAAACCGCCCCTGATCATCGGCCACGAATTCGTCGGCGAGGTGGTCGAGGTGGGCTCCAACGTGCAGGGTTTTGTTCCCGGCGATCTGGTCGACGGCGAGGGCCACATCGTCTGCGGTCGTTGCCGCAACTGCCTCGCGGGCCGCCGCCATCTTTGCCAAGCCACCAAGGGCGTGGGCGTAAATCGCAATGGCGCCTTCGCCGACTATTTGTGCATCCCCGCCACCAACGCCGTGTTGGTCGACCCGAGCATTCCGCTCGATGTGCTCTCCTGCTTCGACCCGCTGGGCAACGCCACCCACACCGCCCTGCAATGGGACCTCGTTGGCGAGGACGTGCTCATCACCGGCGCCGGTCCGATCGGCTGCATGGCCACCGCCATCGCCCGCAAATCCGGCGCGCGCAACATCGTCGTGACCGACGTCAACGACGACCGCCTCGCCCTCGCCCTGCGCATGGGCGCGACCGCCACCGTCAACGTGGCCCGCGAAACCGTCGCCGATGCCCAAAAACAACTCCGCATGAAGGAGGGCTTCGACATCGGTCTCGAAATGTCCGGCAACCCCGCCGCCTTGCGCGACATGATCGACAACATGACCCACGGTGGCCGCATCGCCCTGCTCGGCATCATGCCCGGTGCCGCCGCCATCGATTGGAACAAGGTCGTGTTCAACATGCTCACCCTGCGCGGCATCTACGGCCGTGAGATGTATGAGACGTGGTATAAGATGACGGCGCTCATTCAGAGCGGTTTGGACATCTCCCCCGTCATCACCCACCGCCTGCCCTGCACCGATTTCGAGGAGGGCTTCGAGCTCATGCGCTCTGGCCGCTCCGGCAAGATCGTGCTCGACTGGGAAAACAACTGAACCGCGTCCGCGCCATGACTCCCGCTTTTCAAGACCATCTGTCCTCCACCCTCGCCGACATCGAGTCGTCCGGTCTGTTCAAAACCGAACGCCTCATCGCCACGCCGCAAAGCGCCCGCATCGCCCTGCACGACGGCCGCGAGGTCCTCAATTTCTGCGCCAACAACTACCTCGGCCTCGGCAACCATCCCGAGATCGTCGCCGCCGCCCACGCTGCCCTCGATCGCTGGGGTTACGGCATGGCTTCCGTGCGTTTCATCTGCGGCACGCAGGAGATTCATCGCGAACTCGAGAACGCTCTCAGCCGCTTCCTCAGCATGGACGATACGATTCTGTATTCGTCCTGCTTCGACGCCAACGGCGGCGTGTTCGAAACCCTGCTCGGCCCCGAGGACGCCGTAATCAGCGACGCGCTCAATCACGCCTCCATCATCGACGGCATCCGCCTCTGCAAAGCCAAACGCTTCCGCTATCGCAACCGCGACCTCGACGACCTGAAGGCGCAGCTCGAAGCCGCCGATGCAGCCGGTGCCCGCTTCAAACTCATCGTCACCGACGGCGTGTTTTCGATGGATGGCTACATCGCGCCGTTGCGGGAAATCTGCGACCTCGCCGATCAGTTCGACGCACTCGTCATGGTCGACGACAGTCACTCCGTCGGATTCATGGGCGCTCGCGGTCGCGGCACGCCCGAGCACTGCGGCGTGAGTGACCGTATCGACATCATCACCGGCACGCTCGGCAAAGCCCTCGGTGGCGCCAGCGGCGGCTACGTGAGCGCCCGTCGCGACATCATCGGGCTGCTCCGCCAACGCTCCCGCCCTTACCTGTTTTCCAACACGCTCGCGCCTGTGATCACCAACGCATCACTCAAGGCCCTCGAACTCCTCGAAGCCTCCACGGAGCTGCGCGACACCCTCGAAACCAACACCGCCTATTTCCGCGCCGAACTCGAAAAACTCGGCCTCGAAATCAAAGCCGGCACCCACCCGATCGTCCCGGTCATGTTGGGCGATGCCGCCCTTTCGCAACGCGTGTCCGCCCGCCTGCTCGAGCTTGGCATCTACGCCATCGGCTTCTTTTATCCGGTCGTGCCCGCCGGTGAAGCGCGCATCCGCACCCAAGTCAGCGCCGCCCATACGCGCGCCGATCTGGATGCTGCGATCGCCGCCTTTGCCACGGTGAAGACCGAATTTAAGCTCTGACTCCCATGCCACGTTCCGCCGCCTCGCGCCCGCTCAGCCAAGCCAAACTCAAAACGCTCGAGCGCGCCGCCAAGGCCGCCGCCGATCACTCCTACTCGCCCTACTCCGAGTTTCGGGTCGGCGCCGCCATCCTCACCGCGAGCGGCGAAACTTTCAGCGGCTGCAACGTCGAGAACGCGTCCTACGGCCTGTGCAACTGCGCCGAGCGCACCGCCATCTTCACCGCCGCCGCTGCCGGCCACCGGCAGATCCGTTGTGTGGTGGTTTACACCCCCACCACCAAAGCCACCGCGCCCTGTGGGGCTTGTCGCCAGGTGATCTACGAGTTTGGACCCACTGCTCGCGTGGTGAGCGTGTGCGACAGTAAGGACCGTTTGGATACAGACATCAACGCCCTGCTCCCGGGCGCATTCGGTCCGGCGGACCTCGCCTGAACGCTCGCGAGGTCAGCCGTCGGTCTCGTCGTCGACCGTCACGCGCTGATGACCGGCGAGCGCCAGCGCTTGCTCGGCCTTCGCCAAGGCATCCTGCCGCACCAACACATAGTCGGTGTCAAAGGTCGCCATTGAGAGAATCGGAATGCCGGCCTTCGCCAGCGGACTCACAAACCGCACGAGGATGCCCACGGCGTCGAAGGCGAACGGCCCCACGACCTTCAACACCCGCCACCCCCGCTCCATGCGAATACCGGCCGGCACATTTTCGGCGGCGCACACGATGGAGAGTTCGTCCTGCGTGCGCGTGATGTTGCTATACCCCGGTGCCCGTGCCCAGTCCGGCTCGGGCTCACTGGGATCGAGGCGACAAACGGCAAAGTCGCCCGGCAATACGCGGTATCGCAGGGAATCGGTCGGCATACTTAATCGTCTCCGCTCAGGAAGTCGCGCACCGCCAGCGCAATCTGTTCGCGAGGCACCTCCACTTCTTCACGTTTGGCGAGATCGCGCAGCTTGACCACCCCGCGGGCGAGTTCGTCACCGCCATAAATGATCGCGAGGCGTGCGCCCGACTCGGTCGCAGCTTTGAACTGCTTGCCGAAGCCGAGGTCGCGCAACGGATAGTCGACGCGGAAGCCGCCGGCGCGCAACGCGTTGATATCGGCAAACGCCGCGAGGCGTTCGTCGGCACCGCCGATCACGGCGTAAACATCGGGCTTCGAAACGAGGTCCGGCAGCAAACCACGTTGCTCGAGCAGGAGCTCCATCGTCATGTCGCCGATGGCAAAACCGACCGCCGGCAGATCCGGTCCGCCGAGCTTGCCCACCAGGTTGTCATAGCGACCGCCACCGGCCAGCGCCCGCAGGTCGCCCTTGCGATCGAAGGCCTCGAACACGAAGCCCGTGTAGTAAGCGAGCCCGCGCACCACACCGAGGTCGACGCTCACAAACTCGCCCAGCCCCATCGCTTCGAGCGCGCCCAGCACCTTGCGCCAGTCGCCCAGCCGCGCGGTGAGGTTTTCGCCGCCCAGTTCGCCCACCACGCTTTCGAGGTCGGCCAAGGATTTGATCGCGAGAAAGGCTTCGATCTTTTCGCGGCGCTCCGGCGCGAGTTCGCCGTGCGCATCGGTGTAAATCTTGAAGGCCTCGCCGCCCAGTCGCTCGTATTTGTCGATCGCCTGCAGCATGCCCTTGGCCTGCGTCTCGTCGAAGCCCAGCGCCTCGAGGAAGTAGAACCAGAGATTACGATCGCTCAGCCGCACAAAAAAGTCGGCAGCCTCCAGCCCGAGTCCGCGCAGGCATTGCACGAGCAGCGAGATCAACTCGATCTCCGCCTCCGGACCGGCCTCGCCAAAAATGTCGGCGTTGAACTGCGCGAAGCAGCGACCGCGCCCCTTCTGCATGCGCTCGTAACGGAAAAAGTCGGCGATGCTGAACCACTTGATCGGGCGCTTGAGGGCGTTGGCTTTGGCGCCGACCAGACGGCACACCGTCGGCGTCATCTCCGGCCGCATCGCGACCTCGCGTCCGCCCTTGTCGGTGAAGCTGAAGAGCTGGGCTTCGATCTCGTCGCCCGACTTGGCCTTGTAGAGATCCAGCGGCTCCAGCACCGGCGCATCATACTCTTGAAAACCGTAGACATGCGCGGCCTGGCGCCAGCAACGGAACAGATGATTCCGACGCGCCAACGCTTCGGGATAGAACTCACGAAAACCGGGCAAAGACTGAAAAGTAGCCATGGGAATCGGAGAACTTGTCCCGGCAGCGGCGCTCGCGCCAACCGAAAAATCGGTCTCGGAAAACTCCGCTCGAGGTCGGACTCCCCCCCGGTGGCTACGAGCGTGAGCGAGTGGTTTGGAGAGGTCGCACCTCCACTCGCTCACGCTCGTAGCCACCGCCCCCCCTCTCCCGCTGGCCACAAAAAAAGCCGGACCCGCGGGTCCGGCTGAGAAAGAGACGAGTGAGCGGCGACCTCAGTTGATGGTGCCGATGTCGAGCTTCTTGAGCTTCTGCTTGAGAATCTTGCCCGACTTGAACTTCACCACCGCGCGTTCCGGGATGACCACCTCGGCCGCCGGCTTGTTCGGGTTGCGGCCGATGCGGGACTTGCGGCGCTGCACTTCCAGCACACCGAAATTCCGCAGCTCCACGTTGCGCCCTTCCGCCAGCGCACTCATGATGATATCGAGAGTCATCTGGACCGTCGCGACCACTTCCTTCTGAGGGAAATTGGTCTTCTCGTAAATCTGCAGCACAATTTCGCGCTTCGTGAGGTTCGGGAGATTCGAGGGCATGAAGGGTGTTCCTTTCGACAAAAAGTTCGTTTAGTGACCGCAGATCGTTTTCAGAAGTCCTAAAAGGTCAATCGATTAGGACGGATTTACCTAGCAAAAATGAGTGAAAAACCTCCACAAGATCCTTTTGAACAACTCCCTAAGCAACTCAGGGACCTATTTAAGAGCTCTCCATTCGGAGGGTCATTTCAATCAGGAGTGACCCCGCCTGCGTCGGGAAGTTCCTCCCCTGCACCGGATTCTGAGAAAGATCCGCACGCCGAAGTCATCGAGCGCATCCGCAATTTTAACCTGCGCCCGCGGGAGATCCGCGACCACCTGGACCGGTTCGTGATCCAGCAGAATGAGGCCAAGAAGGTCCTCTCCGTCGCCATCTGCGACCACTACAACCACGTGCGCCGCTGCCTCGAGGACCCCACCCTCACCGAGCGCGACTACGCCAAGCAGAACATCCTCCTCCTCGGCCCGACCGGCGTCGGCAAGACCTACCTCATGCGCTGCATCGCCCGTATGATCGGCGTGCCGTTCGTCCGGGCCGACGCCACCAAATTCTCCGAAACCGGCTACGTCGGTGGAGACGTCGAAGACCTCGTCCGTGACCTCGTGAAGGCCGCCGATGGCGACGTCGACCTCGCCCAATACGGCATCGTCTACATCGATGAAATCGACAAGATCGCCCAAAGTTCCGGCCCGGCCGGCAGCGGCGGCGGTCGCGACGTGTCGGGTCGCGGCGTGCAGATCAATCTGCTCAAACTGATGGAGGAAACCGACGTTTCCCTCACCAGCCAGAACGACATCGCCTCCCAGATGCAGGCCATGATGGAGATGCAGCGCGGCGGCAAACCGCGCAAAAAGACCATCAATACGCGCCACATCCTCTTCATCGTCAGCGGCGCTTTCGACAAACTCTCCGACCGCATCAAGAAGCGCCTGCAGAGCGCCTCCATCGGTTTTGCCGCCAACCACGGAGATGCCGACAAACCCGACAGCGATTACCTGCGCCACGCCCAGTCCCGCGACATCATCGACTACGGCATGGAGCCGGAGTTTGTCGGTCGCCTACCCGTGCGGGTCGCCTGCCAATCGCTCGAGCCCAAGGACCTCGAAAAGATCCTGCTCACCAGCGAAGGCAGCATCCTGCAGCAATACCGGGCCGACTTCGCCGGCTACAAAATCGATTTCGACATCACGCCCGAGGCCGTCACCGAAGTCGCCAGCCGCGCGCACCGCGAAGGCACCGGCGCCCGCGGACTCATGACCGTGCTCGAGCAGACCTTCCGCAACTTCAAGTTCGAGCTCCCCTCAACCGGTATCCGCTCCTTCAAGATCGAAGCCAACACGGTCGCCGAGCCCGAAAAGACCCTGCGCGCCCTGCTGGAGTCCAACGCCGAAAACCAACGCGACGTGCTGCGCGCCGAAGTGCAGACCTTCGCCGATCGTTTTCATCAGGCTCACGGCTTCACCCTCAACTTCCAGGAAGACGCCATCAGCGCGCTCATCGAGCAAAGCCTGGAGACCGACAAAACCATCCGCGCGCTCTGCGAGGAACGTTTTCACAACTTCCATCACGGCCTCACCCTGCTCTCCCGCGACGGCACCACGCCGAGTTTCGACATCACGGCCGACGTCGTGCGCGATCCGGAGAAAGCCCTCTCCAAATGGGTGGTGGAACGCTTCCGCGACAACGAAACCGACGCTCCCGCGGCGTCTTAACGCTTCCCAATCCGGAACGTCGGGCGTAAAGCCCGAGGTTCCGCTGGACGTCCCAGCCTAGTTCGTGTGCGTCGGGCTTTACGCCCGACATCTCTCCTGCTGCTCTCGCTCACCATACCATGCCCGATCCCAACGCCGTTAATTCCATGTTTGGCCGCATCGCCGGCCGCTATGACGTGGCCAACCGCTTGCTCAGCGGGGGCGTGGACATCTGGTGGCGCAAGCGCCTCATCCGCGCCGTGGCCGCCCACCAACCGGCCGACGTGCTCGATCTCGCCACCGGCAGCGGCGACGTCGCCTTCGCCCTCGCCGATGGCCTGGCTGACGGCACGCCCATCACCGGCATGGACTTCTGCCGCCCGATGCTCGACGAGGCCGAGATCAAACAACGCGACCGCGGTGGCTATGAGCAGATCACTTTCCGCGAGGGCGACGGTCTGAACCTGCCGGTCGAAGACGCCAGCTACGACGCCGCGACCATTTCCTTCGGGCTGCGCAACATGGCCGACCGGCATCGCTGCCTCAGCGAATTGCACCGCATCCTGCGCCCCGGCGGCCGCCTCTGGGTGTTGGAATTTTCGCAGCCCTACCGCTGGTTCCGCCCGATCTACTACGCTTACCTGAAGTATCTGCTGCCCATCATCGCCGGCATCGTGACTGGCGACAAAGGCGCCTACGACTACCTCTGCGGTTCGATCGAAACTTATCCCGGTCACGAAGGCATCGCTGCCGAGATGGAGCGTGCCGGGTTCGACGCCGTGGAGTGCCATCGCCTCACCCTCGGTATCGTCGCCCTGCACGGCGGCTGGAAAAAGCCCAGCGCCTGAGCGCCGCGTTGCGAATCAGCTGAACGACTTGCCGCAACCGCAGGTGCTCTGCGCGTTGGGGTTCTGGATCTCAAAGCCCTTGCCCTGCAGTCCGTCGTCAAAATCGATGTTGGAGCCGTCCAGGTAAGCGTGGCTCGCCGGATCGACTAAAAACTGCACCCCGGCCGATTCGAGCTGCTCGTCGTCGGCTTTCGGCGCGTCAAAGGACATGCCATATTGAAAACCGGAGCATCCGCCGGTTTCCACAAACACGCGCAGCAGCTGGCCTTCGGTGGCCGACTCTTGGTGCATGGCTTGGATCTGGCGGGCAGCGCGCTCGGTCAAAGTGATCATGCCGACAACCTGCGGTCTCCCCCTCGCCTGTCAAATCCCGGACTCGTGGAAGCAAGTTCCATGCTAGATGAATTTTTCGTTACTTGCCACGCCGCCCGGGCCTGCTTTGCTGGCCGAACGTGAACGCCCTAAAGAATCTTCTCACCGAGGTCCACTTCGAGATCGTGCGCAAGATCGCCGACGGTGGCATGGGTATCGTTTACGAAGCAGCGCAACTCGGCGCCGGCCAGTTCCGCAAGCGCGTCGCCCTGAAACTCATCCGCGAAGAGTATTCCGCGATCTCCGAGTTTCAGAAGAATTTCATCGGTGAGGCCCGTCTCGTCGCCGACTTGATCCACACCAACATTGTCCAGACCTACCATCTGGGCGAGGTGCACGGCCAATACTTCATGGTCATGGAATTGGTGAACGGGCTCAGCTTGGAGCAGGTCCTCGAGCGTCATCGCGAGCTCGGCCGCCCCATCCCGGTTGATCTGGCGGTGTTTATCATTTCCCGCATCGCCCGCGGTCTCGCCTACGCCCATCAAAAGACCGACGAGCGCGGCCGTCCTCTCGGCATCGTGCACCGCGACATCGGCCCGAAGAACGTGCTGCTGGCTTGGGAAGGCGACGTGAAGCTCACCGACTTCGGCATCGCGAAAGCCCTCGACCTCATGTATAACGAGGAAGGCAAGGTCATCGCGGGCAAAGACGAATACCTTTCCCCCGAGCAGGCCAGCTATGCCGTGACCGATGCCCGGGCCGACCTCTTCCCTCTCGGAATTGTGCTCACCGAGCTTCTGCTCGGCCGCAACATCTTCCGAGCTCCCGACCGTCTCGATTCGCGCCGCAACATCCTCACCATGCCGATTCCCCGGTTTGGCGATCTGCGCCCCGATATCGACGAACGCCTCGAGGCCATCATTCAGAAGGCACTCCGTCGCGACCGCGACCAACGCTATCAGTCCGCGTGGGAAATGCTCACCGAACTGGAAATGTATCTCTATTCGGACCGCTACGGCCCCACGAACGAAAAGCTCGGTGTGTATCTGCGTGAACTCACCGGCTATTCCGCCCCGGGTGTCGTGTTACCCCCGTCCTGATCACCCGCGCTCTCGCCCCATCGCATAAGCACGCTGTTTCATGGCCGGTCCCGGTTTTTCGCAAAGTCTTAGTCAAAGGCAGACGCAATCGCTCGTTCTGGCGCCTCAATTGCGCCAGTCGCTCAAGATCCTGCAGGTCGCTGCCATGGACCTGCGCACCGTCATCCAGGAGGAGCTGCAGGCCAACCCGACCTTGGAAGAGCTGCCCATGGACGGCGTGTCCCTCGATCACGAGACCGCCGCCGCCAGCGGCGATTCTGATAGCGGCAGCGACTCCAGTCACGGCGACGATGGTCCGTCCTCCGGCGGCGACGAAATGGACTTCTCCAAGGAGTTCGAAATCCTCACCAAGCTCGATCAGGACTGGCGGGACTACATGAGCAACGCCGGCGGCAACCAGCCGCACACCAGCGAGGACGAGGAAAAGCGCCAACACTTCTTCGACTCCCTCGTCAGCGAGACCTCGCTGCAGGAACACCTCATGAGTCAGGCCGAAATGGCCGACGTCGACGACGCCACCATCGAAGCGATGCAATACCTCGTCGGCAGCCTCGACGACCGCGGCTTCCTGACCCAATCGATTCCCGACATCGCGCTCCAGACAGGCCTCCCCCTCGACGCCGTGCAGAGCGCCCACGCCCTGCTCAAAACCTGCGAGCCCGCCGGCATCGGTGCCGCCGATCTGAAGGACTGCCTCGCGCTGCAGCTTGTCGCCAAAGGCCGCGGTGACTCCCTCGCCGCCCGCATCGTGCGCAACCACTTCCCTCTCCTCATCCGTCGTCGCATTCCCGACATCGCCCGCCGTTCCGGCGCGACCCTCGAGGACGTGCAACACGCCATCGAGGAGATCGGCACCCTTGATCCCGCCCCCGGCCGCCGTTTTGCCGACGACTCAAACCGCGTCGTCACGCCCGATGTCACAGTCGAAAAGGACGGCGACGAATGGAAGATCGAGCTCAACAGCGACTACATCCCGCGTCTCCGGATTTCGAATACGTATAAGGACCTCATCGCCAAGGGTTCCCTCAACCGCCAGGAGCGCGACTACCTGCGCGAACGCATCCGCTCCGGCCGTTTCCTCATCAATTCCATCGAACAGCGCCAACAGACCATCGAGCGCATCACCCGAGAGATCATCAAGGTGCAGGAGCCGTTCTTTGACGAAGGCGTGTCCAAACTGCGTCCGCTCACCATGACGCAGATCGCCGACACCGTCGGTGTGCACGAGACCACCGTGAGTCGCGCCATCGCCAACAAATACATCCGCACCCCGCACGGCGTCTTCGATTTCAAATTCTTCTTCACGCCCGGTTATCAATCCGATGGCGGCGCTTCCGTCTCCAACACCAGTGTGAAGGAGATGATCCACGATCTCATCGACATCGAGGATCGCAGCCGACCGCACAGCGATCAGGACCTCGTGGCCAAGCTACAGGACAAGGGCATCAAAATCGCCCGCCGCACCGTCGCCAAATACCGCGAAGAGCTCGGCATCCTCCCCAGCAACCTCCGCCGCGAATACGCGTAGGCAGGCGCAGATCGGACGACCATCCATCGCTGTCGGGCGTAAAGCCCGACCCACAGTAAACGCCTCCAACATGTGGGTCGGGCTTTACCGCCCGACATCCTCAGCGCGCCAGTGGCATGCTGGGGTGAATAGCCAGTTCGGCCGGCGCCACGTCCTGCACCATCGGATCCACCCACGCGGCAAACGCGATCATGCCGGCGTTGTCGCCAGTGTGCTTCGGCTGCGCGGCGAGGAATTTAAAATGCCGGCGCTCGGCCATCGTCTGCATCGCCGCCCGCAGGGTGCGATTGTTGGCCACGCCACCCGACAGCCCCACGCTGCGAAATGTCTCGGTGCGCGACGCCAGTTTGGCCTTGCGCACAAGGGCATCGATCACCGCCTGCTGGTAGCTCGCACACAGGTCCGCTTTGCGCGCTTCGATTTCCTCCAGCGACATTTTTTCCAGCTGGTATCGCAGCGCCGTTTTTAGCCCTGAAAAACTGAAATCGAGCTCGGCCTTCTTGCCGATGCCGCGGGGAAAATCGAAAGCCGTCGCATCGCCCTCCGCCGCCAGCTTCTCCACCCGCGGACCGCCGGGATAACCCAGCCCCAGCAGCTTGGCACCTTTGTCCAAAGCCTCGCCCGCCGCATCGTCGCGCGTCGACGAAATCACCGTAATGCGCCGCGCTTCGTCCAATTTGAAGAGCAGCGTATTACCGCCCGATACGATCAGGCCGAGATGCGGCAGGAGCGCAGCGAAGGCCTCATCAAATCGCTCCGGCGCTTCGGCGTGCAGCGCGATGAAAGGCGAAAAGGTGTGCCCCCGCAGATGGTTCACTCCGGCCAGCGGCACGCCTTGCGCCACCGCGAGCGCCTTGGCCGAACTGGTGCCGATAGCCAGACAGCCGGCCAATCCCGGTCCATGCGTGACGACCACGCGCGTCACCGCCGTGAGATTGTGCTGTTTGCCAACTTCGGCCAACAGCGGTCCGATCGTGCGTAAGTGCTCACGCGTGGCGAGATCCGGCACCACACCGCCATAGTCCTCGTGCAACGCCATCTGGCTGTGCACCCACTCGCCCACCAGGCCGTGCGCGGGATCAAACAACGCCACCGCGCTTTCGTCGCAGGAACTCTCGATCGCCAGAATCACGGTTGTGCCGCCTCTTCCTTTTGCTCGATTAACAACGCGGCTTCGAGGATCGCCTGCGCCGCGTCCAACTGCCGGTCCGCGACCGGCGCGATACCAAAGCGTTCCTCAAACGCCGCCGGATCATTCAAGTCCGGCCGCAGGCGCTGCAGGGCCACGTTGCGGTCCTCGTCGGGTGACATGATCACCTCGACATCCGGCGGCACGCCGCGCTCGTGAATCGTCTCACCGCCCGGCGTGTAGTAGCGCGCCGTGGTAAGGCGCAACGCCTCGCCTTCATTCAGGCGGAAAAGGGTTTGGACGGAGCCTTTGCCAAAGGAGCGCTCGCCGACCACGACCGCTTTGCCGGTGTCCTTGAGCGCGCCGGCCAAAATCTCCGCCGCGCTGGCGCTGCCGGCATTGATGAGCACCGCCATCGGCAATTCGATCGGATCCTTCTCGTTGCGCGAACGCAGTTCCTCGCGGTCCTCCGCCTGACGTCCCTGGGTGTAAACCAACAAGTCCCCGCGCTCGAAAAACGGCTCGAGCACATCCGCCGCCGACGTGAGCAAACCGCCGGGGTTGTTGCGCACATCGATGATGAGTGCCCGCGCGCCTTCTCCCAACAATTGGGCGAGCGCCGCGTGCATCTCCTCCGCCGTGGGCTCCGAAAACTGCACAATCCGCACGTAGCCGATGTTGCCCTCCAGCATCCGCACATCGGTCACACTCTCCACGCGGATAAACTCCCGCACGATCGTCAGCTCGATCGGTTCATCTACCCCCTCACGCCCGAAACTCACCTGCACACTCGTGCCGGGTTTGCCGCGCATCCGCTCCACGACCTCGTTGAGCGTTTTGCCTCGCATGGATTCGCCCTCGACCGCCAACACCACGTCGCCGCGCAAAATGCCCGCGCGTTCTCCCGGAGTGCCCGCGATCGGTGCGACCACCACCACCTGATCCTCGCGCCGCTCAATCTGCACCCCGATGCCCCCAAACTGACTGTCGAGATCCTCCTGCAGATGCGCGAAGTCGCTCGCCCGCAGGTAGGACGAGTGCGGATCCAGATTCTCCATCATCCCAACCAGCGCCTCCCGCGTCAGCGTGTTCACGTCCTCAGCCGCGGCTTCGTCGACGTATTGCTCCTGCACCAACTGCAGCACCTGCCGGTAGTAAGTGGACGCCTTTCGCAGCTCGGCGTCCTGCCGCAGGCCGAGCAATTCGACCACGTGCAGCAGGCCCATCGCAATGAGCGTGCCGACCACCATGCCGACTGAAAGGGACAGAATCCGTTTGAGCATCACGGCGACTGTGACCAATGCATCGCGCTTGTAAATGGGTTCATCGTCACAACCGCATCCCACCACTCCGCACATCGCCACCCAACTGCGCGCGCGTGCTGCCGCCGACGGCTTTATCCCCTTTGCGGACTTCATGGACGTCGCCCTCTACGACCCCCAAACCGGTTTCTACACCGCTGATCGCGAGCGCGTGGGTCAATCGGCCGGCACCCATTTTTACACCGCCACCTCCCTCGGCCCGGTTTTTGGCGAACTGGTCTCAGCGGCCGCGCAACATCATCTCCAACGGCACCACGCCGACCCCGCCGCCTACCGTTTCATCGAAATAGGCTCCGAACGCGGCCGCACCGTGCTGGACGGGATCGAACATCCTTTCGCCGAACTCGTGCCACTGGGCGTCGGCACCGAGCTCAAGCTCTCCGGCCCCTGCATCGTATTCTCCAACGAGCTATTTGATGCCCAACCCTGCCGCCGCTTCCTGCGCTCCGGCGACGCTTGGCTGGAACGAGGTGTGACGCTCGACGCGCAAAACCAGCTGCACGAAACCACCCGCCCGGTCGCTCCGGCCGACGCCATCGCCCTCCGACTTCCGGCCGACGCGCTCGATGGCTACGAACTCGATCTGCCAATCGCCGCCGATGCCCTCGCCGCCACCATCGCGAGCCAACCCTGGCACGGCCTCTTCCTCGCTTTCGACTATGGCAAAAGCTGGCACGAACTTAGTCACGAAACCCCGCAGGGCACGGTGCGGGCCTACCATCATCACCGCCAGAGCAACGCCCTCTACGACCACATCGGCGAGCAGGATCTAACCTGCCACATCTGCTGGGACACCTTGGGCGAGGCCCTGCAGAAGGCCGGATTTTCCGTCGATTCCGCCCTCTCGCAGGAGGCCTTCTTCATCAAAAACACCGCCTCAACCCTCGCTCGCATCATGGCCGCCGAGGCCTCCACGATGAGTCCGCGAAAAGCTGGGCTCATGCAACTCCTTCACCCCTCAGCACTTGGACAAAAGTTCCAAGCGCTAACGGCTTGGCGTGACGAAGCGTAAAAAATCCCCTTGCTTCGCACTCCGCCAAACCCTTAAGTCCGCCCCTTTTAACTGAGGAAAAGCCATGTCCCGAATCTGTGCCATCACTGGAAAGCGCCCCACCACGGGCAGCATCATTCATCGTAAAGGTGTCGCCAAGAAGAGCGGCGGTATCGGCACGCACGTGACCAAGGTCACGAAACGCACCTTCCGCCCGAACCTGCAACGCATCCGCGTGAAGCTGCCGAACGGCACGATCAAGCGCATGTGGGTCTCCGTGAAGGCCATCAAGGCCGGTCTGGTCCAAAAGGTCTGACCCCACCCGCTCACCGCGGTCACACACACTACTTTCCCACCGCCGCTTTTTCGCAAGCGGCGGTTTTTTTGTGCCCGGCGCGAAACAACTCCAACCGCAGCGCGAGCAAGCTCGCAGCCTACATTCCGCGTTCGTTCCCGCACTGTAGGCTGCGAGCTTGCTCGCGCTACCCTGCCCCACGGCCCGCCCTCCTTTACGCACCTATGCGTATACCGGATGGCGCCCCTCCTCCGCTAAGGTTTTGGCGTGCGCGACGCCACCCCCTCCGACACCAGCGACCAACCGATCCTCTTCCGTCATCCACACGGCAGACGCATCCGGCTGATGGCCCGCGCCGCGAGCGCCCTGGGTCTGCTCACGGCGGTCACCACCACGAGCGTGGTCCTACGCGCCGCCTTTCAGCACGGCTTCGCGGAGCTGCACGCGCCGGCGCTTGCCCTGGCCTCATTGCTCGCCGTCGGCGGTCTGGGATTTGCCCTCCTCGCCTGCCGCTTCGCGCGGAGCTTCGTCACTCATTTTGAACTGTGGCCACGCAGCCATCTGGCGGTGGTGCGTGCTGCCGGCTGCTGGCGCGAGCAACTACAGCTCCTCGCTTGGCGTGAGTTCAGCACGGGGCACCTCAAGGCACACGCTCTCGCGCACGATCCCACGCTGCGTTTTTACACCCGCTCGCACGGCGCACTCATCTTCGAGCAAAGCGCCGGCGAAGCCCCCCACGGTTGGGTGGCCCTGCACCGTTTCCTGGAGAAGTGCAGCTTGCCGGAATGCCCGACGTCGCGAGACGAAAGGGAGGAAACCCTCCTCCGCACCCGCGTCGCCCGACCGACTCAGACCTTGCGGAAGACGACGGCGGCGTTCTGACCACCGAAGCCGAGGTTGTTGCTCAGCACCGTATCCACTTTGGCCTCACGCGCCGTGTTGGGCACGTAGTCGAGATCACACTCGGGATCGGGTTCGTGGAGATTGATCGTCGGCGGCAGCGTCTGGTGTTCGATCGCTTTCAAACAGGCGATGCTTTCGATACCGCCGGCGGCGCCCAGCAGGTGACCGGTCATCGATTTGGTCGACGAGACGGCGAGCTTGGTCGCGTGGTCGCCGAAGAGACGCTTGATCGCCATGGTCTCAAACTTGTCGTTGTAGGGCGTCGAGGTGCCGTGGGCGTTGATGTAATCCACGTCGGTGGTCTCGACTCCAGCCCACTTGAGCGCACGGGTCATGGCCATGCCAAGGCCCTTGCCTTCGGGATCGGGCATCGTGATGTGGTGAGCATCAGCCGTGGCCGCGTAACCCGCCACTTCGCCGTAGATCCGGGCACCGCGCGCCTTGGCGTGTTCGAGCGATTCGAGAATCAGCACGCCGGCGCCCTCACCCATCACAAAACCATCGCGGCCCTGAGAGAAGGGACGGCTGGCGGTGAGCGGATCGTCGTTGCGCGTGCTCATGGCCTTCATCGAGCAGAAGCTGGCGTAGGCAAACGGCGTGATCGCCGCTTCTGCGCCGCCTGCGATCATGACCTTGGCGTCACCGCGGCGGATCATGTGCATCGCTTCACCGATGGCGTGGGTCGCCGTGGCACAGGCGGACACCACGCCGAAGTTCGGACCACGCACGCCGTAGCGGATGGCGATGAGACCCGAGCAGATGTTGCCGATGAGGGCAGGAATGGTGAACGGCGAGACCTTGCGCGGACCACCATCGACGAGACGACGGAGCTGTTGCTCGTAGGTGAGCATGCCGCCAATGCCGGAGCCGACCAACACGCCGATCTCGTCGGGGTTCTCAGCGTCAAAATCGAGACCCGAATCCTCCACGGCCTGCTTCGCCGCCACAAAACCGAAGTGGGTGTAGCGGTCGTTGCGCCGCGCTTCCTTGGGATCCATGTGCTCCTCGACATTCCAGTCTCGCACTTCGGCACCAATTTGGCAGGCGAACGGTTCGGGATCGAACAACGCAACGCGGTCAACACCGGGTTTGCCGGCGACCAAGCTGGACCAGAAGGCCACCGGATCGTGGCCCAAACCGTGCACCGCACCGAGACCGGTGACGACCACACGCTGGGAATCGGGAAGGGTATCCATTCAGCGAAGACTTAAGGGAGGAACGATTTTAACAACAAAAAGGGCGCCCCACAGCGGCTCGCTTACGAGACCGGTAGGACGCCCAAAAATGTGACGGAAGACTCAGCTGTTGCCGGCCTTACCCTTGATGTAGTCGACGACCTGACCGACGGTCTGAAGCTTCTCGGCGTCGGACTCGGGAATCTCACCCTGAATCTCTTCCTTGAACTCTTCCTCGAAGGCCATGATCAGCTCGACAGTATCGAGGGAATCGGCACCGAGATCATCCAGGAACGAAGCTTCCGGAGTGATCTGTTCCTCGTTCACGTTGAGTTGGTTAACGATGATTTCCTTAACCCGTTGTTCGATGGTTTTTTGGTCGGACATGTGGAGGGACTACTAAAGGCGCTGAGGCTTCACATCACCATACCGCCGTCAACGGTAAAAACCTGTCCTGTGATGTAGGAGGACTCCTCACTGCACAGGAAGGTCGTGGCGTTGGCGATGTCGGTGGCTTCACCGAAGCGGCGCATGGGAATGAATTCAACGACTCCCTTTTGCACTTCTTCGCTGAGCTCAGCGGTCATATCAGTTTTGATGAAGCCGGGAGCGACGACATTCACGGTCACATTGCGGCGCGCGAATTCCTTCGCGACCGTCTTGCTGAAACCGATCATGCCCGCTTTCGCGGCAGAGTAATTGGCTTGGCCGGCATTCCCCATGATGCCGGAAACAGAAGAGATGTTGACGATGCGACCCCAGCGGTTGCGGCACATCGGCCAGCCGATGGCTTTGGTCCAATGGAAGCAGCTGGTGAGGTTCGTCTGCAGCACGGCGTCCCAGTCCTCTTCGGACATGCGCGCGAGCAATCCATCGCGGGTGATACCGGCGTTGTTCACCAAGATATCGATCTTGCCGAACTCCTTGAGCAACTCTTCGGCAGCGGCCTGCACGGCCGGTCCATCGGACACGTCAACCGCCCGCGCGACGGCTTCACCGCCGGCGGCTTTAATGGCGTCAGCGACCCCCCCGCAGCTGGCGGGATTCTTGGACACACAAATGACTTTAACGCCCTTTGCGGCGAGGGACTCGGCGATGGCCTTGCCGATGCCACGGCCAGCGCCCGTCACCAATGCGGTGCGATCAGTAAACGTCATAGAAGGTGCAAAGTGCGCGAAGCTCTTAACCGGGGGCGAGGACAAAATGCATCGGCTGCGCCCACCGGTTTAACACATGCGCCCTCACTCGTCTGGCGGCGTAAAGCCGCGCCGCAGCACGTTTTCACTCACCAACCGCGGGACGAGGAAGTTCTCCAGATAACCGCGGCCGCCCGCCTTGGTGCCACCACCACTCATGCGGTAACCGCCAAACGGCTGACGTTCGACGATGGCCCCGGTGATCGCGCGATTGAGGTAGATGTTACCCGCTTCGAGCTCAGCCGCGGCCCGACGCAATGCAGAAGGTCGCCGCGAGAACAAACCGGCCGTGAGCGCATAGTCGGTGCCGTTGGCCCACGCGATGGCTTCATCGAGATCACGGGCCCGCAGGATCGCGACAACGGGTCCAAAAACCTCGTCTTGGGCGATGCGATGGTCGGGCCGCACCTCGGTGAACACGGTCGGCCCAATGAACCAACCGTGGGCCGGCGCGGTGCCTTGATAAGCCAGACGCGCCTCCCCTCGCCCGGTATCGATGCAGCCGCGAATCTTGCGCTGCGCCTCCTCGTCGATGACTGGCCCCACCAACGTGCCGGGATCGGTCGGGTCGCCGATTTGCAGGCTGCCGCAGGCCGCGACAAAACGCTCCACAAACGTATCGTAGATGCCGTCGAGCACGATGAGTCGCGACAGGGCCGAACACTTCTGACCGCTGAATCCAAACGCTGAATACAGCGCCCCAGGAATGGCTTCATCCAAGTCGGCGTCGTCGTCGATGATGAGTGCGTTCTTGCCGCCCATTTCACAGACCACCTTCTTGAGCTGCGTCTGGCCCGGCAGCGTGCGCCCGGCGGCTTCCCAAATGGCGGTGCCCACCGCTCGCGAGCCCGTGAAAGCCACGAAGCTGATCTGCGGATGCGCCACCAGATGCGCGCCAATTTCCTCACCTCGCCCGGGGAGGAAGTGCAGCACCTCGGCCGGCACGCCGGCCTCGCGCAGGATGTCGTAGCATACGCCGGCGATGAGTGTGGTTTGCTCCGCCGGTTTCATGATGACCGCATTGCCCCCGACCAGCGGCGCGACGGTGAGACCCGTGAGGATGGCGAGGGGGAAATTCCATGGCGCGATCGCCACCCCGACGCCGCGGGCGGTCCATGTCGTGGTATTGCGTTCACCCGCCACGCGCTGCGTCAGCACAGGTGCATCGATCCGCCGCATCTCGGCCGCGTAGAAACGGCAAAAGTCGACCGCCTCCGACACATCGGCGTCGGCTTCCGGCCAAGGTTTGCCGGCCTCAAGAATGATGAGGGCGGTAAGTTCGGAGCGGCGCGCCTCCATCAGATCGGCGGCGCGGTCCAACATGCCAGCGCGCTCGGCCACCGGCGTGCGTCGCCATTGCGGCCACGCTTTTTGCGCGGCAGCTACGGCCTGGTCCGCATCAGCGATGGTGGCGACGCCCCAACGGCCGAGCACCTGCGCGGGATCGGCGGGGTTGCGCGATTCGAGCCATTCGCGGGGCGCGATGGCGCGGCCGCCCACGATCGGCGGACGCTCCTGGCCGAGCTTGGCGCGGACGTCCTCGATCGCCTGCGCCAGACGCTCGCGTTCCGCCGTTTGGCTGAAGTCGCGATTGGGCGCGTTGACAAATCCGGTCGCCGCGGGCGGCGCCGGCTCGGCAGTCACATCCGCGGCGGGATCCCGCAATAAGGTCGCCGCGGAGACTTCGCCGGAGGCGGCCGAGCTGAGGAAGCCTTCGTTACTGGTATTTTCCAGCAAGCGGCGCACGAGGTAGGCCATGCCCGGCAGGAGTTCGCCGATCGGACAATACTCGCGCACCCGATGACCCGTGGCGGCGAGGGCTGCCTTGAGATCATCGGCCATGCCGTAGAGCGCCTGAAATTCGTAGTCCCGCGGGTCGAGTCCGAGCCGTTCGGCTTGCGCGATCGCGTGGGCGCAGGACCGCACGTTGTGCGACGCAAAGGCCGCCGTGATCCATTCGTGCTCTTCGAGCAGGCGGGTGGACAGGCGCTCAAAACAGGCATCACTCTGCGCCTTCTGCGACCACACCGGCACCGGCCAGCCCCGCTGCTCGGCGAGCACCGTTTCGAAATCCCAATACGCGCCTTTGACGAGACGCACCGTAATCGGCCGACCCTGTTGCCGCACCCATTGAATCAACGCGTCCAGATCGGCATCGGCCGAGCGCAGGTAAGCCTGCAACGCGATGCCCATGGCGGGCTGTTCGCGAAATTCGGCTTCTTCCAAAATCGAACGAAAGAGCGCGAAGGTAAGGTCCTTCAGCTTGTAGCTCTCCATATCGAAATTGATGAAGGCCCCCACCTCGATGGCGCGTCGCAGCAGCGGTCGCAGACGCTCCTTCAGCGCACGTAAACTGGTGGCGGGATCGGCGGGGTTCACTTCTGGTGTGAGCGCCGAAATTTTGACGGAAAGATTGAGCCGCGGCAGCGGACCGCGACTGGTCGCATCGCTGAACCCGCCCTCCCCGTCCTTCTCCATCGCGGCGGAGACTTCGGTGAGAACCTCAAGGTTGCGTTGTAGAAACACATCCGCTTCGGCTTCGCTCACCACCGTTTCGCCGAGTAGGTCGATGGTGGTCGCGATGCCGCGCTTGGTGTTGGATCGGATCCGCTTCACCAAATCGCGCGGCGTCTCGCCGGCTACAAATTGGCGGGCCATATCGGTGACCTGCGCTTTGACCGGCCCGGCCACCAATTTCGGGGCAAATCCCGCCGCGCCCAGACCAGCTTTGAGCGCCGGATGCAACACCACCGCGTGGTCGCCCAGATACTCCCGCAAATGGCCGACAATCTCGGCCGACGAACGGAGCACCGGCAATACATCCACGAAGCGAAACAACTGCGCCTTGAAGGCCGGATCGCGCATCGCCCACTGCATGATCCGCGCATAAGCGCCGGACTTGGAGAGGAGCCCGGGCGCCGGGTGCTCCGCCATGCGGTTGAGGAGGTCTTCTCCGATGGCCCGCACCGTTGCTTCGGCTTCAGGGGCATCGACCGAATTCGTCTTAAGCATGGCCCAAGCTAAGCACCGGTTTGACCGAGGAAAAGCTGGATCGCTGACCGTTTTCGCGCGCAAAAAAAACGCCGCCCTCACGAGGAGGCCGGCGTTCGGGAAAAGCACGGAAACGAGTGACGACTCAGTAAACGTCGCGCTGGTAGCGCTTGTCTTTCTTGAGCTGCTTAACCCACTCGGCGGCATCTTCGACGCTCATCTTACCCTGCTCGGCGGCGATGTCGTGCAGGGCTTGGTCGACGTCCTTGGCCATACGTTTGGCGTCACCACACACGTAGAACAGCGCACCGTTCTGCAACCACTCCCACATCTCGGCGGCATTCTCGCGCATCTTGTCCTGCACGTAAACCTTCTGCTCCTGGTCGCGGGACCACGCGAGGTCGAGTTTCGTGACAGAACCCTTGGCGACGTAATCCTTCCACTCGTCCTCGTAGAGGAAATCGGTGGCGGCGTGCTGGTCACCAAAGTAAACCCAATTACGCCCCTTGGCGCCCACCGCGTCACGCTCCTGGACGAAGGCACGGAACGGTGCGATGCCGGTGCCCGGACCGACCATAATGACGTCACGCTCGGCATGATCTTCCGGCAGCCCGAAATGGGAGCTAGAGACAAACACCGGCACCGGTGTTTCGCTGACGATCGCGCGATCCGCCATAAACGTGGAAGCCACGCCCACGCGCTCACGGTGGTTGGATTCGTAGCGCACAATGGCGACCGTGAGATGCACGCCCTGCGGCGACACGGCCGGCGAGGACGCGATCGAGTAGAGCCGCGGCATGAGTTTGCGCATTTGGTCGACCAACTCCTGCGGGCTTAGGCGAGTCTTCGGAAACTCCTGCAACACGTCGATGTAATGACGCTCTTCGAGGTAGGTGCGCAGGACCTCCTTGCTTTCCGGGGCCAGCAGTTCGTCAAGTTTGGCCTTTTCCGCCGCGTCGGTGGCCTTTTCGGCCAGTGCCTTCATGAGCTTCGGCGTCGGCGAAGCCAGCGCCAGACGGTCGGAGAGGGCTTCGCGAAGCGTAATCGGCGTTTCCAGCTTCAGCATGGCCGGCGAAACCAGTTCTCCGCCGGAGGCGTGGATCGCCTCGAGAACCTCCGCCACCTCCACCGGGCGATTGGACGGAAATACCCCCAGCGAATCGCCGGCGGTGTAGGAGAGGCCACTGCCGGAAATATCCACCACAAAATGGCGGGTCTCTTTGGCGGAGCCAGGCTGGTTCAGCACGCGATTTTCGATGATGCGCGCGGGAAAGGGATTGGTCTTGGAGTAGGCTGAGTCGGCTTCAGGTGCGGACATAAGTAAGTGAATTGATCAACACACTCGGCTTACGTGCAAGGCTTAGTTGAGTCGGACAGAACGGCATTCCCGCCGTGACGGCTTGCCACACCTCGGCAAATCCAGCCAACTGCGCGTTAATGTCATTAGAGCCTATCCGTGTGCAAAAATTTCTGGCCGACGCCGGCGTCTGCTCCCGTCGAGCCGCCGAAGCGCTGATCGCGGAGGGAGAGGTCACCGTCAACGGCCAACCCGCCGAGCTGGGTCAACGCATCCGTCCCGGAGAGGACGAAGTGCGCGTGGACGGTCAGCGCGTCAAACCGGTCGAGGAATCGCATATCACCGTAGCGGTGCACAAACCGCGCGGATTGGTCTGTTCCAACGACGATCCGCATAACCCCCGCACGGTGTTCGACTTGTTGCCGCCGGCGCTGGCCGCGCGACGCCTCTTTTGCGCCGGTCGCCTCGACAAGGATTCCGAGGGTCTGGTCATTCTCACGACCGATGGAGACCTCGCCAACCGCCTCATGCATCCACGCAACGTCGTCGTGAAGCGCTACCAGGTGAAACTCGACGAACCCTTCCCGCGCGCCCGCCTCGCGCGCCTGATCAAGGGCGTGAAGATGGAGGATGAATGGTTCAAAGTGGAACGGGCAGCGCTGGTGAACCCGCGTAAAGACGCCTCGGTCGACCTCGACGTGTGGATGCACCACGGCAAAAAGCGCGAGATCCGGCAGCTCTTTCTCGCCCTCGGTTTTCCGGTCCAACGCCTGCGACGCTACCAAATCGGAGCCTTTCCTCTGCGGGGAATCCCGTTGCGCGCCGTGAAGCAACTTTCTAGCAAGGAAATCGACCGCCTTTTCCAAGTGCCCACGGCTCCGCTCCCGGAACATCAAGCTGCCGTGATCCGCAAACCGTCCCGTCCTCGTTCGAACCCATCATGACCGTCAAGTCGCCGCTCGCCGTCCTTCTCTGCCTGCTCACCGCCACACTCGGTGCTCAAACCGCCCAGCGCGCCACCCCGATTCATACCGCGCCCGAGGTCACCGCTCCGGTCGTCAAACTCGTCAAACCGGGCGAAGACCTCCCGGCTGCCTCCCCCACCGGCACCGCCCCCGCCGGCTGGAGCGCTGTCGTCCTGCCGGGTCCCCACGAACTCTTCGTTCGCAACAGCGACATCGGCAAAGACCTCGACATCAAACCTGGCTCCTCCCTCCGCGCCGACCCGAAATCCGACGCCGCAGAATTAACCACTTTTCAAGCAGGCGATGAAGCAGAGATCACCGGCCTGCGGGGACGTTGGACCCAGATTCGCCTCAACCGCGACGTGATCGCCTACGTGCAAGGCACGAGCGCCCCCGCGGTGCAGCGCACTGCCCCGGTTGTCACGACCGCGCCGGTGACCGATGCTCCCTACTCCGCCGGTAGCAACACCTCTCCGGTGGTGAACCCCACGCCTCGTCCGGCCGTCGGACGTCCGGTGGACCGCACCGCTTCCGACCGCTCGAGTTTGGCTGCCCTGCCCCGCTTGTTTGAGGGCAAACTGGCCTCGACTCGCGTGCCGTTGCGTCCGCGACGTCCCTACGACTTCGCGCTCGAAGCCGAAGACGGCACGCGCTTCGCCTACCTCGATCTCACCAAGCTGCTGCTCACCGAACAGATCGAAAAATACATCGACCGCACCGTCGTCGTTTATGGCGTGGCCCGACCCGTGCCCGATACCAAAGACATCGTGATCGCCGTTGAATCGCTGCAGTTGCGCTGAGCTCGCGGCAAATCATCCGCCTCCTCCACTCTCTCCCATCCGCCAAGACCCCGTCCCTCTCCTGCTCAAATGGAATTGATTAAAGGCAACGATATCGCCGCCACCATCATCGCCGAACTCAAGGCCGAAGTCGCTGCTATCAGCGGTCGCAAACCGTGCCTCGCGCTGGTCCGGGTCGGAGACGACCCCGCCTCGGTTTCCTACGTGAAGAAGAAGGAGAAAACCGCTGCGGAAATCGGCGTGGAAAGCCGCGTTATTCTGCCTCCAGTCGACATCAGCCAGGCTGAACTGGAGAAACTCATCGACGACCTGAATGCCGACGAGACCGTCGATGGCATCCTCGTCCAGTCCCCCCTGCCCAAGCCACTCGACGAGCTGGCCATCTTTCGGCGGGTGTCTCCAGCCAAGGACGTTGACGGTTTCCACACGCTCAACCTCGGCAAACTCGCGCAGGAAGATGCCACCGGCTTCGCCTCCTGCACCCCCGCCGGCATCATGGAGTTGCTCGGCCGCAGTGATGTCGACCTGAAGGGCAAGCATGTGGTGGTGCTCGGCCGCTCGCTCATTGTCGGCAAGCCTATCGCGTTGCTGGCCCTGCAAAAGAAGGCCGGAGCCAACGGCACCGTCACTATTTGCCATTCCGCCACCAAGGACCTGCCCTCGATCACCCGCTTGGCCGATGTCCTGATCGCCGCCATTGGGCGTGCTCACTTTGTCACCGCCGACATGGTGAAGGAAGGCGCGGTGGTCATCGACGTCGGCATCAACCGTATTCCTGATGCGTCACGAAAATCCGGATACCGCTTGGTGGGTGACGTCGATTTCGACAACGTCGCGCCGAAGACCGCCCAGATCACCCCGGTGCCCGGCGGCGTCGGTCCCATGACGGTGGCTATGTTGATGAAGAATACCGTCAAAGCGCGTCAGCAAGGCACCGCCGCCTGAAACAGGTTGCGCTCCCGCATTGCGTAACGCGTTCCATCTGGTCAACTTACCCTCTGATGCCCGCTCCCAAAATCCTGGTGGTCGACGACCAGCTTATCAACGTCCAGCTGCTCAAACGGAAATTGGAGCGCGAGGGCATCACCGTGATTTCCGCCTACTCCGGACAGGAAGCACTCGATGCCGTCGCCGCGGACAAGCCTGACCTCATCCTGCTAGATGTTATGATGCCTGAGATGGACGGCATCGAGGTTTGCACCCGACTGCAGTCCCGCGAAGAAACCCGCTCCATCCCGGTGATCTTCATCACTGCCCGGAATTCCAAGGAAGGGAAAATCGAGGGCCTCGCGGTCGGTGCGGTCGATTACATCACGAAACCCATCGATCTCGACGAAACCCTGGCCCGGGTGCAGACGCAGCTGCGTTTTGTGCACATCAACCGCGAGATGGTTGATCTACAACGCCGCCTCGCGGAGGCCCGACGCGCCGCCACCGTCGGTGCCGTCACTCAAGGCATCGCCCACAACCTAAACAACCTGCTAGGCGTCGTCATCGGCTACCTCGACCTAATCAAGAGCGGAGCAGACAAACCCGATGCCGTTCGCCGCAACGCCGATGCAGTGGAACGGGCGGTGCAGCGGATCGTTTCCATCATCAAGCAACTCAGCTCGATGGTGGTGAAGACTCGCCTGCCCACTGAACGCTTTAAACTCTCCGAGCTGCTGGATGGCGCCATCAAACGTTTTGAACAAGAGGTCGAAACGACCGGAGCCGTCACCCTCCAAAACGAAATTGGAGATCTCGATATCGATAGCCATGTCGAGGTTTTCGAAAGCGCGATCAGCGCGCTGCTGTGCAACGCGTGGGAAGCCTACGGGCATTTGCCAGCCGGCGAGCGCCACATCGTGCTGAAGACATCGATGAAGCCCGATGCCGAAGTGCCCACCCTTGAACTGCGCATCGAAGACAGCGGACGCGGTATCGACCCCACGATTCGTGATCAGATGTTCGAGCCCTTCATCAGCACCAAGCACACGGTGGGAGTGGGCATGGGCCTCACCGTTGCCCGCCATGCCCTGCGGAACATGAGCGGCGACCTCATTCTCAAGGATCTGGAACAAGGCGGCACCGTCGCCATTGCCCATCACCCCATCAACCGACCGGAACGCAATCGTGCCTAAAATCGCCTTCATCGGGGCGGGCCGGATGGCTTCAGCCATCGTTGACGGCCTGCTCGCCCAAAACTCCGAGCGCCGAGCTCAGATTTCCTGCTATAGCGCCAGCGGTAAAAGTGCCGTCGCGCTCTCCCAACGCACTGGTATCCAATACGCCGCCGACTTGCCCGAGTTGCTCGATGGAGCCGATTGTGTGGTGGTGGCGTTCAAACCTCAGCATCTGGCCACGGCCGATTCCCGCCTCGCGGAGCTTACAACAGGTAAGATTGTGCTCTCCGTGCTGGCCGCCAAAACCATTGCTCATCTGGAGGCGGTTTTCCCGCAGGCTCGCGCCGTTGTTCGCACCATGCCCAATACGCCCAGCGCCATTGGAGCCGGCATTACCGGCTGGTGCACCCGCGAACCGCTGCCGGATACAGATCGTAGCATCGTAACCGAGCTACTGGGCGCCGTGGGCCAGGCAATCGAAGTGCCCGAAGAAAAAATCGACGCGCTCATGGGTGTGAGCGGCTGCGGTCCTGCCTTCGTTTTTGAGTTCACTGCGGCCTTACGCGACGGCGGTGTCGCAGCTGGGTTGACTGAAGAAGAGGCTTCAACCCTGGCGCAAGAAACGGTGCTGGGCGCTGCCCGTTTGATGGCCCGCAGCGAGCTGACTCCGGAACAACTCCGCGATCAAGTCACTTCCCCCAACGGCACCACCTACGCGGGCCTCCAACGCATGTCCGCGCACAATATTCGGGATATCATGCGCGAGACTGTGCTGGCAGCCAAAACCCGTTCTGAAGAACTGGCGCGCGGCGACTGATCCAGCCCGCCGCTTTTGCAAAATATCCCAACAAAAAGACCGTCGTTGGAACGACGGTCTTTTGCTTTGAAAGCGGTGTCGGGATTCGCGTCGAGCTTACTGGATCGCCAGTAGCTCTTCGGCGGAATATTGAGTGGAGCGGGAACCGTCCGCTTCGCGAATCGCTGTGACTTGCTCCGGCGAGATGGGTTCAGCCTCGTTGCCCCATTCCGAACGGATGTAGGTCAACACATAGGAAATACGCTCATCGGTCCAGTTGTAGGAGCTGCCTTGGCCGAACGCCGGCATGTTGCCGTTGTAGGTGTTGCCGCGCACTTCAACCGGACCAGCCAAGCCGTGGACCAAGATACGAACGAGCCGCTCTTCGGACCCAAGAACCCATTCTGACTCCGCCAACGGCGGAAAGGCACCGGGAAGACCTTGGCCATTCACCTGGTGACAGGTCGCGCACACTTGGGTGTAAAGGCGTTTGCCCATCACCAGCGGATCGACTTCTTGCACCACTTGCGCGCCACCATCGGTCTTCGGATCGAAGAGCGGATCGTAAATGAGCGCCGCCTCGTGAATGCCTTCGGTGAGGCCGCCCCGGTGATGGATGAAGTAAATCGAGACGATGAAGATCATCGCCGACACGAAACCGAGCAGGAAGAGCGGCATCGGCGTGTAGCCTTCGCTGGGCTCACTCTTTTCGCGCAGGAGGACAGAGTGCAGATTCTGAATCTGCTCATCAGAGGCCGCGGCCTGTTCGATCTTAGGATCGGACTTCTTGAAATTGTCTTGGCTCATCTCAGTTGCCCTCCTCTTCGCTGTCCGCGGCGTCTTCTTCCTCCGCCTTCTCGTGGTGCAGCTTAAATGCCTCCGGGAAACCGTAGGTATCCTTACGTTGAATGAGGTAGGCGACCAACGCCTTGGCACGAGCCGTAGGCACGACCTCATAACCTTCAGCCGGGATGGAGTGCGCCGGCACCGCCACACCGTCGGTGTAGGTGGTCGGAATGCTGATCGCGTCCGGACTGGGTTCACCCACGATCTTCCGCATCTCAAAGAGGAAGCGATACGGAGGCATCACTGAGCCACGGGACGTCAGCTGCGGATCGTAAAGATGCAGGAGGTGCCACGTTTCGTCGGACTGGCGTGCGCCGATGTTCCGGAGGTCCGGACCGGTGCGCATCGTGCCGAGCATCACGCGATTCTCGTAAATGTAGTCGCGGGCGACACTGCCGCGTTCACCCCAACCGCGCTCGATATCCGAGCCATAGCCCGGACGACGCACCTGTTGGGTGTGACAATAGACACAACCGAGGTCTTGGTAGACCAGTTCACCGCGCTTCACGATGCCAGGCATCGGCTCGGGGAAGGCCTTACTTTCGTTTTCGTCGTAGATCGGAGTCAGGCTGCCGTAGGCAATCTGGTTAACCAGCACGATGCCGGTCCACGAAAACGCGAGGGCGAGAAAGACGCCGAGGAAAATCAGAGGAGCGCGATTCATCGGGCGATCTCCATGGACTCGGGATTACGGAACAGCGTGGGCGCGGAGGCTTCGGTGGAGCGGGACTTGAAGAGCATCCATGCAAAGTTCACCGCAAAGGCAATGTGGCCGACCGTGATGAGGATACCGGCGAGACTGCGCGTCACGAGGTAACGTTTGGTCATCTCGACGATATCGAGGAAGATCGGGTAGTTATCCACGTCGTTGAGCGCGAGCCCCTGCTCGACACCACCGATGGACAAGGCCGCGACATAGATCAGGATACCAATCGCAGTGGCCCAGAAGTGAGCGGTGATGAGCGCGGCGGACGGCCACTCCTTCAGCAGCAGGCGCGGCAGGATGTAATAGATGCTGCCAAACATCACCATGGTGAAGAAGGCATACATACCCCAATGCGCGTGACCGACCGTGTAGTGGGTGAAGTGCGTCACCTCAGCCCAGCTGCGGATCGCCATGGAGGAACCCTGCAGGGAAGTCAGCGTGTAGGAAACCGCACCAAATACGATGAAGCGCAGGGTCGGGCTATACTTCAGCGCACCGAAGCTGCCGACCATTGTCATGTGATGGTTGATGGCGGTCACCACCACCGGCACGACCATCATGAAGGAAGCGGCAATACCAGCGGTCTGCACCCACGCCGGCACCGGACCACCGATGAGGTGGTGAACACCAGCCCAGTTATAGAAGAACGCGAGGGACCAGAAACCGAGCACCGACAGGTAGTAACTGTGAATCGGCTTACCGAGCACCTTGGGCAGGAAGTAGTAAACGGCGCCCAGACCGATCGGCGTGAACCAGAGGCCGAGCACGTTGTGGGCGAACCACCAGTTAACGAGGGCCTGCACCGTGCCACGGGCCGGCTCGAAGATGAGCATCATCTGGGCGATGGAATAGAGCCACGGGAACCAGAAGAGGGCCGCCATGATATACCACTGCGACACGTAGATGTGCTGTGACTTGCCGAAACGGAAGGTGATGATCGCCCAAGCACCAACGAGGGCGTAGGCCACAAACAGAAGAGGCGTGGCGTAGGCCGGCATTTCTAGCCACTCGATGGAATTCGAGTCGCCGCGCATGATGCCAAACACGCCGATGCTGACGCCGATGTTCCAGAAGGCACCGGCGACGAAGAGCAGCTTCGGGTGACGCAGCACCGAACGGGAGAGACGCGCCATAAGCCAAAAGGCCACGGCGAAAGCGGCATTCACGCTCCAGCCGAAGATGACCGTATTCAAGTGAGCGGTGCGGGCCCGACCAAAAGTCATCCATTCCCAGTCGCCCATGAACTCGGGGTTGTGCAGCTTGAAGGACGAGATCAGTGCGAACACCGTTCCCGCCAGCAGCCATAGCACACTGGAAATAAGGAAGAATAATGCGGGCGCTTTCGTCGAAGCGTCGATTTCGCTCAGCTCCGCGCGGGACACCGAAGTGGCCGACGTCGCGGGATCAAGCGATTGAGCGATACTGGGGGCGGATGCCATCGTCTTATTGAAGCAGAATTAGCGGCGGGTTGGATCCGCCGGTCGTCGACCAGGAAAATAATCGGTGGGCTGACCCACGGGCTCCTCGTCGTCGAATATGGAAGCAGCGTTTTTCTCGAATTCCTTGAGCTGGCCGTTCTTCACCGCCCAGTGCAGCGCATAGGCCGCAGACGCCAGAAAGAGCAGCGTAAAGGGCAGCGCGACGGCATAGAAAAACCAGTCCATCAGATCAGCGAGTAGCGTTGATATCGGCCAGCGTGAGTTCGATCGCGCGGTCGACGGGGAGTTGGACGACGCCCTCCTCCTGATTGATCCAAGCGTAACTGTCGGCCTTGGCGTCCGCCGCACCGCGCAGCTCCTTGAGACGGCCCTTGCGGCCATCTTCCGTCAGTTTCCATTGCTCGCTCTCCGGCACGTTGGTCGCCTGCGTGAGCGGGGTGACCGGCGTGCGGGCCAGGGCCATGATGACGAGAAAGATCGCGAAGACACCGATGATCGCTACGGCGAGCGGCCAAATCGGGCTGTCGGTTTTCTGAGACGGGTTACTCATGATAGGTCAGGGATTCGCCGATGCGGGGATCGCGGATCGGGATGAGTTTAGCGGTCGGGAAGCTCTTGAGGTAGGCCCAGATCCAGATGCCGCCCACGCCGATGATGGCGGTGAGGGTCCAGAGCTGGTGGGTCGCGAGGAACGGGAGCGCATCGCCGACGCCGAGACCGTAGGCGTGGCCGGATTCAACCATGTCGACGGTCACCTTCTTGGAGGGCCAGATGTTGTAGATCATGTCGACCATCACGATGGTCAGGATCCAGTAGGCCATAAACTTCATCCACTTCTTGCTGACCTTCGCCGGGTAGCTGATGAGGCCGAGGAAGGGGAAGAAGAAGTGACCAAAGAGAATCAGCATACCGATCCACTTCCACTGGTTGGCTTCGCCCGTGCTCAGGTTGATCTCGCGCAGGTTATACCAGAAGGTTTCTTCCGGCACATTGGCGTTCCAGATCAGGAAGTATTGGGAGAAGGTCACGTAGGCCCAGAACACCGTGAAGGCGAAGGAGAGCATACCGATGGAATACCAGTGGTTGGTGTTCAGGACTCCCTTGTAGTCGCCCCGCACCCACAGCCAGCACATCATCAACACGCCGACGGCGAGCGCCGCACGGACGCAGTTGGCGAAGAACCAGACACCATACATGGTGGAGAACCAGTGGTAATCGAGCGCCTTGACCCAGAGAATCACGCAGAGCGTGAGCGTGACGGCGGTGAAGGGAATACCGGCAGCCGCCCATTTGCGGCTGGAGATGGTCCACTTGGCATCACCGTCGCTGTCTTGGGTGAAGGAGTTGCGACGGAAGCGGCTCGCGAGGAAGATCCAGCCGAGGAAGGAAACCACCGTCGCACCGATGAAGAAGTTGATGTTCAGCATGCCCGACTTCTTCACCCAGAGCACGTCTTCGCCAACGGTGCCATGACCACCGATGGAGCCGAGGTCGTAGGCGGGATTGAAGTATTTCCAGAGCAGGCTGGGATCCATCACCGCGGCAACGACCAGCGGGATGAAGAGGAGGGCCAACCATTTGAAGGCGGAAACGCCATGTTCAAACTGGCGGCGGATCACCGTGGACCAATTCGCATCGAAGATGTGATGGATCATGATCAGCATGAGCATGCCGATGGTGATACCGGTCCAGAAGGTCATCGCGGTGAGCCACGAGAAGGCGACCTTGGAGCCACCGGAGACGGCAATGCCCGCGGCGGTCAGCACGATACCGATCACCCCAACGGCGAGAGCGAGCCCGGCCGGCGTGCTTTTGCTCGCGGCGGGAGCTCCGGCCGCAGCGGCGGTGGAGGCGGAAACAGTGGAAGAGGCAGAAGACATGTTAGTTCAACTCCGCTTGGTAAGCAGCCGGCACATCGGAGAGGCGGCCATTCTGAGAACGTTGCAGGGCGCGAACGTAGGCGATGACGGCCCAGCGGTCCTCGGGGACCAGCTTGTCGCCGTAAGCAAACATGGTGTTCTTGCCGTGGGTGATGGTATTGAAGAGCTCGCCTTCAGTCTGCGCGCGGAACGTATCGCTGTGCAGATTGGCCGGCGTGCCCCAGCCATACTGGGTGACGATGCCGCGGCCGTCAGCGAGGGTGCCGTGACAGGGCGTGCAGTAGATGTTGTAGCGCTCCTGACCGCGAAGGATGAAAGCTTCATCGATGTCGAGCGACGCCGGGAAGCCGGCAGCGAACTCGCCATCGGCGTTGCGACCCGTGGTGAGGTGCGCATCACCGATGATGATCTCACGAGCAACCGTGCCCGCGGGGATCGGCCGATCGGCCCGACCATCGGCAAAGAAGGCCGACTCACCCTGCGGTTGGTATTTGGACTGGCGATCCATGTCCGGGAATACTTCCAGCGGCGGCTTGGTTGAAATGGAGCCTCGGAATCCGAGAGCACCAACGGTCAAAACGACCAGAAAGAAGGCGACGAGGTAAACGTAACGCATCTGGGTCAGGCCTCGATTTCGGTGATGTCTTTACCCCCGATGGACTCGAGCAACGACTTGGTCGCAGCGGCGTCATACTTGGGGTCGCGGGATTCGATCACGATGAGGAATTTGTCATCGAGACCCTGGTGGATGTGCGGCGCTTTCAACACCGGGTGATAATGCATGGGCAATCCGTTGAGGATGAACATGCCGCCGATGGTGAAGAAGGCCGTGAGCAGAATGGTGAGCTCGTAAGACACCGGGAAGGCAAACATCGGGCTGAAGAGCGGCTTGCCGCCGACGATCAGCTGGTAGTCCACCGCGCCGGTGAAGAAGATGAGGGACATGCCGGTGGTGAAACCGAGGATGCCGCCGATGAGCGAGAAGCGCGGAACCTTGGAGCGACGCACGCCCATCGCACCATCCAGACCGTGAACCGGACACGGGGTGATGCAGTCCCAGAATTTGAAGCCGGCGTCGCGCACTTTCTTGGCCGCCTCGTAAATGTCCGAGGCGGTGTCGAAGGTAGCAATCACGCCATGTGAAGGAGCAGCCATGATCGTAAAAGTTGAATTGCGCTGGGCTTAGTGGTGGCCGTGACCCGCGTGCGGATCGGCTTGCGGGGTGACCGCCTTGATTTCCGCCATCGGCATGATGGGCAGGAAGCGGATGAAGAGCAGGAACAGCACGCTGAAGACACCGAAGGTGCCGAAGAAGGTGAAAATTTCCACGATCGACGGGCTGTAGTAACCCCAGCTGGACGGAAGGAAGTCGCGGGCCAGCGAAGTAACGATGATCACGAAGCGCTCGAACCACATACCCACGTTGACGAAGATCGAGAGGATCCAGACGAACATGGTGTTGTTGCGCACCGCCTTGAACCAGAAGAACTGCGGCGTGATGACGTTACAGCCAATCATCCACCAGTAGGCCCAAGCGTAGTGACCAAAGGCACGGTTGATGAACGCGAAGCCTTCATACGGATTCGCGCCATACCACGCGATGAAGAACTCCATACCGTAGGCGTAGCCCACGATGGTGCCCGTCGCCAACGTGATCTTACACATGCAATCGATGTGATACTGCGTGATGAGATCCTCGAGTTTGAAGATCGCGCGCAGCGGCAGCATGAGCGTGAGCACCATACCGAAACCGGAGAAAATGGCGCCGGCTACGAAGTAAGGCGGGAAGATGGTGGTGTGCCAGCCCGGGAGGAGCGACACCGCGAAGTCGAACGACACGATGGTGTGCACGGAGAGCACCAGCGGGGTGGAAATACCGGCGAGCACCAGGTAGGCCATTTCGTAGTTGGACCAGTGGCGGTTCGCACCGCGCCAGCCCATGGCGAACAGGCCGTAGAGCCAGGAACGCACCTTGTTGCCGGTCTTGTAGAAACGGTCACGCAGGATGGCCAAGTCGGGAATCAAACCGACATACCAGAAGAGGACCGAAACCGTGCCGTAGGTCGAAACCGCGAACACGTCCCACTCCAGCGGCGAACGGAAGTTCTGCCAGATGTAGTTGGCGTTGGGGATCGGGAAGAGATACCAGGCGAACCAAACGCGACCGACGTGGAAGACCGGGAAGATCGCGGCGCAAACCACCGCGAAGATCGTCATGGCCTCGGCGGCACGATTGATCGAGGTGCGCCACTTCTGTCGCAACAGACAGAGAATGGCGGAGATCAGCGTGCCGGCGTGACCGATACCGATCCAGAACACGAAGTTGACGATGTCCCAAGCCCAGTTGACCGGATTGGCGTGGCCCCACACACCGACGCCCGTGGCGACGAGGTAGGTGATGCCGGCTACGGTCCAGCTGGCGACGAAGCAGGCGAGCGCGAAGCAAATCCACCACCAGGTGGGGGTCTTGCCTTCGATGATGCCGCAAATCTTATCGGTAATCCAACCGAAGCTGCGGTCATGCTCGACCAGCGTCGCGCGCGGCAACACCGCGGGCTTCACTTCACTGAGAATTGCCGGAGCGGCGGCGGAGTCTGCGTGCGACGACATTAGCTAAGTCCTCCCGTGCGAAGGGCGTTCTTCATGATCGACGTGTGACCATCGGTCGGCTCGTGATGGCCGGCTTCCTCTTGGTCGTGATGGCCGCCACCGTGACCGGAATCGTCACCATGGGCGGGATGGTTCTTGGTGTTGTATTCGACGCGGCTCAGGGGCAGCTCGTTGTAATCGGGCATCTTCGGGTTCGGGTTGCGCAGCTTGCCGAGGTAGGTCGTGCGCGGACGGATGTTGAGGTAACCCAACAACGCGTAGTCCTGCTCACGCTTCTTGGCCTTCGAGACGGCGCTCTCCGGATCCTTGATGTTACCAAACTCAATGGCGTCGACCGGGCAGACCTGCTGGCAGGCCACCTTGATCGTGCCGTCGGGAATAACGACGTTGTCGGTGTCGCGGGCCTTCGCCTTTTGGGCGATCTTGGCCTGCTGGATGCGTTGCACGCAGTAGGTGCACTTTTCCATGACACCGCGCATGCGCACCGTCACGTCCGGGTTCTTCACCATCTTGACGAGCTCGGGCATGCCCTTGTCGCCCGCCGGGCCCATGTAGAGCTGGTCGAGCGAACGGTCATTCCAATCAAAGAAGTTAAAGCGACGCACCTTGTAGGGGCAGTTGTTCGCGCAGTAACGCGTGCCAATACAACGGTTGTAGGCCATCGTGTTGAGACCTTCGTCGTCGTGCACCGTGGCGTTCACCGGGCAGACCGTTTCGCAGGGAGCGAGCTCACACTGCATGCAGCCCACCGGCATGATGGACGCCTGCGGATCCTCGGGGATCTGCTTGTTGCCCTCACCACCGAAGGCGGCGGCGTCGATGTTGCCATCGGAGTAGTAACGATCGAGACGGATCCAGTGCATTTCACGACCGCGCAGGACCTGGTCCTTGCCGACGATCGGGATGTTGTTCTCCGCCTGGCAGGCCACGACGCACGCGTTGCAGCCCATACAGGTGTTGAGGTCGATCGACATGCCCCACTGGTGCACGCCTTCGAAATTCGGCGTCTCGTAGAGCGAGTTACCGCGCGGCGTTTCGGCAGCGACGACGCTCAGCGGTTGGTCCTTGTCTTTGCCGAGGTTGGCCGGGGCGTGGGACTCGATGCCGAAGGTATCAACGAAGTTCGGAGTGTGGTCGAATTCGCTCTTGTTGGCTTCGCGCACGATGTCGCGACCTTCCATCGACCAGTGCTCTTGCGTGTTCGCGAGCAGGTAACGTTCGTCGAGCACCTTGATGGAGGCACCGGTGGCGAAGGCCATCGAGCCCGAGGTGCGAGCCGGGAAGTAGTTGTGACCAGTCCCCTGCCCCACGCGACCGGAAGCGGTGCGCCCGTAACCGAGCGGCAGCACGATGGTCCAGTTGGAGAGACCCGGTTGGATGTGCAACGGACCGCGGACGGTCACGCCGTTGACGGTGACTTCACCGATGAAAGCAGCTTCCTTACCCTGAGGGTAATCCGCGAGCTCCTTACGGGCCACCTGCAGCGCGACACCATCCGGCTCGATGCCGAGTTCCTTGCCGAGACGCGGGCTGACGAGGATCGCGTTGTCCCAGGAAATCTTGGTGATCGGATCCGGGCACTCCTGCAGCCAGCCGTTGTTAGCAAAGCGGCCGTCGTCGAGCTTGTGGTCGATCGCAAAGCGCACTTCGAGGTTGTCCTTGCTCAGCGCCGCCGAGGAAGCCGAGGCAGTGAACAGCGAGCCAGCGCCCGATTGGTCGTAACGAACCGAGGCGGACTTGTAGGCGGAACCGGCGAGCAGACCATCGTGGAGGAACTTGCGGAAAGCCTCTTCGGCGTTGCCGCCGGCGATTCCAGTGACGGTTTCAAACACGATCGCGTAAGGATCGGCGTTCTCTTCACCAGCGAGACGGGCCACGACTTCGAGTTCGGTAAGACCATCGAAGAGCGGCAGAATCATCGGCTGGATCGGCACGATGGTGCCGTCGGCCGTGCGGGCATCGCCCCAGGATTCGAGGAAATGGGTTGCGGCGATGTGCGTGCCGGCCAAGGCCGACGTTTCATCGACGTAATAACCGTAGCGAACGACGTCGCCGACCGCACCCGCGATACCAGCGAAATCGAGATCCGCCGGAGCGTTGTAGGCCGGATTGCCGCCGAGCACCACGAGCGTCGAAACCTGACCGGCCTTGGCGGCAGCGGCGAGGTCGGCGAGCGAAGCGGCGTCGTTTTGCGGGACCGACACGAAGTCGATCGTGTGGCCGACGTTACCGAGGAAGGTGTTGATCGCGTAAACGAGAGCGTGGACCTGCGGGCTCTGGTGAGCACCGGCCACCACGAGACACTCACCCTTGTGGGCGGCGAGGTCGGCGGCGCAGGCTTCGATCCATGCGTCCTTGTTTTTGAAATCGAGGCCCTGCGCGAGCGAAGTCAGCTCCGAGCGACCGGAAAGCTGCTGCAGCAGCGCCGCGGCGAAGGCCAGCATGTGGCTGCTGGCGAGACGCAGCCGGTGGTCAGCCATCGAACCGGTGAGCGTGAACATGCTCTCGACCGCGTAGAGGCGGTTCATCGGATCGTTGGCCTTCAGCACCTTGCGGCCCTTGGCGAAATCGCGGGCGTAACCGAGGGCGCCGGATTCGGCGTGGAAGAAATCGGAGTCGATCGAAACGATGCGCTTGGCCTTCGCGAAGCGGTAGAGCGGCTTCACGTTCTGACCAAAAGCAGCGCGCGCGGCGGCGGCCGGCGGCGTATCGATCACCGCGTCATACTCCGCCCAGATCGCATTCGGCAGCTTTTGCTTGAGCGAGCGGACGAGACGAGCGCGGCTGGGCGACGAGGAGGTCTCGGCGAGGATGGCGAGTCCGGCACCACCACTGCTGGCAGCTGCGGTATGGATCGCGGCGAGCTTGTCGCGCATGGCGACGGCCGTGGAGGCCCTCCCACCCGTGGTGTGGGTCGTGGCGCGGTCCGGGTCGTAAAGATCGAGTACGGAACCTTGGGAAACCAGCGACGAGGCACCGCCGTAGGGCGCGTAGCTCGGGTTACCCTCGAGCTTGGTCGGGCGGCCTTGATGCGTCTCAGCCAGCAAGGGCAACGCTGCGCCACGCAGCGGGAACGCGGTGGCGAAATATTGCGGCACGCCGGGGATGACGTTCTCCACCGACTTGCCGTAAGGCAGGATGTTCGCCTCGGGGCGACGGCAGCCCGTGGCCAGACCCATACCACCGAGGGCAAAGGAAGCCGCCATGAGCTTGAAGAAGGAACGGCGGTCAACGCCGTTCAGATTCGAGGCACCTTCGGGGAACTCGCGGGCGAGCTTGTCCTGGAAACCGGGGGTCTCCACGAGCTCGTCGAGGCTGCGCCAGTAGCGCGGACCACTCAGCTCACGGGCGGAGGGTTCGGGATGGTTAACTTTGCGTTTCATCGGTGGCAGCCTGAGCAGCTTTGCGGAGGATGGATATTCCAGTCGTGAATGAACTTCTCACCGTCGGCGCGTTGACCGTCTTCGCCGCCGGGGTGCTTCCAATCGAGCTGGGTGACAAGCTTGGGGTCGCGGAGGCGCGGGGCCGGATCGCGATGGCAATCCAAGCAGAAGCCCATCGAGAGCGGCTTGGAGTGCGTGACCACTTCCATCTCGTTGATCTGACCGTGGCACTCCACGCAGGAGACGCCGCGGTTCACGTGCACGGAGTGATCGAAGTAAACATAGTCAGGGGCTTGGTGCACCCGCACCCACTCGACCGGGTCACCGGACTCGTAGCTGGCGCGCACCGGCGCGAGCAACGGGCTCTGGTTCTTCACCTGGGAGTGGCAGTTCATGCAGGTCTGCGCCGTGGGCACCGCCGCGTGGCCCGCCTTTTCCACCGTGGAGTGGCAGTAGCGGCAATCGATACCGAGCTCGCCATTGTGCTTGGCGTGGCTAAACGGCACCGGCTGGACCGGAGCATAGCCAATCCGAGTATACTTCGGCGTGGCGTAATAAGTCGTGGCAGCCGTCACGATACCGCCGAACACCACCAGGAAGATGATGATCTGCAGCGGCAGACGGTTGGCCGATTTCGGGAAGATATGCGACATGGGCCGGTGGCTTCTGGCGTCTGGGCCGGGGTTAGAGCGAATCCTCGTCACGCGCTACCGCACGGACGTCGGGTTTGAGCGTAAATTTGGTCCGTCCCGCAGGATGAACGACCGCTCGGGTCGCGGACTTCGCCATGATTTTAGGCGCGAAAACGGCAGCGGCAAAAATCGCTCCGATTCGGCCAAAGAAAGACTTGCGCGTAGTTGGCTGGCTCACGGGTTCAAGAGTGGTCACGGTCAGCCGGTCAAAGAACCGGTCGAGTTTTCCAAAGTAAAACAAAATTTCTCATCGAAGTGGTCTGATCCGAACTATTAGCGAAAACACACACGGTTTCCGCCGCACCTAATCGTTACTTGCGAAAAACGACGCATTTTCAGCCATCTCTCAGGCTGCGTTCTTCGAGACATTCTTCGGGGCGCGCCGCAACGAGGGACGGCGCTTTCCGGCGACCACGGCAGCATCGATCACAACCTCGGCCACATCATCGCGGTCCGGCAGGTCATACATCACTTCCAGCATGATTTTTTCCATAATGGAGCGCAGGGCGCGAGCGCCGGTCTTCAGGTCGATCGCCTTCTGCGCCACCGCCCGGATCGCATCCGGCGTGAAGCGCAGTCGAGCGCCGTCCATGGCGAAGAGCTTCGAATACTGCTTCACGATGGCGTTCTTGGTGCGGAGCAAAATCTTCTCGAGATCGGCGATCTGCAGCTGATCAAGCACAGATACCACCGGCAAACGGCCGATGAACTCCGGGATCATGCCGAAGCGCACCAAGTCCTCGGGGGCGATTTGTCGCATGATTTCGACGGAATCGAGTTCGACCGACTGATCACGCGTAAATCCGAGCGAGCGAGCGCCCAATCGCTTCTGAATAATGTCTTCGAGGCCGACGAAGGCACCACCACAGATGAAGAGGATGTTGGCCGTGTTGATCTGGATGTATTCCTGGTTCGGGTGCTTGCGCCCGCCCTGCGGCGGCACGTTGCAGACCGTGCCCTCCAAAATCTTGAGCAACGCCTGCTGCACGCCTTCGCCCGACACGTCGCGCGTGATCGAGACATTTTCGGTTGTGCGGCGGATCTTATCGATCTCGTCGACGTAGATGATGCCGCACTCGGCCTTCTTCACGTCATAGTTCGCCGACTGCAGGAGTCGCAGCACCACGTTCTCCACGTCCTCCCCCACGTAACCGGCTTCGGTCAGCGTGGTGGCGTCGGAGATGGCGAACGGCACATCCAGAATGCGCGCGAGCGTGCGCGCCAAAAGGGTTTTGCCAGAGCCGGTCGGCCCCGAGAGCAGGATGTTGCTCTTCTCGACTTCGACGCCGTCGAACTCCGGCGCGAGCGTGGCGCCGTCACTCTCCGGGCCTTGTCCGTTATCGAAGGCCAGTCGCTTGTAGTGGTTATAGACCGCGACCGAGAGCACCTTTTTGGCGTGCTCCTGCCCGATAACATGTTCGTCGAGGGTGGCCTTGATCTGCGCGGGCTTGAGGAGGCGGAATGACGGCTTGGACTCGATCGGGCTCTGCTTCGTTTCGCGATCGATAATCGTCTTACAGACGTTCACGCACGAGTCGCAGATGTAGACGCCCGGCCCCGCGATGATTTTTTTCACCTCGGTCTGGGATTTACCACAAAAGGAGCAGAGCGTCATCCGCGACGATTTAGCCATATCGGAGGGTTATCGGCACGAATTGCTCTGTCGAGGGGAGAAAAATGCAAAAACGGACCAAAAAGATTTTGGTCCGTTTCGAAAGTGCTGCGAACAGCTGAAATAATGAGTGGCGAAACGCGTCAGGCGGCGGACGGCTCGGAGAGGTTTTGGGCCTCGCGGGTGGATTCCACCACGTGGTCCACCAGACCGTATTCCTTGGCTTCAAGAGCACTCATGTAGTAATCGCGATCGGAATCCTTGGCGACCTGCGCGGCAGTCTTGCCAGCGTGTTTGGCGATCGTGGCATTCAGCGTCTCGCGCCAGCGCAGGATCTCCTTGGCGGCGATCGAGATGTCGGTCGTCTGACCGCCGGCACCACCGGAGGGCTGGTGAATCATCACCCGACTGTTCGGCAGCGCGAAGCGTTTGCCCTTCGTGCCAGCGGCCAGCAGGACGGTGCCCATGGAGGCCGCCATGCCGATGCAGTAGGTCACCACATCGCATTGCAGGAAGTTGATCGTGTCGTAGATGGCCATGCCACCCGTCACCACGCCCCCGGGGGAGTTGATGTAGAGGTGGATGTCCTTCTTGGGATCCTCCATCTGCAAAAAGAGCAGCTGGGCGATCACGCTATTGGCCACACCGTCATCGATCGGCGTGCCGATGAAGATGATCCGATCCTTGAGGAGCCGGCTGTAAATATCCATCGACCGCTCACCACGGCCGGTGTTTTCGATGACGTAGGGAATGTAGTATGAGCTCACGGGCGTTGAATTAAATCGGTCGCCGCTGGCCTAACTTTATTCAGCAGACGGAGCGGCGCCTTCAGTGACACTGGATTTTGCGACCACCAGATCAAGGGTCTTGTCGAAGAGGATCCCTTGCTGAATGGAACGCAACCGTTCGCGATCCTTTGCCAGCTCCTTAACGAACTTGTCCGGGCCCTGACCGCTGCGCATGGCCTGCTGGTAAATGACCTGGTTCATGTCGTTCTCCTCGACCTTAACCTTCTCCTTCTCGGCGATCTTGGCGATGAGCAACTGGCTTTGAATGCGAGTCTCGGCGGTCTTGCGCGCGTTGGCGTAGAGCGCCTCCTTGTCCTCTTCAAATTTCTCGGCCGGCACGCCCTGGCGCATCTGCTGGTCGATGAACTGGCGCAGCACGCCTTGGGTTTCCTGCTCCACCAGCGATTCCGGGGCGGCGATGGCGACCTTGCCGAGCATGGCTTCAATCACCTGACGACGCTGCTCGGAACGGTTGCGCGACTCCTTCTGCATCTTCACGTGGTTGCGGATGTTGGTCTTAAGCGACTCCAGGTCGTCGGCCTGATGGGCCTTGCAGAATTCTTCGTCGAGCTCCGGCAGCACGCGCTCGCGCACCTCCAACAGCTCCACGGCGTAGACCGCTTCTTTGCCCGCGAGGGCCTCAACGGCCTTGAAGTCGGCCGGGAAAGTCACGGTGGCGTCTTTCTTGTCGCCCTTGGCGAGGCCGCCGAGCTGGGCACCGAGACCGGGGATGAGACCTTCGTTCTCGCCCTCAACCTCTTCCCACGTCTGCGGGACCTTGCCGTAAATCTGCTTGTCCGGAGCGATCTCGAGAATCGGGGTGCCGTCGATCGTGCCTTCGTAGGCGATCTTCACGTAGTCGCCCTTTTGGGAGGCGCGGTCGGCCTCCTTAAAGTCCGCGCGTTCAGCGCGCATGTTTTCGAGCACCTTCTCCACGTCCTCATCGGTGGCCTCGGTGGGCTCGACGGTGGTGGGGATGCCTTCGTAATCCGGCAGCTCGAAGCTCGGCTGAATGTCGACCGTGATCGTGATGGTCGCTTCGGCATCTTTGGAAATCTCGCCTTCCTGGACGTCGGTCACGCCGATCACGTCGAGTTTCGCTTCGTCCATGGCGCTCTGGTAGGCCTTGGTGACGACCTTCTTACGGAACTCGCCCTCGATGTCCTTGGCATAGCGCTTGGTCACCATGGCGGCGGGAGCCTTGCCGGGGCGGAAGCCCGGGAGGCGGGCCATCTTGGTAAACTCAGCGACCACGGCTTGGTGCTCAGCGGCGACCTCGGCGGCGTCGAAGGACACGACCAGGCTCTTGCGGGTTTCAGAAACGTCTTGGGTTTGGATGTTCACGACCGAAATTGTGGTGAAGGATTCGTTGAGAGAATTGGACACGCTACGGAGCCCGCTTCGGGCCGGTCAATGCCGGATTGCAGGCCTGTTCCCGTCGCTGAAACCGCCAGCCCCGCCCCGCCGTCTTGTCTCTGCATGCCCGCTACCCCTGCGCTACCCCACCTTACCGCTGAGACCGCCTGGCAACCGCTTCCCGCCGAAGATTGGTCTGCCTCACACGCGCGCCATCTTCTGCGGCGCGCTGGCTGGAGTGCCCAACCTGCAGAGGTCGAACGCGCTCTGGCCGACGGTTTGCCCGCCACCTTGCAGCGACTTTTCCCTCCCTCACCTCCGTCATGGCCCGCCCCCGCTGCCGTAGCGGAAACCGGACGCGGCTTACGGGAAACCCTCCGAGAAATCCGCGACTTGCCCGAACCGGAGCGCCGCCGTGCCCGCAATCGCCTCCAGCAACAATCCCGCGCAGCCGGCCAAAGTCTCGCCCTCGATTGGTTGCAACACGCTCGCGCCCCCGAACACGCCACCTTCAGCAAATGGGTCCTGTTTCTCGATGATGTCTACGTGGTGTCCGCCCAGAAGGTGAAGCAGCCGGCCCTCATCCACGCCCACGACCACATCCTCCGCACTCACGCTTTCGGCCCGGCCCAGGCTCTGACCAAGGCCGTATCCCGCTCGCCGGCCATGATCGTCTACCTCGATCTGCAGCAAAGCAAAGCCAAGTCCCCCAACGAAAACTTCGCCCGCGAGCTCTTCGAACTCTTCGTCCTCGGCGAGGGCCACTACACTGAAAACGACATCAAGGAAGCCGCCCGCGCTTTCACTGGCTACCGCCAAGCCGGTGGCGAGTTCCGCTTCGCCCGCCGCCAACACGACCGCGGACGCAAAACCGTCTTCGGCCACACCGGCGCCTTTGATGGTGATCAGGTCATCGACCTCGCCTACGCGCAACCCGCCGCTGCGACCTTCCTGCCCACCGAACTCGCCCGCTTTTACCTCACCGAAGACCCGTTGCCCGCCGATTGGATCGCAACGCTCGGTGACGCCTGGCTGGACGACGCTTTCGATTTGCGCGCCCTCGCCCTCCGGTTCTTCGGCAGCCGCGCTTTCTTCGCGCCGGAGTTTCGCGGCAACGCCATCAAAAGCCCGATCCAGTTCTACCTCGGCCTGCTGCAGGACCTAGATCTCGACGTCCTCCCCGCCCCGCGCTTCACCCTCAATGCCCTCCGCGCCATGGGCCAACTGCCCTTCACTCCGCCCAACGTGCGCGGCTGGGTCGGCGGCCGCCGCTGGATCAACTCCACCACCCTCGCCGCCCGCCGCCAAACCGCGGCCTTCCTCATCGAAGGACTGCCCCACAACCGCTTCAACGCCGACGAACTCCGCGCCATGGAGGCCGCCCGCGCCGCCGGTCATGAAACGTTCTTCCTACCGCCGGAAGCGCTGATCGAACTCTCCGAAGACTCCCCGTCTGCCACCGTGCAGAACTGGGCGTCACGCTGGCTGGCCTCTCCCCCGCCGCCCGACGCCCTCGCCGCCCTCGCCGAGCTTCTGGCCGACGCCGACCGCGACGAAACCGCCACCGCGCTCACCACCCTGCTCCAATCGCCGGACTACCAACTCTGCTGAAGCCCCCCTTCCATGTCTGCCTCCTTCCCCTCCGACTTCCCCACCACCCGCCGCGAGTTTCTCCGCACGACCGGCAGCGGCATCGGGCTGCTCACCTTCGCCCAGTTTGCCCCCGCGTTTTTGGTCAACTCCGTGCGCGCCGCCGCCCCGTCTCCCGAACGCGATCGCACCATCCTCGTGCTCGTCCAACTCGCCGGCGGCAACGATGGCCTGAACACGGTCGTGCCCTTCGCCAACGATCACTATCACCGCCTTCGCCCCTCCCTCGGCCTGACCCGTCAGGCCGTCCTCCCCATCAACGACGAGCTCGGCCTGCATCCGGCCTGCCGCGAGTTGTATGCGCTCCACCAGGACGGCCAGCTCGGCATCATTCAAAACGTCGGTTACCCCAACCCCAACCGCAGTCACTTCCGCTCCACCGAGATCTGGGAAACCGCCAGCGAGGCCGACGACACCCTCAGCACCGGCTGGCTCGGCCGCTACCTCGATAACGCCTGCGCCGGTGCCGACGCTGCGACCACGTCCGCCGACCCCGCCGCCATCCATGTCTCCGGCGAGACGCCACCGTCGTTCGCGTCCGACGCCGATCACGCCATCTTCGGTGTCCCCGAACGCCCGCTCCGTCGCAGCACCCGCAACCGCCGCAACACCACACCGACTGACGTCTTGGAAGCCTTCGCTCGCAGCCCCGATCACGCCCACGACGACGACCATTCCAACCACGCCTTTCTACGCGCCACCGCCATGAATGCGCTCGTCACCGAACGCCGCGTCGAAAAGGTCCTCGCCGCCTACCGCCCCGGTGCGGCTTACCCGACCGACAACCGTTTCGCGCAGTCGTTGCAAAAGGTCGCCGCCATGATCGCCGCCGGCTTCGACACCCGGGTGTATTTTGTGAGCCTCGGCGGCTTCGACACCCACGCCAACCAGGCCGGCGCGCACCAAAACCTGCTCGCCACGCTCAGCGGTGGACTAGCCGCATTCCAAGCCGACCTCACCGCCCACGGCCTCGCCGACCAGGTGCTCACCACCACCTTCTCCGAGTTCGGCCGTCGCCCGGCCGAAAACGAAAGCGGCGGCACCGACCATGGCACCGCCGCGCCCCTCTTTGTGCTGGGCTCCAAACTCGACCAAACCCTGCTCGGCGCCGCCCCCGACCTCGACCTGCCGTCGCCCAAAGCAGACCTCACCTACAGCACCGATTTTCGCTCCGTCTACGCGACCCTGCTCGATCGCTGGCTCGAAGCCGACGCCGATGCCGTGCTCGGCCAACGCTTCGATCGTCTTGCCTTCCTCTAAACGGCCGCGTCTCGCTGCACGCTTGCACCGGGTCGGGCACCGACGTTTTCTCGGCCCTTTCCTGCCGTGACGTCGATCCGCGAACTCCTCACCGAACACCCGTCGCTCCTCCTGATCGACGCCGCCTCGACGGTGCTGCACCTCGGGCTGACCCGCCCGGGCATCGCCCCGGTTTGGCTGCACCGCGAGGGTGAAGCGAGTTCGACGCTCTTTGCCCTGCTCGCCGAGTCCGGCGCGAGCCCCAACGACTTCGATGGCTTTGTCTTCTGCGAAGGTCCGGGCTCCATGCTCGGTATCCGCACGGTCGCTACAGCCTTGCGCACCTGGGTCGCGCTGCGCCCGCGGCCCATCTGGAGCTACCGCAGTCTCGATCTGCCTGCCTCTTCCCGCGGCACAGTCGGCGACGCCTTCATCTGCGACGCCCGGCGCCAATCCTGGCATGTGCTCACGCTCGCCGACGAAACCGCCAGCGCGACACCGCTCCGCCGACTCAAAACCGAGCAATTGGCCCACACCTTCATGCCGGCCGGTTTCCGCACCTGGACGCCGTTACCCGATCCTGCGCCCACGGTTGTGCCCTATGAGCCGTCAGAGCTCACTGGCGCGCTGATCGACGCCCCGTTGCTGCGCGCCAACCCGGAACCCGACGCCTACCAGGACACCGCACCGGACTACGTGCGCTGGACACCGCAAGTCCATCGCGCCCCGGAAGCCAGCCGATGATCCCGCGCACCCAAGTTCCGCTGCGTTGCTGGGCCGAGATCGATCTCGCCGCCCTCGAACGCAACCTGCGCCGCATCCGCGCCTCCCTGCCCTCCTTCATGCGCTACGTCGCCGTCGTGAAGGCCGACGCCTACGGCCACGGTCTGCACCAGGTGGCCGCCCGTTTGATGCACGCCGGGGCCGACCTCTTTGCTGTCGCCACGCTCTCCGAAGCCGCCGCCTTGCGTGAACTCGGTCCCGGTTGGCCGATTCTCCTGCTCAGTCCGCTGGTGCCGGAAGAGGACGACTACATCCCGCGCCACGACGTGGCCGTCACCGTTTCGTCCGCCGACGAAGTGGACCGCTTCGCTGCCGCCGCCGAACGCGCCGGGCGCAAGATCAGCGTCCACCTCAAGATCGATACCGGCATGGGCCGCGCCGGCGTTTGGCACGAAACAGCCGCCACGGTGTATCAAAAAATCCGTGACGCCGCCGGACTCACCCTCGCCGGCATCTACACGCACTATTCCAGTTCCGACGACGATCCGGCCTTCACCGCCGAGCAACGCCAACGTTTCCGGCAAGCGCTCGCCTCCTTCGACGGGCTCGATCCGACCTCATTGCTCATTCACGCCGACAACAGCGCCGGCCTCGAAACCATCGAACGTGCGGGTCCCTTCAACGCCGTGCGCATCGGCCTGCTGCAGTTCGGCATCCTGCCCCGCACCGGATCACTGCTGGCCGACGTGCACGCCGAGCCGGTGTTCAGTTTTCGCACCCGCGTGGGCCTCGTGAAAGACCTGCCCGCCGGCACCGCCATCAGTTACGGCCAAACGCATCGCCTCGAGCGCCCGTCCCGCATCGCCGTGCTCACCGCGGGTTACGGCGACGGCATCAACCGGCTCCTCAGCAACCGGGGCGCTGTGCTCATCGGCGGTCGCCGTTGCCCGATTCTGGGCCGCGTCACGATGGACCAAACCATCGTCGACGTCACCCATCTCGACACCGTCAAATCCGGCGACGAGGTCACGCTCATCGGCCATCAACAAGGTGCCGAGATTTCCGTTACCGAGTTCAGCACTTGGGCCGAAACCATTCCGTGGGAAACACTCTGTTCGGTGACTAAACGCGTGCCCCGCCTCTACCGCACCGCCCTCGGCGTTTAGTTGCGTTCCGGATCGTCCGGTTCTTCCGCCAACAGTTTCCACTCGGGGCTCACGCGCACCAAAATGCCCCGCCACATCGACTCGTTCTGCTCGTAATCGAGCACGTCCGATGGGATCGCACTCACCGCCCAGGTATCGTGATCCAATTCGTTTTCAAGCTGCCCTTCGCCCCAGCCGGAATACCCCACAAAGGCGCGCAACTCGATGTCGTCGCCCTGCTCCGCCTTGAGCTTCTCCGCCTCCAGCGGCTCCAGGCCAAAATGCAAACGCAGCCCCGCGCCGTCCGAATGAAATCCGAGCGCGCAAATCAGGAGCCGATCCGTCTGCACCGGCCCGCCCGCCAACACCGGCACCGTCGCCAAAGCCCCAAACGCAAACGCCTCATCGAGGTCCGCCAGGGTTTTACCCGTTCCGCGATTCAGCACCACGCCCATCGCGCCTTCCGCGTCGTGCGCCGATAGCAACACCACCGTGCGCCGGAAATTCGGGTCCTTCAGGCTCGGGTGCGACAGCAGCAGCGAGCCCGCCAGAGACTCCGCCGCTTCCGCTTCACTCGGATCGTTTTCCATCATGCCGTCGTCTCGCTGCGTTGATCGCTCCAGTTCGCGTCGCGCCTCACTCTACAGTTTCGTCACTTTCACGCCCGCTTCGACGAGCACGTCGGCCACAATCGGGTCGTTGTGGTAATCGGCCCGGTAACGCACTTCGGCGATGCCGGCCGCCGCCAGAATCTTCGCACAATTGATGCACGGGTAATGGGTCACGTAGGCCACGCAACCTTCCATCGAGGAACCGCGTCGCGCCGCATCGGCCACCGCGTTTTGCTCGGCATGCACCGTCGCCTGCTCGTGTCCGTCACGCACCCGCGAGGTGTGCGGCGTGCCGGGCAAAAAGCCGTTGTAGCCCGCCGCCACGATGCGATTGCGGCGATCGCCGCCACTCACCAGCACGCAGCCCACGTGCAATCGCTCGCACGGCGAGCGCGTCGACAACAACACCGCCGTGGCCATGAAATATTCATCCCAGGACGGGCGTTTGGTAAACTTCGACGCCGCGTCGGCGATCAGATCCACGGGGTCAGTGAGGTCGAGTTCCGCGATGGTGCGCTCCATGTTCTCCACCGCTAAGCCGCCCCCCGCCAAAAATCCACCTCGAAAGCCCGCCGCTGATCCCCCTAACGTCTGCCCATGCCTTCTCTCGACGAACTCGTCGCCTACGCCAATCAACGCACCCGCCTCGACGCCTACCAGGACGCCCCCGGCGCCCGCAACGGCCTCCAGGTCGCCAACAACGGCGCCGTCACCAAGATCGGCGCCGCGGTCGATTCCGGCCTCGTGCCCTTCCAACGCGCAGTCGCCGCCGGGGTCGATTTCCTCATCGTGCATCACGGCATGTATTGGGACATGCCCCAGCTCCTCACCGGCCCGGTTTACACCCGCGTCAAAACCCTCTTCGACGGCAACTGCGCCCTCTACTCCAACCACCTGCCGCTCGATGGTCACCCCGAGATCGGCAACAACGCCCTGCTGGCCAAACAACTCGGCCTCACCCCCGACCGCCCCTTCATGGAGACCGAGGGCGGTGCCGTGGGTTGCTCCGCCCCTTGGTCAGGCTCGCGCGATGACCTCAAAACTCAGCTCGAGGCTCAATACGACCGTGTCGTGCCCATCACCTGCGGCTCGACCACCCCCTCCCGCATCGCCTTCTGCAGCGGCAGCGGCAACAGCGCCATGAAGGAGCTCGTCAAAGCCGGCATCGACACGCTGGTCACCGGCGAACTCCGCGAGGAATGGTTCAACTTCGCCCAGGAGCGCGGCCTCAACGTCTTCCTCTGCGGCCATTACGCCACCGAGGTGCACGCCGTCCAGGCCCTCGCCGCCGAGCTCGCCGCCAAGTTCGACTTGCCGTGGGAGTTCATTCGCACCGAAAACCCGCTTTGAACGAAAAGCGTTCTCTTTCCGCGCCGCATCCGTTTTCACCAACCCCGTCCATGAAACGCATCGCCATCCTCAACGGCCCCAACCTCGATCGCCTCGGCAAACGCGAGCCGGAGATCTACGGCTCCACCACGCTCGCCGATCTCGAGACGCAACTCACCGCCGCGTTCGTCGATCAGGCCGAGTTCTCCTTCTTCCAGAGCAACCACGAGGGCGCGCTCGTCGACCAAATCTCCGCCCTCGCCGAAGCCGGCATCGACGGCCTCGTCATCAACGGCGCCGCTTACACCCACACCAGCGTCGCCCTGCGCGACGCCTTGCTCGGCTCCAAACTCCGCGCGGTCGAGGTGCACATTTCCAACATCTACCGCCGCGAGGATTTCCGCCACAACTCCTTCACCGCGCCCGCTTGCGTCGGCGTGATCACCGGCCTCGGTCTCGAGGGGTATTACGCGGCCGTGCGCTTCCTACTCCAAGACGCGTGAGCGACACCGATCCCGCACCGTTCAGCGCCTTCGCCAGCGTCGAAGGCGAGTCGTGGTGGGTTTGCCACACCAAACCCCGCTGCGAAAAGAAGTTTGCCGCGCTCATGAACGCTGAGCGCATGCCGCACTACTTGCCGCTCATCACCAGCGTGCGACGCTACGGCAACCGCGAACGCAGCTTCACCAAACCGCTCTTCGCCAGCTACGTCTTCGCCCGCGTGCCCGACGAAAAGAAGGCCCGCATCTACCAACAGGACCTGCTCGCCCGCGCCCTGCCGGTCACCAACGAAGCCCTCTTTCTCGCCCAGCTCGCCGACGTGCAACGCATCGTCAGCTCCGGTTTCGAGACGTCGATCCACCCGCTCTTCAAACAGGGTCAACCCGTGCGAGTCGTCAGCGGTCCGCTCCGCGGCCTGGAAGGCGTCATCGACGATCCGGCCGACCCCAAGGGCATCATCGTCACCGTCGACGTGCTGCAACAAGGCCTGCACGTCTCGATCCCGATCGCCGACCTCAAGATCCTGCCGCGATGACCCTCTACCCTCACTCTCCTGTAGCCGGGGGCGGTGACCCCGGTCCGGCCTCACCGAGGCCAGCTACAGCGCCTGCGTCATGAGCGAATCCGACCCCACGCCCGCCCCGGAACTCCTTCCGCTGCCGCCCGTGCCGGCCTACGCGGCCTCGCGCCTCGACGCCGCCGCCATCGCCCGCCTCACCCGCTACGGTGAAGCCCTCGCCAGCGACGGGGTCATTCGTGGACTCATCGGCCCGCGCGAGGTGCCCATCCTCTGGGACCGTCACCTGCTCAATTGCGCTGCCATGGCCGAGGCCATCAAACCCAACGCCAAGGTTGTCGACATCGGCACCGGCGCCGGGCTGCCCGGTATGGTCCTCGCCCTCGTGCGTCCCGACCTGCACCTCGTGCTCGTCGACACCCTGCAACGCCGCTGCGAATTTCTCGAAGAGATGGTCGCCGCCTTCGACCTCGCCGATCGCGTCGAGGTCATCTGGGGCCGCGCCGAAAGTATCCCGCCCTGCGAGGCCGACATCGTCACGTCGCGCGCGGTGGCTGCGCTCAAAAAGCTCGCCCCCTGGTGCCTGCCGCACGCCCGCATCGGCGGCCGTTTGCTCGCCATGAAGGGTCAAAAAGCCGGCGAAGAACTCGTCGCCGCCCGCAAAGTCCTGCACCAATGGGGCGCCGCCAAAAGCGCCCGTGTCGTCACCTGCGGCGAGGGCTGGATCGAGCCCACCGTCACTCTCGTTTCCGCGACGCGCACCAAATAGGATCGCGCCGCGCCGCCCGCGATCAGTTCAGCATCGCGATCACCTGCGCCAGCACATGCAGCGTCAGGCAGGCCGCCAGCGCCGCCGCGATATCGTCAGCCACCACGCCCCAGCCATCCGGCAGGTCCTGCAGTTTGCCGATCGGTCCGGGCTTCCAGATGTCGAAGAGACGAAAGAGCGCGAAGCCGGCCAGAAACACCGCCCACGGCGCCGCCCAATTTGGCAACACGACCGCCACGTAGGGCCAGCCGATGAAACAGAACGGGATGGCGATGAACTCATCCAATACGATCTCACCCGGATCCCGTCGCCCGAGCCGAAACTCCGCTTCGCCACACATGGCGACAGCCAGGTAGATGCCCAGCGCCCCAAAGAGCACCGTGCCGAACCAGCCCACGTCGTAGAAGAACAGGGTGAAATACAGCAGCCCCGCCACGGACCCCCAGGTGCCCGGCGCTTTGCGGATGCGGCCCACCGGCCCCACCGTCGCGAAATTGAGCACCAGCTGCAGCGGCAGAAAGCGCGGCCAGATCGGTTGACGCAGTTTCATCGTCGTGCGCTCCGCTTAGTCGGCGAACACGTGCGCGTGGCGGCGCAGGTAGTTCCAACCCGAGGTCACCGTCAGCAGCGCCGAAAGGAAATAGAAGCAAAGCCCCACGATGTGCACGACGCGGATGATCATCATGTCATCCCCCGGAAACAGGTCGCCAAAATCATCCGACAACATGCGCGCGCCCATCAGCCAACCGATGGCATTGAGCTGCGTGAAGGTCTTCACTTTGCCACTTTTGTCGGCTTCCACCACGAGGCCCTTCACCGCCGCGATCATGCGCAGACCGGAGATCGCGAATTCGCGCGTCAGGATGCAGAGCCACGCCATCAGCGCGATCAGCGTGAGTTCCCCGAAGTAACCGCCTTGCAACAGCGCGACCATCAGGCCCAGCACCATCACCTTGTCGATCACCGCATCCATAAACCGCCCAAACTGCGAAACCTGACCCGACTTGCGGGCGATCAACCCATCGAGCCAATCAGACAAAGCCGCGACGATGAACAGCCAGAAGGCCAGCGTCGCCGCCGGGTTGAAATCGGCGATCATCAAGCCCACGACGGCAAACATCATCGGCACCCGCGAAACGGTGATCACATTGGGCAGAGTCCAGCGCATTACCTCGATTCACTGCCCCCGCTTCGTCGCTGGCAACCCCGGAAACATTACGATTTGCGCTCGCTCCATTTGCGCCCCTCGCATCTAGTGCCCCTTCGCTCATGCGCCACTGCATATACCCCGGGACTTTCGACCCTGTCACCTACGGCCACCTCGATGTTTTGCGCCGTGCCGCCAAGCTGTTTGACCGCGTCACCATCGCCGTCGCTCACAATCCCGGCAAAGGTCCCCTCTTTCAGCCCGAGCAACGCATCGAGATGATCGGCCCCAACATCACGGAGATGCCCAATGTCGATGTGACCACCTTCTCCGGCCTGCTCGTCGACTTCGCCGTCGAACAAAAAGCCACCGCCATCATCCGCGGTCTGCGTGCGCTCTCCGACTTTGAGTTCGAGTTCAACATGGCCCTCATGAACCGCCACCTGAAGGCCGAGATTGAAACCATCTTTGTCATGCCGGCCGAGGCGTTCAGCTATACCAGCTCCCACCTCGTCAAGCAGGTCGCCAAATACGGCGGCGACGTCACGAAGTTTGTCCCCGCCAACGTCGCCGCAGCCCTCGCCGAGGCCTACCGCACGTAACTGCCCACGTCGTTCTGCAAGCCCGGCGCGTAGAGCAACGCGTTGAGCAACATCGGCACCGACGCGTGCCACATCGCCCGGTAGCCCGGCTCGTCGCTGAACAGAATCAAGTGGCCGTCGCCGATCGGCTCGTCGATCACCGCCGCCGCCCTCGCCAGTAGGCGCTCCGTATTCTCCGGCCAGATGTGGCCCGACACCCACAGGTTCTCGTCAGCAAACCGCACCACATTCGTGCCGGTCGTGGATGGTTGGAAGAACGCGTCCCCATCGGCGAAATACGGCAGCTCCGTCTGCGCATAACCAAAACTCAGGAAGTGCTCCGGCTCGATCGTGGCCCGCAGCAACGCCCCCGGCAGCGGCAGCACCTGATCGTCAAACGCGACCTCTTCGTCCTCGCCGTCCGCGACACCCACCAGCCGCGTGTCGGTCCAGCCCGTGTCGGCGTCGACCGCAAACTCCGCCGCGCCGCCCAGACAGATGAGCGTGCCGCCTTGCTCCATCCACGACCGCAGGTGCGCCCGACCGTCTTCGTCGAAGGCGTCCGACCAGCGACCCGACCACGCCGACGGCAGAATCACGACGTTGAAGCCGCTCAGGTCGAGCGACCCCAGCCGATCCGCCGCCACCGGCACGTAGTCCACCACGCCCAGCGTATCCAAAAGATGATACATCGCCCCATAGCTGGCCGGCGTCACGGGATCTCCCGCCGCCACGATCACCTTGGGCACTTTGAGCGCCATCATCGCCACCGAACCCACGCCGGTGCTGCCGTCCTCAGTGAACGTGCCGTGCACCGGCACTACTCCGGCAGCTTGGCCGTCGAGACTGAACGGCCCGAGCCGCGCCACCACATCCGCCGGATTGCGCTCCGCCCGCACCACCAAAGATCCGGCCGGGAAACTCTGATTGCCGACCTGCAACGGTTTGACCGCCGCCGACACGCGGTAGCCCGCGCGCAACAAGCTCAGCGCGCGCTCCTTCATGCCCGCTTGGTCGACCGGCAGCACCCACGCCGTCGCGTCCTTCACCGACAGCGCCGGCTTCACTGCCACCGGCGGCAACCCGCTCTTCGATCGCGCTGTCGTCGCGACCGACGCCAGGTCGACCGGCGTCGCCGTTTGGTAAGCCTCCACGCCAAACAGCAACGGCAGGCTCCACGCCGTCTGATCGTAAAACTCGTAGTCGTCCTCGGGCGCGTTGTCCCCGCGCTCGCGATTGCGCTCCACCTTGGCCAACTGCCGCTCGACAAACGCCGCGTCCATCTGCGAATGCGTCTGCAACAGCGCCCGCGCCAACGGCCCGCGCGGCTGCGCCAGATCCACCACCAAGGTGCCCGGCGCCAACTCGATCTCACTCACGTCGCGACCTTCAAAGTCGCGCGCCCCAGTCAGCCGCACGCGCTCGTTGAGCTGTTGCACTTCGATCCCCTGCCCGCGCAACAACGCGCTGAGCGGGTGTTCGAAAGGCAAACCCGGCAGAAACACCTGCTGCATCTCCCCCTGCCGACCGACGGCCACAGCATCAACAAACGCCGCGTGGAAGTCGCGCAACCGCGCATCGCGGTTCGCCGCCGCCGTGCGGATCGTCGTCATGCTCGCCACAAAGTGTTTCGCGATGGCTTGGCGCAGCGTCATCGTCGTGCCGTCGTCGCGCCGATAATTGCGGCCTCGTTTGCCCCCGCCGCTGGTCTCGTAGGTCATGCCGGTGGCGCCTTGGAGCGACGGCCAGCTGTCCCAGTAACCCGGGTAAAAAATGTCGAAGTCGTCACGCACGTAGTAGAGCCAGTGCTGCGCGTCGAAGGCCGCCGCGTTGGCGCGGCCAAACACGTCCTGCCAGCGTTCCGTCTGCTCGCGCGGCAACTGCGGATTGATCGGCAGCATCGCCGGCGGGAAGAAATACTCTTTGGTTTCGCCATGATGGTCCGCCGCCACCTGCGGCATCCACTCGAGGTAGGCCGCGGCGGTGTTGCGACTCTCCACCTGCGAGAGCGCGATCATGTCGCGGTTGAGGTCAAAGTAGTAGTGATTGTAGCGACCCTGCACGTTCCACGGGTTCTCCTTCTCCCACGCAAAACGCTCCGGCCGGCCGATGCCGTGGGCGTTGGCCCACACCACAAAACGTTCCCGACCATCCGGGTTCTGGCAGGGGTTCATCACCACCACCACGTCGCGCAGCAGCGCCTCCACTTCGGCGCTCCGCGACGCGAGCAAGGTGTAGAGCACCTGCATCGCCGCCTCCGTGCCCGCCGCCTCGTCGCCGTGGATGTTGTAACCGAGCCACACGATGATCGGCTGCTTCGCCACCGCGCGATCGAGCGCTCGTCCGCTGAGCGGAGCCCGCCCGTCGACCAATCGTTGGTTGGCCGCTTTGATCTCCTCGAGGCGGGCGAGGTTTTCCGGCGAAGAGATCACCAGCACCTGCATCGGCCGCCGTTCGTTGGTCATGCCCGTGGGCTCAATCATCAGGCGTTCGCTGCCGCGGTAACGATCCACCAGCCGCAGCACCGCGCCGTAATCGGCGTAGGCCTCCCCCACGGCATAACCCAGCACGGTCTCCGGCGCCGGCAACGCCTCGTCCAAGGTCCAACCCGCGCGGAAGTCGAAGGGCGTCTCCGCCACCGGCAGATACGGCGTGGGCTCCTGCGCCCCCAGGCTGACGGTCAGCGCGACCAGCGCGCCCACCCACTTACAACGAGACCAGGAAAATAGCGTAGCGATCATGTGGCGGAAATCCGAGCGACGGAACCAGCAAGCAAGGTTCCGCCACCCCACTCCCGCAACGCCTTTCCCTGCGCGTCACCGGGTCCGACCACATTTTTCAAAACGCGCTCAAATCTGCTGAGCCGTTTTGCCGATCCCTTGCGCATGACTTCCCGAACGAGCGCATCTTTTCCCGCTTCCACGCCCCTCGGGTGTGGGTTGACGACCCCGCCCCGTCCGGCTCCGGCCGGGCGGGGCCCCGTTCCTTTGCTCCCGTCTCCTAATCCACCATAACGGAGCCCCCGGCCCCGGGACCGTCACGTCCCGGGGCCATCCGGGATGGCGTCCGCTCAAAAAAAATCGCCCAACGCCGGGAGCGTTGAGCGATTCAAAAAAACGGGGTCGTCGCGGGATCAGAGCGAACCGCAGAAGCGGGCCAGACGATCCAAGCCCTTTTGCAGGGTCTCGTCCGAAGTCGCGTAACTGATGCGCAGGAACCCTTCGGTGCCAAACGCACTGCCCGGCACGGCGGCAACCTTTTCGCTCTCCAGCAAACGCGAGCAGAACTCCATGTCGGGCACGCCAAAACTGGAGACGTTCGGGAAAAGGTAGAACGCGCCCTGAGCGAGCTGACAGTCGATACCGGAGATGGCGTTGAGTCCGGCGTGGACCAGTTTACGTCGACGGTCGAAGGCCACCAGCATCTCATCGAGCGCCGCCTTCGTTTTGTCCCACTCGGTATACGCCGCGAGCGCGCCCCACTGGGCGAAGGTGGTGGCATTGGACGTCATTTGGCTCTGCAGATCGGCGATCGCGGTGGCGATCGGCGTCGGCGCGACAATCGTGCCCAAGCGCCAACCCGTCATCGAAAAGGTTTTGGCGAAGCCGGAGACGATGATGGTGCGCTCCCGCGCTTCGGCCGAAAACGACGCCGGCGAAACATGCGTGACGCCATCGTAGAGCAGGTGCTCATAGATTTCGTCCGACATGATGTAGAGGTTGTGCTTCACCGCGACGGCCGTGATGGCCTCCAACTCCTCACGGGTGTAAACTGCACCAGACGGATTGGAGGGTGAATTGAGAATGATCAGTTTGCTCTTCGGCGTGATCGCCGCTTCGACCATGTCCGGCGTGAGCTTAAAGCCGGTCGCATCGGTCGCCACGACCACCTTGGGCGTCGCCCCCGCCAGCTTCACCATCTCGGGATAACTCACCCAAAACGGCGCCGGCACGATCACCTCGTCACCCGGCGAGCACAGCGCGAGGATCGTAAGGTAACAGGAGAACTTGCCACCCGGACTCACGACCACTTGAGCCGGCTTCGTCTCCAGGCCGTAGACGTCGGCGTATTTCGCGGCCAACGCCTCGCGCAGCGGCGGGATGCCGGGGGTCGGGGCGTATTTGGTTTTACCATCCCGCAGCGCCTGCGCCGCGGCCTCCTTGATGTGATCAGGGGTGTCGAAGTCGGGCTCACCGGCGGCGAACCCACAGACGTCTTCACCGGCTGCTTTCAGGGCCTTGGCCTTGGCGTCGACAGCAAGCGTCGGCGACGGCGAGACATTCAGGGCCCAGGTGGATAATGGGGAGGGGGCTTGGCTCATGGTCAAAACGGGACGGAACGCTTGGTCGCGTTCGTCAAATAATCAAGTTCATCGGGAATGCGCGCCGCCAGTCTGAGCGACCGGATCGGTCGCGCGCAAAAAAGAAGCCCCCACCAGCGGTGAGGGCTCGCAAATCTGTGCGGAAGCTAACCCGCGACTTAGCGGGACTTCTTGCCCTTCTTGGCGGCTTTCTTGGCCGGAGCAGCTTTTTTGGCCGGAGCCTTTTTCACCGCGGCTTTCTTGGCCGGCGCTTTTTTAGCGGGAGCCTTTTTCGCCGGAGCGGGCTTGGCAGCGGCCTTCTTGGCGGTCGCCTTCTTCTTGCCCTTGGCCACGGTGGGCTTGGCCGGTTTGGTCACCGCGAGGTCGTCGAGTGCCGCGCGCAGGAGCTCACCCACGCTGACCTTCTTTTTCTTCGAGGTGCGGGTCAGCACCGTCTTCATGTCGCCCGGCAGGCGGACCGAAATCTGACGATGCTCTTCACGAGTGCTCTCGTAACGATCAAAGTTGTAGGAAGCGAGAGCGAGGCGAACCACTTCACTGGTGGACGCGAGACCCATCTTGGACTGGGCGGACGTGATCTTGCTGATCAACGAAACCGGCAGGTCAAAGGTGAGCGGGGAAGCGGGGCTGGGAGCTTTTTTTGCCATGGCAGAGTGACGTTCAACCGGAGAACAGGAGAAGAGAGTGCTCAAGGCAATCCACGGGACCGCCCACCAAGCAATGCTAAACTGCCGTCATTGCCCGGTTTGAGCCATTCTCCGACCACAATTACGCTGTATTGACGCTTTCCCTACCCTGCCCGACCGCGTCGAGTCGCGCGATCGCGCCCGCATTAGGAGAGCGCAGCCACCAATTCACACCGCGTCGATTCACTTCCGCCCACATAAAACGTGCGCGGCATTTCGAGGTCGAAACGTCGTAACGGCAGCGGCGAATTCGCGATGAACGTCACGTCTCCTCCCGCACCGCGCACCATCGCGATGCCTGCCGCGATATCCCACAACTTCACGTTGTGATCGACCACGCCGTCGAACAGGCCGGCGGCCACGTAAGCCAAGTGCAACGCACTGCTGCCGAGCGCCCGAATCTTGTAACGGCTGACCAGCGCTTCGCCGTGGCCGGGAAATTCTCCCTGCGCATGCGGGCTGTGGAAACCGATCACCGACTTCGATCCCAACGGTCCCGGACGCACCCGCACAGCCTCTGCGCCATCCCACATGCCGATCCCTGGCCCGCCATGCATCAGCACGCGCCGGGCGGCGTCATAGATTACCCCATACACCGGCTCGCCATGTTCCAGCAGGGCCAACGAGATCGCACACTGCGCCAGGCCGGTGGCAAAGTTGTTGGTGCCGTCGATCGGATCCAGCACCCAAGTGAAACGACTGTCAGCCTCCAACACCCGATCGGTGAGCAACTCCTCGCTGAACCCACGGTCCTCCGGATGGGCCTCCGCCACCGCCGCCAGAATCGCGCGCGAAATCGCATGGTCGATCGCCGTCACCCGACTGCCGTCCGCCTTCCATTGGCTGCTGACCTGCCCCAGATTTTCGTGCAGGCAGTCAACCTGACCGAGCACCACCGTCTTGGCGGTGGCGATACGTCGTTGCAGATCAGAATCGGTGGCAGTCGTGGCTTCGGACATGTTTGTGTTCAACATGCGACAAGCCCCGGACACATGGCATCAAAAAAGTCCCCGCGACGACGAAGCGTAACGCGGGGACTAGAAAATCACTCGTAATCGTAGAGCTGCGGATCGCGGCGCGGCGGCCGCAGGCGACTGCGGAAGCGGTGCCGCTTTTCCTTGGGCTCGGGGGCGCCTCCTTCCGGCCCGCCTCCCATGCCGCCCATGCCCATGGGATCGCCGTAGGGATCCATGCCGTCGCCGCCGGACTCATCGCCCATCATGTCTTCGAGCGAATCGGGATCGGCCCCCTCCTCCAACTTGCGCACGACTTCTTCCATTTCACCATCGAGCTTTTCGCCGGTGAGTTCGGACATGCGGCGCATCATGCGCCCCATCGCCTTGGGGTCGTTTTCGTCGACGTTGGCAAACTCACTTTCCATCGCCGCCATCGCGGCCTCCATGCGCGGATCGTCCGGATCGCCGCCTGCTCCTCCCCCGACGTCCGGCGGCGGCTCGTCGCTGCTGCCGCCCTTGGTGATGGCGAAACCCGAGACCATCTTGCTCATCTTAAACTTCGGGTTGTCGGGGCATTTGGGCACCGTCTGACCTTGGGCCAGCGACTTGGCGTAGAACTGGTAGACGGTGTTATTGTCGGGACAGTAATACTCGTAAATAGGCATGACGAAGGGACAAAAAAGAGGAGCACCACTGCACTCCTCTCCTTCGGCTTGGCAAGCTCGCAGCGAAGCTCCGATCAGCGCAGCGGAATCCAGACGGAGGTGTCGGCGTGAAACGCCTGCCAGGCGAACCAGAAGCAGGAAATGACCGGCAAGTTCTCGCGCGTCGTCATATCCTGCACCAGCACGTCCCCCGTATCGGCGTTGTAGGTTACTTTGATCGTCTGAGCGCCGATCGCATCGTAGAGTTGTCCCTTCTCCTGCAGCTTCGCCAGCGGCCAGCAACGTTGCGCGTCCTCGCCCACGTATCCCACCACTCGCTCCTTGGTGCTAAACTCGTTACGGTTTACATCGAAGGGAAAGATCGTCGCGCGATCGAACGCGTAGTCGCCGTAGGGCCAGTCACCAAGGTAATCCACCGCAAAGCCTGTCTCGCGGGTCAGCACTTTGCCGGCCGGAAAAGCCTGCTTCCAAGCAGCCCAGGACATGCGTCGCACCGGAAGGAGTTCCAACGCCGTTTCGTTGGCCTCGCCCGCGATCGACGCCATCCCCATCTGCGACCACAGGCTCTCCGTCGCATGGTCATACATCAGCAGGCAACTGTTATAGAGCACGCCCGACACCCCGAAAGTCCGCGTCGAACCGTCGGGATTGTTGCCCGGCGCGAACGCGATGCCCGAACCGCTCAACGCACTGTAGGTGATCGCCACCGGGATGTCGCCGAACTGGTCATTCACCACCTCGTGCCATACCAGAATGCGCAGCGGATAGGCTCGGGTCTCCTCCCCCATCGTGATGCTCAAAACCTCATCGGTATCCGCCAGCCAATCACCCGCCGTGAGGTCACCCCACTGCGGTTCCATGATCGCCTGAATACTGTCTTTGGCGGGAGCCGCACGCACCAGGTGCGTCGCCGGCACCGAACGTTCATCAATGTTAAAACCGTTGATGGTGGCCGCGACCAACGGGTTCAGGAGGGCCGAGGCGCCGAGAAACACCACGAGTGCAAGTGGGCGTCTCCAAGCGCTTACGGCTGCGAAGAGAGCTGGGTAATTCGCAGTAAGCATCGGGTAGGGTCGTGCGTGCAATGTCCGACGACGGTGCCACGTTGGCGACAGAAATTTTACTTATTCCCAGTATTCGAATTACGAACACCTACGGACGCCGCGGCGAGCCGATCCCCCGCCGCCGTCCCGCCCCCGGCGCTTCCAACTGATGCCCGTGCAGCACATTGGCTCCGCCGGCAGCATTCAGTCGGTCAAGATAGCCCGCCAATCGGCGCCGCCGTTCGTCAGTCTCGCCGAAGATGTCGAGCTGTCGGGCACCGTCCTCCACCCCCGACACTTTGATGCTGATTAACCGAAGCGGTCGCCGCTGCGTCCAGGCCTGTTTCACCAACTTGGGAATCAGCGCATAAAACGCCGTCTCAAGATCCGACGCCTCCGGCAGGCTCCGCCCGACTGACTCCTGGGTAAAATCCGGGTATCGCACCAGCAGCGTGAGCGTGCGCACGCGCTTCCCGTCTGCCCGCACCTTGGGGAGCAACGAGTCCACCATCCCTTTGGCGATAGCCTCGATCGCCGCGACGTCGCGGATGTCCTCCCCAAAGGTCTCCTGCTGCGAATAGCTCTTGGCCTCGCCTCGCTCCGGGTTCACTGGCCGATCATCCTCGCCCCGACACCGCGCCAGCCATTCCCGCCAGTCCCGCCCAAACAACGACGCCAGTTCGGCCTCCCCGCGATCCACCACGTCACCGATCCGATGCACGCCGCGGTTCGCCAAACGTTCCTGCGTCTTCTGGCCGATCCCGGGCAACACCCCAATATCAAGCGGCGCCATAAACGCCGCTTCCCCACCCCGTGGCACCACCACGAACCCACGCGGCTTGCGCAGCTTGCTCGCCACCTGAGCCACGAGCCGATTGGCCGCGATGCCCATCGAAACCGGAATCTGCAACACGTCCCAAATCCGCCGCTGCAACTGCCGCGTGCGCGCCTCCACCGCCGCATCATCGGCCAAACCACAGGGCCCCAGATCCAGATACCCCTCGTCGATCGAGTTGCGCTGCACCAGCGGCGTCACCTCCTCACACAGGTCAAACATGCGCCGCGACACCCCGGCGTAGTCGCCTTCATGCGGTAACAAAATCAAATCCGGACACGCCCGCAGCGCCCGCTGTGTCGGCATCGGCGTGTAAACCCCGGCCGCCCGCGCCTCATAACTGGCCGAAGAAATGATGCCCCGACTCCGCCCGCCCACCGCGACCTTTTTACCCCGCAACTCCGGCCGCAGCGCCAGCTCGACCGAAACAAAAAACGCATCGGCATCGAGGTGGACAATGGCAGCGGGTTTCACCGCTCCACGCAACGAGCGGTGCCCGCCGCTGGCAAGCACCGCCCCGCAAATCCTCCCGCCGCATCGTGTCGTGCGCTCAGAACCGCTCTGCCGCGGCCGCTTCGCGCCACTCGCGGGAATGCTCCCGGGCGATCGCCTGCAACGGCTCGGTGCGGCCATTGGCCGAGACCACCACCAGCTCATCGTCACTGCAGACCACCAGACAGAGCTCCAACGCGTCCGGATCCGCCGCCGCTTCGGGCGAGAAAACCATCACCACGTCGTCACCATCGCGCACCGCGACCACCCGATGCCAGCCGTCTTCCCGCATGTTGGCCGCAGTGACTTCCATCATCGCGATGCGTTCGTTCAGCGAGGGGGCCGAGTCCAGTTGATAGACGCCCACACTCGCACTGTGCACCGCTTCCATGGCCCGCAGGGCTTCCGGCGGCACGTCGTCCACAAAACCGGCCACAAACCGCACCAACCCGATCGCCCCCGGACCGACCGAGAACTGCACCGTGGTGGTCGCATCGCCCTTCACCACGCGGTGAATGGCCGAGCGCAGTTCACCGGCTTCCCGACTCAGGCGGAACATGCTCGCGGCCTCCACCACCGCCACGACGGTCATCGCCGCCAGCATCACGAACAACCAATGCAACCAACGGAAACCGCGGCGCGCCGGGCGGGAGGAGGTGGAGGGAGAAGCGGACGTAGTCATCGTATGGATACGTTAAAGGTTGGGACAGGCGGGAGCAGCGATCAGCCGATTTCAGGCCGACTTGCCGTGCGCTTCCTTGAGCTTGAGCTCGCGCAGCGGCTTGATGTCGAGGGAGTCGCCGAGCTTCGCGATCTGCTCGATCGCGACGTCACCGACCACGTTGACGAGCACGGCTTCACCGTCGCCGCTCATGACCGTGACGACCACACCGTGGATGGTTTCACCCTCGGCCTGCTTGATGAAGACCGCGACGTTGTCGCCGCTGTTCTCGCGCACCGTTACGACCTGCTCCCAGCCTTCGTTGGCCAGCTTGCCGCGCAGGCTTTCCATACGCTCGAGCGTCGCCGCGCGATTGTCGTCGTTCACGCCGAAAACGTTTACCCGCACGCGCTCCAAGTTGTTGAGCAAGGCCGCGACTTCGGGTTCGTCATTCTGCGTGAACGCCGCGGCGAGGCGCAGGAGGGATCCGTTGATGTCGACCTCGACATACTTGTCGCCGGAGCCGTCCGACATCTGATCGAAATCAACATAACCCGGCGAAGCGGCGAAGGCGGAAACAGCGAGGACAGAAGCAACCGTAACGGCAGCGGTGATTTTTTTGAGAGAAGCGATCATGGCAAAAAGGAGGGTTGAGGATTTAAGCGGCCGACCATCGGTCACTCATGCCTACATCACCCCCTCATTTGCCCCGGGGTTGCAGAATTCTGCCAAAAAAGTTTCCGGCCCGAATCGTCCTAGCTGCCGATTGGCGCCACGCCATCCCATCGCATCACCACGTCGCCGGTCTCCCGTGAGGCCGCGAGATCCACGTCCAGTCGCAGCTCCCAATCCCCGAGTCCCTCACCGTCGATCAAAACCTGGGCCACGTGCCAAATGGAGCCGTCTTCCTCGATGTGCGTGTGTTTGGCCGCGCGTCCTTCCGGGTCGAGCCGCAGGCGCTCGCTCGCTTCGAAATAGGGTCGCCACGCATCCTCGACCGCCAACGCCTCACTGCCGGTGCGTTGGGCGATGGTCTCAAAATCGCCCGCGTTCGCATCCTGCAGAACACCGTGCACCGCAAAGCGCACCAGCCGCAGAAACGCCTTGGCGTCGCGCGTGATGTCGACCGGCGTTTTGCGCTGCGGCTTATCCGGAGTCTCCGCCGCCTCGAAGTCCGGGTTCTGCATGCGTTCCCACTCCTCCAACAAACTCGAGTCGATGCCGCGAATGAGCTCACGGAAATACACTTCCAGTTCTTCGACCTCCTCCGTCTTCGCCGCCGCCGGCACCGTCTGGCTCAGCACCTTCCACGTCTGCGACAAGTGGCGCAGTAACAGGCCTTCACTGCGCTGCAGTCCGTAGCGCTTCACGTAGTCGGCAAACGAGTCGTAGCGCTCGAACATTTCCCGCGCGATCGACTTGGGTCGCACGTTCTCCTGCTCCACCCACGGGTGCTTCGCCGCAAACTCGTTAAAACGGTCGTAGAGAAAATCGCGCAACGGCTTGGGATGCTCGATCGCGTCCAGCTTATCCATCCGCTCTTCGTAGCCGAGTCCCTGCTCCTTCATCTCGGCCAAGGCTTCGGTCTTCGCCCGGTCGATCTGCTTCCGCAGGATCGCATCCGGATCCTCCACGATGGATTCGCACAACGTCAGCACATCCAGCGCGTGATCCGGCGACGTCACATCGAGCAGCGGCAGCGTATCGATGAGGAAAAGCGACAACGCGTGATGCAGTGAAAAGTCCTCCTGCAGTTCCACGTTCACCCGCAGTTTTCGGCCGCCGGCCATCGGCCCACTGGCGCCATCGAGCCGACGTTGCGGCTCCACGATACCACGCTCAATCAGGCCGCGAAACAGCTGCCAGGCGCGTCGCCGCAACTGCTCTTTTTTGTGCGGGGTTTCATGACAATCACGAATGAGCCGCTGCATCGCCCGGCAGCCGTCGCCCGGGCGCGAGAGCACCAGCAGCAACATGCCGTGCGACACGCCAAACTGGGAGCTCAGCTCCTCGCACGGCGCGTCCTGAAGTTTCTGATACGTGCGCTCGTCCCACACCACTGCGCCCGGCGGCGCGGTGCGGCGCACGAGCTTCTTTTTCTTTTTCGGGTCGCTCGCCGCCTTGGCCTCGGCGCGCTTGTTTTCGATGATGTGCTCGGGCGCCTGCGCGACCACCAGTCCTTCGTTGTCGTAACCACGCCGCCCGGCGCGGCCGGCCACCTGCCGGAAGTCGCGCACACTCAGAACCGCCGCCTTTCGGCCGTCGTATTTCCACAACTGGGTGAAGACGACCGTGCGAATCGGCACGTTGATACCAACGCCCAGCGTGTCGGTGCCGCAGATGATTTTGAGCAGGCCCTGCTGCGCCAGCCGCTCCACCAGGATGCGATACTTCGGCAACAGCCCGGCGTGGTGCACGCCGATCCCGTGCCGCAGCCATCGCTTCATATCCTTGCCGTAGGGACTGTTAAAACGTTCGCCCTCCAAGGCCTCGGCCAAGCGCGCCTTTTCCTCCTTGGAGGTCAGGTTGAGACTCATCCAGCCCTGCGCCGACTCCGACGCCGAGCGTTGCGTAAAATACACAAGGTAAACCGGGGCTTTGTCGCCCTCCACCAACTCCGCCACCCGCTCCGTCAGCGGCGTTTCCGAATATTCAAAGGTCAACGGCACCGGCCGGCGATCACTGCGCACGGTCACACTCGGTGCCGCCGTGACGCGCGTGAGTTCACGCTCGAAGAACGAGGTATCGCCCAGCGTCGCCGACATCAGCAGGAAACGGCACTGCGGCATCGTGAGCAGCGGCACCTGCCACGCGTAACCGCGCTCGGAGTCACTGTAGTAGTGAAACTCGTCCATCACCACCACCCGCACGTCCGAATCCGGTCCACGCGCGAGCGCGATATTGGCCAGGATCTCCGCCGTGCAGCACAGGATGGGCGCGTCCGGATTCACCGCCGCATCCCCCGTCATCATGCCCACGTTTTCCGGCCCGAAATCCCGGCACATGGAGAGGAATTTTTCATTCACCAGCGCCTTGATCGGGCACGTATAGACCGAGCGCTGGCCCGCGCACAGCGCCCGGTAATGAGCAGCCGACGCAACGAGAGATTTGCCGGAACCGGTCGGCGTATTGAGGATGACGTTGCTGCCCGCAAACAGCTCCAGAATCGCCTCCTCCTGCTCGTCATACAGTTCCAGACCCCGCTCGCTCATGACCGTCAAAAACCGGTCGAGCACAGCGTCGGAATCAAAGGGAGGCGGAAGTGGTGGAAGCAGCGCGGACACAGGAAAAGCCCCCAACACGACGGCACTCCCGGCGGAGTGCAAGCGTCGGCTAGCCCGCCGCAACTCGTCGCTTGTCCCCGGCGCTGACGCCCCATAAGACTGGCTGCCCCATGAGTCGCTGGATGCGGTTACCCCTCCTCATTGTCAGTGCCACCGCTTTCGCGGGGATTTTGCGTGCCCAAACCCCGACCACCGCACGCCCCCACTACACCGTCGGCGTGCTGTCCGACAATTTCCCCTACGCCTACTTTCCCGCCAACGAGGTGCATCCGGTCGGATTTGCGGTCGAGTTACTGCAGGCGATCGTCGATACGAGCCAGTTGGATATCGAATGGGTGGTCGGCGGGACCCTCGATATACAACAACGTTTCCAAGCCGGCGAGATCGATGCACTGATCGCCTACGCCTATTCGGCAGAACGCGCCGAGCGCTTCGCGTTCACGCGCCCCTATCTGGAAATGTCCGGCAAGGTGTTTGTGCGTCCCGAAAACGCCGGCTGGGACAACCTGAGCGATTTGCGCGGGCGCCGCGTGCTGGTGCACCGCAACAGCCTGGGCGAACAGGTGCTGCGCGAACAGGGCTTGGCCGAGAGCATCGTCTACGCCGACTCCGTCAACGCCGCCATGCATCGGGTCTCGGAGGGCGATGGCGACGCCACCCTCGTCACCATCCTCTCCGGCGCCTCCATCGCGGAGCGCGACCGGCTGAATCTTGTGCCGACCGCCATCACGGTGCCCGACTACGACGTCGACTACTGCATCGCGGTGCAAAAATCGCAGCCCGACCTGCTCGCCACCTTGGACGAGAGTCTCGCCATCCTCTATCGCAACGGCAGCTACGAGACCATCTACCGCAAGTGGTTCGGCCGACTCGAGCCCCGCCGCTTCACCCCCGTGCAGGTGCTGCTGGCGGTCTGCGCCGGTCTCGTCGTCGCCCTCGTGGTCGCCATGGTCGCCGCGGCCCACCAGCGACGCCTGCGCCGGCAACTCACCACCACCCTCGACGCCCTCACCGAGTCCGAGCAACACTTCCGCGAAGTCTTCGACGCGACTCCGATTGGCTTGTTGGTGGTCAGCAGCACCTCGTCGCCCTCGCCCACCGGCTTGAACCTCGATGACGCCAATCCCGCGGCGCATCGGCTCTTCGGTTGGCGGGAGCCTCCGTTCAACGCCGAGCTCTCCGCCAGCACGCCCGTCTTCGCGCCCCTCTGGGAAGGCATTGCCGCCGTGCGCGCTCACACCTCCCCGCGCCCGGCGGATCTGCGCATCGACCTGCCGGACGCGCCCCCCCTGCACCTGCGTTGGTCGGCCGTGCGTGATGATCAACGGATCCTCGTCGTCATCGAAAACACCACAGCCCAGGTGCGGGCGACCGAAGAGCTACGGGCCAGCGAACGCCATCTCCAGCAGACCCAAAAACTCGACGCCCTCGGCAACCTTTCCAGCGGCATCGCCCACGATTTCAACAACGTGCTCACCAGCATCCTCGGCAACATCGAGCTGCTGCGCCTCGAAACCGCCCCGGATTCTTCCGCCCAGGAACTGACCGAAAACATTCTGCGCGGCAGTCGTCGCGCCCGTGACCTGGTGCGGCAGATTCTCACGTTCAGTCGCCAGTCCCCGCCCGAGCGCAAACCGGTCGATCTGCGCGAAATCATCGGCGAGACCCTGCAGCTCGTTCGCGCGGCGGTGCCCCGTTCCATCTCGCTGCCGAGCAAGCTCCCGGCCTCCCCGTGCGTCGTCTCGGCGGACGGCACGCAGATCCACCAAGTCATCCTCAATCTCATCACCAACGCCGCCCAAGCCATCGGCGACGCCCCCGGCGAGATCACGGTCACCCTCGAGGAACGCACCGTGCGGGCCCGCGCCGACACCCGCTCGCCCTTCGGGCTACCCGCCGACCGCTACCATTGTATTACTGTTTCGGATACTGGCCCCGGCATGCCCGCGGAGGTGCTGCAGCGGGCGATGGAACCGTTTTACACCACCAAGCAACAAGCGCGCGGCACCGGACTGGGACTATCCGTCGCCCACGGGGTGGTCACCCAACATGGCGGTATGCTCCGCCTCGAAAGCACTCCCGGTGAAGGGACCCGCGCCGAGGTTTGGTTGCCGATTTCCGCCGAACGATTGCCCGAAGGCGCCTTGGATCTGCTCGACATCGAACCGGTGGCCGACGACGAACCGTTGATCCTGGTGATCGACGACGAACACATCGCCGCCCACACGGTCGCTCGCATGTTGAAACGCCTCGGCGCCGTGCCCGATGTGCACGAGAACCCGCTCGAAGCCCTCGCGAAATTCCACGCCGCGCCTCAGCGCTATCGCGCCGTCCTGTGTGATCTCTCCATGCCTGAGCGCAGCGGGCTTGAGGTATTGCGCGAGATCCGCGCAACCCGCCCGGATTTACCCACGCTCTTGATGACGGGATTTTGGTCGAATGGCTCCCGCGACAAAGCGCGGGACCTCGGGGTGAACGTGCTTTGTGAAAAGCCGCTCTCGATCACCGAATTGCACGCCTACCTCACGCTGCTCCTTGAACGATAGCAGCGCAGGAGGCGCGAAATCGTTCAGCTGCCGATTTCTTTGTCGGCGACTTCGCGACGACGCAGGTTGGCCTTTTCGCGATCCGTGAGGAGCTGGCCCATCGGCACCTCGGGACGAGCGTCCGCGCGGGCCTGCAGGATTTCCATCTCTTCATCGGTCATGAGCTGCATGTAGTCCTGCAGGGTATAGCCGTATTGGTCCTGCACCGGTTGCGCGCGCACGGTGCCCCGCTCGTAGCGGCGGTCTTCCTCGCGGTCCTTGGCCGCGCCCATGGCAGCACCCGCGGTGCCTCCCACGGCGGCGCCAATGGCCGCGCCGGCGGCGGTTTCGCCTGATTGGTGACCGATGATGCCGCCGATGATCGCACCGGCGACGGCACCGGCTTCGGTTCCACGGCGTTCATGGGTGTTCGGCGCGGAACACCCCACCATCAACAACAGGCCGAGGCCAACAACGGAGGAAGTGAGAGTCTTTTTCATAACAGGTATCTTGGTTTCGACCCCTTGTGACGTTCCAAGTTCGGCAAAGATTCACTCCCGCGGCAAAATTCCCGCGTCGTCCCTCCTGAAATCTCTGCGCTTGCCGCCCCCAAAGCCCCTCGGCTAGTTGCTCCTCATGGGTCGCCAATGGCTGCACGCGAAACGTGCCATCGTTAACAACAAAAAGGGTCAATTTGTCGGGAAACTCGTCAAAGAGCTTTCGGTCGCCGCCAAACTCGGCGGACCCGATCCCGACGCCAACCCGCGCCTCTTCGCGGCCATGGAAAAGGCCCGCAAGGCCAGCGTCACCCGCGAGGTCATCGAGCGCGCCGTGCGCAAGGGCGCCGGCATCGGCGACGAGAAGATGGTCATGGAGCACGTCGTGTTTGAGGGCTACGCCCCGCACAAGGTTGCCGTGATCGTCGAGGCCTACACCGACAACGTGCAGCGCACCACGCCCGAGATCCGCGTGCTCTTCCGCAAGGGCACCCTGGGGCTCGCCGGCAGCAACAAGTTCCTCTTCGAACACGTCGGCATCGTCGAAGCGTCGCACGCCGACACCGGTTTGGACCCCGAGGAAGCCGCCATCGAAGCCGGCGCCAACGAGGTGGAGTCCCTCACCAACGAGCAAAACGACGACATTCCGGAGGACCACCTCGGCGCGCGATTTCTGGCCGAGCGCACCGACACCCACGCCGTGTCGACCTGGCTGGCGAAAAACGGCTGGTCGGTCGTGACCGCTGAAATCGGCTACGTCGCCAAGATGTTCCCCGACCTCGACGACGACCAACGGGCCGAGGTCGGAGAATTCCTGCAAGCGCTCGAGGACCACGACGACGTGCAGCGCGTCTGGGCCGCGGTCCGTTGAGGCTGGGTGATTAACGCTCGTCCGGACGGCGGTTGAGCGGCGGCAACGCCTCGCGCAATTCGTTGGGCTGACCGTCCCGCTTGATCAGCTCAAAGCGATCGTAGAGCCGCCCCGTCGCGGTGCGGGCTTCGAACGACAGGGTCTGCCCGTCGACGCTGATGATCTGATACAGCTGCGTGTCTTCCGCCGAACGCACGAAGGCCTCCTGCGTGATCTCATACATCTTGGGACCGCTCACCGATACGACATACACCGTGCCGATGGCCGGATCGTAAGCCTGGTTGTAGCCGGCGGGCAGGTTGTGAATGCCAACCGTCGCCGACACATCGCCCGTGCGGGCATAGGTGTGGTCGTGACCGGTCAACACGAGGTCAACTTTGTGCGCGTCAAACACGGGTTTCCACAGCTCGCGCAGCTTGGGATTATCGCGGTTCTTGGCCGGCGAAAAGATGGGATGGTGGAAGGTGACAATCGTCCAACGCTGCGGGTTGTTCGAAAGCACCTGCTCGAGCCACGCCACCTGCTCCTCCTGCTTTTCGTTGGAGTTGAGCGCGATGATGCGCGCCCCCTGGTAGTCGATGTAGTAGCAGGTCTCCTCGAGACCGGCGGGCACCGCTTGCTCCGGGAAGGAGAACTGCGGCCGCCAGTGCTCGGAGATGCGGCGCTCACCCTGCACTGCCACGCGATCGCGTAGCGGCAGCTTGTCGGGTTGCACACCGCGCAAGGTCGCGAGGTTGTAACCCGTGAGCGCGGTGAAGCCCGCATCCATACCGGTGATGAGTCCCTGCGCATCAAGCAACACGGCCGCACGACGTCCATCGGTGGCAGTCGCCTCGACCCGCGTGCCGACCTTGGCACCGGCGGGGTCGCGCAATACTTCGAGTTGCACCGACACCGCGACCGTTTCGCCGTTGGCGGTATCCCACAGGCGGTCGGTTTCCGGTCCGGCGCCGTAGCGATAATACTCGTGGTTACCGGGCGCGGCGATTACCGGCACCGTCGCATTCACCCACCCCGGCGCGCCGAACCACTCGCCCCACTGGGCATCGTTGTTGGCGTTGTTGATGAGGTCACCAGCGTGCAGCGTGAACGCCGCGCGCGGCGCATCACGAAATGACTCACGAAACACGCGTGACCAATGCGTCTTCACGTCGTTCTGCGCGTCGCCGAAGTAAACGAACTTAAACGGCTGAGCGTCGCGCGAGGCGGTGCGGAAGTGGAACCACTCGCTCCAGTTGAGGCCGTCCCCCACGCGGTAAGCGTAGAGCGTGTCCGGCGTGAGCCCCACAAACTCGGCGTGGTGCTGGTGCGCCTCACCGAGGTTGCTGACAAACTCCTCGGTCTCGGCCGCGATGCGCACCGGCTGCAGGGCGCGACCGTTGTCGTTGGCGATCGCGAGTTCCGCGACCGCGCGTTCGATGCTGGTGTCGGTGCGCCAGGTGACGGTCTGGCTCGTGCTGGGATCACCGGTCCACGTGAGCACGATGCGATCGGGCAAGGGCCGCGGGGCGTGCGCGGCGGACTCGGCGTAAGCCGTCGGCTGCCAACTCACGGCATCGAGATGGGTGCCGGGCTCGTCATGCGCCAAGGCGGCTGAGGTCGTCACTGCCAGCAGGAGCGCGGGTCGGAAAAAAGAATAAGTGTTCATATCAAAAATAGCGCCGCCGCCTGCAGATTGGCAGCAGACGGCGGCGAAGAAGGTTCAGAGTCGAAGCGGTTTAGAACGTGTAGGTTGCGCCGATCGTCGCGCGCCACGAATAGGTGGTGAAGTCCTCGGGATTGTCGGTGCGCAGGTAGCCCTGATAGGACATCTGCGGCTCGTCGGTGAGGTTGCTCACGTTGAGGAACACGTTGAGCTTGTCGCTGAAGCGATAGCTGCTCTCCCAATCGAGCGACTCGTTGGCGCCGAACCAGTCGTCGAGCGTTTCGTTGCCGTCGAGACCTTCGAGGTAGTCGGAACGGTAGCGGTAGCTGAGCTGCCCGCGGAACTTGCCGCGCACGTATTCCAACGCCGCGTAGTAGATGCGGTCGCTGAAGCCGTAGGTCGGCAGCTCTTCGTCCAAGCGACCTGGATACTTGCCATCACTCTCGGTGAAGGTCGCGGAGAGCGAGAGGTAGAAACCGTCGAGCACCGAAGGCAGGAAGTAGAGCTGCTGCCGTGCGATGAGTTCGATGCCGTAGTTCGTCGCGCCGAGGGCGTTGTCGACGGTGGAGAACTCGTAGGGACCCAGCGGATCGATGATCGGGTAACCGCTGGCATCAAACTCGGAGAAGTTGGTGGTCCGCTCGTAGTAGAAACCCTTCATGTCCTTGTAGAACAGGCCCACGGAGTAGAGACCGGCGCGCTCGGTGTAATACTCGAGCTGCACGTCGAAGTTGTCCGAAGTGGTTTCGGTGAGGTCGGGGTTGCCGCCCTCGGCGTTGCCGTCCTCGTCGATCTCGATGCCCTGCACCAGCGCGTCCATATCGGGTCGGCTGTAGCTGCGGTTGTAGCTCTCGCGCAGGATGAGGTTCTTACGAAGCTCGTGCCGGAAGTGGATGCCCGGCAGCCACACATCGAAGTCCTTCTTGCCGTGCACGACGGTCGGGTTGAGCGCGTCGGTTTCGTTGAAGGCGTAGGTGTCGGACTCGAACGTATTATGTTCGTAGCGCAGGCCCGCGATCATCTGATGACGGCCCTTGGTCAGCGTGCCCATTGCGTAAGCCGCCGTGATGGTTTCCTTGGCGGTGAAGTCGTCCACCACGCTGTCGAGCACCGCGCCTTCTTCATCCAGGCTGAAGAGATTTGGCTGGCTGGCGAAAAGCGCTTCGAGGGCATCGATGTCCGGCTCAAGATACATCGTCACGCCCATCGGCGCGTAGTTGCTGGCACGCATGACACTGGCATAGGGAAACCCATCCGCCGCGGAATCGGTGCGGAAATTGCGCTCCTGTTTGTCGCGCGTCTTTTCGTTGGAACGATACTTCGCGCCAAACTTGAGCGAGCCGCTCAGGTCCTCGCCCACGAAGGACTTTTCCCAGTCGGCTTTGAAGCTGTAGACTTCCTCTTCCACGTCGTTGGTTTCCAGCCCCATATCGCCGCGGGAAATGTTGTTTACGTCCATCGGATCGACGCCGTTGCGAATGGTGTAGATCGGCGCGGTGCGGTCGGTCTGGTCGTAATCGAGCTGATAGCCCGAGCTGCGCACGGTGAAGCTGGTGTCGCGATCGCGGCTATCCTCGTTGGTCGAATAGAACGCATCGAAGTTCATCGTGATCGTATCCATCTCGTAGATACCGCCAAAGGAGAAACCGTAGAGGTCACCGTCGTCGTGGTTTTTTTCGTTTTGGAAGCGGATGTCGGTCAGGCGGTCGGGTTCACCGCGACCGGTGTTGTAGTCCATCTCCGCGATGTAGCGGGTGTTGGAAACCGTATAGAAACGATTGCGGGCCTTCTCGGCGGTCGTTTCACGATCGCTCCAGAAGGGTTTGAAATAGAGCGTGGCCGACTCGGAGAGACGCAGGTCAAACGCCAGATTCACGCCCAACGACTCGGTGTCGCGGAAGTTGGTCTGCGGGGTGCCGTTGGTGTGAAAGTAAAGCGGCTCGGCTAGGTTCAGATCCGGGCGGGAAGCGGGGTCGATGAAAGCGTAGTCCTTGTCGAGGTTGTCGTAATCGCGCGAGGTCTTGTAGGAGCTGAGGTTGAGGCTCAGGCCAAAGTTATCCTCGCCGCCGAACGCGTTGTAGAGGTCGCTGAACGACAGGCCCACGTTGTGGCCCCAGGAGTCGTTTTTGTCGTAGTAGACGCCACTGGCCGTGACGCTGGCGACGCGGCCCTCACGCTGAAACGCGGAGCGCGTCTTCACATTGATGATACCACCAATAGCGTCGCCGTCGCGGTCCGGCGTGGCGGCCTTGATAACCTCGATGTTGCTGATGCCATCGGCCGTCATCTGGCTGGTCGAGAAGTTGCGGCCCGTGCCGCTGGTGGGCATGCGGTTACCGTCGATCTGGAACGAATTGTATTTCGACTCGAGACCGCGGATGTTCACGCCGTTGGGTGTGCCGTCTTCGGACTCGTTTACGGTGAGGCCCGGCAGACGCTGCAGGGCGTAGCCGATGTTGCCGCCGATCATGTTGCCGAAGGTTTCCTCGGACACGACGTTCACGATGCCCGCGGCGGTCTTCTGCTGGTTGACCGCGAGAGCCTGGCCACGCGCCTTTTCGCTGACCGTGAAGGCCTCCATGCTGAGCACCTCGCTGGCGAGGCGCACGTTGACTTCAACGGTCTCGGCGCGGCGCACCGTGACGGAGCCGCGCCATTCGTCGAGGCCGACGTATTCGACCTGCAGCGTCTGGCTGCCGGCGGCGACCTCCGGCAGATAAAATCTACCGTTCGCGTCGGTCGCATCGGACGCCGTGCTGCCGATGACCGTGACGATCGCACCTTCGAGCGAGCGCCCCGAGGAATCGTCGGAAACGCGGCCGCTGATGCCGCCGTTGTCCGAGGTTTGAGCCGAAGCGCGGAATCCAAATCCCAACGCCACGAACGTAGTCAGCACGGCGATACAACGCCGGCCGAATTTGTGGTTTTGCATGAGTGTTGTGTTACGAGTCGAGACAGTGCGGCCGTCACAGGACCAACCATCGCGATCAACCCTCCGCCCGCACGCTCAGCAACCTACCCGGCAATTGTGACCAAACGGCGTCCTTTGGCTTACAACGCGGTTAACGGTAAGTGACAAAATGGAAGCGACCCGCGCCCCACTCATGCAGGGGCTGCGGGTCGCGCAAGGAATGGAGGGGTAAGCTATTCTTTATGGGTAACCCAAAGAACGCTGGCGACCGCGGCGAACATCAGGGTCGGCAGGATGATCCAGTTGGCGTTGAGCGGCACGTTCCAGTGCTGGAACGCCCAATTCACAAACACGCACTTGGCCAGAATCACCAACCAGGCAATGGCGAGAAACCACTGTTCGCCCCGGGTCATGGGCACCTCCGGGAGATGTAATTTCAGGTGCATGGCGATAAGCTATACCGGCGCCGCGTTTCGCGCCCCGCTCCCCTTGCCTTAGCCTGCGCGCCTCTTGGCGTGACGCCAACCGCTTGCGGCGGCCCGCCAGTTGCTCGCAAAGGCCTCAGGCCGCCAACAGCTCCGCGGCGTTGAGCAACGCCTGCAATTTGGCGATGTCGATTTCCCCGGGCGCCGCTTCGATCGCTGCGCCCTGCAACAACAGGCTGCGCGCCTGCGCCGTGCTGACCGCTTCCGCGATGTTTTCCGGCGTCAGTCCACCGGCCAACACCCACTCGCATTTCGCGTGCATGGCTTGAAGTCGCGCGAACTCGTTCCAATCCCCGATCTTCGCCTCCAGCGCCATCGAGTTGGGCCGGTAACGATCCAGAATCATGCGGTCGGCCAGCGGCAGAAATGCCAGGTCGAGGATGCCGCCCGGCAACACCTGCGGCGCAAACCACAGTTTTTCCGGCGCCACGGTGTCGGTCCAAAGGGCGACTTCGAAGAACGGAGTTTCGTTGGGGAAATAGATGATGACCTGATCGAACTCATCGCCGGCCACGGCCTCCAGGTCGCCAAAACCCGGATTGCGCACGAGGGCGACTTTGGTGACGTCGCCCGGCAACTGCCCCCACCACGCCGCGCGATCCTCCGCCGCCACACAGCGCGGCGACGTCGGCGAGACCTCCACCGCCACGGCATCCGCACCCGCTGCCGCGACGGCTTTTGCCACTTCGAGAGAGCGCACGCCCGCGACACAGAATTTGAGTTGGCCAACCATGGAGGGAAACAGGAACAAAAAAACGCGTCCCCGGCAGGGGGCTAGGGTCACGCGTCCGTCTTCTCTTCGACACTTCCCCGGATCGATTTAGGAAATACTCCAACTCCCTACCCCACAGGCGCTTGCGCCCAACGCCGCAGCGCCGCTCCCGTCAGACTGCGCGGTTCATCCACGATGCCGCGGCGGTCGCCGGCGTAGACGATGTCGCCGCCGTTGCGCCCGCCCCCCGGCCCCAGATCGATGACCCAGTCGGCCAGATTGATCACATCCAGATTGTGCTCGATCACGATGACGGTGTTGCCGGCGTCGCGCAGTTTGAAGAGCAGGTCCATGAGGTGCTGGATGTCGACCCAGTGCAGGCCGGTGGTTGGCTCGTCGAGGATGTAGAGGGTGTCGCCTTGCTGGCGCTTCGAGAGCTCCAGCGAGAGTTTCAGGCGCTGCGCCTCGCCGCCCGACAACGTCGTGGCCGACTGGCCGAGCTGCAGGTAACCGAGTCCCACCGCGGCCAGCGTCTCCAGTTTGTCCATGATCCGCGGGATGTTGCGGAACAGGTCCATCGCGTCGCGCACCGTCATCGCCAACACATCGGCGATCGAGTAGCCGTGGAAGAGCACCTCGAGCGTCTCGCGGTTGAAGCGTTGCCCGCCGCAACTCGGACACGGCGCGTAGGCGTTGGCCATGAACTGCATGTCCAGCTTGATGGCGCCGTCGCCCTGGCAGCGTTCGCAGCGCCCGCCGCGGATGTTGAAGGAAAACCGGCTCGCCTTGTAGCCGCGCACCTTTGCCAGCGGCACCTGCGCGAAGAGATCGCGCAGGAGGTCGAGTAACTTGGTGTAGGTCGCCGGATTCGACCGCGGACTGCGCCCGATCGGCGACTGGTCCACCTGCACGAGTTTGTTGAAGAAATCGAGATGCTCGATGTGGCGGTGCAGGCCCGGCACGGACTTCGCGCCGTTGAGCTTTTTGGCCGCGCCGGCCGCGAGGATGTCGTTCACCAGCGTGCTTTTGCCCGAGCCGGAAACGCCCGTCACGCAGGTCAACAAGCCCACCGGGAAACGCGCGTCGACGCCGCGCAGGTTGTGCTCGCGGGCTTCGCGCACGGTGAGGAAGGCGCCGTCGGGCACCTTGTTGACGGCCGACTTCTCGACCTTTTGGCGTTTGGCCAGATAGGGGCCGCTCACACTTTGTTTGGCGCTTGTCGCCATGAGTTCCTGCGGTGTGCCCTGAAAGAGGATACGTCCACCCTCGCTGCCCGCGCCGGGGCCGAGTTCAAGGATCTCATCGGCGAGTCGCATGGTGTCTTCGTCGTGCTCGACGACCAACACCGTGTTGCCGCGATCGCGCAGCTCGCGCAGCAGCTCGAGCAGCCGATCGTTGTCCGCCGGGTGCAGGCCGATGCTGGGTTCGTCCAACACGTAGATCACGCCCATCAGGCCCATGCCCAACTGCGTCGCCAGCCGCACGCGCTGCGATTCACCGCCGGAGAGACTGCCGTAGTCGCGATCGAGCGTGAGATAACCCAGCCCCACTTGACCGAGAAAACGCAGGCGTTGCTCGATGCCCGTGACCACGTCCCGCAACGCTTCCTCCTTGGCGAAACGCGCCTGCAGATCCTGCGCGACTTCGTGCGCCGCCGTCACATCGAGGGCGAAAAACTCCGGCAGATTCAGCGTTCGCTCGCCTGCTCGCACGATCACCGCGCCGCTGCGGGCGTTGAGCCGCGTGCCTTTGCACTCCGGACAAGGACCGCTGATCATGTAAGTCGTGAGCCGCGCGCGAAACCCTTCGCTGTCGGTCGTGCGCCAGGTCTCTTCCAACGACGGGATGATGCCCGCCCATGGCATCGCTCGCGGCTGGCGCATGCGTTTGAGTTTGAAGGCAAACAACCGATCGCCCGCCCCGTGCAGCAGCGTCTGGCGCGTGTCCTCCGGCAGCTCCTGCCACGGTGTCTTCGCGTCGAACGGCAACTGCTCCGCCAGCTGCTTGAGCATGGCGTTGTGCTGAATGATCAGGTTCTTGCCGCCGAGTCGCCACGGTTTCAGCGCGCCACCGTGCACGCTCTTGGTCGGATCGGGCACCACCAGTTCCGGCACGAAGCGCAGTTTGCGGCCGAGTCCGCCGCAGGTCGTGCACGCGCCCTGACTGTGGTTGAAGGAAAAATGCCGCGGGGTGAGCTTTTCGAATACGTCGCCGCAAATCTCACAGGCCAGCGATTGGCTCAATTGGATCTCCCGCCACGGCGCACTGCGATCGGCCTGAGCCAGAATCACCGCCCGGTCCTGCCCTTCGCGAAAAGCCAGCTCCAGCGAGTCGGCCAGACGACTGCGTTGATCCACGGTCGCGACGAGGCGATCGACCACGATGTCGACGGCGAGTTCTTCCGGCGGCAATCCACTCGGCAACAGGTCGGGTTCGTCGAGCTGCTTCACCTCCCCCTGCAAGCGCACGCGCTGGAAGCCCCGTTGTCGCAGCCGCGGCAACTCATCGCGCAACACGCTCGGCTTCGCGTGCAACGCCGGCGCCAGCACCATGATGCGTTGCCCCGCCGCCTCGGCCAACACTCGCGCGACATTGTCATCGAGCGAGCGCCGCACCACCCGACCGCCGTCCTTCGGGCAATGCGCTTCACCGTGCAGCGCCCACAGCAGCCGCGCGTAGTCCGCCACCTCGGTCACCGTCGCGATCGTATTTCGCGGCGACTCGCCGGCCGTGCGTTGCTCGATGGCCAACACCGGCGAGAGCCCGTGCACAAAATCCACATCCGGCCGTGGCAGTTGTTCGAGCACCTGACGCGCCGAAGTCGACAGCGACTCCATGTATTTGCGATAGCCCTCCGCATACACCGTATCGAAGGCCAACGACGATTTGCCCGAGCCCGACGGCCCCGTCACCACGATCAGTTTACCGCGCGGCAGCCGCACCTCCAGATTCTGCAGATTGTGCTCCCGCGCACCTTTGATGTGGATGTGAGTGTCGGCCTGCATGATGACGAACGCACACCTTAGCCAAAACGTGCCTACCGCAAGGGTGTAATCTCAGGTTTGTTACCCCGTATTATCCCCTATCCGAACGGGCGTTTACCGCTTGTCTAGTCCCTTTCACCTCGTAACGTCCGCGTCACAAGATCAGCCGGGGAAAAACCCTCTTTCCCACTCCGGCCGCTCTGCGCGAACCCTCTTAGCGACCGCTCGGTCCTACTTCGAACCAAACCACGTCCATGCAATCACACTCCCCTGCCCGCAGCTGGTGGCTCGCGGGAAGTCTGCTTACGGCAACCTCGCTCTCCGCCATCACCTTCACCCACGGTGATCTGAGCGGCAGCTTCGACACGACCGTATCCGTCGGTGGCATCTACCGTCTCGACGACCCCAACCCGGCCTTCATCGGCACCTCCAACGGTGGCCTGGCCAACTCCGTCAACTCCGACGACGGCAACCTCAATTTTGACGACGGCTGGGTCTCAAAGGCCTTCAAAGTCACTTCCGAACTCGAACTGCTCTTCGGCGAAAACCTCGGCTTCTTCACCCGTGGTTCCTGGCTCTACGACGATGCCGTCGAAGGCGCCAAAAACCTGCGCAAGCCCCTTTCCGAGGAAGCCCTCGACCGCGCCGGCAATCGCCTCGACTACTTCGATCTCTACGGCGTCGTGCGCTTCGACGTTGGCGAGATTCCGGTCGACGTGCGCATCGGCCGTCAGGTGCTCAGCCTCGGCGAATCCACCTTCCTGCCCAACGGCAACAACATCATCAACCCGATCGAAGTTGCCAACCTGCGCGTCCCCGGCGCCGAGCTCCGCGAGGCCTTCCTCCCGGTTAACATGCTCAAGGTCTCCGCCGACCTCACCTACAACCTGTCGATGGAGGCCTTCTGGCTGCTCGAGTTCCGCCACACCGAGATCGAGCCCGCCGGCACCTTCTTCTCGACCAACGACTTTGCCTCCCGCGGCGGCGACACCGTTTACCTCGGCTTCGGCGCCCTGCCCGACACCGCTCCGCTCGGCGGCATCCCGCGCGGCCGGGATGACGAGGGCAACAACTACAACCAATGGGGTCTCGCCCTGCGCTACCTCGCCCCGGGCCTCAACGACACCGAGTTCGGCCTCTACTACGCCAAGTTCCACAGTCGTCTCCCGCTCATCAACGCCCTCACCCCGACCCGCGGCATCAGTGTCGCCGAGGTGCAAGGCACCGCTTCGGCCCTCGCCCAACAGCAGCTCGTGCCCGCCATGGTCGCCAACGGCGTGCCCGCCCAGGCCATCCCGACGATCCTGCCGCAGCTGCTCGGCGCCGCCCTCACCGACGTGCCGGCCGCCGCCATCGCGCAGCACCCGACGCTCGCCGGCTTCGCGCCCTTCTACCCGGCCGCCCAACAGATCGCCGCCGGCGCCCGCCAGCTCGGCCTGCTCTCCGCCGCCGCCACGGCCAACTACTTCATCGAGTATCCGGAAGACATCACCATGCTCGGCGCCTCCTTCAATGCCGACCTCGCCAGCATCGGCGTCGCCTGGCAGGGTGAAGTGTCCTACAAGCAGGACGTGCCGCTGCAGGTCGACGACGTGGAGCTGCTCTTCGCCGCCCTTTCCACCCTCGCCCCCCAGTTCGGCGCCAACAACCAGCTCGGCAACTATCTCGGCCAATACGGCCAGATCATCCGCGGCCATCGTCGCCACGACGTCTGGACCGCCCAGACCACCTTCACCAAGGTCTTCGGTCCCACCCTCGGCGCCAACGCCCTCACCATGGTCGGTGAAGTGGGCGGTCTCTGGGCCGACATCCCGTCCAAGGACGTGCTCCGCTACGAGGTCCAGGGCACCTACACCTCCGGCGATCAGGCCGCCATGATCGGCACCGGCAGCGCCCTGCCCGCCACGCCGATGAGTTACTTCGCCGATGACTTTGCCTGGGGCTACCAGCTCCTCGCCCGTCTCGAATACAACAACGTCTTCGCCGGCGTGAACGTGTTGCCCACCGTCGCCTTCTCGCACGACGTGAGCGGCAACAGCCCCGCACCGCTCTCCAACTACCTCGAAGGCCGCAAATCGCTCAGCCTCTCCGCCGAGTTCGTGTGGCAAAACGCCTGGTCCGCCGACGTCCGCTACGTCTCCTACTTCGGCGGCGGCGTGCAAAACCTCCTCGGCGATCGCGATTACTTCGCCACCACCTTCAAGTATTCCTTCTAACCCGGGTTCACTCCCCCACGTGCCACGATGAAATCTCTTCTTCACCTCACGGGTAGCCTCCTCCTCACCGCCACCTTTGCCTGCGCCGAGATCAGCGACACCGATCTCGCCCGCCTCGGCAACGACCTCACCCCGCTCGGCGGTGAAAAGGCTGGCAACGCCGATGGCTCCATCCCGGCCTGGACCGGCGGCATCACGACGCCTCCCGCCGGCTTCCAAGTCGGTGACCACCATCCCGATCCCTTCGCCGATGACCAACCGCTGGTCACGATCACCCGCGCCAACCTCGCCCAGTATCGCGACCAGCTCACCGCCGGTCACGTCGCCCTGATCGAGGCCTACGACGACTACAAACTCGTCGTCTATCCCACCCACCGCAGCGCCTCGGTGCCCCAGCGCATCTACGACGCCACCAAGGAATTCGCCCCCACCGCCCGCCTCGTCAACGACGGCGCCGGCATCGAGGGCGCCATCCGCGGCATCCCCTTCCCCGTTCCGCAAAACGGCCACGAGGTCCTCTGGAACCACCTCACCCGCTACCGCGGTGACGCCGCCATCCGCTACATCGGCCAGGCCGCCCCGCAGCGCAACGGCAGCTACACCATGGTCGAGTTTGAGGACGAGTTCTGGTTCAACTACGCCCGCACCGACATCGGTCCGGACGAGCTGAACAACACCCTCGTTTACTTCAAACAAGCCGTGCTCGCTCCCGCCCGTCTCGCCGGCACCATCCTGCTCGCCCACGAGACCCTCGACCAAGTCATCGAGCCGCGTCGCGCCTGGGTTTACAACGCCGGCCAGCGCCGCGTCCGCCGCGCCCCGCAGGTTGCCTACGACAACCCCGGCACCGCCGCCGACGGCATGCGCACCTCCGACCAGTTCGACATGTTCAACGGCGCGCCCGACCGCTACGACTGGAAGCTCGTCGGCAAGCGCGAGATGATCGTGCCCTACAACAGCTACAAGCTGCACAGCGATCAGGTTTCGCCCGACGAGATCCTGCAACCCCTGCACATCAACCAGGACCTCGCCCGCTACGAAAAGCACCGCGTCTGGGTCGTGGATGCCACCCTCAAGGACGGCACCTCCCACCTCTACTCGCGCCGCACCTTCTACATCGACGAAGACTCCTGGCAGATCCTCGCCGCCGACCAATACGACTCCCGCGGCGAACTCTGGCGCGTCTCCGAAGCCCACTGCATCAACTACTACGACGTGCCCGTTTTCTGGAGCACCCTCGAAGTCCACACCGACCTCGTGGCCGGTCGTTACCTCGCCATCGGCTTGGACAACGACCAGCAGATGTATGACTTCAGCATCCAACGCGGTGAGCGAGACTACTCGCCCAACGCCCTGCGCCGCGACGGTATCAAGTGACCTCCTCCGCCCGACCACGCATTCCCTGTGGGTCGGGCTTTATGCCCGACATCCGCGGCGGCCTGCGCCTGCTCCTGGCGCTGGTCGCCCTCTGCGCCGCAACCGTCGGGTTCGCGGCCCCCACCGGCCCCCTCCTGCTCGACGCCACCTTCGCCGGCGAGTCCATCGTGACCGTCGGTGAACGCGGGCTCATCCGCCGCTCCACCGATGGCGGCAAAACCTGGATCACCTCCGATCCCGTCGTGCCCTACACGCTCTGCGCCGTGAGTTTTGCCGACGCCCGCAACGGCTGGGCGGCCGGCCACGGCGCGGTCGTGCTGCGCACCACCGATGGTGGGCTGTCATGGCAACACCAATACACCGGGCCCGACCCCGAGTCGCCCTTCCTCGACCTGCTCGCCCTCGACGGCGGCCACCTCATCGCCATCGGCGCCTTCGGCTCCTACTTTGTCAGTCATGACGCAGGAGCCACCTGGGAGCAGGAATGGATCCTGGATGAGGACATGCACCTCAACCGCATCACCCGCATGGCCGACGGCACCCTCTTCATCGCCGGTGAAATGGGCGCGCTCCTCCGTTCCAGCGACAACGGCGTCACCTGGGACACACTCGACACCGGCGAAGACGGTTCGCTCTACGGCGTGATGGAGCTCTCCGACCACACCCTGCTCGCCTACGGTCTGCGCGGCCGCGTCTATCGCAGCACCGACCGCGGCGACAGCTGGACCGCGGTGAAAACGCCCGGCACCGGCCTGCTCATGACCGGCATCGAACTCGGCGCCGCCCGCACCATCATCCTCGCCGGCCAAGCCCGCACCTGGTGGATGAGCCGCGACGGCGGCCGCACCTTCACGGCCCCCACCGATCGCACGCCCAGCATCGCCGAGGTCCTCCTCACCCCCGCCGGCCAACTCCTCACCTTCGGCGAGAACGGCGTCAACCCAGCTCCGTAAGCTGAATTCTTAGACCCAGAGGACACTGCGGTGAACACAGAGCGCACAGCGTCACTTGCCGACTATGGTCTCCACCAAGGTCCCTATGACCGCCTCCTGCGCCAGGCTCTTCGCTGCCTTTGCTACCTTGGTGTAAACCCCACCGTGCCTCTCCGCCTCCGAGCCCTCTGTGCCCCCTCTGTGCTCTCCGTGACTCAAAGCCCATGAAGGATCGCATCACCGCCGCCTTGGAAAATTTCGTGTTTGGTAACCGCGCCAAACTCGTCGTGGTGTTCGCCCTCCTCACGGCGTTGATGGCGTGGTTCACCTCGCGCACGCACGTCGACGCGAGCTTCAAGAAGTCGCTGCCGCTCGACCACCCCTACATCGATACCTTCACCCAATACGAATCGGACTTCGGTGGCGCCAACCAGATCGTCATCGCGCTTATGGCGCGCAACGGCGACATGTTCACCCCCGAGTTCTTCGCCGCCCTGCGCGAAGCCACCGACGCCGTCTTCTTCCTGCCCGGCGTCGACCGCGCGCAGGTGCAGTCCCTCTTCACGCCCAACGTGCGTTACGTCGAGGTCGTCGACGGCGGTTTCGCCGGCGGCAACGTCATCCCCGCCGACTTCACCCCCACCCCGGCCAACTTCGCCAAGGTGAAGGAGAACATCATCAAGTCCGGCAAACTCGGCCAACTCGTCGCCAACGACTTTTCCGGCGCCATCATCAGCGCCCAACTCCTCGAGGTCGATCCCACCACCGGCGAGCGCATCGACTACATCGAGGTGGCCGACGCGTTAGAGAAAAACATCCGCGGCCAATTCTCCGGCTGGGCCGTCGATGTGCGCCTCGGCGTGCACATCATCGGCTTCGCCAAGGTCATCGGCGACATCTCCGACGGCGCCCAGAACGTGCTCTTTTTCTTCGCCGTCGCCTTCGTCATCACCGGCCTGCTCATCCTCTTCTATTCGCAGTCGCTCAAACTCACCGCCTTCACCCTCGGCTGCGCCTTCATCGCGGTCCTCTGGCAACTCGGCACGCTCAACGCGCTCGGCTTCGGCCTCGATCCCTACTCGATCCTCGTGCCCTTCCTCATCTTCGCCATCGGGGTGAGTCACGGCGTGCAGATGATGCGCGCCTACCGCGCCGAGGCCTTTGCCGGTCGCAACAGTGTCGAGGCCGCGCGCGCCGCCTTCCGCCAATTGCTCGTGCCCGGCGGTGTTGCCCTGCTCACCGACACGCTCGGCTTCGTCACGATGCTCATCATCAAGATCGAGGTCATCCGCGAACTCGCCATCACCGCTTCGCTCGGCGTCGCCGTCATTCTCATCACCAACCTCTTCCTGCTCCCGATTCTGCTCTCCTACGTGAAGCTGCCGAATCACTACCGTGAGAAGATCGCCGGTCGCCGCACCCGCACCGACGCCGCTTGGAAGAAGGTCTGCATCGTCATGCGCCCCGGCGTTTCCGCCACCATCCTGCTCGTGTGCGTCGGCCTCGGTTGGTGGGCCTTCGGCCAATCCCAAAAGGTGCGCATCGGCGACACCCAGGCGGGCGTGCCGGAGCTGCGCCAGACCTCCCGCTACAACGAGGACAGCCGCACCATCACCGACAAGTTTTCCATCGGCGTGGACATCCTCAAAGTCATCGCCGAGGGCGGCCCCAATGCCTGTGTCGACTACGACGTCGTCACCCTCATGGACCAATTCCAAGGCCACATGAGCACCGTGCCCGGCGTGCAGTCCATCATCAGCCTCACCTCCGTCGCCAAGACCGTGAACGCCGGCTGGAACGAGGGCTCCCTCAAGTGGCGCATCCTGCCTTCCCACCCCGCCGCTCTCGCGCAAGTCGTGTCGCCCATCGAGACCTCCACCGGCTTGCTCAACGCCGACGGCAGCGTGATGCCCATCCTCATTTTCCTCACCGACCACCGCGCCGAAACGCTCACCCGCGTGACCGATGAAGTGAAGGCGTTCGCCGCCGCCAATCCGTCCGAGAAAGTGAAGTTCCGCCTCGCCAGCGGCAACGCCGGCGTGATGGCCGCGACCAACGAAGTCGTCGCCGCCGCCCAATACCCGATCGTCTTCTGGGTCTTTGGCGCCGTCATCACCCTGTGCCTGATCACCTTCCGCTCCGTGCGCGCCATGCTCTGCATCGTGCTGCCGCTGCTGCTGGTCAGTTACCTCGGCTACGCGCTCATGGTTGCGCTGCAGATCGGCCTCAAAACCTCCACCCTGCCTGTCGTCGCGCTCGGCGTCGGCATCGGCGTCGACTACGGCATCTACATTTTCTCCCGCTTCATGATCTGCCGCCGCGAAGGCATGGCGTTCGAAGACGCCATGTTTGAAGCCTTCACCCGCACCGGCAGTGCGGTGGTGTTCACCGGCCTCACCCTCGCCATCGGCGTGAGCACCTGGATCTTCTCCGAACTCAAATTCCAGGCCGACATGGGCGTGCTGCTTACCTTCATGTTCCTCGTCAACATGATCGCGGCCATCGTCATCCTGCCCGCGCTCGCTCGCTGGCTCTTCGGCAGCCGACGCGTAAAGACCCTCGACTAGGGTTTCGGCGCCTGCCGGAGTTCCGTTGATGGCTCTGCTCTGCCTGCTTGTTCTGCTCCTCGGGGCCGGTCTGCCCTTGGCTCCGCGCCTCGCCGATACGCCTTGGCGGCGCGCGGCCCTCACGCCGTTTGCCGGGTTGTTGGTGCTGTTTCTGATCGGCGCGCTGCTGCACGGTCTGCGTCTGCCTGCGACCTGGTGGCCGCTGGTCGGTCTGCTCGCCACCGGCGGACTCTGGGCGGGCCGCCGTGAAGTGAAATCGTGGATACAGGATCCTGCCACGCGCACCTTGCTCGCCCACTGGGCGTTGTGGGCCCTGTGGTTGCTCGGCTGCCTCGCGCTCATTCGCCACTACTCCGGCGGCGATTGGACCAATGACTGGATCGGCCACTACCACCGCGCCCAACACATCCTGCACCAGAGCCCGACCGATGCCGCGTTCTTCGCCGCCGATCCCTTTCCCTCGCGTCCGCCCCTGCTCAACACGATCACCGCCCTCGTGCTCGGCACCGTCGGCGACACCTTTGCCCACTATCAAGTGGTGATGACGCTGCTGGGTTCACTCGCCTTCTTTCCTGCCCGCCTGCTCGTGCGCGAGCTCTGCACCGGCACCACCGAAGACCGTGCCGCCCGTTGGTTGCTGGTGCTGCTCATGGCGTCGCCCGCGCTCATGCAGAACGCGACCTTCCCGTGGACCAAGCTAGGCACCGCCGCGTGGGTGCTGCTCGCCGCCGTGTTGACCTGGCGAGGTCTGCGCCACCAACACGCCCGCGACCTGCAGCTCGCCGGGGCCGCCGCCGCCGGGGCCGTCGTGAGTCACTATTCCGCCGCGATCTACTTGGTGGTCGCGTTGGCGACGCTCGCGTGGATCGCGCGGCGGCCCGAGCCCCGTCGCCTGCTCCTGCGCGCGCTGCCGTGGAGCGCCGCCTTGTTTGCGGTCGTGATGGGCACCTGGCTGCTCTGGTCGGTCGGTCGCTATGGCTGGACCACCACTTTTGCCTCCAACTCCACCGTAAGTTTCGCCGCCGAAGGTGACGCCCTGCGCGCCTTTGCGATCAACCTGCTGCGCACCGTGGTGCCTGCGCCCTTCTTGCCGCCGTTTGATCCGAGCTACGTGCCGCCCGCCAACGTGATGGCCGATTGGCGCGACCATCGCTTCCATTTTTATCAGGAAACGCTGCCGGGCATGCTCGGCCTCACCGGCCTCGTGGTGCTGGTGCTCTCGCGCGCGGTTTGGTGGCCTCGACTCGGGGCCGTCGTCCGCCAACTCGGTCTGCCCATCCTCGCCGTCGTGCTACTCGGCATCGCGGCCCACACCGCGCCCGCGGCCTGGGGCGTCGCCCACATCTGCCTGCTCACGCTGCCCCTCGCCTTCGTCGCGGGCGCCGCGGTGCTCCTGGCCAAACTGCCGTCACCGCGCCGCGTGGTGCTCGCCGCGGCCCTCTTTTTCGATCTGGCCGCAGGTATCGGTCTGCAGCTCTTCATCGAGAACGCACGCATCACGCCGGGCATCCTCGCCTACGGCAACGGAGAACCCCTCCTCCACGCCTACGGCCAGACGCTCTGGCTCAACGCCGCCATGCAGATCCGCGCCGGCTACACCTTGTTGGGCGAACAACTGCCCGGCTTCGCTTGGGCCCCGCTGACGCTCGGCCTAGTCGCCTTGTTCATCACCACCTTCCGCCGCGCCCTCCGTGCCTAAAACCGCGCCTAGCGCCGCGCCATCGCCAGCTGCAGCATTTCCGCCGCCGCCTCAAACAGGCCCAGAAACGTTTCCTCCGCGAGACCAAGCCGACGGCCCTTCAAGTGACCCACGCCCCACTCCCGGCGCAGCGGTTGGACGCCAATGGGCACCGGCACGAGCGAACCTTCCTCCACCTCCTTCTGCGCCACCCAACGCGCGAACACTCCCACCCCCAGGCCGATTTTCACCAGCTCCTTCGCTGCTTCCATACTGCCCATTTCGATGGGGTTCTGCAGGGTGACGCCTTCGCCCCGCAGGTAGTCGGTGACCATGCCGTAAGTGTAGGTGCTTTTATCATACAGCACGTAAGTCTCACTGCTGCGCTCCTCCGCCGAGGGCACCGCCTTCGGTTTCGTAGCCCACCGATGATTAGCCGCCACGTAGAGTTCCAACTCGTCGGTAAAGATCGCCCTAAATTCCACGTCTTCCCGGCTCGGTGGCCGCAGCATGAGCGCCAGGTCGATATTGTTGGCCCGCAGCGCTTCGCCCATCAGCGGACTGTCGCCCGGCTCGATCCGGATCACACACTCCGGGAAACTCTGCTTAAACTCCCGCAGCACGCCCGGCAGCAGATACTGACACGCCGTCGTGCTCGCGCCCACCCGCAGACGCGATTGCCCCCAGTTGCACAGTTCTTCGATGCCACTGCGCGCATCCTGCATCTCCCGCAGAATCCGATCCGCATGCGTGAGCAAACGCTCCCCCGCCAGCGTGAGATGCGCCTTCTTGCCCACCCGATCGAAAACCTTCACTCCGAGATCCGTCTCCAGCGCCTTGATGGCGTGGCTCACCGCCGACTGAGTCAGAAACAGCTCCTTGGCCGCACTGGTGAAACTGCCGTGGCGGGCCAGGGTGGAAAACGCGAGGAGTTGGCGACTGTCGATCAGAGCAGGCATCGATTGTGACGTGTTAGCATGAGCAGACTTGGCCGTTTCCTAGCAGTTCATGCGCCAGCCTCATTGTATTTGGCATTCCCCTAGCTCTCCGCGCGCTGAACATGCCGCGCAAAGCCTCCGCCAAATCGACCGCCTCGTCCTCGCCTTCCCCAGCCGCTCCCACGACGCCCACTGGCTCGCGCGTGCGCCTGGGCTTTGTTTCGCTCATCGATGCCGCCCCCCTCGTGGTCGCTCACGAATACGGCCTCTTTCGTCAGCAGGGCCTCGACGTGCAACTCCGCCGCGAACTCGGTTGGGCGACGATTCGCGACAAGATTGCCTTTGGCGAACTCGAGGCGGCCCAGGCCATCAGTAGCCTGCTCATCAGCACCCGCCTCGGCTTGGGCGGCGCGGCCCCCACCGACTGCCTCACCGCGTTCGTGCTCAGCACCGGCGGCAACGCCATCACCCTCGCCAACCGCTGGTGGGAGCGCGGGGTGCGGGACGCCGCTTCGTTCCGCGAGCAGATCGTCGCCTCACGCCACGAACACCAGGTCGTGCTCGGCGCCCCCGGCCTGCACTCCACCCACTACTTGCACCTCTGTGACTGGCTGGCCTCTGGCGACATCAACCCGCGCCGCGATGTGCGCATCGTTACCGTGCCGCCGCCCCAAGTGTTTCGTAATCTCTCCGCCGGCACCATCGACGGCTACTGCGTCGGCGAACCTTGGAATACCCTCGCCGTCCAAGCCGGCATCGGTTGGTGCCCCACCACCAGCGCCGAGCTCCACCCCGGCGAACCGGAAAAGGTGCTCATGGTGCGCAGCGAGTTCGCCCAGTCCCGCCACGACGAACACATGCGCCTGCTCGCCGCCCTCGCCGCCGCCTGCACCCAATGCGAAGACCCCGCCTTCCGCCCCGAGCTCATCAAACTGCTCGCCCGCCGCGAATACCTCAACCAACCGGCCCGCGCCGTCGCCGCCTCCCTCGCTGGCCCCATGGACCTCGGCCAGGGCCGCAGCGCCTCCCTCGAGACCTTCCTGAGCTTCGGCGTCGGTGAACGCTCCGCCCCGGACCCGCGCTGGGCCGACTCCCTCCTCGAGCGCATCAAACGCCACGGCCTGCTCCCTCCCGGCACGACCATCCCGCCCCACTTTGCCCGCTCCCTCTTCCGCCGCGACCTGCACCAACAGGCCATGCGCCGGGCCGCTGCATCCGCGGCATAGCCCGCCAAATCTGCCCATTGGACGTTTCTGCACAACGATATGGGCAAATCGCACCACCCGGTCCGCCCCCCCAAGCCAGCACCAACGCTAATGCGGCATAGAAACATCTCATATCACCGCCCGTGCCGTCCCGGGATGAACGCCCAATTCACTCATGTATGAATGATCCGGCGGATTTTCATCGATTTGATCCATCTCACTATTCGTCCACTTTGGCACGGTTGGCACCGCGGGAGCTAAAACAGGGGCCGATGGCGCAAGCTGCGCCGCTATCTGCGAACCGACCAACCTGACTTCACTACCATGCTTCGTTCCCTCCGATCCTCCCGCCTGACCCGCCTCACCCGCGGTCTCGCCGCGCCGGTCATCGGCCTGCTCGCCCTCGGCTCCGCCGTCACCGGCTCGGCCCAACTCACGCCGGAAAAGACCGAACTCAAGTTCGGCTTCATCAAGCTCACCGACTGCGCCCCGATCGTCATCGCCAAGGAAAAGGGCTTCTTCACCGACGAGGGCCTCGCCGTCGAGGTCATCGCCCAGCCCAACTGGAAGACCCTCCTCGACAACGTGATCTCCGGCAACCTCGACGGTGCCCACATGCTCTCCGGCCAACCCATCGCCGCCACCATCGGCATCGGCACCCAGGCCCACATCGTCACCGCCTACACCCTCGATCTCAACGGCAACGGCATCACCGTCTCCAACTCCGTCTGGGAGCAGATGCAGCTCGAGGACATCGACCTCGACACCCCCGAGCCCCAGCACCCGATCTCCGCCCGCGGTCTCCGCCCGGTCGTCGACGACTACCTCGCCAAGGGCGCCAAGCTCCAGATGGGCATGGTCTTCCCCGTCTCCACCCACAACTACGAGCTGCGCTACTGGCTCGCCGCCGCCGGCATCCACCCGGGCATGTATACCGCCACCGACATCGGCGGACGCACCGACGCCGAGGTCGAACTCTCCGTCACCCCGCCCCCGATGATGCCCACCGTGCTCGAAGCCGGTAACATCCAGGGCTACTGCGTCGGTGAGCCGTGGAACCAGCAGGCCGTCGCCAAAGGCATCGGCGTGCCCGTCACCACCAATTACGACATCTGGAAGAACAATCCGGAAAAAGTCTTCGGTGTCTCCAAGGCCTGGGCTGACGCCAACCCGCAGACCCACGTCGCAGTCGTCAAAGCCCTCATCCGCGCCGGCAAGTGGCTCGATGAAACCGACGCCTCCGGCAAGCTCGTCAACCGCGAGGAAGCCGTCCGCATCCTCGCCCAGCCCAACTACGTCGGCGCCGACTACGACGTCATCAAAAACAGCATGACCGGCACCTTCATCTTCCAGAAGTCCGACGTGCGCGAGATGCCCGACTTCAACGTCTTCTTCAAATACCACTCCACCTTCCCGTGGTATTCCGACGGCGTCTGGTTCCTCACCCAGATGCGCCGCTGGGGCCAGATCACCGAGACCAAGTCCGCCGAGTGGTATGCCCAGACCGTCAAGGACATCTACCTGCCCGACGTCTACCTCGCCGCCGCCAAGCTCCTCCTCGAAGAGGGTCACATCGCCGAAGCCGACATCCCCTGGGACACCGACGGCTACAAGCCGGCCACCGACGAGTTCATCGACGGCAACCCCTTCGATGCCCGCGACCCGATCGGTTACATCAACTCCTTCGCCATCGGCAACAAGGACACCGTGTCCGACGCCGTCGCCGCCAATCCCTAGTCCGTAGCACTCGTTGCGGGGCGTGGCCGCCCGCCGCGCTCCGCAACTCCTCTCCCTCCTCCGTCTCCTCTCTTTCGCGTTTCGCCCGTCCTCGGAGTATCCACTCATGAAATACAAGATCCTCAAAGCCCTTGATGTCGCCGGCCTGCAGGTGTTCGACCCCGTGGTCCGCCTTTGCTACGGCGAAGAGCCCAAGGCCCAACTCAAGAAGATCGGTCAGTTCATCGTCATCCCGCTGGTGACCTTCCTGCTCTTCCTCGCTTTCTGGAACTTCGCGGGCCCCCGCCACACCACCAAGTCCGGCGAAGTGCCGACCCCGGGCGTCGTGGTCGATGCCGCCGACGGCGTGCTCACCTTCCACCAACGCGAAACCATCAAGGGCGAAGACATGCTCCGCACCGGCGCCGAACGCGAGGCCGCACTCGCCGCCGTCGAGGCCCGCATCGCCGAACTCACCCCGCTCGCTGCCACCGCCGCCGAAGAACTCAAAGCCACCGAGACCGCCTCTCGCGAAGCCCTCAAATCCAGCACCGCCGCCATCAACGACGCCTACCGCGCCAAGCGCCTTGAATACCGCGACACCGCCAAAGCCCGCCAAGCCGAACTCACCGCCCTCGCCGCCCAGGTCGTCGCCGGTGACGCCACGCCGGACCAACTCCTCGCCGCCGTCGCAGCCGATCAGGTCGCCACCGAAACCGAGACCGCCGAGATCCAAGCCCTGCGCGACGAGCGCACCGCCCTCGAGAACGCCAAATACCCGCCGCTCATCGCCGCCCGCGCCGCCTCCAACCGCCTCGAGGAAGAACTCCAGTTCCTGCGCAAGCGCCGCGACCTGCTCACCGATGACAATCGCTCGCTCAAAGTCGCCGACGCCCAGGCCCAAATCGACGCCCTCCGCGCCGATCTTGCCAACGCCACCGATCCCGCCGCCGCGCTGAAAACCGCCACCGCCATCCAGCAACAAGAGGGCAACCTCACCACCCTCGCCGTCGCGACCTACTCCAAGCCCTGGACCCTGCCCGCCCAGATCGACCGCTCCGTGCGCTGCGTGCTCTTCGGCTTCCTCGTCGCCTCCGTCATCGCCATTCCGATCGGCATCCTCTGCGGCCTCTCCCGCATCTTCATGGCGGCCATGACCCCGATGATTTCCCTCTTCAAGCCGGTCTCCCCCATCGTCTGGCTCCCCATCATTTTCATCATCGTCGGCGGCTTCATTCCTGACCCGTCCGACAGCGCCCTGCTGCGCTTCTTCGACGCCATCCCCGGCCTTTCCGGCATGGACGTCAACCCGGCCTTCCTCGCTTCCGCCCTCACCGTTGCGATGTGCTCCCTCTGGCCGACCCTCGTCAACACCGCCCTCGGCGTCGCCTCGATCGACAAGGATCACCTCAACGTCGCCCGCGTCCTGCGCCTCGGCTTCTTCGCCCGCCTCTTCAAGATCGTCATTCCCTCCGCCCTGCCGCTCATGTTCACCGGCCTGCGCATCTCGCTCGGCGTCGGATGGATGGTGCTGATCGCCGGCGAGCTGCTCTCCTCCTCCGAAGGCATCGGCAAGTTCGTCTGGGACATGTTCAACAACGGCAGCTCCCAGACCTTCGCCCAGATGTTCGTAGTGGTCTTCGTCGTCGGCGCCATCGGCCTCGCCTTCGACCGCATCATGATCGTCCTCCAACGCCTCGTCTCCTTCGACGGCGCCCCCACCGCCATCTGAGCTGAATCTTTAACCACAGATTACACAGATGAACACAGATACTCTGACGCCTCTCTCTGCGGCCTCTGCGTCCTCTGCGGTTAAGTCCGCACCCTACTTGGAACTGAAAGGGGTTAACGTCGGCTACGGTCCGTCCAACAACCGCACCGAGGTCCTCGCCAACGTGAACCTGCAGGTGCAGGAAAACGAGTTTGTCGCCATCATCGGGTTCTCCGGCTCCGGCAAGTCCACCCTGGTCAACCTGCTCGCAGGTCTCCAACAACCGGATACAGGCGAGGTGCGCATGGCCGGCCAGCTTGTCACCGAACCCGGTCCCGAGCGCGGCATCGTTTTCCAAAACTACTCGCTCCTCCCCTGGCTCACCGTCGCGGGCAACATCGATCTCGCGGTCAAATCCGTCTTCCCGCAGTTCACCGCCGCCCAGCGCCGCGCCCATGTCGCCCGCTACATCGACATGGTGAGCCTCACCCCCGCCGCCGACAAAAAGCCCCGCGAGCTTTCCGGCGGCATGCGCCAGCGCGTCTCCCTCGCCCGCACCCTCGCCATGCAACCCGGTGTGCTGCTCCTCGACGAGCCGCTCTCCGCCCTCGACGCCCTCACCCGCGCCAACCTGCAGGACGAGATCACCCGCATCTGGGAACAGGACCGCCGCACCGTGGTGCTCATCACCAACGACGTCGACGAAGCCCTCCTGCTCGCCGACCGCGTCATCCCCCTCACCATGGGCCCACGCGCCACCCTCGCCACCTCGTTCACCAACACTCTCGAACGCCCCCGCGATCGCACGGCCATGAACCACGATCCGGCCTTCAAACACCTCAAGGCCGAGATCACCCACTACCTGCTCGAGCTCAACCGCGAAGCCAAGGCCCTGCGCGTCAACCAGACCCTCGAGATGCCCAACGTCCTGCCCGCCGACTTTTCCTCCGGCCGCCGCGAACCGCCGCGCGCCGTCACCCGCGAGGGTATCCGCCAGGCCAATACTCGCTTCAACGACGACTCCAACTCCTCCGCCGCATGAACGCCGATCGCTTCCTCGAAATCTCCAACCTCGTCAAAGCCTACCCCAATCCCTTCGGGGCCGAGGTCAAAGTCGTCGACGGCTTCAACCTCACCGTGCGCCAGGGCGAGTTCATCTCCGTCATCGGCCACTCCGGCTGCGGTAAGTCCACCGTGCTCACCATGATCGCCGGCCTCAACCCAATCTCCGACGGCGGCATCATCGTTGACGGTCGCGAGATCTCCGGCCCGGCCCCCGACCGCTCCGTCGTGTTCCAAGCCCCCTGCCTCCTGCCGTGGCTCACCGCTTGGGGCAACGTGATGCTCGGCGTGAAGGAGGTCTATCCGCACGCCACCAAGCAGCAGAAGAAGGACATCGTCGCCTACGCCCTCTCCGCCGTCGGCCTCGCCGAGTCCATGCACAAATACCCGCGCGAGATGTCGGGCGGCATGCAGCAACGTGTCGGCATCGCCCGCGCCATCGCCCTCAAGCCCAAGATCCTCCTGCTCGACGAGCCCTTCGGCCGCCTCGACTCTCTCACCCGCATGGAGCTCCAGGATGTCATCCTCGGCATCCTCGATCGCGACCAGATCACCACCATGCTCATCACCCACGACGTCGACGAGGCCGTCTACATGTCCGACCGCGTCTGCATGATGACCAACGGTCCCGGCGCTCACGTTGGCGAGCTCATGGAGATCGACTTCCCCCGCCCCCGCGATCGCGACGCCATGATGACCGACGATCGTTTCTTCGCATACCGCGAACGCCTGCTCCGCTTCCTCGACGAGTGTGAGCACGCCAAAAAAGCCAAGGTCAAACCTGGCTCCGGCAGCGGCCACCCGCCCGCCGCCAAACCCACTTTCCGTCAGCGCATGACGGGCGCCATTGCCGCCCTGTTCTGACCGAAAACCGAACCGACCCTGCACCGTCAAAATCTGCCTATCATGACCAAGTTGTGCCCAAAAATATCGATGTGCGGCCTCGCCGCCTTCGTTCTCGCCGCCGCCACGGCCCCCGCCGCCTCGACCTTGGACGAGGTGTTTTCCGAAGGTAAGGTCTCCCTCGCCTCCCGTCTCCGTTACGAATACGGCGACCAGCCCGGCGTAAACGACTCCACCGCCTTCACCTTTCGCAATCGCCTCGGCTTCACCTCCGGCAAGTTCAACGGCTGGAGCTTCATGATCGAGGGCGAGAACGTCCACGCTTTCGATCCCGATGCCTACAACCAGGCCGGCCTCAACCCCGGCGGCGCCGGTCAGGTCGTCATCGCCGATGTCGAGGGCACCGAGGTCAACCAGGCCTTCCTCGCCTACGCCGGCGAGAGCGTATCCGGAAAACTGGGACGCCAGCGCATCGTGGTCGACAACGTCCGCTTCATCGGCGACGTCGGCTGGCGCCAGGACCAGCAGACCTACGACGCCTTCACCGTCAGCGGTTCGCCCACCCCCGAGCTCAAGCTCACCTATGGCTACCTCTGGCAGATCAACCGCATCTTCGGCGATGCGCGCGACTGGGAGTCCGACAGCCACTTCCTCAGCGCCGGCTACAAGGTCGGCTCCGGCACCCTCGCCGGTTACGCCTACCTGCTCGACTTCGACAACGCCGCCGCCAACTCCTCCGCCACCTACGGCGCGAGCTACAACGGCACCGTCAAGATTGATGACACCACCTCGATTCTCTACCGCCTCGAGGCCGCCACCCAGTCCGACTACGGCAACAGCCCCTTCGACTACACCGCCACTTACTACGTCGGTGAACTCGGCGCCAAGTTCGGCAAGGTCACCGCCAAGATCGGTTACGAAGTGCTCGGCGCCGGCAATGGTCAGGGCTTCAAGACCCCGCTCGCCACCTTGCACGCCTTCAACGGCTTCGCTGACCTCTTCCTCGGCACGCCCGGCACCGGTCTCGAGGACTTCTACGTCAGCGTCGGCGGCCCGATCGTCGGCGTCAACGTGACGGCCTTCTACCACGACTTCTCCGCCGAGAGCGGCGGCGCCGACTACGGCTCCGAAATCGACCTCGTGGTGGCCAAGAAGTTCGCCCAGCGCTTCACCGCCATCGCCAAGTTCGCCTCCTTCGAGAGCGACGGTTTCGCCCGGGACACCGACCGCTTCAGCGTCGAACTCAACTTCGCCTACTGACCGTAGGTGCTGTCCAGCTGCAACCAACGGGAGGGCCGGCTTCAACCGGCCCTCCTCTCCATCCGACAATCGATAAACGCGCCTCATTATTTCGAGCAATTCCACGCGCCGCATTAATTGCTCATTTCGCCCCCACGGCACCGCCGCTGCTATTTCTCTCCCCGTGAACACGTCGCTTCCTCCCTCCTTTCCCGCCTCCGGCAGCTTCTCCGCCGAACAAAAGGAATACCTCCAAGGCTTCCTCGCGGGCGCCATGGCGACGGGACACCTACCCTTCGTCGGCGAGAACGACGCGGGCCAGCTCACAGACGATCCCGCCACCGGTGGCCCCAACCTCGCCGCCGCCGCTCCCGAGACGGTTTACGGCACCCCTCTCGAGGACCTCTGCAAACCCGAGCTCATCAAACACGAGCTCAATGGCCTCGACATCTGGGACCGCCTCGTCGCCCACGCCGACGCCGGCACCTTCCCTGACGAGAGCGACGCCTTCCGCTTCAAATACTACGGCCTCTTCCACGTCGCTCCGGCCCAGGACAGCTTCATGTGCCGCCTGCGCATTCCCGCCGGCATCCTCACGTCCACCCAGCTTCGCGGCCTGGCCGCGCTCGCCGACGACCTCGGCAACGGTCGCCTCGACATCACCACGCGCAACAACCTCCAGCTGCGCGAATTTGCCCCCAAGGACATCGTCAACGTCCTCACTCGCATCCAGGACCTCGGCCTCACGTCCAAAGGTTCCGGCGCGGATAACATCCGCAACATCACCGCCACGCCCACCGCCGGCTTCGACCGCGACGAACTCCTCGATGTGCGCCCCTTCGCCAAGGCGATGCATCACTACATCCTCAACCACCGCGACCTCTACGGCCTGCCCCGCAAGTTCAACATCGCCTTCGATGGGGGCGGCACCATCTCCGCCGCCGCCGACACCAACGACATCGGCTTCTTTGCGGTCCGTGTCGGTGAAGGCCACGAGGGTATTGAACCCGGCGTCTACTTCCGGGTGCAGCTCGGCGGCATCACCGGCCACAAGGATTTTGCCCGCGACACCGGCCTGCTCATCAAGCCTTCCGAAGCCGTCGCCCTCGCCGCCGCCATGGTTCGCGTCTTCGTCGAGAACGGCGACCGCACCAACCGCAAAAAAGCCCGCCTCAAATACCTCCTCGCGCAGTGGGGTGATGCCAAGTTTGTCGAAGAGGCCGAGAAGCGACTCGCCTTCCCCCTCACCCGCCTGCCCCTCACCGCCTGCGAGCCGCGCAAGCCCGTGCTCAAACACGGCCACCTTGGCACCTACCGCCAAGCCCAGCGCGGCCTCAACTACATCGGTCCCGTCGTGCCCGTCGGCCGCCTCGAGTCCTGGCAGGCCCGTCGCGTCGCCGACCTCGCCGATCACTTCGGCCAGGGCGAGATCCGCCTCACCGTCTGGCAAAACTTCCTTATCCCGCACGTGCCCGACGCCTTCACCGGCACCGTCGAAACCAGCCTCGAACGGATGGGCCTCACCACCAAGGCCTCCACCTGCGCCGGCTGCGTTGTCGCCTGCACCGGCAACACCGGCTGCAAATACGCCGGCGCCGACACCAAGGGACACGCCATCTGTCTCATGAAACACCTGCGCGGCCGTCTCGGTGAACTCGACTTCCCGGTCAATATCCACCTCACCGGCTGCCCCCATTCCTGCGCCCAGCACTACTGCGGCGACATCGGCGGCGTCGCCACCAAACTCAAGGACGGCCGCGAGGGTTACCACATCGTGCTCGGCGGCGGCATGGACCAGGAGCAGGGCATCGCCCGCGAGATCTTCAAGGGCGTCGGCCACGACGAACTCCCCGCCCTCTTCGACCGCATCCTCGATACGTATCAGGAATCTCACGACACCGGCGAAACCTTCGTCCAGTGGACCCGCCGCCACAGCGTCGGCGAACTCCAAGAGCTCTTCGCCAACCAAGTCTGAGCACATCCGACCTCAAACATCTTACATCAAACATCAGACATCTTACATCAGACATGTCTCCCACCGTCCCTTTCGTCCCCGACAGCGCCCCCTTCTCCCCCGAGCAACGCGCCTGGCTCAACGGCTTCTTCGCGGGTGCGTTCTGCCGCACGCCCTTGGACCAATCCAAAATCGAAAATCCAGAATCAAAAATCCCAGCGGCGGCGACGCCGCTGACGATCCTCTGGGGTTCCCAAACCGGCACCGCTGAGTCGCTCGCCAAGCAGGCCGCCAAGACCGCCACGAGCAAGGGCTTCACCCCCACCATCCTCGACATGGCCGCGGCATCGCCCGCCGATCTCGCCGCCCACGAGAACGTGCTCGTCATTACCAGCACCTACGGTGAAGGCGAACCACCCGACAATGCCAAGGCCCTCTACGATGCCGTGTTGGCCGACGGTGCCCCCGCCCTCCCCGGCTCCCTGCGCTACAGCGTGTGTGCCCTCGGCGACACCAACTACGAAGCCTTCTGCCAATGCGGCAAAGCCTTCGACGAGGCCTTCGCCAAACTCGGCGCCACCCGCATCGCCGAACGCGTCGACTGCGACGTCGACTACGACGAACCCTTTGCAACGTGGCTCGAGCAAGCCCTCACCACGCTGCAAAAGTCAGAAGTAGGAAGTAAGAAGAACGAAGTAACTTCAGCAGCCACCTCTACTTCTGACTTCAAACTTCAAACTTCAGACTTGGACGCGGCCTACGGCCGCGCTCGCCCCTTCCCCGCGCCCGTCCTCACCGTGCGCAACCTCAACGGCGCCGGCTCGGCCAAGGAAGTGAACCACGTCGAGTTCTCTCTCACTGGCAGCGGTCTCACCTACGAGGCCGGCGACGCCCTCTCCGTCATCCCGCACAATTGCCCCGAGCTCGTCGCCGGCGTCCTGCAGGCTCTCGGCTGCGACGGTGAGGAAGCCGTCACGACCGCCAACGGTGAGCTCCCCCTGCGCACCGCCCTCACCACCTGCTTCGACCTCGGCAAACCCACCAAGACCCTGCTCGAGCTCCTGCAGCTCCCGGCCAGCGATACCACCCTCGATGTGCTCGACGCACTCCATGCCGCCTGCCCCGCGGCAATCGAAAATCTAAAATCCCAAATCCAAAATCCCGACTTCCTGCGGAAGCTCGCCCCCCGGCTCTACTCCATCTCCTCCAGCCCCAAAGCCCATGCCGACCAAGTCCACCTCACCGTTGGCGCCGTGCGCTACGACCACGGTGGCCGTCCGCGCAAAGGTGTTTGTTCCACCTTCCTTGCCGAGCGCGCCCTGGCCGCTGGCACCGCGCACGTCTTCGTTCACAGCAACAAAGCCTTCCGTCCGCCCGCGGATCCGACCGCGCCCATGATCATGGTGGGGCCCGGCACCGGCATCGCGCCATTCCGCGCCTTCCTCCAGGAGCGCGAAGCCACCGCCGCTGCCGGCCGCAACTGGCTCTTCTTCGGCGACCAACACGCCGCCAGCGACTACCTCTACCAGGACCAGATCGCGGCCTGGCAAAAGACCGGCCTGCTCCATCGCGTCGACACCGCCTTCTCCCGAGATCAGGCGGAGAAAATCTACGTGCAGGACCGCATGCGCGAAGCCGGCGCCGAGCTCTGGCAATGGCTCGAAGACGGCGCGCATTTCTACGTGTGCGGCGACGCCAAACGCATGGCCAAGGATGTCGATCTCGCCCTGCACGACATCATCGCCACCCACGGCCAAAAAACCGCCGAGCAAGCCGCCGCCTACGTCAACGCCCTCAAAGCCGCCAAACGCTACGGCCGCGACGTCTACTGAAGTAGCATCGCGCATCCCGAATCCCGCATCGCGCCATGATCGCCCCCGGCAAACCACCGCTGCTTTCCCTCGTCGACGAATTGCTCGCCGAGCAGCAGACCTTGCAGACGCCGGTCGGTCGTTTCTCGCGCCTGCACGACGCCGGGACCACGCCGGACCTCGAGCCGGTTTACCGCGATCTCATCCCCCTCACCGCGCCCGGTCCGGGCGAGCAATACGCCTTCGAGGTCGATCTCGATGCCTGCTCCGGCTGCAAGTCCTGCGTCTCCGGTTGCCACTCCCTCAACGGCCTCGACGAGACCGAAACCTGGCGCGACGTCGGTCACATTGTTGGTGGCTGCTCCGACCATCCGTTCCAGCAAACCATCACCTCGGCCTGCCACCACTGCGCCGACCCCGGCTGCCTCAACGGCTGCCCCGTGCTCGCCTACGAAAAGGATCCCCTCACCGGCATCGTCCGTCACCTCGACGATCAGTGCATCGGCTGCAGCTACTGCATCCTGAAGTGCCCGTATGATGTGCCCAAATACAACGAGCGCCTCGGCATCGTGCGCAAATGCGACATGTGCCACGGCCGACTCGCCGAGGGTGAAGCTCCCGCCTGTGTCCAGGCCTGCCCGACCCAGGCCATCAAGATCGTCAAAGTTGCCATCGACCTCAACGGCTCCCGCCCGCGTGTCGACACCGACCACTTCCTCGCCGCCGCGCCTTCGCCGGAAGATACCCAACCCACCACCCGCTACGTCAGCCGTCGCGAGCTGCCCACCAACCTCCGCCCGGCCGACGCCGACCACCCGCGCCCGCAGCACGCGCACTGGCCGCTGGTGATCCTCCTGAGCGCCACCCAAGCCGCCCTCGGCTTCAGCGTCGCGGCCTCGTTCTCGGCGTCACCATGGATTGGATACCTCGCCGTCGCCCTCGCCACGCTCGGCCTCGGCGCCAGCGGCGCTCACCTCGGCCGCCCGCTCCGTGCCTGGCGTATTTTCCTCGGCCTGCGCCGTTCCTGGCTCAGCCGCGAGGCGGTCCTGCTCGGCCTCTGGTTCCCGCTCCTCCTCGGCGCCGTCTTCGCCCCGACCTGGGTGCCGCCGCTGCTTGCCGCCGGGATCGGCACCGTGGGCATCTTCTGCTCGGCCATGATCTACATCGATACGCCCCGACGCTTCTGGCGTGCCCCCGCCACCGCCATCCGCATGGGCGGCACTGTCACCATCGCGGCCACCCTCCCGTCCCTCCCCCTCGTCGCCGCCGCTCTCCTCCTTGGCAAACTCGCCTACGAGCGCCACCAAAGCAGCGCCACCACGCCCTCCGCTACCCTCCTCCGCACCGTCCTTCGCCCCCAATTCCGCCTCCGCATCACCCTCGCCCTCATCGCCTTACCCACACTTGTCACGTATTACGTGACAAATTCACCAGTGGCCTTGCTGGGGTCCATTGCGCTCGTTTTGGGCGGGGAGCTGGCGGAGCGTTACCTCTACTTCCGTGCGGTCGATACCGCCAAAATGCCCGGAGTCGCCGCGCCATGACCGAGATGCTCACGCAACTGCTGCGCCCGCGTCAGGGCCCCACCACGGCGGAACTCGTGCAGGAGCCCGGCCGCTTCGGTCTCGGCCGCGTGCCCTCCCGTGTGGCCCCGGTCGCCACCGCGCGTTCCGTCTGTGGCTTTTGCGCCACCGGCTGTGGTCTGAAGGTCCACCTCGGTCCCGTCGGCAACGCCCTCAACCTCTCCCCGGACTCCGCCTACCCGGTCAACCTCGGCATGGCCTGCCCCAAAGGCTGGGAAGCCCTCGCGCCGCTCGCCGCCACCGACCGCGCCACCACCCCGTTGCTGCGCGATCCGGCTTCCGGCGAACTGCGCCCCACCGACTGGAGCACCGCCCTCAACACCTTCGCCGCCCGCATGAAGGCCGTGCAGGAAAAGCACGGCAAACACAGCATCTCCTTCCTCTCCACCGGCCAGATCCCGACCGAGGAAATGGCTCTGCTGGGCGCCCTCTTTAAATTCGGCATGGGCGGTCTGCACGCCGACAGCAACACCCGCCAATGCATGGCCACCGCGGCCACCGCCTACAAACAGGCCTTTGGTTTCGACGCCCCTCCCTACACCTACGCCGACTTTGAAGAGAGCGATGTGCTGGTGTTCATGGGCGCCAATCCCGCCATCGCTCACCCCATCATGTGGCAGCGCGTCATGCGCAATCCCCACGATCCGCGCATCGTGGTGATCGATCCGCGCCGCACCGAGACCGCCATGGCCGCCACCGATCATTACGCCGTCGCGCCCAAAGGCGACCTCTGGCTGCTCTACGGCGTCACCCACGAACTGATCACCCGCGGCTGGATCGACCGCGACTTCGTCGATGCTCACACCACCGGCTTCGCGGAACTGAGCACCTTTATCGCCGACTACAGCCCGGAACGCTGCGCCACCGAATCCGGCATCTCCGCCAAACGTATCCGCGAACTCGCTACGATGATCCATCGCGGCAAGGCCGTCTCCTTCTGGTGGACCATGGGCGTCAATCAGGGACACCAATCCACCCGCCTCACCCACGCCCTCATCAACCTTGCCCTGCTCACCGGCAACATCGGCCGCCCGGGCACCGGCGCCAACTCCATCACCGGCCAGTGCAACGCCATGGGCTCGCGCCTCTTTGGCAATACCACCTCGCTGCTCGGCGGCCGCGACTTCGCCAACCCACAACACCGCGCCGATGTCGCGCACCTGCTCGCCATCCCGGAGGAGGTCATTCCGTCCGAACCCTCGCTCGCCTACGACCAGATCATCGACGGCATCGAGTCCGGCACCATTCGCGGCCTCTGGGTGATCGCCACCAACCCCGCTCACTCCTGGATCCACCAAGGCCGCTTCGCCGCCCTGCGCGAGAAACTCGATTTCCTTGTCGTGCAGGACATGTATGCGACGACCGAGACCGCCCGCATCGCCGACCTTGTCCTGCCCGCCGCCGGCTGGGGCGAAAAAGACGGCACCTTCGTCAACTCCGAGCGCCGCATCGGCGTCACCCGCAAGGTCACCCGCGCGCCCGGCCAAGCCCTCGCCGATTTCTCCATCTTCAAACTCATCGCCGAAGCCTGGGGCTGCGGCGCGATGTTCGAAGCGTGGTCGTCCCCCGAAGCCACCTTCAAACTGCTCGCCCGTCTCTCCGCCGATCAGCCCTGCGACTTCAGCGGGATCACGGACTATCCCTTCCTGCAGGACGCCGGCGGCATCCAATGGCCTTATCCCGCCAGCTCCGATCGGGTCGCTCCGCCGGCCAACACCGCACTAAACCGCCTCGCGCCGGCCCGCCCCACCGCCACCGCCGACGTCTATCAGGAGCGCCGCCTCTTCAACGACGGTCGGTTCTTCACCCCCGATCAGCGCGCCCGCCTGCTGTTTGAAGCCCCGGCCCCCGCTCCGGAATCACCCGACGAGAGCTTCCCCTTCTGGCTCAACACCGGCCGCGGTTCCTCCGCCCAATGGCACACCGGCACCCGCACCGACAAAAGTCCCGTGCTGCGTAAACTCGCGCCCAAGCGCGTCTACGTGGAGATCAACCCCGACGATGCCGCCCAGCTCGGCATCCACAACGCCGAGCCTGTCACCATCCGTTCGCGCCGCGCCAGCATCACTGCCACGGCCGCCGTCACCCCGACGGTCGCACCAGGTCAGGTCTTCATGCCGATGCACTTTGCAGGTGTGAACCAGCTCACCTACGCCGCCTTTGATCCTCACTCGCGTCAGCCCAGCTACAAGGCCTGCGCCGTCTCCGTGGGCCGCACCTGAGCCTCCCGAAGGTGAAAAATCATCTCCCGAGCCGTTCCCGGTCTTAAGTTTTCCCCGGGGTGGGACGATGCGAAGTGAAAATTGTCCCTTGGTGCCGACTCCACCGGCGCACGCATTGTCCCCTTCATGAGCTCGGCCCATACCAACCGCCTCCGCTTTACGCTGATCATCGTGGCCTGCGCCACGCTGCCGGTCGCGGCTATCATCGCATACCTCACGCACTCCCGATACCAAGAGGAGCTGGCTCGCTCAGAACGCGAACTCACCGTCATCGCCCAATCGCGCCTCGGTGCCCTCGACCTCTTCCTTCAGGAACGCCTGCTCACGGTCGCCAGTCTGGCCAAGTCGTCCGCCGTCCGCGCCGCCCTCAGCGATCCTGCTTCGGCCGATGCTCCCGCTCCCCAGGCGGCCCTCTCCGAACTCACCTTGTTGCAGGAAACCAATTGGGGACCGTCTCATCACATTTTTGTGACCGACGTCGACGGCCGCGTGGTGCTCAGCCCCGAACACGACTCAGATAGCAGCTCCCACTTCGACGAAAGCCTGGCCAACCGTTCCTTCTTCGCTACGGAACCCGAGTCCCCGTTCGTGACCAGCTTCAACGCCTTCGCCGAACGCGGCCACAACCACCAACTCGCCCTCGCCCCCGTGCGCGACGAGGCCGGCGCTTTCCTCGGTATGGTCGCGATGGAAATCTCCGTCGACTACGTCCAACAGATCCTCAACCAAAACCTCTATTTCGGGGAGTCGGCTCAGCTCTATCTCTGCACCCCCAAGGGACTCCAGATCACCCACGACAGCGCCGCCTCGCGCCAGCGCATCGATCCCGCCGTCGTCGCCCAAGCCACCGAACCGGTTGCGCTGACCAATAAGTCGTCGAGCGACGCCGGATCTCCCGGCACCCTCGCCATCGTGCTCCGCGATCCCCAATACGATTGGGCGCTCGTCGCCGAACTCGACTACGCTGAGGCCATTGCTCCGGCCCTCGCCTCCCTCTGGTCCAATCTGCGCGCCGCCGTCATCGTGCTGGTCCTCGCCGGCCTCTTCATTTTCGCCACGGTCAACCGCATCATCGGCTTCTTTGTCATCCGCCCCCTGAGCAAGATGTTTGGCGCCGTCAGCCAGAGCGTGAGCGTCCTGAAAGACCACGTGCGCACCATGTCGTCCAACGGCGTGCAACTCGCCAGCAGTTCGTCCACCCAGGCCTCCATCCTACTCGATACCGTCGCCGCCGTGACCGACCTCGCCAGCAAGACGCAGGAAAACGCCGGCAGCGCCGCCGAACTCACCACCATCGCCTCCACCGCCCGCCAATCGAGCGAAGCCGGCATGCAGGAAACGACCGACATGCTCGACCGCATCAAGAGCTTGGCCGAATCCAACGTCCAGGTCTCCCACATCATCCAGACCATCGACGAGATCGCCTTCCAAACCAACCTGCTCGCCCTCAACGCCGCCGTCGAGGCCGCCCGCGCCGGTGAGGCCGGTGCCGGCTTCGCCGTCGTCGCCGAAGAGGTGCGCGCCCTCGCTCACCGCAGCGCGCAGGCCGCCCGCGAGACCGCCGTCAAAATCGACGCCTCCAAGGCCAACATGCATGAGGGCGAAACCGCCTCCCGCCACGTGAGCGAGCGCCTGGCCCAGATCCTCAACAACGTCACCCGCGTCGACGAATTCTCCGGGCGCATCGCCCACGCCACCAACGAGCAGGACACCAGCATCCGTCGCGTGAACGACACCATGGGGCGCCTCGAAACCATCGCCGGCCAAAACGCCGCCGCCGCCGAAGAGACCGCCGCCGCCTCGACCGAAATCCTCAGCGAGGCGGGCGAATTGGAACAACGCGTCGGCGCCCTGCTCTCCCAATTTGGCTACGAAGTGTCGCGCCCCAAGGAGCCCGAGGTCTTCATCGGTCGCAGCGCCATCTCCGCCCAGATTTCCGCCAATAAGCAGCAGGCCGCCAAGGAATTCTACGAGACCAACGTCGAGTTGTTTTAACAATCGGCAGGTTGCCTCGTCGCCCCGCATCGACTGCGCTGGCGGACATGTTGCTGCGCCGCCTTTTCGCCGCCCTAAGTCTCCTCCTGCTCGCGCTCGGACTGCGCGCCGAGCCTCTCGTGATCTTCGTCTCCATCGATGGGGGACGTTGGGACTACCCGGAGCTGCACGAGGCGTCGTTCCTACAGGAAATGAGCGACGCCGGCACCCGCCTCGAGCGCCTGCGCCCGTCCTATCCCTCCAAAACCTTTCCCAACCACTACACCCTCGTCACCGGCCTGCGCCCCGAGTCGCACGGCATCATTCAAAACCGCTTCTACGACGAGGAATTCAACGCGTGGTTTGGCATCGGTCCCCATCCGGCCAAACGTGAAGGCCGCTGGTGGGGCGGCGATCCCATCTGGCTCACCGCCCAGCATCAGGGTCTGCGCACCGCCTCCCTCTTCTGGCCCGGCGCCTCCGCCGACATCCACGGCGAGCACCCCACCTACTGGCGCGTCTACGACGGTCGACTTACGCCCGCCGATCGGGTGCAGCAGGTGATCGACTGGGTGGACCTGCCCGCCGGCGAGCGCCCGCAATTCATCGCCCTCTACTTCAACCGCGTCGACAATACCGGCCATGGGTTCGGTCCCACCGCCCCCGAAACCCGCGCCGCGCTGCAGGAAATCGACGAAGCCCTGCGCACCCTGCGCGACGCCTTGGTGGAGCGTAACCAGTGGGCGGATACGCATCTGGTCGTCACCGCCGACCACGGCATGACCGCCACCGACCCGGACCACATCATCGCGCTTGATGACCTCATCGATCTGGCGGAGGTCGACATCATCTTCAGCGGCGCTTCCGGCGGCCTCGAAGTGAAGGATCCAACGCGTATCAACGCACTGGTGACACAGCTCGACGACCGCCTCCACTTGTCCGCCTACGCCCGGGCCAACGTGCCCGAGCGGCTCCATTTTTCGCACAACGCCCGCATCCCCTCCATCGTGCTCGTGCCCGATCTCGGCTGGCACGTCACTACTCGCGCGCAACTGGAAGCCGGCCGCGGTCCCAGCCCCGGCGACCATGGCTTCGATCCCGCCGAACCCGACATGGGCGCGATGTTCATTGGCGTGGGCCCGCGGTTTCGCGCCGGCGTTAAACTGCCGCCCGCCGACAACATCGACGTCTACAACCTGCTCTGCGCCTTGCTCGAAATCACGCCCTCCTCCAACGAAGGCAGCACGGTCCTGGTCGACGCCCTGCAAACCAAGTAGTGCCGGCTTCAGCCGGCATTCCGCGGTCTCACGACCTACCGAGAGGCAACGCAGCGCGAGCAAGCTCGCAGCCTACATTGAACGTGCGAATCCTCACTGTAGGCCGCGAGCTTGCTCGCGCTCCAACCTGCCTCTCGCCCCCCCCTTGTGACCGCCCACGTCACCCCACGCCGCGGCAAGATGCCGCGGCCACACCCGCCATGACGCAAACGCCGGCGACACGCCCGTGGCTACATTTCCGCGGAGTGTAGCAGAGGCGATCGCGGCCGCTTCACCCTGCCTCTCGGCCACACCGCGCTCAGGCCGTCTTCACCTCGGCCGCTTCAACCACCGGCTGCGCCAAACGCCAATCCACCAGCTCGAGCTGCAGCAGCTTGCGGCCGTTGAAGTGGTTCCAGCGCAGGTGCACCGCGACATCCAGCGGCTCGCGCACCGGCGGGATGCGGTCGGCCATCTTCCAGGCGACGCCAAAGAGGCGCCGGCCGCGGGAATCCTCGAAGTTGAAACGGAAGTGCGCCGCTTTGAAGACGTCCGGCCGCTGCCGCAGCTTCACGCCGCGCAGTCCAAAAACCGGCTCCGGGTTGCCCTGACCGAACGGATGCAGGGCATCGAGTTCGTCCATGAGCTTCACCCCGATCTGCTCGGGCTGAATCCACGCTGCGATGGGCAGTTCCTGATCCTCGATTTCGCCCCCGACATGCGCGGTGACGGCAGTCGCAAACGTGCGGCGGAAGTCGTCCAACTTGTCCTTGGTCACGGCTACGCCGACCGCCATCGGATGGCCGCCCCAGCTGCCGAGGTGCTCGTCACAATCGGCCAGCACTTCCACGAGGTTGATGCCAGCCACACTGCGACCGGAGCCTTTGGCGAGTTCACCTTCGTTGCCGAGCACGACGCAGGGACGGTTGTATTTGCGCGAGACGCGACCGGCCACGATGCCCACCACTCCGGGGTGCCAACCGTCGGCATACAACACGATGCCGGCGTCGTTGGCGTAGAGGGTTTCGATCATGTTTTCGGCTTCGGTCGTGATCTGCCGTTCGATCTCCTGACGCTCCCGATTGAAGGCGTCCAACTGCTCCGCGGTCTGCACGCAGAAGCGCGAGTCCTCGCTGAGCATGAGTTCGACCGACAGCGCGGCGTCGGCCAGACGGCCACTCGCGTTGATGCGCGGCCCGAGGCGGAAGGAAATGTCGACGGGCGCGATGCCCTGCTCGGGTCGCACCCCGGCCACCTGCATGAGCGCGCGCAGCCCGGGCCGGTTGGCGCCTTGGAGGATGCGCAGACCGTAGCGGGCCATGAGACGATTCTCGCCGGTGAGCGGCACGAGGTCGGCCACCGTGCCCATGGCCACGAGGTCGAGGTAGTCGCGCAACTTCACGCGGAAGGCCACCGGATGGTTCTCGTTGCGCAGGCGTTTAAGCAACCCGTGCGCGAGTTTGAAGACGAGCCCGACGGTGCAGAGGTGGCGCCACGCTTCGTCATCGTCGCCTGGATACACGTGCGGGTTGATGAGCGTGGCCGTGCTGACCGCGCCCTCCTTTTCCCGGTGGTGATCGATGATGATGACGTCGATCTGACGCTCCTGCAGGAACGCGACCTCGGCCTGGGAATTGGTCCCGCAATCGAGGGCGACAAAAAGCTGCGGCCGGCCTTCCTCCAACGCGCGTTCGATCGCACTGAGGGACAGGCCGTAGCCATCCTCCATGCGACGCGGCACGATGAAGCGCGGGTTGAGGCCGAAGCGGCGCAGCAGGCTCACCAACAAGGTGGTGCTGCTCACACCATCGACATCGTAGTCGCCGAGCACGACGACATCCTCGCGGTTGGCAATGGCCGCGGCGAGCCGCTCCGTGGCGGCGTCTAAATTGGCGAGTAGGAAAGGATCACCGAGCTCGGCCAGGGCCGGGCGCAGAAATCGCTGCGCCGCGGCTTCGTCGGCAATCTCGCGGCGCCATAGCAGCTCCGCGAGCACCGGGCTCACGCCGGCGCTCCTACTCAGCGCCCCGACCTCATCGGCCGGGGGCGGCGTGTAGGTCCAGCGCATGGAAGGCTTGTGCTGTATCAGCTTATTCCGATGCGCGGCTTGAACCCGTCCACTCGTAGGTGGGCTTCACGTCCTGATGACGTTCCACATGCTTACGGTCTCCCTTGTGCCACCAGAAGAAGATCGGACTGGCGATGAAGATGGAGGAGAACGTGCCGGTGATGACGCCGACGAGGAAGGTGAAGGCCAGGTCGTTGATGACACCACCGCCCCAGATGAAGAGGGCGAGGGACGCCAGGAAGGTCGTGGCGCTGGTGAGCAAGGAACGGGTGAAGACGCGGTTGATGGCGGTGTTGATGACGTCGCGCAGCTTCATGTCCGGGTTGGACTTGAGCTCCTCGCGGATGCGGTCGAACACGACGATGGTGTCGTTGATCGAGTAACCCGCGATCAGGAGGATGGCCGCGACCATCGGAGCGGTGAACTGGCGGTCAAACAGCACGAAGATGCCCACCGTCATAAGAATGTCGTGCACGGTCGAAGTGACCGCACCCACGCCGAAGCCGACCTCGAAGCGGAAGGCGACGTAGAGCAGGATGCCCACGATCGCGAGGCCGAGGGACATGAGGGCGTTCCACTGAATCTCAGCGCCGATGGACGGACCGATGGATGACTGACCGATCGACTCAAAGCCGGCGCCCGGGAAGGCCGCCTGCAGGGTCGGAAGCACGTCATCACCGTGGCCAACCGGAACCTGCACCTGCAGGGTCTCGTTCTCGCCATCGAAGTCGTTCTGGAAGATCGGGTTCACTTCGCCGATGCCGGTGCCTTCGAGGGTGTCGCGCACGTCGCCCGATTCAAACGCGTCGCGATCGGTGAAGGTGAGGGTCACTTGGTCACCACCCACAAAGTCGATACCGTAGATGCGGTGGCCCTTGTAGACGACCATGCCGATACCGATGATCACGATGAGCCAGGAAATGGCGAAGGCCGGACGGGCGAACTTCAGGTAATCGAAGTTCGGCACCTTGGACGGCAGGGTCATCGGGAACTTCTTGATGATGTCACCCTCGATGAAGAACTCGAGGAGCAGCTTGGTCACGATGAGCGCGCAGAAGACGGTGGAGAACACACCGATGGTGAGCGTCACACCGAAGCCCTGCACGGGGCCCGTGCCGAATGCGATCATCAGCGAGGAGGTGATGAGCGTGGTGATGTTGGCGTCCAAGATGGTCGACAGCACCTTGTCGTGACCGGACAGGAAGGCCGCCTTGAGCGACTTGCCGGCGATGAGCTCTTCACGGATACGCTCGAAGATGAGGATGTTGGAGTCCACCGCCATACCGACGGTGAGCACGATACCGGCCACACCCGGCAGCGTAATGGTCGCGCCGATACTGGCGAGGGCGCCCAGCACGATGAGGATGTTGACCGCCAAGCTGATGACCGCGAAGGCACCACCGATGGTGTAAACGGCGATCATGAACACCGCCACGAGGATGACGGCGATCTCGGAGGCATCGACGCCGGACTGAATCGCGTCGGCAGCGAGGGACGGGCCCACCTCGTTTTGCTCACGCACGATGAGTTCCACGTCGAGCGGGTTGTTGAGCACATTGGCGAGGTCAATGGCCTCACGCTGGGTGAAGGTGCCGGTGATCTCGGCGGAACCGCCGTTGATGCGGGTGGAAACGCGCGGAGCGGAGTAGAGTTTGCCGTCGAGCACGATGGCGAGTTGGCCACCCTCGCGGGATTCCTGAGCGATCTCGCCGGTGACGTCGGCGAAACGCTCGGCGCCTTCGTCGGTGAAGCGCAGGTTGATCTTAAAGCGGCCAAATTCGTCGGTGGTGGCGAAGGCCACATCGATCGATTCACCGGTCATTTCCGGCAGGCGCTTCACGAAATACGGGACGTCCTGGATGGAGCCATCGCGGCCTTCGCGCTCCTCGATCATCAGCTCGTAACCGGGAGGCGTCTGGTTCGCCGGAGTGTTCAGCGGCGAGAGGCGCGGGTGCACGCGGCGGAAGTCGAGGCGGGCCGGCTTCTTGACATTATCGACGACCTCGGGGTTGTCCTTGGTGCTGATGCCGGGGAGCTGCACCTCGATGCGGTTGGTGCCGACCGGGCGGATCACGGGCTCGGCGACGCCGAACTGGTTCACGCGCTCACCGATGATTTCGATGGCCTTGGCGAGATTTTCCTCGCGCTCGTATTCGGCCACGTCGCCGGAGACGCCCTCATCGGCGACTTCGAGCATGAAGGACACGCCGCCCTTAAGGTCGAGACCGAGCTGAAGTTTGCCCTTCGACTCCTTGAGCAGGTAGTCGAGCAGGATGGCGTTGCGCTTCTCGACGTTGCGGAGCGAGGACTCGAGCCGGACCTGCGGGAAGTATTGGGTGAGATCGATGCGTTGCTCGGCACCGATTTGTTTGAGTCCGACAAACACGCTGGCCGCCGTGCCGGCGTCGACGCGGGCCTGGGCCTGGGCCATCAGCGCCTCAAATTCGGCGTTGTTGGCGCCGACTTCGGCGACGATGTAGTCGTTGAACTCAGTATCTTTGAGCGGAAGGATCGACGAGACGGCCCATACGACGATGAACGCGGTCAGCGCGATCTTCCAGAGGTTGCGTTTGAACATTGGTGTTTTGGGTTTTGTTGAAAAGGGGGAGCGCTGAAGGCGACAGCAGCGGGTCGGGAGGAGTGCTGTCAGCTCTCGCAGCGGCCACGCAACCGAGGCGTGGCGAAATGCAGATCCGGGGCAACGAGTCGGCTAAAGCGAAATCAGGCGCCGGCCTTCTTCAGCACCTGCGTGACGAAGGTCTTGCCGAGCTCCATCTTGGTGTCTTCCGCCGTGCGGATCACCAGGCGATCTTCCTTCACCGCCACGATGGTGGCGATCACACCGCCGTTGGTGATAATCTCATCACCTTTGCCCAGTTCCTTCACCAGCTTCTCGTGCTCCTTCTGCTTCTTACGCTGGGGAGCGATCATCAAAAACCACATCGCCGCGAAGAGCAGCACGTAGAAGATGATCATAAAGCTGCCACCGCCGCTGGGAGCGGCTTGGGCCAAGAGAGGGAAAAACGAAGTCATTTTCGGCGTTGCGTGTTGCTAGATTGAAAAGAAGAAACGGGCATCTAACCGTTCTCAAAGTTCAAAAAGCAAGCCAGTAAACCCGTCACCACCTTCCCCTTTGAACACTGATCCTGACTCCTCCTGGTCCACGGCCCAATCCGAAGATTTCTACGGCTTCAAACGGTGGGGTGCCGGCCACTTCAACGTCGACGAAACCGGCCTCGTAACCGTCCACCCGCTCGCCGATGCCCGCAGCGTTGCCATCAAGGACGTCATCGACGAAGCCGCCGACATGGGCCTCAAGGCCCCCTTCGTCATCCGTTTTCAGGATTTGTTGCGCCATCGCGTCGAGCAGCTCAACAAGCTCTTTCGCAAGGCAATTGCCGAAGAGGATTACGAGGGTCGTTACCGCGGGGTGTTTCCCATCAAGGTCAACCAACTCCGTGAAGTCGTCGAAGAGATCGTCGATGCCGGCGAGCAGTTTGACTACGGTCTGGAAGCCGGCTCGAAACCCGAACTGATGATCGCCCTGGCGATGCACGAGGGCGCCGACCGCCTCATCATCTGCAACGGCTACAAAGATCAGGATTACATCCGCATCGCCCTCCTCGGCCGCAAACTCGGCAAACAGATCGTCCTGGTCGTCGAGCAGCTCAGCGAGCTCGACCACATCATCGAGCTATCTCAGGAAACCGGCGTGGAACCCCTCATCGGCTTCCGCGCCAAGCTCCTCACCCGCGGCGAGGGCAAATGGGCCACCTCCACTGGCGACAACGCCAAGTTCGGCCTCAACACCGCCGAAATCCTCTTTGCCGCCGAGAAGCTGGAGAAAGCCAAGCTCACCCATTGCCTGCGTCTCCTCCATTTCCACATCGGCTCGCAGGTCCCGAACATCCTCACCATCAAGAACGCCGTCGTCGAAGCCACGCGCTTCTACTGCCAGCTGGTGAAGATGGGCTTCCCCATGGGTCTGCTCGACGTCGGCGGCGGTCTGGGCATCGATTACGATGGCTCCCGCACCAACTTCGAGAGCTCCATGAACTACTCCATGGCGGAGTATGCCCGCGACGTGGTCGCCAACGTGCGCGACATCTGCACCGACATGGGCATCGATGTGCCCGACATCGTCTCGGAATCCGGCCGCGCCGTCGTCGCGCCTCACTCCCTGCTCGTGCTCGAGGTCTTCGAACGCATCAACAAACGCGAAACCCTCGGCCGCAAACAGCGCCCGAAGCGCAAACACAAGGTCGTGCGCGCTCTCGAAACCCTGGCCAAAAACAAGTCCGATCTGGGTCGCCTCGAACGTTTCCACGACGCTGTGCAGCGCAAGGAAGAGGCCTTCTCCCTCTTCAACCTCGGCTACCTCGATCTCGAAAACCGCGCCGCCGCCGAATCCCTTTATTGGCAGATCTGCGAAGACATCGCCTCCGAAAACTCCGAAACCGGCTACACCCCCGAGGAGTTGCATGAGCTCTCCGCCGTGCTGGCCGACCAATACGTCTGCAATTTCTCCGTCTTCCAGTCGCTGCTGGACCATTGGGCCCTCGGTCAGCTCTTCCCCGTCGCCCCGCTGCACCGCCTCGACGAAAAGCCCTCGGTCAACGCCATCTTGGTGGACATCACCTGCGACTCCGACGGCAAGATCAGCACCTTCATCGACCTCGAGGATACCAAGGACCACCTCAAGCTCCACCCGCTCAACGGCCAGCCCTACTTCCTCGGCGTCTTCCTCACCGGTGCCTACCAGGACATCATGGGCGACCTGCACAACCTCTTCGGCCGCGTCAACGAGCTCCACGTCTTCCTCGAAGAGGACGAAGAGAACGGCTTCTACATCGAAGAAACCCTCCCCGGCTCCCGCATCCGCGACGTCGTCGCCGGCGTGCAATACCAGCACACCGACCTCTGCCGCCGCGTAAAACAGCAGATCGACGCCGCCACCAAGCGCGACGAGATCAAACCGCGCGAAGGCGTGCGCTGGCTGGAGTTCTACGAGGAGATGCTCGAGACCAAAACCTACCTGCGCGTGCATCCCGAGCCGAAGGGCAAAAAGAAGCGCGCTCGCCGGAAATAATCGGGCGTATTAGGCACTTCGCAGACCGTATTAGGTTCTATGCCCCAGACCCTATTGGGTGCATATGAACCCAATATCAGCGCCCCTTGGCGATCGTGTAAAAACCGATAAGCCCGACCTATACTTTCGCAGCTCATTAGCAGTTGGTTTGAATCTCCTGCGGGGGCGCTACAGGTTTCCCGTCCCGCCATGCCCCGGAAATCACGACCTACCCTCTTCGTCGGCCCCGGCAGCTCCAGCTGTTTGGAGTCGATCCGCCTTCTGAGCCAAGAGCATGTGGACTACGAGCAGGTCGATGTTTCGCGCGACGAATCCGGTCGCGACAAACTCATCCGCCAGACGGGCCGCTGCCAAGTGCCGACCCTCGTCTGGGGTCGCGACATCATCGCCAATTTCCGCGACTGGGAACTGCGGCGCTTCGTCGCAGACCACCGCGTCGCCGGCTAACCCCCGCCCGTTCAACACGGGAAGAAACCGCGAAGCCGAAAGGCACCGCGGTTTTTTTAGCCACAGAAGACACCGCGGATCACAGAAGCATCCGCTGTAGCCTGGGTCGTTGACCCCGTTTCGCCGGGTGATTCACCACAGAAGGTAACGAAGCAAAGCCCCCCTCCGGTAGCTACGAGCGTGAGCGAGTGGATGCCACAAAGGTCCAAACCACAGATACCGAGAGGCACCGCTGTTTTAACGCATCCTCCGTCGCTCTACGAGCTATGGCGGACTGGGAAGAACGCCGAGTCCACGAGACGCAAAGTTCCTGGTTTCAGTCTGCCCTGACGCGCCTCTCCGACTTTCGTGTTTTTCGTGTGTTTCGTGGTCACCCTCCTTCCGTGTCCGTCCGTGTGTTCCGTGGGCCACGCCCCTCCCTGCCCCTCAGCAATCCCGCATCGCATCCCGCATCGCGCATCCCGTATCCCCTATCCCGCATCCCCTTTCACCATTCACTCTTCACCATTCACCATTCCCTATCCGACTACGCTCCGCGTCCCGGCCCCTCCGGCCACGGGTGTTTCGGATAACGCCGCGAGAGCTCCGGGCGGATCTTGTTGGGATACAGGTCCTCCCAAAACGCCTTCAAATCGTCCGTCACTTGGATCGGCCGCTGATTCGGCGCCAGCACCTCGAAGCGCACCGGCACCCGTCCATGCCCGAGCTTAAACGTCGATTTGATCTCCACCAACTCCTGCACCCGCGCACTTAGGATCGGCGGCCCCTCCTCCGCGTAACGAATCCGCGCCCGGCGCCCATTCGCCATCTCGATCCGCTCCGGCAAATAGTCATCGAGCACCGCAAGCTGCTCCTTGCGTAGCCACTGCTGCAGCACCGGCATGACCGCCTGATCCTTCAGATCGCGTGCGCCAAAACAGCCCAGACACATTTGCTCCACCAGGATCGAACGGTCCTCCGCCGTGATCGGACTCACCTCCAACTCCGGGAACCACTCCGCCAGACGATTCACGCGCACAATCCAGCGATCCACCACCTCCGTCCACTCACCGAGCTTCAGGTTGCCGGCCATCACCTCACGCGCCAGCAGCTCCGCCGCCCGCCCTTCATCCGGCATTTCCGCGGTTTGTTTACTCTCCAACACGAGGTCGCGGAAACGCCGCTCACGTTTCACCACCACCCGTCGCGTGGTCCCATCGTAAACCGTCGCCAGCTCCTCCACGAAGTCATCGGGAAACAATTCACCCAACCACGCCTCCTCCACCGCTGTCACCAGCGAGAGCAGCACATTCACCTCCCCGCCCCGGCCTTCGATCTCACTGATCTCCGCCGCGACCAAAAGCGTCGCGGTGTCCACCGCCGACTCTCGCGCCAAGGTGCCACGTCGCCCATGCACCATTTCACAGCGCAACGTGCCGCGATCGAGTCGCTTGGCCAGTTGGTCACTGAACCCGGCCAACACACACTTGCAGACGTCTTCGGCCGAACCGCGATCGTCGCCCACCAACAGCCCTTCCCGCTCGGCGATCTTCAGGAACTGTTGAAACAAAGGCCCCACCTGCCGCGCGCCCTGCGCGTGAATGCCCAAACGACGGCACGAGTCCAAATCGTAGCGCTGTTCATGCGCGTAACTCCACGCCCGCATCAGTCGGAAAAAGTCGCTGCCCTCCTCATCGCCCAACACGTCTTCGCGCGCCTTGTCGACATCGCGCGCCACCCCGCGCAGCAGGAAACTGCGCCCCTGTGTCAGCGCCGACATCAGCGCCACACTGCGCACGCAACCACGCCGCTCCGCTTCGATCATCATGCGCGCATAACGTGGGTGCACCGGGAAACGCAGCATCTTGCGACCTACCTCGGTGATCGCACCCGCCGCCCCCGCTCGGATCGCTCCCAGATCCGCCAGCAATACCTCCGCTCGCGCCAGCGCCTTTTCGTTCGGCGTCTCCAGCCAGGGGAAACCGGCCACATCATCGATGCCGCTCGCCTTCAACGTCAGCACGACCTCCGCCAGATCGAGCCGATGCACTTCAGGCAACTCCTGCGCCGCGCGATCCGCATGATCCCGCTCCGTCCACAACCGCAGACACACGCCCGGTGCCGTGCGACCCGCGCGACCCGCGCGCTGATCGGCACTCGCCCGCGAGATCTTTTCGATTAAGAGCGTGTTGATCCCGCGATTCGCATCGTAGCGGGCTACCCGCGCCAACCCCGCGTCCACCACCGCCGTCACGCCTTCGATGGTGAGCGAGGTCTCGGCCACATTGGTCGACACAATGACCTTGCGCCGCGCGCCCCGCGCCACCGCCGCATCCTGCCGTTCCGGCGGCAACTCGCCGTGCAGCGGAAACACCTCAAACTCCCGCAACGCCCGATTCGCCTCCACTGCCTGCACCGTCCGGTTGATCTCGTAGGCCCCGGGCATGAACACCAACACGTCGCCATCGTTGCGCGCCACCACCTCGGCCACCGCCCGCGCGGCCACCTCCCACACCGGCTCGCGATCAAAATTCGGCGTGCGCGGCAGGTAGCTGATGTCGACCGGATGCGTGCGTCCGGCCGATTCCAACAACTCGCACGGCGACAGGTATTCGCCCAACCGGCCCGTCTCCAGCGTGGCCGACATCACGATGATCTTCAGGTCCGGTCGCGTCTCGCGCTGGATCTGCAGCGCCCGCGCCAGCGTGATGTCACCGTAAAGGTGCCGCTCGTGAAATTCGTCGAAGACCAGCACGCTCACGCCCTTCAGTTTCGCATCAAAGGACATCTGCCGCAGCAGCACGCCCTCGGTCACAAACTTGATCTTGGTGCGCGCCGAACTGCGCCCCTCCATGCGTATTTGGTAACCCACTACGCCACCCAGCTCATCACCCTCCTCGCTCGCCACCCGTCGCGCCAGCATGCGTGCCGCCAGCCGGCGTGGCTGCAGCACCACCGCCTCGCCCGTATCCAGGAACCCATGACGCAACAGCATGCGCGGCACCTGGGTCGACTTGCCCGACCCCGTCGGCGCCCGCAGCAACACCCGCCCGGTATCGCGCACCGCGCGCACCAGGTCGGCTTCCAGTTCGTAGATCGGGAGCGAAGCAGGCGAAGAGTCCAAGCCCGCCACGCTCGTGCTCCCGCCCGCGTTTTCAAGCCTAAGGCGTGCCAAACCACGGTGTGAATAACGCACAGCTTATTCACCGGTTATTCACCATACTCCTGATGGTGAATAACTTGTGCACATCATTTACGTGACTTTTTCGCAAAGATCCGGCACGTTCTGACCTGTTCCTTGATAGAACAGTCAAGCGCACGCCGAAATGAAAAAACCGGTGGAAGCGGAGACTGGGATACGCCCGGGTAACCGGGGAAAGGGAAATCGGAGCTGGTCCGGTTTACCCCCTCACGCTGAGCGCCCTTCGCGCCCCGCGAGGCATATATCACCAGTTCCTCTGGCCGGGGTCGTGCCCGGTCTAGAATCACGAATCAGGAACTGAGCGACGAGCCGCGAAGTAAGAAACCGCAGGCGAGTCGAGTCAGGTGTGGCGGAAGTTTCGAACGCCGCACTGATACGGTGACCCAGAGGGTTCCGGCTGCTACCGTAAGCCAGCCTGTGGAACGATTTCGGACGGACCGCAACCCGTCGAAAGGCCCTTCCCGAGAGGGAGGCGGCGCGAAAACGAAAACGGCACACAGGAGACCGCAGGAGTCTGGCAAAGCTCGTAACGGTCTCGACAACGGGGCGGGGCGAAAAACGCGTCACCCCATTGCAAGGTAGAAGGCAGCCTGAGAGGTAAGAGGTCAGACCCGTCCCACGGGGCCAACGCCCGGCCAAAAGCCGGGGCCGACCCCGCGAGAACGGTGCCGATGTGAGGGTAACGTCCTTGCAAGCACATCAGCACCTCGTTTGGCGCACCGCTCCCGGCAGGGAGAGGTCGAACCAGGCGCAGAGGCCTCACTCAATAAACTCCGGCCGGTAACGGCCAGAGCGATCCCGCCATGAGATCGAAAGCCGCGCATGCCGTGCGGAGTGGCGTCGGGGAGTCTGCAGCCCGCGAAAGCGAGAGCGCCTAATGCAGACCATCGGGAAAGAGCGCGTGGCGAACGCCCACTCCCCAAATTTGGCCCAGAGAGCTTCGGCTCCCTGGGCCTTTTTTGTGCCCCCGTCCATCGCACGCCCCACTTCCGTTTTCTTTCCGCCCGCCATCGCCGGAGGTTTGCAAATTGCCAGCAGATCGCGATTAGCTGCTTCAGAACCCAGCCTCCCGTCCGATCAACGAAACAGAGGATGCCCCATGCCCCCTGAAGAATCGCCCGCCAAAGCCACCGTCCTCATCGTCGACGACACGGAACGTTCCCGGGTCCTCCTGAATTCATTGCTCGCCCCCGAGGGCTACAAACTCATCGAAGCCGCCGACGGCTTGGAGGCCATCGAACAAGCCCAGGCCCACGCCCCCGACGTCATCCTCCTCGACGTCATGATGCCGGGCATCGACGGCTTCGAAACCTGCCGTCTCATTCGCGAAATGGAAGGCCTCAAGGAGGTCCCCATCCTCATTCTCACCGCCCTCGACGACCGCAAATCCCGCCTCGAGGGCCTCAAAGCCGGTGCCGACGACTTCATCACCAAGCCCATCGACACCACCGAGCTGCGCATCCGCCTGCGCACCATCACCCGCATCAACCGCTTCCGAAACCTCTACGAAGAACGCGCCCGCTTCGAACAGGCCATCAACCACTCCCCCGACGGCGTCATCATCGCCAACGGCGAGGGCAACATCACCCTCATCAACCCCGCTGCCCGCGACCTGCTCTCCCCCGAGGCGCCCGTAAACGGTAAGTTCTGCGAATTGCTCGCCCCCGACGCCGCCGAACAACTGCGCACCCAGATGCAGCAGCAAAAAAGCACCGGCCGCAGCTCCATCCTCACCGAATTCGTCTACGGTCGCCGCATCCCCAACCAGGTCGAAATCACCGCCGCCCACCTCGACGGCGACTCCATCATATTCAACATCCGCGACATCACCGAACGCCAATCCCTCGAAGCGCAGCTCATCAGCATGCAGCGCCTCGAGGTGCTTGGCCAACTCGCCGGCGGCATCGCCCACGACCTCAACAACATCCTCGCCGCCGTCATGGGCACCGCCTCGCTCATGGAACTCACCTCGCCCGAGGCCGATAAAAAGCACCTCAAAACCATTCTCACCAGCAGCCGCCGCGGTGCCGAGATGCTGCGCCAGCTCCTCGCCTTCTCCCGCGGCTCCGACACCGACATCGGCGCGGTGGATGTCACCGAGGTCGCCCGCGAAGTCGCCGATGTCGCTTCCGAGACCTTCCCTGCCGTGATCGACGTGCGCTTCGAGACGCCCGCCGAAGCGTCCCTGCCCGACATCACCGCCAACGCCTCGCAGCTCCACCAGATTTTCATGAACCTCTGTGTGAACGCCCGCGATGCCCTGCTCCCGGGCGGTGGCACACTCACCGTCACCCTCGGCCGCCGCACCATCGAATCCGTGGAAGGCCTCACCGATTCCTCCGGCGGCAAACCCGGCGATTACCTCACGGTGGCCGTGTCCGACACCGGCACCGGCATCCCGCCCGAAGTGCGCCCTCGCCTCTTCGAACCTTTCTTTTCCACCAAACCCCAGGGCCGCGGCACCGGCCTGGGTCTGCCCACCGTCGCCCGCCTCGTGCACCTGCACCACGGCTTCATCTCCCTCGACAGCACCGTCGGCCAAGGCACCACCTTCACCTGCCACTTTCCCCTCACGCCCCCGGCCTCCGACTGAGCGGAGAAACACCGCTGGTTTCTCAACCGCAGAAATCACCGCGGTTCACAGCAACACCCACTGTAGCCGGGGTCGGTGACCCCGGTTCGCCCTGTGAGTCCACAGAGGATAACGAAGCAAAGCAGTCCAAGGTGGATACCGCTACGGATCAAACCGCAGATCACGCCGATAACCGCAGATACCGAGAGGCACCGCTGTTTTAACGCAAAGACGCGAAGACAGTAAAGGTCGCAAAGCCGGGTGGACGTAGCGTTGTTTCCCCTGCCTCAACGCACGAGCCCCCGCCTTCGCGCCCTTCGCGCCCCCCTGCCCCTCGGCATCCCGTATCCTGAATCCCGCATCCCGCCCGCATCCTGCATCCCGCCTCCCCTCGCCTTTCACCATTCTCGATTCACTATTCACCATTCCTCCCCCCTTTCAGCTTTCCCGATTTCAGCTTTTCAGCTTTTCGCGGTTCCTCCCACCCCGCCTTCCGTCTTGCTTTGGCGATAAGCGCCACGCAACGTGGCCCTTTTCGCGCTCAACAACCGCGTCTCCGGACATGAACCAGAACATCCGCAACATCGCCATCATCGCCCACGTCGACCACGGGAAGACCACCCTCGTCGACAATCTGCTCAAACAGGGCGGAGCCTTCCGTGCCAACCAGCAGGTGGACGAACGCGCCATGGACTCTATGGACCTCGAGCGCGAAAAGGGCATCACCATCAAGGCCAAGAACACCTCCGTGCATTGGGGCGACAAGATCATCAACATCGTCGACACCCCCGGGCACGCCGACTTCGGTGGTGAAGTGGAGCGCGCCCTGCGCATGGTCGACGGCGTGCTCCTGCTCGTCGACGCCTACGACGGCCCGCAGGCCCAGACCCGCTTCGTGCTCCGCAAGGCCCTCTCCCACGGCCTCAAGGTCATCATCGTCATCAACAAGATCGACCGCGAGAACGCCGACCCCAAGGGCATGTATGAGAAGGTCCTCGAACTCCTCCTCGAGCTCGACGCCAACGAAGAACAATTCGACGCCCCCGTCGTTTACGGCTCCGGCCGCGACGGCTACATGGTGAAAAACCTCGAAGACGAGCACAAGGACCTCACCCCGCTCTTTGAAGCCGTGCTCGAGCACGTGCCGCCGCCCTTCGCCCGCCCCAACCAGCCTTTCCACATGCTCGTCTCCAACATCGATTGGAGCGACTACGTCGGCCGTATCGCCATCGGCAAGATCCTCGGCGGCGAAGTCGACGTCGGCGACACCGTCTACGTGATGCGCCACAACGAGGACAAACGTCAGCGCGGCAAGATCACCAAGGTCATCGAGTTCTCCGGCCTCGGCACCACCGAGACCAGCCACGCCGTCGCCGGCAACATCGTCGGCCTCTCCGGCTTCGAGGACATCGACATCGGTGACACCCTCACCGCCGACGCCGAAGGCCACGCCCTGCCCTTCACCGACATCGACCCGCCCACCCTCGAAATGCAGCTCGCCGTCAACGACGGCCCGCTGGTCGGCAAGGACGGCAAGTTCGTCACCTCCCGCCAGGTGCGCGAGCGTCTCTACCGCGAGGTGAAGACCAACATCTCGATTTCGGTCGAGGACGCCACCGTCGGCGGCGCCTTCAACGTCAAGGCCCGCGGCGCCATGCAGATCGCCGTGCTCGTCGAAACCATGCGCCGCGAGGGTTACGAGCTGCTCGTCTCCCGCCCGTCTGTCATCACCAAGACCGCCGAAGACGGCACCATCCTCGAGCCTTACGAAACGGTCTGGATCGAAGTGCCCGACGATTGCGTGGGCGCGATCATGCAGAACCTCGCCAACCGCAAGGGCCAGCTCACCAACATGGAGAAGCTCAACGCCACCACCATGGTGGAGGCCACCATCACCACCCGCGGCCTCATCGGCATGGAGGTTGACCTCGTCAACGCCACCAGCGGTCACGGCGTCATGTCCCACCTCTTCAAGGAATACGGTCCCTGGGCCGGCGAAATCGCCACCCGCCAGACCGGCACCCTCGTCGCCACCGAAGCCGGCGTCACCACCGCCTACGCCCTCGAGAGCATCCAGGAGCGCGGCAAACTCTTCACCGGCGCCGGCGAAGAGGTTTACGAGGGCATGATCATCGGCGAAAACCCGCGCGACGAAGACATCCCCGTCAACGCCGTGAAGGCCAAGCAGCTCACCAACTTCCGCTCCCAAGGTGAGGGCAAGGGCATCCAGCTCACCCCCGCCATCAAGATGTCCCTCGAGCGCTGCATCGAATACATCGCCAACGACGAATACGTTGAGGTCACCCCGTCCTTCCTGCGCCTGCGCAAGAAGATCCTCAACAGCAACGAACGTCGCAAAGCCGAGCGCGCCGCCAAGTCGGGCAAATAAACGCCCGCCCGACGCCACACTCCCCGCTCTGCCGGCCCCTCTTCACTCGCCGCCGTCGCTCCCCGCGCCGGCGGCTTTTTTTGCCCCCAACTCTCGATTTCTACGTAGTTTTACGAGGATTTTGCCGATTTCCCTCCGCCGCTTACCGGGGCAATGTCCCTACACTCCATGGGCTTGGAACTCGTCGAAACCGTCATCTACCTCACGAACACCCTGATTTGCGTCATTCTCGCCGTGTTGGTGACCGACGCGTGGTTCCGCGGAGATCACAAAGGGTCGCTCCTCTACTGGATGATCGCCGCTTGGGTGATGTTCGCCGCCGACGTGCTTTTTGCTTCGCGCCCCCTCCTCTCGCCCGTCGTCGCCCGCATCCTGCCCACCCTGCTCGTCACCGTTGGCCAGGCCATCCTGCTCATCGGCGCCCGGGTGAACTCCGGTCAGACCAAAGTCACGCTCGTCGAGCCCATCGGCGCCGTTGTGCTGCACGCGGTGCTGCTGACGGTGTTTCACTTCCTCGCCCCCGAGTCCCCGCTGCGTCGCGTCAGCAACGGCCTCATCTGGGCCACCCTTGCCTACCTGTCCTATCGCGGCCTGCGCCAATCGCCCCCTGTCTTCTGGCGCTCCTACACCGCCCCCGCCAAGGCCTTCATGGCCCACGCCATCTTCCACCTCGTGCGCACCGTGCTGGTGCTCCTGCCCCTCTCCTCCACCTCCGAAGCGCTCAACACCTTCGTCGCCATCCTCGGCGACCTCGAGGTCAGCTTCTTCATGGTCGCCCTCTTTGTCGGTCTCCTGCTGGCCCACCTCAAACAGCGCAACGAGCAGCTCTCCTCGGCCCTGGCCGAAGTGAAAACCCTCAGCGGCCTGCTCCCCATCTGTGCTTGGTGCAAAAAGGTGCGCGACGACGACGGCTACTGGCAGCAGGTCGATCACTACTTCCGCAACCACAGCAAGATCCGCTTCAGCCACGGCATGTGCACCGACTGCGCCGACGACTTCCGCAAAGAAGCCGAAAAGCTCCAACCCTCCGACCTCTGATCGAGAGGCACCGCAAAGGTCGCAAAGCCCGGGAAAGGGTGGACGCGGACCTCCGGGCCGCGTCGTTCCACCTGCCCCTCGACCGAACCTCCCTTTTCGTGACTTTTTGTGCCTTTTCGTGGCCTAAAAGATAGACCGCAGATCACGCCGATAACCGCAGATACCGAGAGGCACCGCGGGAAAAAACCGCGAAGAACACGAAGAAGCGCGAAGCCGAGAGGCACCGCTGTTTTAACGCATCCTCCGTCGCTCTACGAGCTATGGCGGACAAGGAATAACGCCAAATCCACGAGACACAAAGTTCCTGATTTCAGCCTACCCCGACGCGCCTCTCCGACTTTCGTGTTTTTCGTGTGTTTCGTGGTCACCCTCCTTCCGTGTCCATCCGTGTAGTCCGTGGGCCACTCGCCCCCTGCCTCTCAGCCATCCCGTATCCCACATCCCGCATCCCCCATCCCGCATCCCGCATCCCGCATCCCGTATCACCAACTCACCCGGTCGCACTCCATCGTGTAAACCGCGGTCACGAAACCGTCATCGTCCACCGGGCCGACCCGCAGGGTGCCAAAGAGGAACAGCGGGCTGTCCATCAGCGACTTGGTCGCACCGTTCTTCATCGTGACCAAAATGATCTCGGTGAGCTTCGGTTCACCGCCGTAGCAGCAGGAATTGGTGTCGGCCATGCCCAGAAACTCCACCACGCCGTCATCGTCAAAACGCAGCGGCAACATGTAGGCCGGGATGCAGACCTTCTTGCCATCCAGCGCCATGATCTCCGGCGGGATCTTCGAGGCCGCATACTCGACCTCCGTCATGTCGCCGATGTCTTCGAGGTTGTTCAGGTCGATGGTGAACTTCGCCAAGGTATCGAAACTGAGCGCCGCATAGTCCCGCAGGTTGATCTTCTCTTCCGCCGAGAGCGTCGTCGTCGTCATCGCGAAAATGAGGGTGGCGCAGGTGGCCCAAAAGGCGGTCGTGAGTCGTCGGAGGGGTCGCGTCGGCATAACGCCACCGTTCTGCGCCCCTTCCCGAGAGTCAACGAGCCCCGGCCGTATCCGGCTCGGTGATTTTAGATCAATTGATATAAGGTCGACTTTTGCGGGCCTCCAGCCGCCCTTACTCGATCCACCACCCGTTGCCGCTGCCGCTTCCGGCGTTCACCGCGCACCTGCTCGTCTCGTGTCTTTGCTCAAAATCTCCCAACTCACCAAAAGCTACGCGACCCCGGAAGGGTCCCGGCAGACGGTGGTCGATGTGCCGCAGTTCGATCTCGCCGCCGGCGAACAAGTCGCCGTGCGCGGCCGCAGCGGCACCGGCAAAACCACCTTCCTGCACCTCATCGCCGGCATCCTCGAGCCCGACTCCGGGTCGATTCACGTCGGCGAGACCGAGGTCACCGCCCTCTCCGAATCCGGCCGCGACCGCTGGCGCGCCGCCCACCTCGGCTACATTTTCCAGACCTTCAACCTCCTCCAAGGCTTCACCGCTTTCGAAAACGTGCTCCTCGGCACCGCCTTCGGCGGCCGGCGCCCCTTCCCCGAAAAAGCCACCGCCATGCTCGAGCGCGTCGACCTCGCCGCCCGCCGCGACTACCGCCCCCGCCAGCTCTCCACCGGCCAGCAACAACGCGTCGCCATCGCCCGCGCCCTCGTCAACCGCCCGCCCCTCGTCCTCGCCGACGAACCCACCGGCAACCTCGACCCCCACCACGCCGCCGAGGCCCTCGGCCTCATCCGCTCCGTCTGCTCCGAGACCGGCTCGGCCCTCCTGCTCGTCAGCCACGACGAGGCCGTGCTCAACGCCTTTCCCCGCATCGTCGATTTCGCCACCCTCAACCAAGCCGGCACCCCGGCGTCGGAGGTCCGCTGATGCTGCTCTTCATCGTCCGGCGCAGCCTGCGCCAATACCTGCTCTCAACCATCGTCACCTCGCTCGCCATCGCCCTCGCGAGCGGCCTGTTGCTCTCCATCTGGACGATCAAAACCCAGAGCCAAGCCACCTTCACTCGCATGAACAGCGGCTTCGATGCCGTGCTCGGCGCCCGCGGCTCCAAACTCCAGCTCGTCCTCAACGCCATCTTCCACCTCGAAGCCTCCTCCGGCAACGTCTCCGCCGAGGACTTCGCCGCCGTCCGCCGCCACCGCCTCGTTAAACGCGCCATCCCCATCGCCGTCGGCGACAACTACGAAGGCATCCGCCTCATCGGCACCGAGCCGGAGATGTTCACCGAGGTCGAAATCGAGCCCGAGCAAACCCACCGCTTCGCCGCCGGCCGCGCCTGGACCGACGAACACGCCCACGAAGCCGTCGTCGGCAGCTTCGCCGCCCGCCACCTCGGCCTGCGCACCGGCGACACCTTCCACCCCTCCCACGGCCTCGCCGACAACGACATCCACGAGCACGAAGAACTCTACACCGTCGTCGGCGTGCTGGAGCCCTCCGGCACCCCGGCCGACAAAGTCATCTGGATTCCGCTTCACGGCCTGCAGCACATGAGCGGACACAACGAAGCCGCGGCCGACGAAGTCAGCGCCGTGCTCATCCAACTGCGCACGCCCACCGCCGGCTTCATGCTCGACGGCTACTACAACCGCCAGGGCGACCGCCTCACCTTTGCGTATCCCATCGCCGCCATTGTTTCCGACCTCTTCAGCAAAATCGGCTGGTTCGACCGCGTCCTCGCCTGGGTTGCCTACCTCGTCGCCGCCGTCTCTGCGGCCACCGTGTTGGTCGCGATCTACAACTCCATGTCGGCCCGCCGCCGCGACCTCGCCATCCTGCGCGCCCTCGGCGCCTCGCGCCGCACCCTCTTTGGCTCGGTCGTGCTCGAAGCCATCGCGCTCGGTTTCATCGGCACCCTGGCCGGCTTCCTCGTGCACGGCGGCATCAGCCTGGTTTCGGCGACGATCATCCAGCGCGAAACCGGCGTGGTGATCGACCCATGGACGCTGCATCCCGTGATGCTCTGGGCCCCCTTGGCGATGATCGGCCTCTGTGCCCTCGGCGGCGCCCTCCCCGCCACCAAAGCCTACCGCACCGACGTCGCCGAACACCTCGCCCCCCAGTCCTAGCCCAGGAAAAACCGCGTCGATCCGCCTGCCCCACCGTGCAGGCCGCGAACCCTGCTCACGCTACGTTGGAAACGAGTTTCAACCGCGAAGCACCGCTGTTTTAACGCATCCTCCGTCGCTCTATGAGCTATGGCTGACCGGGAAGAACGCAAAGCCTGCTAAGGTGGACGCGGACCCCGCCTAAGGCGGGCAAGCGCCGGGCCGCGTCGTTCCACCTGCCCCTCGGCCGCACCTCCCTTTTCGTGACTTTTTGTGCCTTTTCGTGGCTAAAAAAAAGAACCGCAGATCACGCCGAAAACCGCAGATACCGAGAGGCACCGCAGGGGAAAAACCGCAAAGAACGCGAAGGTTCGCGAAGCCGAGAGGCACCGCGGCTTTTTTACCTCAGAAGACACCGCGGTTCACAGAAACATCTGCTGTAGCCGGGGTCGGTGACCCCGGTTCGCTGTGGAAGTCCCACCGAAGCAAAGCAGCCCTCCGTAACTACGAGCGTGAGCAAGAGGATGCCGCAAAGGATCAAACCCCAGATCGCGCCAAAAGCCGCAGAGGCCGCGAGGCATCGCAGCGAGGCCCACGGACCACACGGAAAGACACGGATTCAGGTGCCATCATCGGCAAGCCCAACAATTGTGAGGCTCCGGCTTTCGTGTATTTCGAGTGTCCCGTGGGGCCAGGCTGGGTGCAGGAAAAAAACGCCGTTTTTCATGAAACGAATTATTTCGGTCCTTGGCTTAAAACTCTCGTAATCACATGAGCATTATAGCCTTGGATTCTATGGTGGGTTCATGAAGACGATGTGCGCCGCGGAATTATGCGGCGTTTTGCAGCCCGACCAAACCACGTTGCAATTTCCCGCTCGCAGAAACGCCGCTTTTTGCCGAACGTCATCCCGGCCTGCTCAGGCTAAAATATCCCCTATCATCCTGACGAAGATGACCTTAACCTCTACCGACCGCCGTATCGAATCCGATCAGCTTTCGGAATTAACAGGCGAAAACGCCGCATAATAACACTGTTCGACAAGAAGAGATGGAAATACCGCGTCTATTGATCGTTCTGGATCTCGACGAGACGCTTATCCGGGCGACGGGAAATCCCACGCTTGATCCGCCAGATTTCACCATCGATTCCTATCGCGTAAGACGGCGTCCGATGGTCCACGAGTTTTTGTGCGCTGCAGCGACTTTTGCCGATCTTGGCATTTGGAGTTCGGCGAGTGAGTCATACGTCGATGCGATTGTCCGAAAAATTGTGCCTGATTCGATTTCGCTTCAGTTTGTGTGGGCTCGGTCGCGTTGCACGCGGCAATACGATTCTGAGCAGATGGAGGAATACTGGGTGAAAGACCTAAAGAAGGTGCGTCGGTTAGGGTATCCCCTTGAGCGAGTGTTGATGGTCGATGATTCGCCCGAGAAAGTTGAGCGCCATTTCGGAAACTACGTGCGCGTAGAACCATTTTATGGAGACCAGAATGACCGAGTCCTACCTGATTTGGAGCGCTACCTTCGCTCCTTCATCTCCGTTCCAAACGTCAGAACCGTCGAGAAGCGGGGCTGGCAGCACGATCAAAACCAGATAGAGTCGAATCGGGTAGGCGGAGGTAATTAGCCTCCGCCCCCCACACCACCCGGCGTGCGGGTCCGCACCGGGCGGTTCCGAGTCGTTATCGGACCGTAGTTGGATAATGGATATGCGTCCAAAGCTGGACGAGGGAGGGCAGGCCTTCGACGGTGAGCCAGTCGTTGTGCAGGGCTTGGTTGAGGGCCGGGGATTTGGACATGGCCCAACATCCCGAGCCGGACAGCCCGTTGAGGATCGCGTCGCGTTTGCTCACGCCGAGGCGCAGCAACTGGCGGATTCGGTTCCGACGGGTCTTCCACATCTTCCAATAGCAGCAACGCAGGCGTCGTCTGATCCAGTGTTCGAGGTGGCGCACCGCGCCATAGGTGCGGCTCAGTCCGTAGTAACCCATCCACCCGCGCAGATACTGCCCGAGGTGTTGGATACGCACGGCCATCGCCACGCCCCAGCGGCGGCTGGTCAACTCACGCACTTCGTGTTCGAACCGCCAGAGCGATTGCTCGCTCCAGACGATACGACTGCCTTTGAAGGCAAAGCCGAGGAACGTGAGCGCATTCGTTTGCACGACCGCACTCTTCGTCTCGTTCACCTTTAGTTTGAGCGTGTCTTCCAGGAACCGGCTGATGCTGGCCATGACCCGTTCGCCCGCGCGCTGACTCTTCACCAGGATGACAAAGTCGTCGGCGTAGCGAGCGAAGCGGTGGCCGCGTCGCTCCAGTTCGTGATCGAGGTCATCGAGGACGACGTTGGCGAGTAACGGCGAGAGAGGCCCGCCTTGCGGCACGCCCTCGGCCGTGCGTTGCCAACGCCCGTCCACTGCAACTCCTGCCCGCAGGTAACGGGCGATCAGACGCAGGACGCGTCGATCCTTCACCTTGCGGGCCACCCTCACCATCAGCACATCGTGGTTCACCCGGTCGAAGAACTTCGATAGGTCGAGGTCCACCGCGATGCGGCGGCCCTCTTGTTTGATCGTGTTCGCGACATGGCGCACCGCGTCGTGGGCGCGACGGTGGGGGCGGAAGCCATAGCTGTGATCGCTGAACCCCGGCTCGAAGATCGGGCCGAGTTGTTGGGCGATCGTCTGTTGGATCACTCGGTCGAGGACGGTGGGGATGCCCAATGGGCGCACCCCGCCGTCCGGTTTGGCCAGTTCCACGCGGCGCACCGGCGCGGGCACGTAGGTGCCTGCGAGCAATGCGTCGCGCAGTCTTGGCCAGTGCTCGCGGAAGCGGGCCGGGAAGTCGTCGATGGTGATGCCATCGACGCCCGGTGCTCCGCGGTTGGCCTTCACCCGTCTCCACGCTGTGGATACATTGGTCGTATCCAGGATCGCTTCGAGCAGGTGGTCGGCCTGTCCCTGTCCCTGTTCATATCCCGCGTCCGGCGGGACCGCTTCGCACCACCAGTCCGCAACGCCGGGCGGCGTTTGGGCGGACGATGAGCGGGCGGAGCCGGACGCGTGCGTTCGGTTCGGGCCTTCGTCGGGGTGAGACCTCCGGATCCTTCGGCGGACGGGTAACCCGTCGGAGCCTACTCCCGGCTCGTTTCCGCGGCGACTACTACGCCCTCTGCTGACTCCTGCGCGCGCTCCGCCGGTGTTGCCACCGACGATGCTTCCGGAAGGCACCGGATGCTTCACGCGCAGGCCTCCCCGGATAAGAGCATCAACGTCCCTCGCACGAGCGCATCGTCTACCCTGCGGCCTGAACCTGTGGGCTTCATCATGTGGTGGTGACTCGCCCCGGCCGCTAAGCCTTTTACGATGTTCCTGTTCGTCGCCCCGCGAGTCCGCCTACGGCTTCTTTCAGACCCAGCCTCGCGACTGCGCCCTTGCCCTCGGCTACTGCTTTTCATAACTCAATGTTCATTACTCCATTAACTTACAAGTTCTTGCACAGGGGACTTGAACCCCATTCGTTGACGCCCATGCCGGGCATACACCAACCACTCGAGCCAACGAGCCACAGCGCTCCGCGCTGTGACTCGCGGCTCACTTAAAAACGATGGGCGAAGAAATGCCGAACGAAGACCAGTCTTCTAGCATCCTGCATCGGATTCTGGATCGGGAGCTATTGCCGGATTTCACCATTTGGCGTGAATACTTTGGGGCACCGAGTCCGGTAGAGGTTGTTATCGATCGAGCTTTGGAAGCCCTGTCTAGTGCGATTCCCGACGACACGCATTGTGTTTTGCACGGTTGGATAGATCAGGCCGTATTGGAGATTGTCGCGATCGATCGCGTTGCAGAAATCCGCGATCGAACGAAGCGATATCGGCCAGATCAAGGAGGTGACTCAGGTTTGCTTGCTGTTGTCGGCAGAAGGATCCTCGTCCTCGAATTCTCGTATGAACGCGGGGAGGCTTTACTTACTGAATACAAGCCCATCCAGCCGCCCGAGCCAACGAGCACCGCGTCGGCGCTCGCGGCTCAGCTAAATCGATGACAGTAGATTCCTTAGTATCATTTTCTGAGATTTGGAAAGAGTTAGGAGGCATTTTCGGGACGGCGGCCGCCATCCTGACGCTTCTTATTCGCTATCGTGAACATCGATCAGCGCAGTCCACTAAGCCCCCGCCGAAAAAGTCTGACTACGATGTCGCTATCGAAGCTTTTGGTTCAGATGCAGTTCTCCGGACCGTTTTTCAGGATCTCAAGAAGATTGACCTAATCAGAAAGAACATCGACATCACAGTATCACCTGAAGAAATCGGTCCTCTTATTCGGTTTATGAAGTCAGGCGTGGCGACTCCTTACGAGCTTAAGCGAGCATGGGCCTACAGGAAGTTTCGCAGAAATCGGAGAGGAGAGATTGTGCGATTAACTTTTCGTTTAGGCTGCTTCGATCGGTGCACCTTACATGCCATGAACGCGTATTCCATCGCTCTTGCATTCTTTTTCATGGGGTCAATGCTCCTGAATATATATGCCTCATTTGCGATGCCACTCCCGGTTTTATCGCTCCTTCTATTGGTTTGCCTAATTATTAGTATCACCCTGATCAGTGATTCTTTGACTGCGGCATCGAGGCTGGAACGTCGACTACGCACGCGAAGAGGAATTAGAAGGTCGAAAAAATCGCCGGAGATAAGGCCGACAAATCAGCCTGTCTCAACTTAGACGTTATGCAAGAAATCGACAGAATCGATAATTTCGACGAAACTGGAAACTCCGTCGATGCATGGAAACAGAAAGCCGAAGAGTTGTCGTTTTGCGCCGAGGGTCTTCAATCCCATGCAGACTCCGAGTCTTCGAAAGTCTACGATCTTCAAAAACAGATCATACTGCAAATGAGCTCATTCTGGGTGAAGCAGATGCTGAGGGGGTTTACTTTGGAGTGTTTACTCAAAGCACTGTGGCTCAAAAATGGGAATTCTTTATGCGACCAAGGAAGATACAACGGTCTTGATGGAATTAAGAACCATAGAATTCACGAAATGGCACCAAAAGTCGGTTTTCAAACGAACGACACAGAAAAGAGAGTCCTACGCATACTCGGTGCTTTTGCTACCTCTGGAGGCAGGTATCCGGTATTCACAAAATATGACAGCTTGAGTAAGGACTTCGGAAGCGGAAATCCGAAGTTTATTCTGGAGTGGAACCTTCAAGAACTTGAACCTGCTTATTTCGAACTAAGGAGAAAACTAGTTAATGAAATTGAAGAATAACCAGTCGTCTCATAGGGAACCGGACCGGGTCATGTCGTCACATTGTCTCATTCCCCAAAAAATCGGATCCTCTGCTCCCTTCGCTGGCTTCAAATTCGATGGTGATTTTCAAGGTGCTGCGCTTGCCAGATATGTAACGTTATATCGACATACCCCAATCAACCTGCCCCATGACTTACGAACGTGATATCGAGACCCGCCGGACGGTGCTTCTCATCGTCGCCGGCGGGATTCTGCTGCTGGCTGCTTGGTCCTTTTATCACCTTCCAACCTCCCCGGCCCCCTCCTGGAGGAACTGGGTTACGCCCGCCGGATGGACCGTCATTGGCGTGTTTCAGCTCATTCTCGCGTTGGTTCATCGTTACGACCGGGTGCGCATCAGCCTCGACGACTCAAACTGGTCGATCCACGTGAACAAACGCCTGTGGTATCAGGGAGCGCCGCTTACCGCGAACCAGATCACCGAAGACCAAGTCGCCTTTAACCTCCACCCGCCTCGGCCGTGGCGATCTCGCCCCCTCGCCAAGCGGTGGCTTTCCGACGAAGTGATCGCTTGCTTCCGCTCCATCACAAATCCCGCTCCAAGCCTGAGCTCGGACGGAAACCACGCCCTCCATTCCACCCAACCCACGAGCCCCCACTACAACGCCGTCTCCAGCCGGCACACCGCGCAGTGAGTGAGTTCAGGCAATGAAAGACGATTCCACTGCCGAACTGCGAGAGGCCGGGAAGATCTGGCTCTGCCTCATTTTCAGCGTGATGTGGATAGGACTCGGAGTCGCCGGCTTCGCGTTCGTCCTCAATAGCCAATACTTTGGTCGAATACCGCTGGCATCACTCGGAGCCATCGTGCTCAGCGGCTTCATTCTCCTGAAAGGGGGCTACATGTTCGTCAGATCCCTGATCGCCCTATTTCGCCCATAATTTGGCTCAGTTAGGGAGTGATACTTGGTCGCTCGGCCGGTGCGCCTCACCCCTCATGGCTGGACAGAGGGAGCGCTGAGGCGAGATGGTGGTGAGCTCGCTTGTTTCCTATGAATCTGCTTCTGCACGCTGCTTACTTCGCCGCCGTCAAACACTCCGACCAACGGAGGAAAAACACCGCGGCCGCGCCTTACATCAACCATCCGCTGGAGGTGTCCTGTCACTTGTCCGAGGTGGGTGGAATCTCCGATGAGGCCGTGCTCATCGCTGCCGTGCTGCACGATACGGTCGAAGACACTGCCACCACCCGCGAGGAGATCGCCACCACATTCGGCGAGACGGTCGCGGCCCTCGTCATGGAATGCACCGACGACAAGAGCCTGGAGAAAGCCGAACGCAAACGCCTGCAGGTCGTGAACGCGCCGAAGAAAAGCCCCGGTGCCAAGGCCATCAAGATCGCCGACAAAACCTGCAACCTGCGCTCCATCCTCGTCGATCCGCCCGCCGGTTGGTCCTGGACCCGCCAATACGACTACTTCGTTTGGGCCAGCAAGGTTGTCGCTGGACTTCTGGGCCACCACCCCGCCTTGGACGAAGACGTGCAACGCGTCCTGCAAGAGGGTCTGGACAAACTCCAACCTCTCGCCGCCGCCGAAGGCACGGCGTGATAGCCGCTCCCGGTCTCTCGGCGTAGGCTGCGAGCTTGCTCGCGCTCCCCTTGCCTCTCGGTAAAACCCGGCGTTCAAACGCAGAGCCCTTTAACCGCGACGCCGCCCGGAGGCTTGCCCGCCTTTGGCGGGTCGGCGTCCACCTCAAGGCAGTGCTTCCCCTGCCCTCTTCCTCAATGCGTTGCTGGGGCGCTGTAGGCGGGGGCTCCGGCCGGGGTGGCTGAACCTCCCGGCGTCGGCGCCACCGGCGCCTGGATGGTGCCGCGAATCTCGGCGGCCCGTTTGAGGCCGGCCGCGCTGCTGCGACCCGTGAAGCGCAGACAGAGGCGATCCATAAACACGTAGGTAATCGGCACGACAAACAGGGTCATGATCGTCGCGATGCCGAGTCCACCCACGATGACCAGACCGAGCGGGTTGCGGATCTCCGCGCCCGCCCCCTGCGCGAACGCGATCGGGACCGCACCGAGGATGGTCGATACCGACGTCATCAAGATCGGGCGGAAGCGCGCCGAGGTCGCCTGAAACACCGCCGTCGACGCATCCAAGCCTCTCTCGATTTGGAGCTGGTTGGCGAACTCCACGATGAGGATGCCGTTCTTCGCGATGAGTCCGATCAGCATGATCAGACCAAAGCGCGAAAACAGGTTGTCGGTCATCGCCGGCCCCCAATACCGCGTCGCATACAACACCGTGATGCCTCCCGCCACGGCGATCACCACGCCGGTGAAAATGGTGAAGGGATGGACCCACGACTCAAACTGCGCCGCGAGAATCAAAAAGGTGAACAGCAGCGCCAGGCCGAACATCACGTAGGTGTCCCCCGCGCCTTCCAAAAACTGCCGCGCCGGGCCGTCCCACGCATAGGTGCTGCCCGCCGGCAGCAACGCGTCGATTCGGTCCTGCAGATAGGTGATGGCGTCGCCCATCGCCACGCCGTCAGCCAGCGGCGCCGAGAGCGTGACCGAGCGCAGGCGGTTGAAGTGCGGGTAACTCTCCGGCACGGCGTTTTCGTCCCACGTCACGAGGTTGCCCAATTGCACCAGACTGCCCCGCTCCGAGCGCACGTAGATGCGCGCGAGATCGCCCGGGGTCATGCGACGGCTGTCCTCCACCTGTAGAATCACGTCGTATTGCTGACCGCCGCGCTGAAACTGCGTGACCCGCCGACTGCCCAGCAAGGTCTCCAAGGTCGTGGCGATGTCCCGCACCGGCACCGCGAGGTCGGCCGCCTTGGCGCGATCGATGCGCACATCGAGCTGCGGTTTCGTCGGCGACGGATAAAGCCGCACCGGCCCAAACACGCCACTCGCTTCCATGTCCTCCACAAACTGCTCCCCGCTGGTCTGCAGCTCCTCAAAATCACTGCCCTGCAAGACCAGTTGCAGGGAGCTGCCCCGCCCCGGTCCACCACCACCGCCGAACGGACGCTTCGGTCCCACGCTCACCTGCAGGCCGGGGCGACCGGAAGACGTCAGGTCTTGACTCTTGACAACTAATAAATCCCGACGCGAAAAGCCCCGCCTTTCCTCCTGCCGAAGACTGAATTCGGACCGAAAATCAAATGAACTCGACCAGGTGGATTATCTTCCCGTGCTTCCTGATTTTCGCTGCTGGGTGCTATCGGCAAACTGAAGCGGCTTACCTTGACCTACTCCCTCCCGGCGCAAGTGAAGTCCGTTCCACCACCATACCTGCCGGCATAGACTTCAGCGTTTTTATTAAAGCCAAACTCACACATGGTGAGTTTCATCAATTTATCAATGCCACGGGATTAACGGCCGGCGACATCAGGAATGTCTCACTCATACCAGAGGACGACGTTTCGGCTTGGTGGCACCCACAAGGGACTGGACCGCAATACTCCAAGAAGGAGGCTCATAGAGATTCCGACATCGTGAATGCGGTTCTGTGGGCAACCTATGAAGAGGGAACCCTGTATTTCCACCACATCGACCTCTAGCTCCGCCACCACCCAAGCATCGCAAAAAACAGGAACTCAAACCTCGCACGCTGGCAGGCCGACCCAATCCGACAAAGCCAAGCTCAACCGAGCCTTCCTCATCCCTCGTGGCTGGACAGGGGGAGCGCTGAGGCGAGATGGTGGTGGGCTCGTTTGTTTCCTATGAATCTGCTTCTGCACGCTGCTTACTTCGCCGCCGTCAAACACTCCGACCAACGGAGGAAAAACACCGCGGCCGCGCCTTACATCAACCATCCGCTGGAGGTCGCCTGTCACTTGTCCGAGGTGGGGGGAATCACCGATGAGGCCGTGCTCATCGCTGCCGTGCTGCACGATACGGTCGAAGACACCGCCACCACCCGCGAGGAGATCGCCACCACGTTCGGCGAGACGGTCGCGGCCCTCGTCATGGAATGCACCGACGACAAGAGCCTGGAGAAAGCCGAGCGCAAACGCCTGCAGGTCGTGAACGCGCCGAAGAAGAGCCCCGGCGCCAAGGCCATCAAGATCGCCGACAAAACCTGCAACCTGCGCTCCATCCTCGTCGATCCGCCCGCCGGTTGGTCGTGGACGCGCCAATACGACTACTTCCTTTGGGCCAACAAGGTCGTCGCCGGACTCCTGGGCCATCACTCTGCCTTGGATGCTGACGTGCAACGCGTCCTGCAAGAGGGTCTGGACAAACTCCAACCTCTCGCCGCCGCCGAAGGCACGGCGTGATAGCCGCTCCCGGTCTATCGGCGTAGGCTGCGAGCTTGCTCGCGCTCCCCTTGCCTCTCGGTAAACCCCGGCGTTCAAACGCAGAGCCCTTCAACCGCGACGCCGCCCGGAGGCTTGCCCGCCTTTGGCGGGTCGGCGTCCACCTCAAGGCAGTGCCTCCCTGCCCTCTTCCTCAATGCGTCGCTGGGGCGCTGTAGGCGGGGGCTCCGGCCGGGGTCGCTGAACCTCCCGGCGTCGGTGCCACCGGCGCTTGGATCGTGCCGCGAATCTCGGCGGCGCGCTTGAGACCGGCCGCGCTGCTGCGCCCCGTGAAGCGCAGGCAGAGGCGATCCATAAACACGTAGGTAATCGGCACGACAAACAGGGTCATGATCGTCGCGATGCCGAGCCCACCCACGATTACCAGACCGAGCGGATTGCGGATCTCCGCGCCCGCCCCCGACGCAAACGCGATCGGGACCGCGCCGAGGATGGTCGATACCGACGTCATCAGGATCGGGCGGAAGCGCGCCGAGGTCGCCTGAAACACCGCCGCCGACGCATCCAGGCCTTTCTCGATTTGGAGCTGGTTGGCGAACTCCACGATGAGGATGCCGTTCTTGGCGATGAGGCCGATCAGCATGATGAGACCGAAGCGCGAAAACAGGTTGTCGGTCATCGCCGGTCCCCAATAGCGCGTCGCATACAACACCGTGATGCCACCCGCCACGGCGATCGCCACGCCGGTGAAAATGGTGAAGGGATGGACCCACGACTCAAACTGCGCCGCGAGAATCAAAAAGGTGAACAGCAGCGCAAGGCCGAACATCACGTAGGTGTCCCCCGCGCCTTCCAAAAACTGCCGCGCCGGGCCGTCCCACGCATAGGTGCTGCCCGCCGGCAGTAACGCGTCGATTCGGTCCTGCAGATAAGTAATGGCGTCGCCCATCGCCACACCGTCGGCCAAGGGCGCCGAGAGGGTGACCGAGCGCAGGCGGTTGAAGTGAGGGTAACTCTCCGGCACGGCGTTTTCGTCCCACGTCACGAGGTTGCCCAACTGCACCAGACTGCCCCGCGCCGAGCGCACGTAGATGCGCGCGAGATCCCCCGGAGTCATGCGACGGCTGTCCTCCACCTGCAGGATCACGTCGTATTGCTGACCGCCGCGCTGGAACTGCGTGACCCGCCGACTGCCCAGCAAGGTCTCCAAGGTCGTGGCGATGTCCCGCACCGGCACCGCGAGGTCGGCCGCCTTGGCGCGATCGATGCGCACATCAAGCTGCGGTTTCGTCGGCGAGGGATAAAGCCGCACCGGCCCAAACACGCCACTCGCTTCCATGTCCTCCACAAACTGCTCCCCGCTGGTCTGCAGCTCCTCAAAATCACTGCCCTGCAAGACCAGTTGCAGGGAGCTGCCCCGCCCCGGTCCACCACCACCGCCGAACGGACGTTTGGGTCCCACACTCACCTGCAGGCCGGGGATCTTGTCGCGGGCAATGCGGCGCACTTCGGAAATGAGGTCCTGGGTGGTGCGCTCGCGTTCTTCCCAAAGGGTCAGCGTGCCGGTCACGTAGGCGCGCCCCGATGTCTGACGCTGAAAGGTGCGATCGATTTCCGGAATCTTGAGAATCTCCTCCTCCAGCTGCCGGCCGTAGGAATCGGTGTATTCCGGCGTCGCGCCCACCGGCGGCTGTATGTTGGCCGTGAATACGCCACGATCCTCCGCCGGAATGAGTTCGCGCTGCAGTTGGGTGTAGAGCCACAGGCCGAGCACGGTCATGGCCAGCGACCCGATCATCACCACGGCGCGCCAGCGCATGGTCAGCGCCAGCAGCGCGTTGAAACCGCGGTTGAGCGCCGCAAAGGCCGGTTCGGTTTTGTCGTAGAGCCACCCGTGGCCGCCCTGCTCGCGGGGCGGCGACAACAGGCGTGAGCACAGCATGGGCGACAGCGTGAGTGCGACCACGGCCGACATCACGACCGCCACCACCAGGGTGATGCCAAACTCGAAGAAGAGCCGCCCTGTCTGCCCCGACTGAAAAGCCACCGGCAAAAACACCGCCGCCAGCGTGAGCGTCGTCGCGATGATGGCGAAAGCGACCTGCCGCGCGCCGTGCACCGCCGCGGCGACCGGCGACTCGCCCGTCTCGATGCGGCGATAGATGTTTTCCAACATCACGATGGCGTCATCCACCACCAGGCCGATCGCCAGCACGCAGGCCAGCAGAGTCAGGATGTTGATCGAAAAGCCCAGCGCCGCGATCACCGCCACCGTGCCCACCAGCGAGACCGGCACCGCCAGCAGCGGAATGATGGTCGCGCGCCAGTTGCGCAGGAAGAGGAAAATCACCGTCACCACCAGCAACAGCGCTTCGTAAAGCGTGCGGTAAACCTCATCGACGGTGCGCTCGACGTAGGCCGAGTCGTCCTTGCTGAGCTCCACCACGATGCCGTCCGGCATCTCGCGCTGAAACACCGGAATGAGCGCCTTCACGCCATCGCATAGTTCGAGCAGGTTGGACGTGGGCTGCCGCAGCACCTGCACGCCCACACTCGGTCGGGCGTTGAAGTAAGTTTTGCTGCGATAGTCCTCGGCGCCCAACTCCACCCGCCCGATGTCGCGGAACTTCACCTGGTAATCGCCGCGCGTCGCCAGCACAAGGTTCTCAAAATCCGACACCTCGGTCATGCTGCCCATGAGCCGCACCGGGAACTCCTGCGTGCGCGATTCGATGCGGCCACTCGGCACTTCGACATTCTGGCGCTCAAGCGCCGTTTGCACATCGGCCACGGTGAGGTTGTAGGCCGCCAGCCGATCGCTATCGATCCACAGCCGCATCGCATAACGCGCCCCGTCGACCTGCACCGCGCCCATGCCGGGCAGCGCCTGCAAGCGTGGCACGACGATCTGCTCGATCATCTCCACAATCTCGAGGCGGTCATACACCTCGGAGTTAAACGACAAGGTGATGACCGGCGTCGTGTCGGGATCCACTTTGCTGATCCGCGGCCGATCCACCTCCTCCGGTAGCCGCACCCGTGAAACGAGATCGCGCACGTCGTTGGCCGCTTCGTCGACATCCCGATCCAGATCAAACTCGATCGTGATGCGCGAACTCTGCTCCGACGAGGTGGAGCGCATGACGTTGATGCCCTCCACTGCCGAGAGTTGTTCCTCCAGCGGATCGGTCACCTTGGTCTCCACCACCTCGGCGGAGGCTCCGCGATAGGTCGTCGAGACACTCACCGACGGCGATTCCACATTCGGGTATTCGCGGATCGGGAGCTGTTTAAACGAAAGCGCGCCGATGAGCACGATGAGCAAACAGCCCACGATGCAGATCACCGGGCGACGGATCGAGAGATCGGAGAGGATCATGGAAAATCAGTCGACAGCGTGAAACTCCGGACGGAGTTCGTCGCGCAGCGGGATGGTCTTCAGGGCGCGACCGGCCGGCAGATTGATCGCGCCCACGCCGGACGCCACCACCGGTTGACCGTCATCGACGGCGGTGGCCGGGATCACTTCCACCAATCCTTCGCTACGCAGACCGGCCTGCACCGGCACAAATTTGGCCACCTGCTTTTCGCCCTGCCGATCCACCACCGTGATGCGCATGCCGTCACGCGTGACCAGCAGCGCGCTCTCGGGCACGACCAGGATGTCGTGGCGCACATCGAGCACCAGTTCGACGTTGGCAAACATGCCGGGCTTCAAACCCGCCGGCGAGCGCTCGAGCCACCCCTTCACCGCGGTCGAACGCGTGTCGCGATCGATGCCCGGGCTCACAAAATACACTTCCCCGTCCACGCCATCCAACGACTCCAGCGCTCGCGAACTCACGCGAAACGTCGTCCCTGGGCGCACCTTGCGTTGATAGGCTTCGGGCACCTGAAACTCGATCTTCAGCTTCGAAACATCCTCCACCGTGGTGACGATGGTTTGATTGGAAACGTAATCTCCGGGGGAGATTTCGCGACCGCCCGCCAGACCGGTGAACGGCGCCCGCACGGTCGTTTTGTCCAGCCGGCTGCGTTGCAGCTCCACGCGCGCCCGCGCACTCAGGAGGCGCGCCCTCGCGGCATCGATGTCGGCCTGCGGAATCGTGTTCTGCCGACCGAGCTCTTCCATGCGGCGGTAGTTGGACTCGGCCAACTCCAGCTCCGCCTCCACCTCCAGCAACTGGGCGCGGATTTCGGTGTCGTCGATCCGCAGCAGGGTCTGCCCGGCCTTCACCAAACTGCCCTCTTCAAACTCGATACTCGTCACCACGCCCGACGCCTGCGGCCGCACTTCGGCCGATTCACGCGCGGCGATGGAGCCGACCAGCGTGAGGTTCTCCACCAGATCGCGTCGCGCCAGGGGCACGACTTCGACCAGTTGTTCGTAGTTGGCGTTACTGCGCGCAACCGCGGCGGTGGGTTTGCCGCAGCCTCCACTCAGGAGACTCAGACAAGAAACAACGGCAAGACACGCGCGGGAAGACTTCATAGGGTGGCAAAAGGAAGGAACGAGCGCGCACAACCGGCGGCGCTCACTTGCGGTAATCGAGCGGCGGTGGCCGATCCCCGAGCAGCGGCTCGTAATGGAAGTCGGCCCCACGGCGCGCTTCGAGATCGTCCGATGCCGCGGCGAGGATCTCGGCGTCGGTGAACAAATCCATGGCGGTGAGCGCCAGCGTCTTGGCGGCGACCATCATGCCCTTGGTGCCGATGGACATGCCGCCGGCCGCGACGGCCTGCCAACTATGCCCGGGCGTGCCCGGCACCCAGGTGGCCGTGCCGAGACCGATGGTCGGCACCGTCCAGCTGATGTCGGCCACGTCGGTCGAAGCCGGGAACGGCGGCGACTTCGGGCGGAAGGGCTGCACCTGCGCGGCGACTTCCAGCGCGGCCGCCCGGCCGCCCGGCAAGGTCGCGCCGATCCGCTCGGCAAACTCCCGCTCCGCGTCGTCGTAGGTCACACCGCCGACGAGTTCGAGATTCTCCCACATGGTGCGACCCAGCGGTTCGTTGGGCAGCAGCTCGTAATTGCCGTGAATGATCTCCCAGTCGACCGTCGTGCCGGTGCCGGCGGCCGCGCCCTGCGCCGCCGCTTCGAGGCGTCCCCAGACATCCTGGATCACGCGACGATCGGGATTGCGCACGTAATAAAACACTTCGGCGAAGTCGGGCACCACGTTGGGCGCCTCGCCGCCTTTTGTAATCACATAGTGGATACGCGTGTCCGACGGGACGTGTTCGCGCATCAGGTTGGCCATGAAGTTGAGTGCCTCGACGCCGTCGAGCGCCGAGCGACCGCGCTCGGGCGCGCCGGCCGCGTGCGAGGACACGCCATGGAAACGAAACTTGGCCGATTTGTTGGCCATGGAACTGCCCATGCCCACGCCGTTGCGATCACCCGCGTGCCAGTGCAGCACCGCGCTCGCGTCATCAAATTTACCGGCCCGCACGAGGTAAACTTTGCCGGAACCACCCTCCTCCGCCGGACACCCGTAGTAACGCAGGGTGCCCTTCACATTGTTTGCCGCCATCCATTCCTTCACCGCCACCGCGGCCGCAGCCGAGCCGGTGCCAAACAAATGGTGCCCGCAGGCATGACCGGCGATCGCACCATCGGTGCGCAACTCGCGCTCCGGCGAGGCCGTCTGCAACACGCCGGGCAAGGCGTCGTATTCCCCCAACATGCCGATGATCGGCTCTCCCTCGCCATAGCTGGCAATGAAGGCCGTGGGCATGCCTGCCACGCCGGCCTCGATCGAAAACCCCGCTGCCGCCAGTTCGTCCTGCAGCAGCCGGGTGCTTTTGAATTCCTGATAACCGACTTCGGCCAAGCTCCAGATTTCGTGCGCCATCTCACCGTAGTGAGCGGTGCGTTCATCCAGCCGCCCGATGACCGCCTGCTTGTCGGCGGGATCTGCCTGCCCGCTGACTCCCAGCGCCGTCACCAGACCGAAAGTCAGTCCAGTGAGGCGCCGGGCCCAGCAAGGAGGGAGTGCTCCCCAGAATGGGAACCGAGATACATTCTGTTGAGCACTCCCCGTCATCGTATGGCTTTCTGAAACGAACTTGGCTTGGTGTTTCGGACTTCTCGCGAGGGCTTAGAACTCGCGGGTAAGGCTCAGGGAGTAGGCGCGGCCGATCCAGAGGGACGTGCCCGTGCCACCGGTGTAGCCCGTGCCGTCGGCGTCGTAGAGCGCCGGCTCCTCGTCGAGGACGTTGTTCACACCGAGGCGGACGCGGGTGTTGCGCAGCCAGGAGCGAGCGTCGTCACCGAACTTGTAGGAGAGACCCAGATTGATCTGCAGCTGGGAGTCACCCTTCTCGTAGTAGTAGGTCTGACCATCGTTGTAGACCACGGCGATGTAGCTCGGGGAGCCCGCGCCTTCATAACCCGCGAGGGTCGTGGTGGCGTCGGTGCGAATGGCACTCTGGTAAGTGGCGTTGATGGAGGCGTTCCAAGGGCCGCTGTTCCAGACCAGGGTCGTGGAGGACTTCCACTCCGGCAGCTCGAGCGAGACGATGTCGTCATCAATCGGGGAGGTCGGGGTGTCCTGGGTGTATTTCTCGATGAACTGCGACCAGGTGGTGTTGAAGCGGAAGCTTCCCCACGGGGTCTGCGGCAGGTTGTAATCGATCTGGTAGTCAACACCGTTGGTGAAGGCTTCACCCGTGCCGTTGATCAGCTGACGGGTGGTGCCGATCCAGCGACCGACCGGAGCCATCCACTCGCTCTGCGGGAGGTTGGCATAGGTGGCGGCGAAACGAGCGCGGTCGTCGTCGTTGACGGGAGCACGCAGCGTGTAGGGATCACCCACGTAGGTATCGATCGAATCCGGATCCTCGTGGTAACCCACGTCGATATCCATGATGTCGACGCCCGCGGCGAGCTGCTGCTGGGTGTAGGCGAGGAGCAGCGCCTCGTCATCACCCGTGCTGCGGGTCTGGTTGAGCACGAGGTTGGTCTGCTCGATTTCCCAATAGTCCACACTCACGGTGAGACCCTTCACGCCCGGGACTTCCACGACGATACCGGCGGAGAAACCTTCGGACTCTTCCGGCATGAGGTCCGGATTCGGCGAAGAGTAGGTGCGGGTGAGCACGCGGCTGTCGGCGGCCTGACCGGCGCTGGTGAAGTAGTTGCTGCGCACGACGTCGAGCGCACCGGGAGGCGTGGCGACGGTGAAGGAGGTCGGCTGGTTCATGTCGGTGAGATCCGGCGCGTGGAAACCTTCGTTGAGGGAGGCGCGCACCATGATCCAGTCGTTCGGCTTCCAGTTCAGGCCGAACTTCGGCTTGGTGGTGTTGCCGAAGTCACTGTAGTCTTCGAAACGAACCGAGGCGGTGGCCTCGAGGGAGTAAACGAGCGGGACATCGTTGTCCGGGCGAGCGAGCGGCAGGACCGCTTCGGCGTAGGCGCTGGCCACCGTGCGGCTGGCGGCGTAGTTGTATTTCGGCGACATGACGAGGATGTCGTTATTGCCCTGGTCAACCGTAGGATCGTCCTCGGGATTGGTGCCCACGTAGGGATCCTTGTAGTCGACCTTTTCTTCGTAGCGCCATTCCAGACCCACGGAGGTCGCGAGCGGACCGGCCCAGAGGTCGAAGATGTTGCCGGAGGCACGGGCGTCGACACTGCCGAGGCGGCTGTGACCGATGCGGTTGGCGCTCTGGGTGTAGTAGTCGATGACTTCAGCCGGGTTCGAGTAGGGCTGGTCGGCGACAACCTGACCGTTCTCCACCTTGAAGGTGTAATCGAAGGGATTGTAAGCGTCCGGCGTGGTGCGCAGGGCGGCGGTCTTGATGAGGGACTCGCGGATGCTGTTGATCGCACGGTCGGTGATGCGGTAGGCACCGAACATGGCGGCGGCTTCCCAGTTCCAGGTGGACTCACCGAACTGGCCGCGCAGACCACCGAGGATGCGATACATGCGGTCGGTCGCTTCGACACGCTCCGGACCACCGTCCATGGCCAGCTTGGTGGCGATGGTGATGGGGCGCGGCTCGCCGTCGATCTTGGTGCCATTGGCGCCACCGACCTCGTAGAAGGCCGAACCGAAGGGATTGTAGGGATTACCCTCGCTCAGGGTGACGCGGGCGTCGGACGAGCGGATCGAAATCGCCTGACGGCCGGTCTTCGAATTGCTCATGTAGCCGAGCACTTCACCGAAGGCGGTGAGCTTCGGGGAGATTTCAAACTCTACGCGGCTGAAGAGCGAACCACGGGTGGCGAACGGCTGACCGATCTGGTATTCCGCGTAGTTCATGTAAAGGTCGCGCGGCAGCGAGGACGTGGTGACCTGCGGCGTGCCGTTGACCGGGTAGAACCAGTAAACCTGACCGGAAGTCGCGTCGGCCCCGAGGCGGAAGGACGGCCAGTTGGTCGTGCTGGAACGGCCATCGTAGGGACCACCCGGAGCGTCGAACGGCGGGCGGGCCTCATCGAGACGATTGGTCGAAGCCGACCGATCGCGCTCGCGGAAGTAGATGGCGTCACGATTGAAGATGTTGAAGGTCGAAATCCAGTGACCACGGCCTTCGGCAAACACGGTGCCGTAGCTGAGGGTCGCCTGGGAGCTCATGCCACCACCGTGCTCGGTCGCACCAAAACGCAGCGACATGGTGCCGCCCTGCAGGTTGGTGTCGGAGATGTAATTGATCACGCCCGCGACCGCATCGGCACCATAAATGGCCGAGGCACCGTCACGCAGCACTTCGATCTGTTGCAGACCCACGGCCGGCAAGGTGTTGATGTTCACCGTCGAGTCGGCCGGGCTCAGGGAGCTGACCGGGTTGAAGGGAACGCGGCGACCGTTCATCAGCACCAGCGTATTGGATTGACCAATACCGCGGAGCGAGGCGGCGGCATTACCACCACGGGAGGCCACGGAATTCACCGAGGTCTCGTTCTTGGGGAATTCGGTAATCTGCGGGATACCGGCCAACAGGTCGAAGGAGGTTTCCGCGTCGCGCGCCTCGATTTGGGCATTATCAAAGAGCGTAACCGGCAAAACGGTTTCGGCATCCATACGCTGGATGTTCGAACCCGTGGTGACGAACGCCTCCATGACGATGGTGTCATTGGGAGCGGCGGAACTGTCTTCATTGGAGGTCGGGGCCACTTGACCCGAGACCAACGCACTTGCTGTCGCGAAGATTAGACCGGCCGCGACTCTCCGGTGGCTGTAGTAGTTTGATCGGTGCATGGCTTTGTTGATCCGCGGACGCAGCTAATTGCTCGCGTCCGCAACGTGCTCACTTTTGCCGGGTGCCCCTGGGACGCTCCCCGACGCTCATCACTCGATCAGGGCCGGACCGGTTCCCCAACGCCGCCAAGTATACCTTTGGATATACCCCTGTATTAGAAGCTCTTGATCAGCTCCAACCCCCACGTGCGTCCCGCTACCAACCGCGCATGCGCCTCCATGGAAAACCCGGCCGCGTTGGACTGTAGCGGCGGCTCTTCATCGGTGACGTTGGCGACTTTGAGACGTGCCGTGCAGCGCCGCAGCCAGGACCACCGCGCCCGGTCATCAAACTGATAGGACAACGCCAGATCGGCGCTCAGGGTGCTCGCCACCCGGTAGGCGAAAAGCTGCTCCCCGCGATCCGCCAGGCGCATGATGTAATCGGGTTCGCCCAATTGGGCGTAGGTTGCGGCGGAAGTGGTCGCCGTCGTATCGGCAAAGCGGCTGGTGTAATAGGCGGTCAACGACACGCCCCAACCACCGCCCCGCCAGGACAGGCTGCTGATCCCGCGCAGGCGCTGCCCGATCTCGGTGTCGCGCCGGGCCTGCCGTTGCCCAGTGCTTTCGTTTATCGTGTATGAACGAAGCAAATACGATGCGTTGAGATCAAAATCCCACACCCCGGAAGACGTGCGTCCGCTGCTCCACTCCAGGCCAAAATCGACGCCCGAGGCATAGCCACTGCGGTTGTTCTGAAACGGTCGAGCCAGATAGTCGACCGCGCCGATCACCGGTCGCTGTTCGTCGGCCGGTTGGTTGGCGTTGTAGTCCGCAAACAGCGCCTGGTCGGCGGCAGTCGGACGCAGGCGCTGCACCCGCGGGTCGCCCCGATAAAAGGCCGTGCCGCTGCCGAGGTTGATGCTCGCCGCCGGCACGCCCGCCGCCACCTGCTCCGCAATGTAGCTGGTGAGCAAGCGGTAGTCGCTGGCCATGATTTCGAAACCCGAATCGGAGCCGACCACGCTGCTTTGTTCAGTGAGCCAGTAATCCAGCTTCAGGGTGAGGTTCTCCACCCCGGGCACCTCCGCCGCGAAACCCGTGTTGAAACCCACCGCCTCCTCCGGCTGCAAATCCGGGCTGCCCGGGTAGTAGATGTTGGCCGAGTAGGTCCCCTCCCCCGTCACCGTGCGGCGATAGTTGTCCGACACTCCGGTCAGCACGCGGCGGCGCGGCAGCGCGTGCAGCACCGCGAGGTTGGGCGCGCGGAAACTCCGGTCCAGCGAGGCGTGCACCTGCAGTCGCGGACTGATCAACCAGTTCAGCCCAAAACGCGGGGCCAGCTCGTCACCAAAATCATCATACCGTTCGTAGCGTCCGGCAAAGGTGAGCTCGAGATACGGATCGCTGCTGCCGGCGGCCGCCTCACCAAAGATCGGCACCGCGCTCTCCACGTAAACCGCCGCCACGTTGCGATGCGCGCGGATGTTGGCCGTGGGCGAGGCCTGCACAAAATCATTGTCCTCCGGATCCAATCCAGAATCAGCGGGATTGAGCCCCGCATAAGGCGCGCGCCAGTCACTGAAGCGTTCGGCCCGGTATTCGATGCCAAAGGCCAGTTGCAGCACGCGGTCCCCCGGGAGCAGCACGTCGCCGGTCGCGCGAAAATCGGCCATCGTGAGCGAGGTGCGACCGATCCGCTCAAACTCGTCGACATACAACGCCACCGCTTCGGCGGAGTTGGGCTGCGGCTGATCGGTTACCACCGCGTCGCCATTCACCAGGAAGATGTAGCCGAAGGGGTTGAAGGCCAGCGCATCGCTGCGTCGCGCCGCCGCCTGCAGCAGGCTTTCCCGCACTTCGTTGCGCGAGATGTCCCGGGTCGAAGCGGCACTGTGCAGCAGAGCCGATTCCCAACTCCAACTTCCCGCCCAACGGCCGCGCAACCCCAGCAACCCGCGCCACACTTCGGAACGGATGTCGATCTGCTCCGGCCCGGCGTCGACCAATGAGACGCTGCGCAAGGTCAGTTCCTGCGGGCTCCCCACCAGTCGCGGCGAACCGTCCGGCGCGGCCGAACCATCCACAGCCCAGAACTGCGCGCCGTAGGGGTTGTAGGGATTGTCGACGCTGAGCACGACCGGCTGGTCGACTCCACTGGCGCCGTTGTAGGGAATGGGCCGGCGCTGCACGAAGGAATCCGCCACGTAGCCGGAAAACTCGCCAAAGGCCGTGAGGTCCGGCGTGAGGTCAAACTCCAGCAGGTTGTAGAGATTGATCCGATCGGCCTCGGGAAACGCCGACTGCGACTCGTTGACGTTGTAATAATACTCCGGGTCGGCGCTTTGGCTCGGACGTTCCGTCGTCAGGACCGGCACGCTGCCGGCCCCATTCTCCGGCCGGAAGTAATAATCGGTCGAACTGGAGCCGACGCGAAAGCGCGGGAAACGGCCCACGCTCGACGCATCGTCAAACGCTCCGCCGGCCTGGTCAAACGGCACCGGCGCGCGGTCGGTCTTCACCGCTTCGGCGGAGAACTCCCGATCCGCCATCAGCAGCGGTTCGCGGTGAAAGAAGTCGACCACCGAGAAATACCTCCCCCGCCCTTCCGCAAAGGCCCCACCGCCCATCCAGTGCACTGAGGTTTCCTCGTTTTCGCCCGCCTCCGGAATCGCCACCTGCACGCCAATTTCCTGTCCGCGGAAATCCGTTTCCATGCGGTAGTTCACCACCCCGGCCACCGCGTCAAAACCGTGCGTCGAGGACGCCCCGCCCTTGAGCACATCGATCTGGTAGAAGCCGTGCATCGGCAACTGGTTCACATTGACGGTGAGGGTCGGCACCGACTGCTCGTCGAGCGGCGCGATCGGGTGGGCCACCATGCGGCGACCATTCAGCAGCAGCAGGGTGTTGCCGGATCCAAGCCCGCGCAGACTGATGGCGGTATTGTCGCCCCGAGCAGAGGTGCCTGCGACCGCAGACACGTTGAGGGGCAAGCCATTCACCTCCGGCACCGTCGCCAACAGCATGGCTGGCGTGATCGCACTGCGTTGGGCCAGCGCCTCGCGGTCCAGATGGCGCTGGCTGAGGGAGGCCGCGCCGATGCGTTGCAGGTGCGAGCCCGTGATGGTGTCCCGCGTCCACGACTCGCGGGTCTGGGCCAGACCGCGCAGCCGCGGCGCATGAATGGTGAGCTCCGCCAGCGTGGGCACCTCCCCATCGCGGCGCCAGACCGGCAGCCGCTGCGGCGGCACCACCAGCGTTTCACCCGGGCGCACCACGACGTCGGTCAACTGCAGCCGCAGGTCGTCCCCCTGAAACACCTGCAAGGTGTAACCGCCTGGCCGCAGATCGGCCAAAATGTAACGACCGCTGCCATCGGTTTGCACGGTGAGGTCCGCCTCGACCGCGCGCACGATGAGCCCCTCCACCGGTCGGTTGTCCTCCGTAGAGAGCAAGGTCCCCTGCAAGGTCCCGCCCTGCCGTGCCGTCGGGTCCACCACCGGTGCTCTTTGGGCGCGCAGCAGCGGCTGAGGCGTGCCGATGACGAGAAACGCCATCAACGCCCAGCCGCGTCGGAATCCAAAATGAAGAAGACCTGCACCCATGGTTGCGCCCTGCGGGCGAAGCAGAATAAGCGCCGCCGTGACTGCCAACTCACGGAACCGGTGCAAATTTTTTCACCCCTAAATATACCAAAAGATATACGCCCCAACCGTTCCGCCCCTTAATCCTGATTTTCAACTGGCGGGCTCCCCCGCTCGGCGGGAAACCTGCTAAACCAAAGCCCATGTCTTCTAACCGCTTGCACGCCATCGCCCGTCTGATGGGACGCGTGTATTCGTGGTTTGGTGACATTTGCCGCGAAGCGCTTGCGATTACCCGCCCCCGCCGCCGACGGCTGGTTTTAGGCAGCTTGATCGCAAGCTACTTGCTCGTCGCCGTCGCCACGGCGCCCGCCGCCGCTCCGGTGGTCGGTCGACCGGTCATCGCCCCGCTGCTCGCCGGTCCGGGCGAAGTCGATGGCCCGGTGTGGGCGGTGCTCGAAGCGGCCAACGGCGACGTGATTGTGGGCTCCAATCGGCTTGCCATTTTTGACCACCACGAGTGGCAGGTGCTCGCCCTCCCCGGCGCCCACGCCTTCCGAGCCCTCACTCCGGCGCAGGAACCCGGCCGGGTCTGGGTAGGCGCACTGCACGAGATGGGCTCACTGCAGCTGGGGGACGACGACCGCTGGCATTACACCTCCCTCGTCGAAGCCTGGCGCCGTGATACTCAAACCAATTTGCGCGATGTCTGGGCCGTGAGCGCGTTTCCCGGTGGTTCGCTATGGCTCACCTCGGATCGCGTCGCCCGCTGGGACGGCACGGCCTTCACTACGTGGGAGGCAACCGGTCCGGAACGCCTCATCGGCGCGGAGGGCGAACGCGCGCTCTACTACTTCGATACCGGAGTCGGGTTGCAGCGATTGACCGCCGTCGGTTCGCCCCGGGTCCTCCTCGCCACCACCCAGATTCCCGGCGGCACCGTGACTTGGATTCTCCCGCCCGATGGAGACGACGAGGCCCTGGTCTTTGGCACGCCCAAAGGCGTTTTTCGCCATACCGGCACCCTGCCTCTGGAACGTCTCGGTCCGCTCTCCGCCGAGTTGCAACACGCCCTGCCCGGACGCGCCATCGCGTTGCCCGACCAACGCTTTGCGGTGGGCACCTTCCGCTCCGGCGTGGTGGTGGCCGAGCTCGACGGCACCGTGGTCCAGGTCATCGACCGCAACCACGGCCTGCCGGACAATACCATCTACACCATCTCCCACACCGGGGATCATCTTTGGGTAGGTTACCAAGGCGGCGTTTCCCGCATCGATGGACTTGGCCACAGCGCCATGATCGATCGGCAGACGGGACTGGGTGACGGCGTGCCGCGCGGACTGTCGTTTGGTCCCGAGGGCGTGTGGCTGGTGACCAGTCACGACGTGATGCTGCTGCCGCCTGGTGCGACTCAACCCCAACCCGTGCTGGCCGACGAAGCCCTGTTGCGCGAAGGCGTGCACGACGGCGAGGCCTTTTGGGTGGGCGGACTCGGCGGCATCTGGCGACTTACCGCCGATGACGCCCGGCGTGAGCATTTTTCGCCCTCCGACGTCATGCAGCTGGTGCGCCCGCCGCAGGACACGCCAGGGACGGTGTTTTTGGAGGATTACGAACTCAAGATCCTGCGCCCGGCCCGCTTCGGCGGTTGGGTGGCCAAGGACCTGAGTGCCCAGATTTTTGATACACCGGTCTCCATGACTGCCACACCGGACGGCGACCTCTGGATCGGCACCGTGGCGGGTGGCATCACCCGCTTTGGCTGGGACGGCCCGCCGAGTGCCGCGCGCAGCCGCCTGCAGGCCCGCACCCGTTTCCTGCCCGGGCAGGGTCTGCCGGAACACGCCAACCACCTGCACGTGTTCGACCTCTTCGGTCGCACCATGGCGTTCTCCGCTCACGACATCCTGCAACTCTCGTCCGACGGCACCCGTTTCGATCTGGCCAGCGAGTTTTCCACCCTCACCGGCGTCGCGGCCGCCACCGCCCCCGACGGACGCAGCGCCTACTGGCTGGTGCGCGGCCAGGACCTGCCCCTACACCGCAACCTGGGCCTGCTGCGTATCACCCCCAATGGCGACGATCTGGAGATCACCGCCCTCACCGCCCCGGGCCTGCCGGAGTTGATGGCTCCGAGCTTTTTGGAGGTGGGAGCGTCGGCGCTCTGGATCGGCAATACCGAAGGCGTGCTGCGTATCGACCTCGCCGCCGTCACGCCCGCGCCCGCGCCGCCGCCGGTCGCCATTCACGTGGAGCCGCTCGCCACGACCGACGCCGCGTCGACCGCACTGCCGGCGTCCGGCCCGCTCGAACTCTCGGCCGACGAAAACCGCATTGAGCTGCGGGTGTTGGCCCGCGCCCACACCCGCGAAGCTTTGCTCCTGCAAACCCGTCTGGTGGGCGCCGCCACCGATTGGGAAGCCCCGCGCTATGGCAACCGCGCGGCCTTTACCGGCCTCGAACCCGGCCACTACCACTTCGAGGCGCGCGCCGTCGACGGCCTGGGTCGCGCCGGTCCATCCACTACACTCGAATTCACCGTGCGACCGCATTGGTATCGCACGCCTCTGGCCCAAGTCGCTTATGGCCTGATCACGCTCGGCGTCGCCCTCGGCATCTTCCGCTGGCGCCTGCTGCATCTGCGCCGCAAAAACGAGCACCTCAATCGCATGGTGGAAAAGCGCACCCGCGAACTCGCGCTGAGCAACCTGGCCAAAACCGACTTCCTCGAAAACATCTCCCACGAGATCCGCAATCCGCTCAACGGCCTCACCGGTTTGCTCGCGCTGTTGAAGGACGAAAACCTCGGCCCCCGCGAACGCCAACTCACCCGCTCCCTGCGCTCCGTCTCCCGCAAACTCATATCGGTGTTTGAGGACGTGCTCACCCAGGCCCGACTCGATTACGGACAGGTGCAGGTTGACCCGCGCCCCTTCCATCTGCGCGAGACCCTCGAGGAGGTCATGGACCTCTTCCGGGTGCAGGCCGGCCAACAGAATCAGGCCCTTTCCCTGCTCTGGCCCGAGACCTTTCGCGACGAGTTCTACGGCGACGAACCGAAGATTCGCACCATCATCGAGAACTTCGTGGGCAACGCGCTCAAATATGCGCCCGGCGCCGCCATCGAGGTCTCGTTGCTCAACGATCCGACCGAGGACAACAACCGCGATCCGGTGGAGCTTTTCATCGAAGTCGCCGACCAAGGCCCCGGCATTCCGGCCGAAGAGCAGGTTGTTGTCTTCTCCAAATTTGTCCGCGGCAACCGCGCCAAACAAAGTGGCCAGGTCGGCACCGGTCTCGGCCTCGCCACCTGCCGCTCACTCGCCCAACTTATGGGTGGTGAGGTCACCCTCCACAGCGAGCCCGGACAGGGTTCGGCCTTTACGCTCGTGCTCACGCTGCCGCGCTCGGACGTCGAAATTCATCCGCGCAACGCCCCCGATGCCGCCGCCGCGGCCCCCACCGCTCTCATCGCCGCGGGCGACAAGGGGCGCGCGCTGGTCGTCGAGGACGAGCCCTACAATCGCATCGCGCTCGAAGGCCTCGGCATGGAGCTGGGGTATCAGGTCGACGTGACGGAAAACGCCGCCCAAGCCATCACCCACGCCCAACTGCATGACTACGACGTGATGTTCTTGGATTGGGAACTGCCCGGAGCCAAAGGCGCCGACGTCGCCCGGGCCGTGCGCGAACTACCGAATGGCGACCAGCCGATCATCCTCGCGACGACGGCGCACGATAGTGAAGAGATCCGCCGTCGCTGCCGCGAAGCCGGCATGGATGAGTTCCTGCTCAAACCCTACGACACCGCGATGGTGCAACGTATCATCGCCACGGTGGAAGCTCGCCGCCGCGGCGACCAAGCGCCGGCAGAGCAGAACCCGGTGGTCACCTCCGCGGCGACCGAACCTTTTAACCGCAAAGCCTTCGCCTACTACTCGCTCAGCAAGGGCGAACACGAATCGACCGCCATCCAACAGTTCAGCGACAGCCTCGACCAGGAACTCATTCTGCTGCAGGACGCCATGACCGCGGCCGACCGCGAGAAGGCGCAATTTCACGCCCATCGCCTGCGCGCGTTGGCCGGACTCATCGGCGCGCGCGATTTGGGTCAGGCGGCCAAGACGCTGGAAGAACTCGCCATCCGCGCCAAAGGCACCAGCGAACTGCAACCCGCCTGGGCTCGCACCGATTCCGCCGCGGCCTACCTCCGCGCCCGCCTGCAAAGCCTCTCCGCCGAAGCCGGCCGGTAATGGGGGGGACCGCCGGCCCCCTTCCGGCGATCTTTATTCTTTAGTCTTTCTCTTTCTCTTTATCCCCACCGGCCAACCGGCTCCCGCTACCCGGCGACGCTTCGCGTCGTCAGAGAAAGATAAAGACGAAAGAGAAAGAGAAAGAAGGGCACGACGACTTACCGGGCTTCCCTGCTCCTCGGCCGACTCAGGCCAACCCACAAAAAACCTGCGCCGGAAAACCGACGCAGGCGAAAGATTGCCGCGTGACTTCTCGGGCTCCTCTCAGGCCGAGTGCGCCATCATGCCGGGCGAGTTCATATGCACAAACCCCTTGGCGATGGCGTAGCGCATGAGTTGCGGGGTGCTGTGCACGCCGATGCGCATCATGATCTTGTTGCGGTGCAACTTGACCGTGGTCGGCGCGAGGCCCACCCGCTGAGCGATCTCGTCGTTGCTCAGTCCCTGACCGAGCAGCGACAGTAGCGAGATCTCCCGATCGGACAGCACCTTGCTGAAGCTCATCGGATCAAAGCGGATCTCCTCCCGCACGCGGCGGGCGGTATTGGAAAGGTATTGGCGACCGTCGAGGACCGATTCGACCGCTTCCTGCAGCACCTCGATGGGCTGCTCGTTCTTGTCGACGAATCCATTGATGCGCAGATGCGAGGCGCGGTGGATGGTAAACTCGTCGGTGTGCGCGGTGAGCGCGATGATCTTGGTCCGCTGGCAACACTCGCGGAACTTGGTGGTGAAATCCAAGCCCTCACCATCCGGCAGACACAGGTCGAGCAGGATGATATCGGGTTGCAGGTCCTGCGCGATCTCGAGGGCTTCCTGCCCCGACGTTGCGCCCATCACCTCGGCATCCGGCCAATTGCGCTGACAGGCTTCCACCAGCATGTCGCGCACGAGCTTCAGGTCTTCAACGACCAGAAATTTGAGTTCCCTACTGCGAGTCGGCATCACCATGCCCCTCTTCTAGCAAAAGCGCTGCCAGCCCCCGGAACTGTTTCGAAAAAGAAGCCCTTTGAGAGGAAATTTCATAACACCGGTCTCCGGCATTCTTCGCGCTCATAGTCGGCGGTCCTAACGCAAAAAAAATGCGCCCCACCGCGAACGGTGGGGCGCAATCTACAACACAGTTAACCGTAAAAAATGTGCGGAGGACTGTTAAGTGCCCTTAGAGTTCGAGCTCCTCGGCCTGACCCTGGTAGAGGCCATTGAAGAAGAGCTTGAACGTGCCGTGCGGCGTGGCGCGGAAGGTCGCTTCGATGGAGATGAGGACGAGATCGCCCTCACCCATCTTGGCGCTGGTGGCGACTTCACCACCGTCGAGGTAGTGCTCACCCATCGCCCAACCGGAGTAGAGCAAATCGGTGCCGTCGAACCAGGCGACCTGCTCCGCGTGAATCTCCTCGTCGTCCTTGCGATGGAAGACCGGGCTGCTGTCGAAGAAGACGTAACCATCGGACGGCATGCCATAAGCCAGCGGCGTCTTGTTGTTGAACTTGGCGCGCAGGATGGAACCGGGGACGTAGAACTTCTTGCTGTCGAGCGGCACGCGCTCGCCTTGGGCATTCCACTCGGTGAGGTGGTCGGTGACGGGCAGGCCCATCGAGCGGCCGATGACCGAGGACGAACCGATCGCGAGCAGGGTGCCGCCTTCGGCCACGAAGGTCTTCAGTGGCGGGATGCTCTCGCTCTGGGTCAGCTGACCGAGCATGGAGCGGTATTCCTCCGGAATCGTATCCGGCTCCGGCATACGGCGGAAACGACCGCGGCTGCCTTCGGAGTAGGTGCTGCTGGGCACCACGATCACGTCGAAGGCGGCGCGCAGGTTGCCGGCGTCGAGCACCTGCGGGAAGATCACTTCGTAATCGAACTCGTATTGTTCGAACATCCAACGCAGCCAACCGGAGGGCATGACACCACCGTAGAGGTCGACCAGACCGATGCGGATCGGCTTGAGCTTCATCGCTTCGCCGGTCGGCTCCTCGGAGACACCGAAGGCCGGAATGCCGAGATCGCTGGCGGCGGTCTTGACGATGGCGGAGGACTCGGCGGTGGCCGGGATCCAGAGAGTGCCGGTGCCGAGGGCGTGGCCGTCGACCGTGCGCTCATCCTTGAGCCAGTAAACCTCTTCGCCGGCCTTCATGAGGCGGTTGGTGAGGATGACCGCGTCGTTGATCTTGTGGGAAACGAGGTAACCCACCGGGCTGGCCGGGCCGTAAACCTTGGCGGCGGCCGGCTTCTGCATCTCAAAGCTCTGACGCTCGAAGGGACCGTCGAAGTCTTCGAACACGCGGTCGAAGTCCACGCCCATCTGCACCACCGGCGTCCAGCCCGCGATGTCGTAGGGACGCATGGGCGGGCCACCCGGATACTCGAGATCGATCGGGTGATCCTGCGGCTCAAACATGTCGCGGATGGCGGGGCGGAAGGACTGGTTGGCCTTCACCACGTATGAACCAGCCGGATACGTCTTGCCGTTGACCTCGAAGTCGGCGGTGGCGAGATCGACGAAGATGCCCTGCTTGAGGAGCACGTTGACAAACTTGACCGCGGTCGGGAAGTCCGCCTGGTCCTTGCTGATGATGTAGCCGCGGGCATCGCGGGCGTCAGGCGCCTGCAGCACGGTCTCGTAGAGCTCGGCCGGGACGGTCGGGTTCTTGCCGCCGCGCCAGCGCACACGCATGGCGACTTCTTCAGTCATGGTTTCCTTGCCGGCCGCTTCGAGTTCCTCGATCAGGCGAGCGCCTTCTTCCTTGAGCTTGTTGACGCGGGTCGGGGAGATGGTCCAGCTGTCGGTCTCACCCTTTTCGATGGAACGACGGCCCATCTTGTAGATGTCCCAGAGGAGCTGCTCGCGGTTGCGGGAAGCGTAGTCGAGGACGGCGCGCTCGACCTCGATCATGTAGTCGATCGACATGCGGTAGTGCCACATCTGCGGCTTGATCGCCATCGGGCGCTCGCTGTCCGGGAGCTGCTTTTCCGGCACGAGCGGCACGGGTCCGGGCGTCGGGTTGCCGATGATCTCGGTGAGCAGACCGATCTGGTTGTGGTAATACACCGCGGTGCGCATGCCGCCGTTCCACCAGGTGGAGTAAGGGGCGTTGGAGCGCATGGAGGAACCACCCATGCCCTTGGAGAGCAGGCGGGCGTGCATGGCGGCGCCGACGCGCTCGATGCCGACCGGAATGAGCGGGTCGAAGTTGTAGTTAAAGGGATCGCGGAACGGCGGGATGAAGATCACCTGACCGAGCGGACCCGTCTGGTGCACGTTGTGCATGATCTGCGGGTTCCAATCGATGAACAGCACCTTGTTCTGGTTAATGGTCTCCGGCATGTTGTTCATGATCGAGTCACGGTTGTTATCGTGACCGACATACTTGTGATAGAGCACCGGCAGGTAGTTGAGGGAACGCTTCTCGGGATCCTCCTCGCGCATATACCAGTTGGCCACCAGCTCGACACCGTCCGGATTCGGAATCGGCATGAGCAGGATGACGTCGTCGAGGAAACGCATGGTCTCGCGATCCTCGAGACTCACCATCTGGTAAATCATCTCGGCGAGCGACTGGGCGTTGACGGTCTCGGTGGCGTGCAGACCACCATCGATCCAGACCACCGCCTTACCTTCCTGAGCGAGAGCTTCGGCTTCGTCTTCCGGCATCTCGGCCACCGAAAGTCGACGGGAGATGTCCTGGTAGTAGTCGAGTTTGGCGTGGTTCTCCGGCGAAGTGATGATGCCCATCAGCATGGGACGGCCTTCCACGGTGGTGCCGATGTTCACGACCTTGAGGCGGTCGGACTCTTCATCCCACTTCTTCATCATCGTGGAAATCTGAGTGTAGTTGGCCATGTGGTAGTCATCGCCAATGTTGAAACCTAACATCTCCTTGGGAGGAGTGATGGACGGCGCCGCCACCAATGTGGAGACAGCCAGCCCACAAAGAATAGCGCCGCGCAACAGGCGATCGATGGGTCGTTTTATCATGGTTGTGTTTTCGTTGTCAGGAAAGGTGCCGGGGGTGCGCCGGCGGGAGAATCAGCGGTAGACGTAGGTCAGCTCTTCCGAGCGCACCCAGCCGGTCTGGCCGTTGGGAAAGGCGAGTTGGGTCCAGCCCAGGAAGGTGCGACCAGCGGTCGCGAGCGTGCCCGCGGGCAGCGGCACGGTTTTCTGGGCGGCGTTGGCTTCGGTCGGCACGGAACGCAGCGCCGTGTCGAGTGTGACGATGGCGGTTTCTTCGGCGCCCAACGCGCCGTAGCTCGCCTGCGCCTGCACCGCGACCAAAGCCACCGCGAGCGCGAGCCCCGCAGGCACCAAGGGCCAACCGGCCTGCGCTCCGCGGCGACCGCCGTAAAACAGCCACAGGCTTCCAGCCAGCGCGAGGCCCACGACAAAACACGCCGCGGCAAACACCCGCGACCAACCGCCCACCGAAAAATGGGTCGCCACGCGATACCAACCGGGCCGATGCGCCAGTTGCAAAATCTTGGTCTGGTCGATGCCGGAGCGATCAAGGCTGAGCAACAGCTGCCAGCGCACCGCCGGGTCGCCCGGGTCCAAACACAGCGCCACCAGCGACTCCATGGCCGACTCCGACCACCGGTCGAGCTGGGCCAGCGCCAGCGCACGATTGTAGTGCGGCGCGACCGCCAAGGGCTCCTCCGCCGCGGCCGCCGCCCAGGCGGTTTCCGCCGCGACAAAATCACCCGCGAGGTAAGCCTGCGTGCCGGCATCCTCCGCCGCCTGCAACCGCGGCGCGCCCGCGCCGAGCGCCAGCGCGACCAGCAGCGCACTGACTGCACTCGGCCACAGGTTGCGGCGCAGAAAAATGGCACTCAACGGCGGCTCGACCGTGGCGGTGGCGGACAGCAACAGGGTCGCCGCCGACGCCCAATCGGCCGGCAGGATGTCCGCCCCACCGTAAATCACCGCATCGGCTTCCGCCCAAACGCGCTGCCACTCGTCCGGCGTGCCCAAGGTGCTTGCCGCCAAAGCGCGTTGCATCGGCACGCCGCAGGCCGGGTGCACTCCCAGACCCAGTGTTGTCGCGGTGGCTTCCTGCCAGGCGATAAGTTGACGACGAATGGCCACCGTCACCGGCGCCCCTGTCGCAGGCAGTTGGCTCAGAATCGCCATCGCCCGCGCCCGTGCTTCGCGTTGGCCGCGCAGCGGATCGGTCAGCTTGCGCCGACGCGCCGCCAGCGCCAACCACAGCACCACCGGCAATGAAAGGGCTGCCACCGCCGGTATCCACCATTTGGACACAGCCACTGGATGAATTCCCCGCGTAGCACCTGACGAGGGATCCAAGGGCAACGGCGGCGGCAAATCGGGCACGGCCACGCCGGTGTGCTCCGGCATGCCTTCTTCCGCGGCGGTCGCCGTGCCAATCACCTGCAGCGGGTGGGCCGGCGTTTGCAGCGTGCGATACTCCCCGGCGGCCGGGTCAAAATAAACAAACGCCACCGGCGGCAGCGTGAAGTTGCCCGGACGACGCGGCACCAGACTCAGCTCCTCGCTCAGGACTGCATCAAAGGCTTTGCCGTCGATCGCCGAACGACGCTCACCGGGGCTGACGACTTCGAAATTTTTCGCCAGCGGTCGCGCCGGGAGCCGACGGATCTGCGGCCAGTTGCCCGTGCCGCGCAGCTCCAGCGTCCACGTGACCGCTTCGCCGACATTCACCTTGTCGGTCGTGGCCGTGGAAGTGAGTTCAAACTGCCCCACCGCGCCGGAGAAGCCTTCGGGCGCCGGCTGCGGCAAGGGATTGATCGTGAGCGTGAGCGGCGCGCTCGCCACCGGCACCTGGATCACCACCCCACCCTGCTGAAAACCGACCGAGCGATCGGCGCTCTGGATGTTCACCTTCTGGGTGGCGGCCTCGAGCGTGATGCGTCCGGGCGAGGGCACGTAGCCGCGCGTGGTGACCGCCTGCGTGGCCATCCAATTGGTGCCGAAGCGTTGGCGGCCTTTTTCCGGCTCCGACCAATCCTCAACCTGCATGTTGTCGCTGCGCCATTCGACCGAACCCACCATCGACTGAAACTTCGCTTCCGGCACGAGCGTGCGGAACGTCAGCGGGAATAACTCCCCGGTCCAAAAGGTTTCCTGCGGCGCCGTCAGCGTAGCCGACACGTTGGCCTCGGCGGCGATGGTTGCCGTCGTGCTGCCCAGCATCAGCGCAAACGCGGCGCCCAGCAGCTGGGATGGCCCCTGCCACCATCGTCGATTCGTTGAGATCTCTGCTACTGCTGCTTCCCGCATTGGCGGCATTACCAATCCTCCCCCGAGGTCACCACCGGCAATTCCGGCGATTCCATCAATTGATATAGCCGCGCCGGAGAGTCCTCGCTCTCGATCTGCGCGAGCCGATGGAGCGGCAGCGAAAGGTCCACTTCACCGCTCTGCGGCGGCACGGCCATGGTGAAGGTTGGGCGACGGCGACGGCGGTCCTGTTCCTCCTCCACCGGCGGTTCCGCCACGGTCGTGAGGTCGCCAAAAGCCGAGCCCTCCCCCTGGCGGGACGGGCGGTCGCGCAACTCGTCCGGGATTTCCATACCGTCGTCCTCCGGCTCATTGCGTTGCCGGCGATTTTCCTGCTCGTCCTCGGCCATCGCCAGGAGCGTTTCCAAACTCACGTTGCCGGCACTCTCCGCCGCGTAAACTTTGGCCGGCGCGAGCGTGCGTTTTAGCAACCCTTCGAGGCGCTTCGCGATCACGTCCCAGCCGGCGCCTTCCGGCTCGAGGGAACGACCGGCTTCGATCGCCGCAGCGACATCGGCCAGAATCGAGAGCGCAGGTTTCTCGCGGATCTGCAGCTTGGTTTCGATGTAACCCATCGTGTCGATGCAGAAGCCAGCGTAATCCAACGCGTTGGGTCCGCCTTCCCGCTCCAGCATCAAACCGATGCGGTTGGTCACGATGATCGCCTGACCATCGACGGGCGAACTCGGGCGCTGGTTCGGTCCGATGGCATTTTCATCGCCGTCGAGCGCGAGTGAAAGGTTGTGACTGCTCACCGCCACCAGCGCCGCTAAGAGCACCAGCGAAAGCGACCGTGCCAGACCCACCGGACGCAGGCGACGCTCCGGCGGTGCCTCGGGCAATTCGAACCGCTTGTGGTGCGGTCGATACGGCACCTCCCAAGCAAAGCTCGCAAACAAGAGCAGCAGCGCCGGCAACAGCGCCCACCCAAAACGTTCCTCCTGCACCGGCGTCGCCTGATCCAAGGCGGCCGCCCGCGGCGCACTGCGGTGCAACTCCTCCAAAATGTCGGCCAGCTGCAGGTAGGTGTTGCCCGCCACGTAACGGCCGCCGGTGGCCGCGGCCATCGCCTCCAGCGAACCGGGATCGGCCTTCGACAAAACTTCCGCGCCGGTCGCATCACGCACCACTCCACCCTCGCGCGCCGGGATCACCGCGCCGGCCTGCGTGCCGACCGCGACCGCCACGATGCGAATGTTGCGCTCCTGCAACTGCGGCAGCTTTTCTCGCCAATTCGGGTCCGAAGTCTCACCGTCGCTGATCACGATGAGGTAGCGCTCGTTGGCGGAGTTTTCGTCAAAGGCTTCCAGCGCCGCGTCCAACATCGCCGAGTAGCGGGTGCCGCCGCGCGGGAAGTTGTCGGGGTTGAGCGAGTCGAGCGTCTCGATGAGGATCTGATAATCGAGGCTCAGCGGCAGCTGCACAAAGGCGTTGCCCGCAAACGGCGCCAAACCCACGCGCACGCCCACCAGCTTGTCGAGCATGCCGAGCGTCATGAGCCGCCCGTGTTCGATGCGCGAGGGACGCACGTCCCGGGCCAGCATGCTGCGCGACATGTCCATCGCCACCACCACATCACTCGCCGGATCGTATACGGGTTGTTCGGTCTCGCCCCACCGCGGTTGCGCAAATGCGACCACCGCCAGCGCGAGGCCCAACCACAGCCGCCAACGCCAGACGCTGCGTCCCAGTTGGCGCTGACCAAAAATCAATTCCCCTTGCCCCGCCCAAACGCGCGCGATGTGCGGCAGTCGGCGCGCGATCGCGTCACGTCGACGCCACTCCATGCCCGCCGCCACCAGCACCGGCACGAGCAACCAAAACGCTTCCGGTTGTCCCCATTGCATCAGGCCATGTCCTCCTTGGTTCCGCCGGCCCGCGCAGTCCACGCGCCGACCACGATGAGCCCCACCGAGGCGCCGAGAAACCACGTGAACAGTTCCCGCGCCCGCAGATGCGCGCGCGCCGTAAACGATACCTTCTGGCTCGCATCGATCGCCGCAAACGCGGCCTTCACGGTGTCGGCGCTATCCGCGCGATAAAATTCTCCACCGGTGCGGGTCGCGACTTGGCGCAGCGTGCCTTCATCGAGATCGGAAACGATGCGGCGGTAGCCGGTTTTGTTGCCGGCCGAGTCGAAGATCGGAAAAGGCGCCGTGCCCGCCCGCCCGGCGCCAATCGTATAAACCGGAATGCCGCGCGCTTCGGCGATGTCGGCCGCCTGCATCGGTTTGAGCGCACCGGCGTTGTTGGCGCCATCGGTCAACAGCACGACAAACGCGCCCGCGTCGTCCTGCTCCGTCGCCTTGCCCTCGCCCGCACCCGCGCCTTCCTCATCATCGTCGCCGTCGCGCGAGTGATCGAGTCGCGCCAGCGCCATGCCGAGTCCGTCGCCGATCGCGGTGCCGTCCTCCATGATGCCGATGCGCAACTTCTGCGTCTGCCGTGTGAGCCAACCGTGGTCAAAGGTCGGCGGCGCCAGCGTGTAAGCACGCCCGGCAAAAACGATGAGCCCGATGCGGTCGTCCGGCCGATCCGCCATGAAGGCCTGGATGACCGGTTTGATCGCTTCGAGGCGATTGATGCGTTGCCCATCGCGCTCGTAATCCTCGGCCAACATCGAGCCCGACAGGTCGATCGCCAGCATGATGTCGTAACCCTGCTTGAGCACTTCGTTGTGGCCTTCGAGCACCTGCGGTCGGCTGAGTGCGACGACGCCCAAAACCAGTCCCAACATGGTGAATACCGCCGCTTGATTGGACAGCGGGTTGATCGGCAACCGGCACCAAGTCGCAACGTAAGGCACGACCATGGCATTGGCCCCGCGCCGCCAGCGCCACCACGCCACGAGCGGCAACAAGAGCAGCAGCGCCAGCCAGCCGGGATATTGAAGCGAGAGGTCGTTCATCGCTCAGTGGGCCGCCATGTGACCTTGGAAAAACCGCGCCAACGCTTCCGGCATGGAGCCGTCGGCGAGCACGACCAGCCGCTCACGCGGATCGCGAAACAGCGCCGCAAAACGTTCCTCGCGCTTCGCCACCCATTCGGCATGCGCGGCGCGTTGGTCCTTGGCGCGCGGATCGAGCACCACCAGGTGCTGCGCCATCGGATCGTAAATCGTGAGCGGCTGGTCGGTCGGCAGTTCACGCTCCCAAGGATCGTCCACCCGGAAACCGAGCACGCGATAGCGGCCCTTCATCATGGTCCAGCCGAGTGGCTCCGCCTGCGGCGCAAAATCTCCACCCCACACCAACACGCTGTGCCGCGGCGCCGCCTGACCCACAAACCGCCACGGCACGCGCACGGGTCGCGTATCGTTGAGTTCCGGCGGGGGCTCGGCCAGCAGCTTGGCCGCGGCGTGCATGATGGCGTCGCGACCACGCACGGGTTTGGTGAGACGATAACCGCCCGGCCGCGCGTGAATGATCCCGATGCGATCACGGTTCTCGGCCGCCAGCATCATGACTTGGCAAATCAACTCGAGCAGCGCATCGCGTTTGCTGCGACCGGCGGAGCCAAACTGCAGCGAGAGGCGGTCCTCAAACACGATCAGAATGGTGAGCTCGCGCTCCTCCACGAACTTCTTGCGGTAAGGCTCCCGCATGCGCGCGGTGACCTTCCAATCGATGTCCCGAACGTCGTCGCCGTAGGTGTAACGCACGACCTGATCGAACTCCATGCCCTTGCCGCGAAACACCGAACGGTATTCGCCGGCCAGCGGGTTGGACACCTGCTGCTTCATGCGCCACTCGAACTGCCCGAGCGTGCTGATCGCCGCGCGAATGGCTTGGGCTGGACTGGTGCCCGTCCCTGAGGTCGAAGCGCTCATGCGGTCCCTCCGCGGCCGTGCTCAAGCAAACGCATAAGCTCAGGTCAGGCGGCCACCGATTTGGCGTCGTCCGCGGACTCCACGTCGGACTCGGCGGGCACGGGCACGTTGGCCAGGAGGTTCGCGATGATCTTTTCGGTGCTCAGGCCCTCGGCCTCAGCCTCGTAGGTCAGGCCCACGCGATGGCGCAAAATCGCCGGCGCGAGCGAGCGCACGATGTCGGGTGTGACGAAGCTCTGCCCCTGCATGAGCGCCCGGGCGCGGGAGGCCTGGAAGAGCGCCAGACAAGCGCGCGGCGAGGCGCCGAAGCTGAGCAATTGCGGCTCCCCGTTCTGGCCCGGCTGGGCGAGTTCACGGGTGCCGCGCACGAGCTTGAGGATGTAGCGTTTCACCACCCGCGAGACGAGGATCTGGTCCACCGCTTCGCGCAGCTTGAGCAACTCCTCGCCGCTCGAGACCGCCACGAGTTTGGGTTTGGCGGTCACCTGCCCCCAACGGTCCATCATGGTCTCCTCGTCGGCCTCGCTCGGATAGTCGACGAGCAGTTTGAAGAGAAAACGGTCGAGCTGCGCTTCGGGCAGCGGATAAGTGCCCTCCTGCTCCACCGGGTTCTGCGTCGCCATGACGAAGAACGGCTTGGGCAGCGGGTGGGTCTGGCCACCGATCGTGACCTGCTTCTCCTGCATGGCCTCGAGCAGGGCGCTCTGCACCTTGGAGGGAGAGCGGTTGATTTCGTCGGCCAGCACGAGGTTGGCGAACACGGGGCCCTTGTGGACGGAGAACTCGCCGGTCTGCGGTTGGAAAATCATCGTGCCCACCACGTCGCTGGGCAGCAGGTCGGGCGTGAACTGCACGCGGTCGCCATCGACACCGAGCGCGGACCCGAGGGAGTTGATCAACAAGGTCTTGGCCAGACCCGGCATGCCCTCGAGCAGCACGTGACCGTCGGCCAGCAAGGCGACGAGCAGTTGGTCGATTACCTCTTCCTGGCCGAGGACCGCCTTGGCGACCTCCTGCTTGATTTTGGCTCCCCATTCCGGACCGGATATCATCGCTAACTTTCGTTGAGATTACGCTGTGCCGGCCCTTCCGGCCCGCGAATACCTGCAGTGAGACTTCCGCCCAAGACCGCCGCGACGCGGTCGATTATATAATCCGATATACCCCGATGCCGATTACGCGGCCGCCTACCCTCTAGGCGGCCGCGCTGCTATCAATCGTCGCCGACTGAAGCAAAGGCATCGAAATCAAATTCACCCTCCGACTTGGCCACGATGACCGAGACGACACAGTCGCCGGAGACATTCACCGCGGTGCGGACCATATCGAGCAGACGGTCCACGCCGTAAATCACGCCGATCGCGGCCACCGGCAGTCCCACCTGCTGAAACACCATCGCCAGCATGATCAGACCCACGCCGGGCACGCCGGCTGTGCCGATGGACGACAGGGTCGCCATGAGCACCACCATGAGGTAACCCTGCACGCCGATGTCCACATTCAGCGCCTGGGCGATGAAGACCGTGGCCACCCCCTGCAGGATCGCCGTGCCATCCATGTTGATGGTCGCGCCGAGCGGAATAGTGAAGGCCCCCACGGCCGGTTTTACGCCGAGGCGGTGCTCCACCGTTTCGAGCGTGAGCGGCAGCGTGGCGTTGCTGCTCGCTGTGGAGAAGGCGAAGAGCTGCACCTTGCGCACTTTGCGCATGAAGGTGCGCACACTCAGGCCCGTGCAGACCCGGAAGAGCAGACCGTAGGTCACGAAGAGGTGCACCAGCAGCACACCAACCACGAGGAAGAAGTATTTGCCCAGCGCGAGGATGGCCGGGAGCCCCTCCGCCGCGAAGGTGCGGGCGACGAGTGCAAAGACACCGAAGGGCGCGATCTGCATGAGCAGCATCACCAACTTCATCACGATGTCGTTGAGGTCGTTGGCGAGCCGCAGCACACGCTGCCCGGGTTCACCCGCCAGGCAGGTGGCTACGCCAAAGAGAATGGCAAACACGATGATCTGCAGCATGTTGCCTTCCGCCATCGAAGCGAAGGGATTGCTGGGAAATACATTCATGATCACCTCGGTGAGCGGCGGGCTTTCCCGCACCGCAAACTCCGCCGTGTAGTCGAGGCTCAGGCCGTCGCCCGGACGTATCAGCACGGCCAATACGATGGCGGTGCTCACGGCGATGGCGGTCGTGGCCAGATAAAAAGCCACCGTCTTCAGGCCGATGCGACCGAGTCGCCGCACGTCGTTGAGCGAAGCCGTGCCGCAGATGAGCGAGAGCAGCACCAGCGGCACCACCAGCAGCTGCAGCGACTTCACAAAAATGCGCCCCACCACCGGGAAGACGCCATCGACCAACCAGGCAAAGCCCGGCGTTGCGGGTCCGACCATATTGATCACCACCCCGAGCGCGGCGCCGAGCACCATGCCGATGAGGATATTGCGGGTGAGGTTGGCGGATTTCATCGTCGCAAAGCGCTTAGTCGCTGAAGCACTCCAGGTATTTGAGGCCGCAGCCGGTGTTGAAGATCACGACGCGTTCGTCGCGCTCGATTTTGCCGTCCATCAGCAGCTGCACCAGCGCAGCATGGCAGGCGGCGCCCTCCGGGGCGGCGAAGATACCCTCGCAACGACCCATCTCCCGCACCGAGGCCAGCATGGCTTCGTCGGACACCGCGACCGCTCCGCCGTGCGAGCGGCGAATGGCGTCGAGCATGATGAAGTCGCCGATCGCCTTCGGCACGCGCAGGCCGGACGCCTTGGTGTGCGCGTTGGCAAACATCTCGGCCTTTTCGGCGCCGGATTCGAAGGCCCGCACGATCGGCGCGCAGCCCTCGGCCTGGACGGAGTAAATGCGCGGGCGACGCGAATCGATCCAGCCCATGCGCTCCATCTCATCAAAGGCCTTCCACATGCCGATGAGCCCCGTGCCCCCGCCCGTCGGGTAAAGCAGCGCATCGGGCAGCTCCCAGTTGAGTTGCTCGGCCAGTTCGTAACCGAGGGTCTTTTTGCCCTCGATGCGATACGGCTCCTTCAGCGTGGAAACATCAAACCAGCCCTCGGCCTCCTTGCGGCGCCCAACCTCGGCCCCGCAGTCGGTGATGAGGCCATCCATCAAGGTGACCCGGGCGCCCATTTCGCGACACTCGATCACGTTGGCGATCGGGGTGTCCTTGGGCATAAAAATGTAGGCCGGCAAACCAGCGCGTGCCGCATAGGCCGCCATCGCGCCCGCCGCATTGCCCGCGGACGGCACCGCGAGTTTTTCCACGCCGAGTTCCTTGGCCATGGATACCGCCGCCGTCATGCCGCGGGCTTTAAAACTGCCGGTCGGATTCTGCCCCTCGTCCTTGATGTAGAGGTGCTTCATGCCGATTGCGGAGCCGAGACGCTGCACCGACAGGAGCGGCGTCATCCCCTCGCCCAAACTCACGATGTTGGCCGGATCCTCCACCGGGAGCACTTCCCGGTAGCGCCACATCGAGGCCTCGCGGCCGCGCAGGGATTCCGGCGAAAGCGTCTGGGCGGCGGCCTCCAAATCATACTCCACCAACAACGGTAGTCCGCACACGCGGCACAGGTTGTGGATTTCGCCGGCGGGGTGGGTTTCGCCGCAGCTGGAGCAAGTGAGTTTGGTAACGTTCATAAAAGCAGAAGGCGCGAGCGCCGACGGGTTGTATGCGATAAGTGGTGACGCCGGATTTTTCCGCCGACGAGGGTTTCGCTTATACCTCCTGCAATAGCCGCGGGGTTTGTCAGGCGATCCACCCCGCCCGGATCGCGAGGTAGGTGCCCACACACACCACGAACCACAGCAGCACGCCCATCTGTAGCGCCCGCAGCCCCGCCTGACGCCAGGCCTGCCAACTCATCCCGACCCCGACCAAAAACAAACTCAGCGTCAGCAAACGCTTCGCGCCCGTCACCACCACGGGAGCCAACTCGCTCAGCCCCGGCAGCCACGTAAAGAGCGCCGACACGAGGAGGAATCCGCCGATAAACCACGGGATCGCCACGCGGCGCCGAGTCCCTTGATCGCCCTGCCCGCGGAAGGCCAGCCCGAGGCCCAGCGCCACGGGAACGATCCAGAGCGCGCGCGCCAATTTGACGGTGGTGGCAATGGCCAGCGCCTCCTCCCCACCGGCCAGCGACGCGCCCACCACCGAGCTGGTGTCGTGGATCGCCAGTGCGCACCACAGCCCATAAGCCTCGGGCGCGAGATGCGTCCACGCCCCCAGCACCGGGAAGAGCAACAAGGCCACCGCGTTGAGCAAAAACACCGTGGCGAGCGACGCAGAGATCTCGTCGTTTTCCGCCCGAATCACCGGGGCCACCGCCGCGATCGCACTGCCGCCACAAATCGCGGTGCCCACCATGATGAGCGTGCCCAACCGCGATTTTACGCCCAGCCACCGTATGAGCCCAAACGCGACCGCCCCGGTCAGCAGTAGACTCACCGCCGTGTATCCCAAACCCGCCACGCCCACCCGCGCGACCACGGCCAGGTTGAGCCCGGCACCGATGCCCACCACCGCCGATTTTAACAACAGGTGGGTGGCCCGCGAGAGTGGCAGCCACGTTGGCGCCCCCACGCTGAAACCCACCGCCATGCCGGCCAACAGGGCCAGCCAAGGAGGCACTCCGACGACGAGCGTCGCGATCACGCCGGCGAGCAACAGCCCACTCGGCAGCATCGTCGACGCCGTCGTCGGCGTGGCCCCCGACGTCATTACTGCAACGCCGCAGCGAGACCGTCGCTCGCGATCGCAGTCGAGGGACCGTGATACATTGCGTTGAAGAGCAGCTTGGTGGTCGCCCGGGCCTGCGCGCGGAAGTCCACCTGGGTGGCAAAGGTCACCACCATACCGTCACCCACCGTGAACGACACCACGTTGGCCTGGTCGTGCAGGTAGTCTTCACCAAGCAGCCAGCCGCTTTGCAGCACGTCCTGCTCCGGGTATTTGGAGACCACCGAAGCCTTGACGCCAAACGACGGACGCAGGCGGTAGGCTTGGTTGCGCATGAAGAAGACCGGCCACTCCTCCGGCATGCCCCAGGCCACCGGGTTGCTCGGGTCGAAGAGGTTGTCGAGCAACGCGCCCGGGCAATAGAAGAGCGTCGTCGGATCGGCCACTTCCTCGCGCAGCGTGGTGAGCAGCGAGGTCGGGCTCATGAAGGTGGCCTTCAACTTTTCGTCGATGGCCGAAGCTTTCACCATCTTCGCGTCAGCGTCGGAGCTACCACTCTCCCACCAGCGCTCCGGCGGTTCCGGCAGCACCTTTTCGATCGGCAGGTCGAGCAACTCCCGGGCGGTTTCCACCGCCGAGCCGATGGCCAGCAGAGTGCCGCCGTCGTGGACCCAGTCCTGCAGCTTGTCCCAGCCTTCTTCGCCGATGCCGGCCGCCCAGCCCCAGACGGCGGGATCATTCTTCTCCTGATCCAAGCCTTTGACCAAACGTTGTTTCGAAAGTCCGGCGGGCATCACGATCACGTCATAGCGCGCGGATAGATCGCCGTCAAAGTCGGAGGCTTTCACCACCTCATAATTCACTTCGTATTGATCGAAGATCCACATGAGCCAGCCGCCCGGCATGAGATTGGCGGAGCGGTAGAGCCCCACTCGCGTGCCCGGCTTGAGCGCGAAGCCCGGCACCTCCGGCAACTCAGCCGTGGCGCCCACCGGCAGACCGAGGTCGGTCGCCGCCATGGCCATGATCGGGCGCGTCGCCGCCGTGATCGGCGCGATGAGCGTGCCCGGGGCCCAGGTTTTGCCGTCGAGCGTCACCGCTTCCTGGATACGCACAGCCGGCACGCCATGGGACTGCAGTTGGGCAACGACTTTGAACAGACCGTAGGACTCGGGCCCCACGAGGTAATAACCGCGATTCAGGGACGGCAGCGTCTTGGGGGCCGCGGCCACCGACTCCACGCGCTCCAGCGCCACGTCGAAGGCTTCATCAATCGTATCCACTTCGACGCCCATCAACATCCACAGGGTGTGACCGGTGGCATCGTAGGGGCGCTTGGGCGGACCACCCGGGAACTCGGTGAGGTGCGGATACTCCTGCTGCTCCAGCATCGTCTTGGCGAACGCGCCGTAGGGCTGGGCGACCTTGATCACCCAGGACCCGGCGGCGTAGTCCTTGCCACCCGCGCTGAAGGCGGCGGTGGCCTGATCGATCTCCAATTCGGCGACCTCGAGGATCTCGAGCATCTCATAGGTCGCATACGGGTCACGCTGATCAGCCGGCACGACAAAGGCAAACGGGCCGTCGGTGCGCTCGGTCCAGGACTTCTGCACCGTGTAGAAGTTGGTCAGGAACTCCTTGCTGTAGCGGGCGACATGTTTGATGCCGGCCATCGCCACGATCACGCCGTAATCGACCTGATCCTGCAGGGTCCACGTGTCGCTGGAGTAAGCCACCGGGAAGTCGCGGCGCGTCTCCTGCGGGCCGAGCGGGCTGCCGTCCTTGCTCACCTGCGGATCGGCGAGGTTGGAACGGGCGATCTCGGTGAGGATGCGGGGCTGGCCCTTGTAGATCATGAACTGGCGAGCCGGGGTCCAACCGTCGAAACGTTCGCCCCAGGTCACGCCTTCCTTGCCCGCGGCGAAGAGCGCCTCGGCCATGGCCTGGCCGACCGTGGCCTGCTCGATCTTGAGCAGCTGGTGCATGTTGGGATCAAAGGGATCGTCGAAGGGCGGCACCCAGATGCGGGCCCCGTTGTTGCCCATCTGGTGCATGTCGTGGGTGATCACCGGACGGAAGCGCGCCTGGATGCCGAGGTTCACGCGGGTCTCCTTCTGCGTGAACATGAACCAGTCGCGGTTGTCGTCGTGACCGGTGTATTTGTGATATAAATCCGGATACACGCGCTGATAGGGCGTGTCCTTGGTCTCATACCAATGGTTGACCACGTGGAACTGCCCATCGGGATTTTGCGACGGCAGGATCACCACCACGGACTCGTCGAGGATCTCGGCGATGTCCTCGGACGTGCCGGTGGTTAGCTCGTAGGCGACCTCGGTGACGGAGGCGATATTGCAAACTTCCGTGGAGTGAATGGTCGCGTAAAGGAAGTAGACTGGCTTGCCCTCGGCGATGAGGGCCTGGGCTTCGGTCTCGTCGAGACCGCGCGGATCGGCCAAGCGTTGGTTGATCTCCAGCAGGCGGTCGAGGTTGGCGAGATTCTCGGGCGAGCTCACCACGATCATGCCGAAGGTATTGCCCTCGGTCGTCGTGCCCGGCTCCTCGTAGATGACGCGATCGCTGCCGTCCGCGAGGGTCTGCAGGTAACGCAGGACCTCGGGGTATTTCACCAGCTCGCCGGTGGCACCGGGCTTGAAGCCAAAAAACGTTTCCGGGTTCGGCAGGGAGGACGCTGCGCCCAACACGGCACTCGTCCACAGGCAAAGGGCGGCGATGAAGCCAGCCCGCTTGATGCGCGCGGCGCGTCGGTTGGAGAGCGCCAGCATTATCAAAATCATCATAGATGGGTCGGGGTTGAATCCGCCGCGGCTGCGACACCGAGGAGGTCCTCCCTCCCCAGTGCCGCCGCCTACAGACGAACGCCAAAAGAACTACGTTCAGCGTGCACCCTGCGGACCTCCGCCGCTCGTTTTAATCCCGCCGGGTATATCTCGCGATATAGCGGATCGCAGGCGAACTCGCTGATCAAAACGTGTCGGGCGTAAAGCCCGACCCACAGCAAAGCGCTGAAACCTGAAAATGTGGGTCGGGCTTTACGCCCGACATCAGCCCCTCCGCTGTAGCCGGCCGCGCTGAGGCCGGCCTCGCTGAGGCCGGTCCGTAGCGCTGCTCCCCAGCCCTGCCTTTACGGCAAAGTCGCCCAGGCCGCGTAATACCGTCGGCCCAACTCGCGCAGGGCAGCGGTCTCGAAATGAATCCCGTCCGGCTTGGCGGTGAGCCCTTTGGCGGATACCCACACCACGTGCGCATCCGCCGCCGCGATGCTGCGGTTGGCCGCGTCGACTTGCTGCTGCGGCTCGCTCAGGGCATCCGGCGTAAAGCGTCCGGTCTGCCCAATCACAATCGGCACGGTCGGCGCAGCCAAGGCGGCGCGGAAACGTTGCAGCAGTTCCCGCAAACCCGCCTCGTAATTCTCGGCCAGTCCCGGATGCGAGTCGCTCTCACCCTGGTGCCACAGGATGCCACGCAGGGTGCCGTCGGTCATGGCCAGTTTCGCTCGGCGGGTAGCGTCGAACCACGGATGACTCCGCGTCTGCTCAAAATACGCGCCCACCGCCCAATCGTGCAGGGCCGAGCCGCCACAAGCGGCCGGGATGAGTCCCACGTCCACGTCGGGATGGGCCGCGCGGTAAGCAGCGGCGAAGCTCTTCGCCAGTCCGGCGCCGGCCATCGATTTGTCCCAATGGTAAGGTTCCACCGCCGGCATCCAGCGATCCTCAGCGCCCCAGACCCACACGCCTTCGAGAGGTGCGTTGTCGGCCGGATCGATCTCCCCGCGGCCAGCCATGTTGGACTGCCCCACGAGAAGAAAGAGGTGCAGCTCCCGGGTCGGCTGCTCGGCCGCGTTCACGCTGCCTGTGGCCAGCGGCAGCAGCAGCAGAGCGGCGCCAACCGCGAGGCGATGGAAGAGAAATCGGAACATAGGAATTAACGCACTTCGTAGACTTCGATCAGAGCCGTGCCGTCGCCGCCATCGGCGCCATTCACCTGCACGGTATAACCCTGGCCACCGGCTTCAACCACAAGCAGCAACGCCGCATCGGTGCTACCCGCCGTGAGCGGGAACGCGCCCAGGTCGCCCATCAGGGTCGCCAACGAAGCATCCCAGTCGTCGTTGGTCGCGATCACATTGCGCGCGGCGTCATACACCGTGATCTGCGGATTTGCCAAGACCCCCGGCACCCCAAAGCGGCTGTTGAGTTCCGGCCCCACACCACGAATGAGCACGCGGGCATGGCCCGGACCACCGACCGTGAAGCCGGCCGTGAGCACCTTGTCGCCCGGACCCGTGTAGGTGAGCGCCGAGACGTTGACGAGCCGCGGACCGGTCGCACTGGCCGCCGGATCATAGACCTCGCTCAGAATCACCCCACCCTCGTCGCCGGTGATCTCCACGGTCTTGCTGCCGCTCACGTTTGCGATCACGGCGGCATCCTTGCTGTCGACCACGAAGGGGAAGCCTCCCACCGCGTTGGCGGTATCGAAGATGTCGGCGTAAACCCAATCGTCATTGGCCGCGATCACGGTCGGCCCTTCCTGCACGGAGAGGCGCGGGTCGGGCATCGTGCCGCTAACGTTGTAGGCCGCCAGACTCGGGCCGGCGACGCGTGCCAGGACGGATTTGCTGCCCCCATCAACCACGAAGCCGAGGCTCAGGTTTTGGCCGGCATCGAGCGGCGCGCGCACCGACAGATTGGTGAGGTAGCTGCCGCTGGTGTCCGGCGGCGTGGTGTTAAACTCGACGTCCAACGTCTGGTCGCTGCTCAGGTCGCGCACGAAGGTTTGGGTCTCGCCGTTGTAGGTCACCGTGATGCGGTGCTGGCCTTTGAACACCGTGCCGGTGAAATCGCCGCTGGCATCGGACAAGCCGTTGAGGTCGGTCCACCAAGTGCCCTTGACGCGGTCCACCCACACCTGACCGCTCGGCTTGATGACCCAGTTGGAGTCGTCGGTATCGTCGAAGAAGATCGCATTGTCCCGCCAGTGGATCGAGTCGCGCAGGCCCCAGATCGTCACGCCGTCGACCGACGGGTGCTCGAACGCGCCTTCCAGCACGTTGGCCGTGACCTCGGCCTGTTGCGCGGGGGTGGCTGAGGTCCAGCCGTTGGTGTTGATGTCGAGCTCGGTGATTTCGATGCGCAGGCCCGGCAGACCATCGGGGTGATTGGCCGTTGCAGGCATCGGCGCGGCCAGCAGATCGAGGCGGCGTTTGATCTGCTCCTTGCTGATGTAGCGATCCATGTGCGCCTGCAGACCGATACCGTAAACCGGACCGCCCGCATCGCGCACGGCGTCGACGAAGTTTTTATAGGCGATCACGTCGGAATCGTTCTCCTGCCAGAAGTTGAGGATGTTGTATTCGTTGAAGAACAACTGCGCCGCCGGCTGCGCCTGCTGGGCGAGTTTGAACCACTCGGCGACCTCGGCCGCCTGTTCCGCGACCAAGGTGGTGTTGGTCGAGCCCGGCACCGCTTTTTCAATGATGAACTCCCGCTCGTGGAAGTGCTCGTTGTAGAGATCGAAATTCACCACTCCGGTGTCCTTCAGCTCGGTGTGATACTCCGTCACATGATTGCGGATACGGGTCTTGGCCGCTGCGGCATCGGTCTGGTTGCGCAGGTCGGACGGCACCTGGTAGGAGGCGCCCCAGATGGTGACGTGGCCTCGCACGCGGAAGTCGTAGTCACTGTTGAAGGGTTTAAAGGCCATCGCGTCGCTGATGGTCGCGCGAGTGGTGTCCCAGGGACGGCCCTCCACATAGGTCCACTTCATGTAGTTACCGAAGGTGAGCGAGTTGAAGTAGGTCTGCAGCGCATCGAGTCCCCGCACATCATATTCGGACTGACCTTGGTAAAGCTCGCCATACACGACAGCGGTGCCGAAGCGGAAGGAAGGGTTGAGCATCTCCACCTGCACGGTCGCGCCCTGCAACGGCGCGTCGTCCTGGTTCGTCACCTGCACCTCTAGGGTGCTTTGGCGATGGGAGAGATCCTGACCGTGGAGCCAGGCACCAGTGGTTCCCAGCAGCGAGAGAGCAAACGTCGACAGACGCAGGCGAAACGAGGCCGTCATAATGAAGGGTATAAGGGGTTAAAAGGGGGCGGGAGCGGTAATCTTGCCGCGACGCGGCGCGGGGCAACCTGTCCTTCGGTTCTAAAATAAGCACAGCCCGAAAAAGCGGCTCTACGTTGCGTCTTGCCCGATCGAATCCACCTTAGCCGCCATGCGTTTGCCTTTCCGCTGTCTCCTCGCCGCGCCCCTCGTGGTGGCGACCGTTATCGCCCAAGCTCCCTTCAGTCCGCGGCTGCTGCAGGACGATTCCATCTGGGGTGACGGCAAGGCCGAGGTGACGGTCTTTGCGGCGCAGGAGAAACGTTATGGCGAACTGCGCGAAACAGAGGTGCGCCACATCGTGGTGCGCGAAGACTTTGCCGCCGACGCGCAGGTCAAAGCCGACAACTGGCAGGCTCCCGGCACCTACCCGGTCATCAAACTCAACCAGATCATCACCGTGCCCACCGGCACCTACCGCTACGATCAGGGCCATTCCGCTTTCTGGCGGGTGAGCGACGGACAACTCATCAAGTTCGCCTCCACCACCAACGACTCCTGCGGCCTAAGCTACAAACAGGGCAACCTCACCGCGGGGGACTGGCACTACCGCGCCTTCACCTACTGGGAAGGTATGAGCGAGGTGGATACCACCGCCGCCGCCCCGGTCGGCGCCCTCACCTACGACGAGTTGCCTTTCAAACTCCGCACCCTCGACTGGGGCAAAACCACCCTCTTCGAAGCGCCGCTGCTGGAAACGGTGATCGACTCCAAAGCCGACACCCTCGCCTGGGCCCCGGCGGCCTTCGCCATCCAACGCGTGCCCGACGGCTGGCGCGTCACGGTGAGTCACGCCCACGGCACCGACCGCCTCACCTTCGATCGCGAGAGTCCCCACACCCTGCGCCGCTGGATCCGCTGGGACGGCAGCCGCCTCGAACGCACGCACACCATTCGCCTCCCCTACTGGCAACTCAACCAACCCGGCGACGAACACTACCTGCAACCCGGCGCCACGTATCCGTGACCGCGAGGCGTTTGCCCGCGCAGCCGCACTGGCGGATGAATCAGGCGTTCTGTTCAAACCCAGCGAGATTTTTTCTGATTCCAGCCAGCCCGAAATTGAGCCTGACCTCCTTCGCCCGAGCGGCACATTCGCGGCATGCGTTCCGCCGCCATTGCGACCCTCGCCTTATCGATTCTCGCCCTGCCCCAAACGCTTCTGAGCTGGGACACCGTCCTGCAATTCCCCAATGATGAGGGGCTGTGGGGATATCCCCGCAGCTCCCCCGCGGATAACGCTCCGTCCCCCGGTCTCGCCACCGGCGAAAACGGGGTGATCTACCACGCCGTTTTTGGCGCGGACACCGCGCGCAACCCCACTCGCGCCTACCCTGCCATCGAATGGGATACGCCGCCCTTATTTGGGGGATACATGCTGTATTCGGAAAACCACTCCAACGGCAGCTTCGGTCCCAACTTCGTGTGCACGATCAGCGCTTCAGCCAACGGCCACGGCGCCATTTCACTGCCCGTAACCGAAATCATCAAGACCGGCACCACCGGCACGCTCACCAACGTAGTGCTCGGCACGCTTGTAACTCCGACCGCGATTTCCGGTGACGGTGAGTTCCGCATCTTGCTGCTCGAAAAAACCTACGACCACCCCATGGCCAACGGCGGAATCGCCGAGTTCCGCGGCGCCGCTTTCGACGGCAACCGTTGGTTGGTCACCGCCGACGCGGCCAGCGACGTGCCCAACACCGGCGTCAAATCCGTCATGGTCTCCACCCGCTCCGGTTGGCACGTCCTCGATACCACAAGCTTCACCTACGACGCGGAAACCACCACCGCGCCCGCCGGCCCCCTCACCCAGGCTGGAGTGTGGTTTATGGCGGAGGAAACCAGCGCGCCGGCCGAGGCGGGGTTCCAGTTCGGGGTTTCCGACAGCTACTTCACCGCACGGGTCACACCGACGGTTTATCACCCCGACGAAGACGGTGATAATCAGATCTCTCTCTCCGAGCTCTTGAACGTGATCGAGCTCTACAACAGTCGCTCTGGTTCCACCCGCACCGGCCGCTATGACACCAACTTTGCTGCCGACTCCACCAGCGACCCCACCGCCATCGCGCTCTACGAGACCTACTATGCCGCCGACACCGATCGCGACGGCACCATTTCTCTGAGCGAACTCCTCCGCGTCATCGAACTCTACAACGTTCGTGAGGGCACCACGCGCGTCGGCCGCTACCACCTAGATTCGCAGTTCGACGATGGCGTGGCCCCCGGCGCAGCCGTGGTCGTGCCGTGATCAGAGGGGGCTGGTCGAGTTGTCGGGCGTAAAGCCCGACCCACAGTGACTGCGCCAACCTCCTTGTGGGTCGGGCTTTACGCCCGACAGCGCCGTCGAGGCCGGCTACAGCAGAGGACCCCCCTCCCCGCTTACTCGCGGGCTCCGGCCAGGGACTCCTGCTTCGCCACTTCCTTTTCGATCTGGGCCGCTTGCACCAGACCGTGGGCACTGGACTTGCCGGTGACCTTCATGACCATCGCGTCCATCATGATGTAGATCGCCGGAATCACGAAGAGCGTGAGGAAGGTCGCGATCGCCAGGCCGCCCACAATGGCCAGACCCATCGGGTTGCGCGTTTCGCTGCCCGGACCGCTGGCCAGCGCGAGCGGCAAGGCACCGAGGATGGTCGACACCGCCGTCATCAGAATCGGCCGGAAACGCAACGTGGCCGCTTCGTGCGCGGCCTGCGCGGCGTTACGCCCCTCGATGCGAAGTTGGTTGGCGAACTCGACAATCAGAATGCCGTTCTTCGCCACCAGGCCGATCAACATGATCAGGCCGAAGCGCGAGAACAGGTTGTCGGTCATCGGCGTGCCCCAGAAACGCGAGGCCCACAGCACGGCCACGCCGCCGGTGAGCGCCAGCACCACGCCACTGAAGATCGTGATGGGATGAATCCATGACTCGAACTGAGCCGCGAGAATCAGGAAAGTGAATACAAGCGCCAATCCGAAGAGCACGCGCGCATCGGCCGAGCTTTCGACAAACTCCCGCGTCTCGCCGTCCCAGGTGTAGTTGTAGTTCTCGGGCAGGATCGCGGTCGCGAGGCGTTCGAGTTCCGCCACACCGTCACCTTGGGTGAAACCTTCGTTGAGCTGCGCTGAGACCGAGATGGAACGTTGGCGATCAAAGTGCGGGTAGGCCTCGGGCACGATCTCCTCGCTCGTCTCCACGAGGTTGCTGAGCTGCACCAGATGACCATCCGTCGAGCGCAGGTAGATCTTGCCGAGATCGGCCGGCGAGGTGCGATCGGCGTCCTCGACCTGCAGCATGACATCATACTCGTCGGCGCCGCGGCGGAAACGGGTCACGCGGCGACCACCGAAGAGGGACTCGAGCGTGGTCGCCACGTCGAAAACCGGTACATTGAGGTCGGCCGCGCGCGCGCGGTCCACCTGCACGTTGAGCTGCGGTTTGTTGGGCTCGGGGCTGATGCGCGGACGATTCAGCACCGTGCTGTCGCGCAGGCCGGCGGTGATCTGTTCGGCGATGCTTTGGAGCTGCTTAAACTCGGGTCCGACCAGCACCATCTCGACGCCACCCGAGGCACTGCGGCGTCCGCCCAGCGGGCGCACTGGCGCGGCGATGATCATGCCCCCGGGATTGGCGGCAAACTTGGAACGCAGGTCGGCCAACACCTCCTGGGTGGAGCGTTCGCGATCCTCCCAGTTCTTGAGCATCACAAACATGAACCCCCGGTTGGCGCCGCCGCCGCCAAATCCGGTGATGCGAAACATCTTTTGGATTTCGGGGGTGTTGAGCAGCACGGCCTCGGAGTCGCTGGCGTAGCTCGCGGCGTATTGCGGCGTCGAACCGAGCGGGAAATTCATGATCACGCGGAACACACCGCGGTCCTCGTTGGGCGTGAGTTCACGCTGCAGGTGGCCATAAAACCACGGGCCCGCCGCCGCAAAACCCGCGACGACCAGCAGCACCACCCACTTCACTCGCAGCACCGCGGCCAAGGTCCGCGAAAACACCGAGTTGATCGCCTCAAACATCGGCTCGGTGAGGCGGTAAAACAGACCGTGGGTGATTTTGCCGTCCGCCCCGTGGTGCGCATTGAGCAGCCGCGAACACAACATCGGCGTGAGCGTGAGTGCGATGAGACTCGAGACCGAAACCGCCACCGCGAGGGTGATGCCGAACTCAAAAAACAGCCGCCCCGTGCGCCCCGATTGGAAAGCCACCGGCACAAACACCGCGATGAGCGTGAGCGTCGTCGAAATGACCGCGAAAGCCATCTGCCGCGCACCGAAGATCGCCGCGTGGATGGGCCCCTCTCCTTCCTCGATGCGCCGATAAATGTTTTCCAGCATCACGATGGCGTCGTCCACCACCAGGCCCACTGCCAGCACCAGCGCGAGCATGGTGAGCAGGTTGAGGCTGAACCCAAACAACTGGATCACCGCAAACGAACCGACGATCGACACCGGGATTGCCACCAACGGGATCACCGTCGCCCGCCAGTCACGCAGGAAGAGGAAGATCGTGAGCACGACCAACACGCCGGCCACGTAGAGCGTAAAATACACCTCATCGACCGAGCGCTCGATGAACACACTGGTGTCGTAAGCGACCTCGAGATTCACGCCTTCCGGCAGGTTGCGTCGCAACGCGGGCAACTGGGCTTTGATCTCGTCGGCCACCTGCAGGAGGTTGGCCTGGGTCTGCTTCTGCACGCGCATGCCGACCGCAGTGCGACCGTTGTAGTAGGCCTGCACGCGGTAGTCGCTGGAGCCGAGTTCCACCCGGCCCACGTCGGAAAATTTGATCTGCGTATTGCCCCGCGTTGCGAGCACCAGGTTCTCGTAGTCGCTCACCTCGTTGAGGCGGCCTTCCAGGCGCATGCCAAACTCGCGCGTGACCGACTCGATGCGACCGCTGGGGATGTCGACATTCTGCTGGCGCAGCGCGCGTTCGATGTCGGACACCGTCAACTGATAGGCGGCAAGCCGATCGGGATCGACCCACAGGCGCATCGCAAAGCGCGGCGCCCACAAGCTCACGCGGGAGACGCCCGGCACGGTTTGCAAACGTTGCACGACGACGTTCTCCGCGAGCTCCGCCAACTCGAGGCGCGAGAAGCGATCAGAGTTCATCGAGATGGTAAGCACCGGATCGGCGTCGGAGTCGGCCTTCTCGACGTCGGGCGAACGCACCTCGTCGGGCAGGCGATCCTGCACGCGGCCCACCTTGTCGCGCACGTCGTTGGCGGCTTCGTTGATGTCGCGGCGCAAGTCGAATTCGAGGCTCACGCTGCCGCGACCGGCGTTGGCGTTGGCGCGCATGATGCGCACGCCATCGATGGAAGAGAGCTCCTCCTCCAGCGGATCCACGATCTGGGTCTCCACCACCTCGGCCGCGGCGCCAGGATAGTTGGCGTCGACCGAAACGATGGGTGATTCGATGTCGGGGTATTCCCGCACCGGCAGGCGCAGAAAGGACAGGCAGCCCACCAAGATGATGAGCAAAGCCAGGACGATACAGACGACCGGGCGTTTGATGGAAACGTCGGAGAGCAGCATGGGTGAGCGGGTCGCGCCGAACGGCCGGTTCTAGGGTTGAGTGAACTCCGCGCGCAGCGGCTGCGGATCCAGCGGCGCGCCCGGGAACAGGATCAGCGCCCCTACACCGGAGGCGACCACTTCGGTCCCCTCGTTCAACACCCCGCGCAGGGGCACGACCTCCACGATGCCATGCGCGCGCAAGCCGGTGCGCACGGGCACGAACTGCGCGGCAGGCACCTCGCCGCTGCGGTCGACCACGATGATCTGCACGCCGCGCGAGTTGGTGAGGATGGCGCCTTCCGGCACCGCGAGGACGTCGCTCTTCTCCTCCAGCACGAGATTGATGTTGGCAAACATGCCGGGGCGCAGCGCCGCGTCGCTCGATTGCAGCACGGCCTTCACTTCCGAGGAGCGCACCGTGCGATCGATCGTCGAACTCACAAAATACACCTCACCGCGCAGGTCCTGATCGCTCTCCCCCGCCCGCACGCCGCGGGTGCGCACGTTGACCACCGTGCCGGGATGGACTTTGCCGAGGAAACGCTCCGGCACTTGGAAATCGATCTTCAACCGACTCAGGTCGTTGATCGTCGTGATGACCGTCGAGGGCGTCACGTAATCACCGGGCGAGATCGTGCGGGCTCCGACCACGCCGTCGAAGGGCGCGCGGATCTCCGTCTTGCCGATGCGCAGGCGGATGAGCGAAAGCTCGGCTTCGGCGGCGGCGAACTCGGAACGCGCCCGATCGTATTCCGACTGCGCGATGGTGCGCGATTGGCTCAGGTTCTCCGAACGCTCGACATTCAGTTTGGCGAGATTGAAGCGGGCTTCGATCTGCGCGAGCTGAGCGCGCAACTCCGCGTCGTCGATCTTGAGTAACAGGTCCCCCGCCTTCACCTGCTGGCCTTCGTCAAAAAAGATGCCGCGCACGATGCCGCCGATCTCTGTGCGCATCTCGGCCGATTCGTTGGCCGCGAGCGAGCCCACCAGATTCAGGCTCTCGATCATGGGTCGCTTGCTCAGTGTGACCACCTCCACCGCCTGCGGCTGTTGGGCATTGGCCCGACCCGCCTGCGAGCCGGTGAGCGGACGCTCCCCGCCCTCATTCTTGGCGCAACCGGTGGCCAACACGGCACCGATCAGCGCGACCAGCAAAGTCGAGGGAATGGAACGAGGCAGGGGCATGCTTCCTCTGCATGAAGCGGCTTTCAACATCGGGGGCAAATACCGCCCCCGATTTACGTTAATAGCAAGCGAGCCGGTGTGAACGGCACGCGATTTTAGCGCGAAACGCGCCAGGCGCGACCTCAGGCCGTTTCAGCCGTGTAGGCTTCGCTGTCGAGCAGAGCGTCGATCGCGGCGGCATCGGCCACCTTGACCTTCATGATCCAGCCACCCGCGTAGGGCTCCTGGTTGACCAGCTCCGGCGCACCGTCGAGGGCTTCGTTGACTTCCACGACTTCGCCGCTGACCGGCGCGTAGAGATCGGAGGCCGCCTTGACGGATTCCACCACGCCAAACACGGCGCCGGCTTCGAGCGTGTCGCCCACGGCCGGCAGTTCGACGTAGGTGATGTCGCCCAGGCTGCTCTGGGCGTAGTCGGAGATCCCGACTTCCACCACGCCGTCTCCGGCGTCTTTCACCCATTCGTGGGACTTGGCGTAACGGCGATCAGCAGGGACATTGCTCATGACGATTTCTTTAGTTCGACGAAGGGCGGTTTGACCAGTTGCAAAACAAACTTCTTGCCGCGCAGGTCGACCGCGAGCTCCCCCGCTTCGACAGCGGCAGCCGGCACCAGCGCCGAACCGATGGCCTCGCCAAGCATGGGCGACATCGTGCCGGAGAGCACCGAGCCGACCACCGCGCCGCTGGCGTCCAACACCTCGGCGCCGGCCCGCACGATGCGGCGGTCGCCGGTGCGGAAGAACACCACGCGACGGCGCGCCGGGTCGGCCTTCTCGGCCTGGAGCGCTTCGGCGCCGGTGAAGCTGCCTTCCTTTTGAAATTTCACCGTCCAGCCAAGGCCGGCGGCGATGGGCGACAGGTCGTCATTCAACTCGTGCCCATAAAGCGGATACCCGGCCTCGAGGCGCAGGCTGTCGCGCGCGCCGAGTCCGGCCAGTTGCAGGCCGTGCGCCGCGCCCGCTTGCATGATGGCCTCGGCCAACGCCGGGGCATCACTGGTGGCGTGGTAAAGTTCAAAGCCGTCCTCGCCGGTGTAACCGGTGCGGCTGATGTAGCAGTGCACGCCCGCCACCGTGCCTTCGCCAAAGTGGTAATAGCGCAGCATGCCGAGCTTGGCTCCGGTCAGGCTCTGGAGAATCGTCTCCGCCTTCGGCCCTTGCACCGCCAGCAGCGCGTAATCGTCGGAACGATCGGTGATGGTCACGTCAAAGCCCGCCGCCTGCTCACGCATCCAGGCGAGGTCCTTGGCGATGTTGCTAGCGTTGATGACCAGGAAATAGCGCTCCGGCTCGTGCATGTAGACCAGCAGGTCATCCACCACGCCACCGTCGGGCCGGCACATCGGCGAATACAGCACGCGCCCCGGGTAGAGCTTGCTCACGTCATTGGTGACCAAGCGGTTCAGGAACGCCTCCGCCCCCGGACCGGTCACATCGGCTTCCCCCATGTGACTCACGTCAAACAAGCCGGCGGTCGTGCGCACGGCTTTGTGCTCTTCGAGGATGCTCTGGTATTGGACCGGCATATCCCAGCCGGCGAAATCCACCATGCGCCCGCCATGGGCGACGTGAAAGGCATGAAGCGGGGTCCGTTGCAGTTCAGACATACCTCCGAGCAAGCGCGGGCCCGTCGACGCCCGCAAGAACTGGCTCCGGATTTTTATCGTCTTCACTGGCACAAGGACCGCTAATCCCGACAACTCATGTTCCTGTTCGCCCTCGCGATCGCTCTCACTCTTGGTATCTCTTTCATCTGTTCACTGATGGAGGCACTCATCCTGAGCACCACCGTCACAGAGGTGGAGATGCTCAAAAGAGCCAACCCTCGCCGGGGTCAGATCCTCGAGCAACTGCGCAACGGTTTGGAGGAAACCATCTCCACCATCCTTACGCTCAACACCATCGCGAACACCCTCGGCTCGATCACCATCGGCGGTCTCGCCATCAACCTGTTTGGGCAAACCGCCCTGGGCATCATCTCCGCCCTCATGACGCTCGGCATCCTGTTCTTCTCCGAGGTCATCCCCAAGAACCTGGGCGTCGTCTATCGCAAGCAACTGCAACCGCACGTCGTTTACCCGCTGCTGTGGATGCGCAACATGCTGCGTCCCGTCACCTACCTCTGCAATCTGCTGGTGCGCCTCGTCATCACCAGCGCGCCGGAGAAAACCGATTCCGAAGAGGAGATCATCCTGCTGGCCGAACGCGGCGCCCTCGACGGCTCCCTCACCAAGAGCGAATCCAGCATCATCGCCAACGCCCTCTCCCTCGACGATGTGCGCGTGCACGAGATCATGACCCCGCGCACGGTCATCACCGCGCTCAAGCGCACCGACACTGTCGGCGAAGTCTTCGACAGCTACGCCAACATCCCCTTCGCCCGCATCCCGGTGTATCAGGAAAGTCTCGACGACATCGTCGGCCTCGTCCGTCGCCGCGACCTGCTCAAGGCCGTCGCCAGCGACCAGGAAAACGACCTCATCTCCGCCCACATGCAGGAGATCCATTTCATCCCCGAAACCGCCACCGCCAGCCAGGCCCTGCAGGAGTTTCTCAAAACCCACCAACAACTGCTCATGGTGGTCGACGAGTTTGGCTCCACTGCCGGCGTGCTGACGATGGAGGACGTGATGGAGCATCTCATCGGCAAGGAAATCTTTGAAAAGGACGACCTCGCCGTCGACATGCGCGAGCTCGCCCGCAACCGCCTGCAAAAGCAGCCGCGGCCGAAGCGCCCCTCCCCGCCCGCCGGCCCTTCGGCTGGTCCGGCCTCCCGCGCCGCAGAGCAAGAGGACGGCGGCAAGATCGCGCCCTTCCCGCCCGCCGACTGATTGCGTTAACCGACCTCCCGCTGCCGCATGGATTCCGCCCCTGCCCCCACCCATTGGGTGCACGACCTGAGCCCGTTTCTCATCCAGTTTAATGAGAACTTCGGGATTCGTTATTACGGCCTCGGCTACCTGCTCGGGTTTCTGCTCGGCGGCCTGATCCTCCACCGCGCCGCCGTGCGTGGTCGCCTGCCCCTGCCGCCACCCGCGGTCTGGGATCTGCTCACCGCGCTGATCGTCGGCGTGATGGTGGGCGGTCGTCTCGGTTACTTCGTGCTCTACGAGCCGGCCGTGCTGTTTCAATCGCCGCTTGAGGTGTTCAAAGTCTGGCAGGGCGGCATGGCCTCCCACGGCGGATTCGCCGGCGTCGCCGTGGCCATGATCTGGTTCGCCCGCCGCCACCAACTCAGCTTCTGGCAACTTTCCGACGCCGTCGTCACCGCCGCTCCGCCCGGGCTGTTTTTGGTGCGCGTGGCCAACTTCATCAAAGGGGAGCTGCCCGGCAAAATCTCCGAGGTCCCGTGGGCGGTCATCTTCCCCGACACCGCCCCTCCCGGCACGCCCGTGCACCTCATCGCCCCGCGCCATCCGTCGCAGCTCTACGAGGCCGCGCTCGAGGGTTTGCTCCTGCTTGGGTTTACGCTCTGGCGCTACTGGCGCACGCTCGCCCCGGTCGCCACGCCCGGTCGCCTCACCGGCGAGTTTCTCATCGGCTACGCCTTCGCCCGCTCGATCAGCGAGCTGTTCCGCGAACCCGACGCCGACCTCATCCTCGGCCTCTCCCGCGGCACCTTCTACTCCCTGTTTTTTGTGGTCGCTGGCATCGTCCTCATCGTCCGTTCCCGCCCGGCCAAACGAGCCTGACCATATAGCCTGGGTAATGAACCCCATTAGATTGGGTTGGGCGATTGGCCGGCTTTTTGCATGCTGCCTTTCCCGTGGCATCCACGGTCCGGCTTACCCGAATTTGGCTCCTTTTGGTCGCGCTAAGCAGCGCGCCACTCTTCGCCGCCGCGACCCAAACCAAGCCCGTCAAATGGGTGCGTGGCATCTACGTCGCCGAGACGCCGAGCCCGCAACTGATCGCCTCCGATCAACTGTGGTCGCATGCCGAGGCGCGGGCCAAAACCCTGCGCGGCATCACCCTGCGCGGCCAAGGCCGATCCATGTTGCCGCTCTATAAACCGGGCACCGTGCTGGTTATCGCCCCGATCAAGTTTGCCGACCTGCGCCGCGGTCAGACCGTGGTTTATTACAACAGCGAACATCGCCAAGTTGCTCACGTGCTCGTCGCCAAATGTGACGACGGCTGGCGCGTCGCCGGTCTCAACAACCGCCTCCACGACGATGAAGGTGTGACCGCGCAAAATCTCTTCGGCGTCGTCGCCGAAGCCTACCAGCCCCTCCCCGCCGGCACCTCCGTCGCGTCCTTGAACTGAGGACAAAACTCAACCGCGAAGGTCTCGAAGACTTCGGTGTTATCCCGCTGCAGTCAGATCGAATCAGTCGGTTTCGCCCAACGCGGCTGCGATGGCCGCCACCAAACCGTCGGCCATCTTGGCGCGGCTTAAACCCGCTCGCGGACGCGGCACGTGCACAAAACCACCACGCACGCCGGGGCGCTGCGCCAAGCGGTGCATAAGGCCGTAAAACAGATGGTTGCACACGTAGGTGCCGGCCGTCTCCGAGAGTTTCACCGGCACATCCGCCGCCGCCAATGCCGCCTCCATGCGCCGCACCGGCAAGGTCGACCAATACGCCACCGGCCCGCCTGCCACCACCGGCTGCTCGATCGGCAGATTGCCCGCATTGTCGGGAATGCGCGCGTCATCCAAATTGATCGCCACGCGCTCCGGCGTGATGTGTCGCCGATTACCGGCTACGCCGAGACAGACCACCAGCGCCGGTTGCACCCGCTCGATCGCATCGTCGAGGGCCCGCAGACTTGCGCCAAACACGACCGGCAAGACCACGCCCGTCACCCGGTGGCCGGCCAGCTCGCGCCCATCCAAGGCTCCGGCGATGAAAGCCGACGGATTGCTACGCTCCCCGCCAAAGGGTTCAAAGCCGGTGACCAACACCGTGCGCGCTGAAGGTGCAGGGTTCTTGCTCACGCCCCCTCCTCCCCCGTCTCGACAAACGAACGCACCAACAGATCACCTCCGTCCAAAGCTTCCCGCAACCGCCGGGCAAATGCGACCGCGTGCGGTCCGTCGCCGTGCACACACACCGACTCCGCCCGGATCTCCACCCACTGCCCGCCGCTGCTGAGCACGCGCCCTTCCGCGACCATCGTCCAGACGCGGCGCTCCACTTCCGCCGGGTCCTCGATGAGCGCTCCCGGCGCATCCCGCGGTAGCAACCGGCCGTCGTCATCGTAGCCGCGATCGGCAAACACTTCGCTCACCACGCGCAATCCGGCCGCCTCACCCGCCGCCAGCAACTCGCCCCCGGCCAACCCGAGCAACGCCAGCGTGGAATCGTAAGCGGCCACCGCTTGCGCCACCGCGTCGGCGACGACCCGATCCCGCGCCGCCATGTTGTAGAGCGCGCCGTGGGGTTTGACGTAATGAAATTTCCCATACGCCGCCAAAGCCTTGAGCTGCCCGGACACCAGCGCGCCGATCTCCTCCGCGCTCATCGCCAGTTCGCGCCGCCCAAAATATTCGCGGTCGGCGAACCCCGGATGCGCTCCCGCCACCACGCCGAGTTTGCGCGCGAGCGCCATCGTATCGGCCATGATCGCGTCGTCGCCGGCATGCGCGCCACACGCCACGTTGGCCGAGCTCACCCAGGGCAACAGCTCCGGCTCCACCCCGGCGCCTTCACCCACATCACAATTCAGATCCACGGTTCGCACCTTCATGATTTGAGCAAGCGCCCTTCCACCGCCGTCGCAAACAAGCCGAGGTCCCGCTCTTCGGTCAGTCGCAACGCCTCGGCTTCGGCCAGCGTGGTTTCGACAAACTGCACCCGCCCGCCCGGCGGCACCTGCGCCAATACCGGCAGGTCGACCGAGATCACCGTCGCGATGCGCGGATACCCGCCCAGCGATTGGCGGTCGGCCAGTAACACGATCGGTTTACCGCTGGGCGGCACCTGCACCGTGCCGGCCTGCACCGGCTGGGAAACCATCTCCAAGGGTTCGCGCAACTCCAGTTCCGGTCCCTCCAAACGCATGCCCATGCGATCCGAACTGCTGCCCACCCGATACGGTTCGCTCAGCAATTGATTCCACGCCGCCAGTCGAAAGGCGTCCCCCTCCGGCCCGCGCAACACCCGCACCTCCGGAATGTCACCGGTCACCGGTTTCGACAACGAGGGCGAAACCAACCAACCGCTCTTCACATCGCGAATGGTGGCCGTCCCCAGCGGCAACACGTCACCGGTCTCCAGCGCCCGGCCGCCCCAGCCGCCGAAACCGCCCTGCAGATTGGTGGAGCGTGAACCCAGCACCACCGGCGCATCCACGCCGCCATTAATGGCCAGGATACCGCGGAATCCCACCGGCACCTGCGACAGGTCCAACACCGCTCCCGGCTCCATCACAAAGGGACGGCCAAAGGGCACCCGCGCGGCGATCGCGCCCATGACCACACACACGCGTCGATCCCGGAAACGCAGCACCGGCCCGCGCAAGGCCCACTCCAACGCCGCCGCATCCGCCGGGTTGCCCACCATGAGATTCGCCAAACGCAACGCCCTCCCGTCGACCGCGCCGCCTTCGGTCACGCCTGCATCCTGATAACCGCGCCGACCATAGTCCTGCACCGTCGTCTGCACGCCCGGCTGCTCGATCTCAATCGCCGCACCGACGATCTGCGACGCATCCGGCTCCGCGGCGCTTTCCTCAGTCATCAGCTCGGTCAAGCTCACAAAGGTCGCCGCATCGATCGGCTTAAACCGCACCCAGTCGCCCGCCCGCAACAGCGCCGGCTCGGCCGCGTTGACATCAAACAAGCGGCGCGGCGTGCGCCCGATCAGATTCCACCCGCCCGGCGAGCGTTGCGGATACACGCCGGTCTGCGCGCCGCCAATGCCCACGCTGCCCGCCTCCAGCCGCGTGCGCGGCGTCGCCTTGCGCGGACACGCCAGCGCCGGATCCAAGCCACTCAGATAAGGAAAGCCCGGCGCAAACCCCACCGCCTGCACCCGATAATGTCCGCCGCTGTGACGGGCGACGACCTCCGCCGGACTCAGCCCGACCGTCTCCGCCACCGCCGCGAGATCGGGCGCGTATTCACCTTCATAACACACCGGCAGCTCCACCTCCCGCTCGCCGTCGCAGGCCGTGGCCAACTCGTCGGCGGTCACAGCCTCCAGACACTCGCGCACCTTGCGCGCGACGTCGGCCCAGCGGGAGCTCGCAGCAAAATACACCCCGACGGTCGTGATCGCCGGCACCACTTCGAGGATCTCGGGCAGCGCCAGGGCGCGAATCGCGCGGGTCGCGGCCTGCACTTTGGCCAAGGCGTCAGCTGGCGGCGTGGTCTGCACCTCGACCAGCAAGGCCGTGTCGCCCAAAACCTTGATCATCATGACGACAGCTTATCTTAGCCTGCCCGCGGAGACACAAGCCTGAGAACACTTCGCCCCGAATCGCACCGATATTTGACCGGATAGGGTTGAAGTTGGCGCGACCAGCACGGATAGGTGGCGCGATGCCCTCTCGACTTGCACTCATCGCGACGCTTGGCGCCCTCCTGCTGGCGGGCTGCGCGCGTGAAGAAATCCGGACCTACCGCGTGCCCAAGGAAGACCCCATGGCCGCCGTGCCGCCCGCCATGCGCACCGCCTCCGGCGCCACGGTGCCGACCGATGCCGGCGCGGCCGCTCAGCTCGCATGGAGCGCTCCGGCGCACTGGCAGGAACAGGAGGCGTCCGGTTTCCGCCGCGGCAGCTTCACCATCCCGGGTGACGGCGGCGCCTCCGCCGACTTGTCCATCATCGCCTTCCCCGGCGACGCAGGTGGTCTCGGGGCCAACCTCAACCGCTGGCGCGGCCAGATCGGTTTGCCCGAGTTGCCGGAAGCCGACGTGCAGGCCACCGTCGAACATGTCGACACCCCGACCTTCCACGTCGACTTTATTGATTACCTGGGCGAAGCCGACGGCGCCCCGACCCGCATCGTGGGCGCGATCCTGCACTTCGGTAACGAGTCCTGGTTCTTCAAGCTGATGGGCCCCGCCGAACTGGTCGCGGCCGAAACTCCCAATTTCCGCGCCTTCGTCGACACCGTCGCTCCGGCCCCCGCCCCCTGATTCCGATCATGTCCTCCGAGGTCACTGTCTCCCAAGCGTTCATCAAGTTCTTCACGTCGCTGAAGCTCACCGTCGTCCTGCTCGTCCTCTCGATGCTACTGGTGTTCATCGCCACCATCGCACAGGTGCAGCTCGGCATTCACGGCGTGTTGGATCGCTACTTCCGCACCTTCTTCGTGATGGCCTTTGTCGGCGAGAACCGCATCCCGCTGCCGTGGTTCCCCGGCGGCTACCTCATCGGCGGTTTCCTGCTGATCAACCTGATCGCTTCGCACCTCTACCGCTTCAAAATCACGTGGAAGAAGGCCGGCATCCAACTCACCCACTTCGGCCTCATCGTGTTGCTGGTGGGCGAACTCGTCACCGGCATCCTCCAGGAGGAGTTCGCGCTAACCTTCAACGAAGGCGAAACCAAGAGCTACTCGGAAGCCTTCCGCGACAACGAGGTCGTCATCATCGACACCACCGATGCGGACGAGGACGTGGTCACCGCCATTCCGGAATCCGTGATCGCCGATGGTGATCCCATCCAGCACGGCGCCCTGCCCTTCCGGGTGTTGATCCACGGCTACTACGCCAACGCCGATCTCACCATGCGCAACTCGCTGCCGGCCGACAGCACTCCGCCCGGCATGGCACCCAACATCGCCAACCAAGGCATCGGCCCCCGCATCGCGGTGTTCCCCAAGCGCTACAGCTACGACGACAACGACCGCAATCTGCCGGTCGCCATCCTCGAACTCGTCGGCACCGAAGGCTCCATCGGCACCTGGCTGGTGTCGCCCATGCTGCCCATGCCGCAGACCTTCGAGTATGCCGGTCGCAGTTTCCGCATCGGCATGCGTTTCACCCGCGAATACAAGCCCTTCGCGATGAAGCTCATCGAGCTCAAGCACGACGTTTACCCCGGTTCCCAGATCCCGAAAAACTTCTCCTCGCGCGTGCACGTCACCGCCCTCGACGGCTCGGAAGACCGCGAAGCGCTCATCTACATGAACCATCCGCTGCGCTACCAGGGTTACACCTTCTACCAGTTCCAGATGGACAGCGCCAACGGCATGAGCCGCCTCCAAGTGGTGCGCAACCCCGGCTATATGATGCCCTACATCGCCACGATCCTGATGACGCTCGGCCTGCTCCTCCAGTTCGGCATCCACCTCGTAAAATTCACCCAACGCCGCACCGCCTGAGCGAGGGCTTTTCTTAAACACCAAGGCACAACTTTTCCGATTCCTCTGCGAACTCCGCCTCCTCTGCGGTAAATTACAATGAAGCGCCTCATCCCTCTTCTGCTCGCTGCCGTGCTCGCCCTCTGGGTGGGCATGGGGCTCAAAACGCCCAAGCTGGAACGCGAGTCCGCCTTTCACCTCGACGAGTTCTCCCGGCTGCCGGTGCTCTCCAACGGTCGTATCAAACCACTCGATACGATCGCCCGCACCCACCTGCTGAGTTTTCAGGGCCGCCAACGAGTCAAGAACGCCGAGGGCGAAACCATCGCGCCGACCGCGTGGTTGCTCGACATGTTCTTCCGCCCCGAGCTGGCCGACAGCTACCAGACCATCGAGATCGTCCATCCCGGCGTGCTCGACGTGGTCGGGCTCAGCATCAACGACGGTCAGGACAAAAAACGTTTCTCGTTCAGCCAACTGGAATCGGCCCTGCCTGAGATCGATCGTCAGGCCAAACTGGCCGACGCGCTGCAGAGCGCCCAACGCGATGCGTTCCAACGCGCCATCGTGCAACTGCGCAACCGCCTCGTCTCTTACCAGCAACTCAAGTTCACCTTCACCCCCGGCGATGGCTCCGATTTCCGCACCGACCTAGTCTGGCTGCAGGATAACGTCGGACCGGCGGTGGCCGCCATTCGCGCCCGCTTTAATAACGAAGAGCACGACGAGGCCCTTGCCACCCGCGCGATGAACCTGGGCAGCGCCTTCGGCCACATGAACGACATGGCCGGCATCCTGCCGATTCCGCCGCAGGGCGACGACACTTCGGACCACCTCTGGCAGAAGAGCGGTCAAGCTCTGGTGAGCACCTTTCAGACCGGCCAAGTTCATCCCTTCGCCCTCGTCTACGCCGGTCTCGGCACGGCGTGGCAGGATCAGGATCCGGAGACCTTCAACACCATCATCACGCTCTACCGCGGCATCCTGGACGACAGCTTCGCCGAGCAACTCAAGAAGGCTGATCGCGAAAACACGTTCAACGGCGCCGAGCCCTTCTACCGGGCCTCTGTGCTCTTCGTGATCGCCATGCTACTGGCCATCGGTTCGTGGCTCGTCTGGCCCAAGGTCCTGCGTCCGTCCGCCGAAGCCGTGTTGGCCGTGGCGTGGTTTGTCACCACCGTCGGCATCCTCACCCGCATGTGGCTGGAGGGACGTCCGCCGGTCACCAACCTCTACTCTTCCGCCCTCTTCGTGGGCTGGGGGGCCGTGGCGCTGTGCATCATCCTCGAACGCCTCTTCCCGCAAGCGATCGCGGTCACCGCCGGCAGCCTCATCGGCTTCGCCACCCTGCTCATTGCCCACCACCTCTCGCTTTCCGGTGACACGCTGGAAATGATGCGCGCAGTGCTCGACTCCAACTTCTGGTTGGCGACCCACGTGATCGTGATCACCATCGGCTACTCGGCCACCTACCTGGCGGGGGCTTTGGCCATCATCTACATCGTGCGCAGCCGCGTGCCGGGTGGACTCGACAAAAACACCGGCGATGCCCTCAACCGCATGGTCTACGGCATCGTGTGTTTCGCCACCCTCTTCAGCCTCATCGGCACCATCCTCGGCGGCATCTGGGCCGACCAAAGCTGGGGCCGTTTCTGGGGTTGGGATCCGAAGGAAAACGGTGCGCTCATCATCGTGATCTGGAACGCCATCATCCTGCACGCCCGCTGGGGCGGCATGGCTCGCACCCGCGGCATCATGGCCCTGGCGGTCTTTGGCAACATCGTCACGAGCTGGAGTTGGTTCGGCACCAACATGCTCGGCGTCGGCCTGCACAGCTACGGTTTCATGGATGCCGCCTTCTGGGCGTTGATCGGATTTGTGACCAGCCAGCTGATTCTGATCGGCATCGCCTACCTGCCGACCAGTGCCGCCAAGCCGACCGCGCCGCACCTGTCCGCATCCCTCGACTCCGCCAAAGGGTCGAACAGCTGAGGCAGAGGCCGTCCCATCGTAGCGCGAGTAAACTCGCGGCCTACAATGCCGATGCGAAAGCTCAATGTAGGCCGCGAGCTTGCTCGCGCTCCCGTTGCCTCTCGGTGTGGTCTAACTGACTCGCCGCTCAGATCGCGCTCACGTTGCCTTCGGCTTCGGAGCCGGACTCCGCGCCGTATTGTTCGATGTCGTCGATCGCCTCGGTGGTCGTAACGATACGGCAATAGCGGTTGCGCAGGGTCTTGAGCGAAGCCTCGTGCAGCTCCGGTGTCACAGTGGTGCAACCGTCTTCGATGAGGGTCACGAGGTAACCCAAATCACACGCATCCCGCACCGTCGTTTCCACACATTCGTTGGTGTAAACGCCGGTCACGAAGAGCGCTTCGATGCCCATGTTTTTGAGCACGTAGTGCAGATTCGTGGACGAAAACACACCGCTCGCCGTCTTGTTGATCACGATCTCGTCACCGCGCGGCGCCACTTCCTCAAGGAAGCACGCTTCGGCCGAGCCGGGCGCCGCCAATAGCTGCAGGCGCTTGTGCCCTTTCGAGCGATCACGACCGTCGTGGGTGAGCGCCTGGATGCGCACGTGAATCACTTCAAGGGCATGGCGACGGAAGCAGTTCTGCAGTTGGTGCACGTTGGGCAGCACCTTGGTTTTGAGCTGACCAAAATAATAGTCCCGACCCTCGTGTGAAACCGGTGAGGTTTCGTCGTCCTTAAACAGGCCGTGCCCTTCCGCCGCATCGAGATACTGCATGTCGATGCACAGCAGCGCGGTGTGCGCATGGGCGATGTTGTCGAGATGCCCCGGATTCTGGACGATGTTTTTGCGGTAGATCGGCCGCAGCGGATCAGGGGAGTTTGAGGAGGAAGACGAGGGGAGCGGCGTGGCCATGAGGGTTCAGGAGGTTGACGTGGGCAGAGTCTCTTGGGTCGCAAGTCGATGCAGCGCACCGAGCATGAGGTTGGCCCCGGCTTCAATGTCGCCCCACGCGGTCCACTCTGCCGGGGAGTGACTCATGCCACCGCGACTGGGCACAAACACCATCGCCATCGGCGCCACGCGACCGACCATTTGCGCGTCATGCGCCGCGCCGCTGAGCATGCGCCGGTAGCGCAGATCGAGGCGCTGCGCTTCGGCCTCAAGCAAGTCGGCCAACTCCGGCAGACACGGCACGGGTTTGATGTCACCCTGCACATTCACCTCGAACTGCAGGCCGCGGCGGCGGGAGATCGCGGCGAGCGCTTTTTGAAAAGCTTGCGACAAGGCCTCCAGTGTTTCGGAGGACGGATCGCGGAAATCGAGTGAGAACACCACCGTGCCCGGCACCGAGTTGGGCGCACCGGGTTGCACCTCCGCCTTGCCGATGGTGGCGCGGCTGTGCTCACCGCCGTTCTCATCGAGGATGCGCGGGATCTCATGGGCAAAATCGGCGAGGCCCATAAGGGCGTCCTTGCGGTAGTCCATCGGCGTGGTGCCGGCGTGATTGGCCTCGCCGGTGAGTTTAAGTGACCAGGACCGCAGCCCGGTGATCTGCTCGACGATGCCGACCTGTTGCAGGCTCTGATCGAGCACCGGCCCCTGCTCAATGTGCAGCTCGAGGTAGGCACCGATGTCGGTCGGCGGACGACGGGCATCCAGCGCACGCTTGGGATCGAGGCCCTGTTCGAGCATGGCGTCGCTGAGCAGGACGGCGTTGAGGTCCTTCGCACTTAGCAGCTTCTCGGGGGTGAGCGCACCGGTGAAGGCCTCCGAACCAAACATGCCGCCGAAGCGCCCCTCTTCATCGGAAAACGCGATGAGTTCGATGGGACGTTCCAATTCCACCCCGGCGGCGCGCAAAGTGCGCAGACATTCGAGTCCGATGACGACGCCCAGCGTGCCGTCCAGCATGCCGGCGCACGGCACCGTATCGATGTGCGAACCGACAAACACCCGCGGATTCTCCACCTTGCCCGGCAGGATGCCGGAGATGTTGGCCGCGCCATCCGACGCCGGCACGAGATCGTTCTCTTCGATGCGATGCAGCAGCCACCGTTTGCCCTCCATGTCGGCATCGGTGAAGGCCATGCGATAGATGCCGCGATCGGCATCGTTGTGACCAATGGCCGCGAGCGCATGGATGTCGGCCTTGATGCGCTCAAGGTCGACCGCCAGCGGCGAGGAGAAGGAGGAGGCTGCGGGGACGGGTGAAGACATGATTTATTAACCACCGATGAATTTACGGCCGTTCTACGAGTCAGGCGCGTAGCCGGTAGGCGAAGCCATCCGTGTTCATCCGTGGTTTCTAACCTCGCCTAGGCGGCGATGAATTTGTGGTGGAGGATGTGCAGGGTAAGCAGGTGGTTGAGGAGCGTGTCCTTGCGCACGAGCGAGGTCGGATCGGTGTCGGTCCGGTAGTCGTTGAGGAAGGTGGCCACGCGCTCCGGCGAGCAGATGCCCGCGTCCTTGACCGTATCCATGTTGAGGAAGGAAGTGATCAACTCCTCGACCTTGGCCTTCTTGGACTCATCGGTGTGCGCCGGCGGCGCCATGAAGGCGAATTTCTCGCGCTTGTAGAGCACCTCGGGGAGGACGCCCTTCACAGCTTCGCGCAGAACGTATTTCTCGATGTTGCCTTTGATGCGCAGGGACGGCGGCACGTCGACCGCAGCGGCTGCGACATGGTGATCAAGAAAGGCCGGGCGCGACTCCATGGAGTTGGCCATGTCGACGCGGTCCCCGCCCCAGTTGAGGATCTGCCCTTCGAGCTGGCACTTCGACCACGTGTATTGGGCGATGTCGAGCGGGTGCCGACCATCGAGCATCGACTTGTCGATGCGGCTGGCGATCTCGGCGATCGGATCGTAGTCGCGCAACTCGGCCGCGACATCGTCGGCCAGCAACGGGCGCGCGATGTCGAGCGTATCCATCCACGGCTGGATCCACGACGGCGTGAAACCACACAGGGTTTCCCACTCCGGATGGTGGCGCTGATTCTCGGCCAGGATGGCGCCTTTGAAGATGGCGTTGGTTTTCTCGAGCGCCGCCTGGTATTCGGCCCGCACTTCCGGTGGCTCGTGGGTGAGACCATGCAGGAACATGTCGCGCTTGAGCGCCGGGTAACCGGCAAACAACTCGTCGGCGCCCTCCCCCGTGATCACGCAGCGATAACCGGAATCCCACACGCGTTTCGACATGAGGTTCTTGGCCACGCCGAGGGTGTTGTAGAAGGTGCGTTCGGCGTGCCAGGCGGTCTGGATGTAGTTCTCGCCGTAGAGGTCCTCGGCCTTGAGGTGGATCAGCTCCTGGTCGGCATTCATCGACTCAGCCATCTCACGGGCGATCGGAGCCTCGTCGTATTTGTCGTCGTCGAAGGAGATCGTGTAGGCCTTCACCGGCGACTGCATCGCGCCGGTGGCGAGGCCGAGGATGCAGCAGGAGTCGATGCCACCGGAAAGGTAGCAGCCCACCGGCACGTCGGCCTCGAGCCGCAGCACGATGGCGCGGATGAGTTCCTCGCGCACGCGCTCGACGTGTTCCTGCTCGTTAAACTCGGTCGGGCGATCGGCTTCGAGCGGGAAGTCGAAGTCCCAGTAACGGTGCGTCGTGATATCGAGGCGACCGTTGTGTTTGCGCACGCGCATGAAGTGTCCGGGCGCCAGCGAGGTCACCCCGGCAAACGCGCTCATGCCCGGCGCGATCGTCTGCATGAGCTGATGCAGCGCGGCTTTGGGATCGAGTTTCGCATCGACCTGCGGGTGGGCCAGGATGGCCTTTACCTCAGAGCCGTAAACGAGCGTCGAGCCATCAGGCGAAATCCAGGTGAAGAGCGGGCGCACGCCGAAACGATCGCGCACCAGAATGAGTTCATCCTCCTGCTTGTCGTAGAGCACGAAAGCAAACTCGCCCCGCAGCTCCTCGGTGAACTTGAGCCCCATCTTGCGATAGAGCCCGATGGCGATTTCGGAGTCCGACTTCGTGGTGAAGCGGTCGCCCTGCGCCATCAGCGTGGAGCGGTGCCGTTTGAAGTCGTAGAACTCACCGTTGATGGTGAGCACACAGCTGCCGTCCCGCGCATGGATGGGCTGTTTGCCGCCCTCCAAGTCATTGATCGACAGGCGCGTGTGACCGAGGGCCACGCCGTGCGGCGCGTCGATAAATTCACCGGTGGCGTCGGGGCCACGGTGGCGGATCGTCACCAATTGTTTGGCGAGGATCTCGGGCGTTTCGGGAGGGAGAGGTTGGGCTGAAAAGAAGCCAGCAATGCCGCACATTAGGATTCAGGGTCTTCCAGGTTGACGAAGCTCGGCAGCGCCTTGAGGCGACCGAGCACGGACATGAGCAGGGCCTGACGCACAAAGACGGCGCCGTGGGCCTGCGAGAAATAGAGGTTGTGGGAGGTCTTGTCCAAAGACGTATCCAACTCATCGAGACGTGCGAGCGGGTGCAGGATCACCGCGCTCTCCTTGAGCGGGCTCTCTGCGGTCAGCTTAAAGCGGCTGTCCATGTTCTTGTAGGAGTCGCCGAGGAACGCGATGGAGTTCATGTAGATCACATCAAGGGTCGGCAGGTGCTCGCGCACGTCATTGGTAACCTGATACGAAATGCCGGCTGCCTTGAGCTTTTCGGTCACCTCTTCGCCGAAGGGATCCGCCATCTCCGAGATCACCGTGACCTTGCGGATGTGATCCTTGAAAAGCAGCGCCATGAGCAGGAAGGACTTCACCGCGCGCATCGAGCCGGGCGTGCCGAGGATGCCGAGGTTGAGCTTGGGCGTGCCGCGGCGGTAGGGCTCGGCGAGGCGCGGGTTCCACTTGAGCAGGGCATACCAATCGGCCAGCGCCTGCGTGGGATGTTCGCCGCTGCCGTTGCCGGCGTTGATGAGCGGGATGCGCAGGTTCTCCAGGATCTGCTGCGGTGCCTCGGTCTTGGTGTGGCGCATGATGATCACATCGGCGTAGGCGTTGAACATCTCGCCGATGTCCTGCAGCGACTCGCCCTTGGCCTGGCCGGTGGTGGAACCATCGGCGATGGAGATGATCTTGCCGTCGAGGCGCAGAATCGCGCTTTCAAAACTGGTGCGGGTGCGGGTCGAAGCCTCGAAGAACGCGGTCACCGCGATTTTACCGTCGAGCGGATGAAACGGCCACACCTCGATCTTCTCGAGAATGGCGGAGAGTTTGCAGAGCTCGACGACTTGGTTGAAGGAGAACTGCCCGGCGGCGAGCACGCTCTGACCTTCGAGTTCGCGCAGTGTGCTGAGGCTGACCGGGTTGTCGCGAAACAACTCGGCTGGCTCTGGTCGGATGGCTTCGGAATCCGCCGGTGGCTTGAGCACGGCGTGGCGCCGGTCGGCGGAAAAAGCGGGAGGAGGATCTTCCATGTCCATGGTGTTAGGAGGGCTGATGGGTTGAAGCGGAGAGGCTCACCAGAGTTTGCCGTTCTTGTAGTCGCGGTAGAGCAACAGCAGGAGCGCGACCGCGCCGGCGGCAGTCCAAGTGAGGGAGAGAAGCACGAGGCCGTGCAAAAAAGCTTGGGAGAACATAGCGGCGACAGGAGTTAAGCGGTTTGGTTCTCGGTCGCATCCCGCGGGAACGGCGTCGGCGCGATCCAACGGGCGGCCAAGGTAAAGACCATCGAGACGGCGGCACCGATGAGTGAGGCGGTGAACCAGCCGATGTTGAAGTAGGCCCAGACACCGAGTCCGCAGCCGAGCACGATGCCGGTGAGCACCAGCGGCCGGTTGATGCCACGCCAGAAGAGCCCACCGATCACCGGCCAGATGAGGCTGGCGACCAGCGGCCCGGAGATGAAGAGCGCCTCAATGATGGGCCAGTGCGGCGCGGCCAGCAGCCACGTGACAGCACCGACGATCAGGATGACCGTGCCGGTGATCTTGCGGAAGTTCTGCTCCGGCAATTCACGTTTGAGCAGGCCGCCGTGCACGTCCTTGAGCAACAGATCCGAAGTCGCCGCGAGCAGCGAGTCGATCGACGAGGCCATCGAGCAAAAGAGCACCACCAGGATGAGCACACCGGCGATGGCACCGAGCCCGGCGGTCTGCATGACGGTTGTCGCGACGAGCGGCCCGGTCTGATTGCTCTCGGCAATGTTGATACCGAGCGGTCCCGCCGCGAGAGCGATGAAGCCGGCGGCGATGGGAATCGGGAACCACAGCAGGCCCGACAGGAAGAACGCTTTCGGCGCCACACCCGGTCGCATGGCAAAGGCCCGCGACCACCAGACGTTGTTGTGAAACACTTCGCCGAAACCGAAGAGCATGTTGTTGAACACCGCCAGCAACGCCGCCGGCATCACGTGCAATAACAGCGCGGGCTGCTGCGTGCGCATGTGGGTGTAGGCGTCGTCGAAGTCGAGCTGCGCCACCACCAAGCCACCAATCAGCACGATGCCCACGAGGATGATGAGGCTCTGAATAAAGTCGGTGCCGATCACCGCGTAGAGTCCGCCGAAGAGCGTGTAGAGCACGCACACCACGAGGATGAGCGTCATGCCCTGCAGATACGGAATGCCGGCCAAGGCTTCCAAGAGGTCGCCGCCCGCGATGGCCATGCTCACCAACCACGACAGCGAGTAGAGCATCGTGATGAGCAGGAAGAGCGTCCATCCCACCCGACCGTAGCGCAGTCGGAAAAAATCACCGGCGGTGTGCCCCTCGGGCAACAGGCGGCAGATGCGCATGGCCATGGGCGCGAAGAGCAACAGCCCAAAACTCGCGGTCGAGTAAGCCACCATGCCCCACACGCCGAGTGTGAGCGCCAGCACCGGCGCGAGCATCGTGGTGTTCGAGGTGACCCAGGTCGCCATCGCCGTCGCGGAACCGAGCGAGAGGCCGACGTTGCGACCGGCGAGGATGAAGCCCTCGGAGGTCTTGGCATTGCGGCCCCAGAACATACCGAGGATCACCCACAACACACCCAGACCGAGCACGATGAGCCAACCGGTGGTCGGCGAAATGGACGTCGCGCCACTCATGCCTCACCTCCCGCGTCGCCGCGCAATTCGTCGCGATGCTTCAGGAAACCACTCACGATCGCTCCGACCGTGAGCAGCACGACCACACCACCGAGACCGAGCAGACTGAAGAGTTTGCCGCGGTCCATGAACGTGACCTGCACCTCCAGCGGATCCGACCATGCACTGCCCTCGCCCAGATTATTGAGCGCGCGCAGGCGAAAGTAGTGTGTGCCCTCCGGCAGCCCGGTGATGACCGAGCCCGTGTCGCGACCGATGAACCGGATCGTCTTCTCCGCGAAGTCGGCCGAGTCGCTTTGTTGCAACTCCACCCGCGTCATGAGCGCCAGTTCGCCCCAAGCGAGCGTGACCGTGCCATCCTCGGTGGTGACCGCGGTGCCCTCCGGCGCACGCATGTTAAAATCGACCGGCGGCGGTGTGGCCGCCTCGGCGAGTAGGCAGGCGAAAAACGCGGCTGCGCAAAGACAGCCGCGATGGACGCGAAAAAGTATTCCTGAAGGCATGAAGCGAGTCAGTGGTGGGAAGGACGGGCGATCAGGACGGACGAACTCAACCGGCATGACCGGCGTTCAACGCTCGCGGTGCGCAAAGGCCCAAAGGGCACAAAAGCCTCAGCAAGAGGCACGGCGCGCACACGATCCGTCAGGGGGTGGGACTGTCAAGGGGTCGCACAGGCTCTGGCCCATCCGCCGAGAGGTCAACCCCTCGCCGGTAAAGCCTTAATGAAAAGCACTTATGGAAAACGGCTTCCGCAACGCCCGTCTGCCGTCGTCACACCCACAGCAAACTCGCGGCGAAGCCGATGAAGACCAGACCCAGCGCCCGGTCGATCCACACCGCCCCACGTTGGTAAACCGAACGCACCCGCTCGCGCGTAAACACCCACGCGACCAGCGAAAACCACGCCCCGGTCGCCACCGCCATCCACCCGCCGTAAAGGGCCTGCACCCCCACCGGGGTCTCCGGCGAAATGCCCACGGTGAAGAGCGCGATGAAAAACAAGGTCGCTTTCGGGTTGAGCACGTTGGTCAAAAAACCGCGCAGCCACGCCCGGCGTCCGTGCGGCGGTGCCGGCGCAGCCACCTCCGCGGTCGTCGGCGCGGCCGTGCTCCCGCGACTGCGCAGCGCCATGACACCGAGCCACGCGAGGTAAGCGGCTCCGGCATATTTCAACAGCGCGAAGAGCTGCGGCTGGTGCCGCACCAAGGCGCCCACCCCGAGCAGTGAAATCGTGACGTGCACCAGAATGCCGCTGCCGATGCCCCACGCGCTGGCCACCGCGGTGGCCCGGCCGTGGACCAAACTCTGACGCAGGATAAGGGTGAAGTCCGGCCCCGGACTGGCCACCGCCAAAGCGTGGGCCAGCGCCACGGAGCCAAATTCAAACCACAGCGCATCCATCGGGCTGGACGGTCGTCTTGCGCCGCTCCGCTTACATGTCGGGCGGCACGTTGGAGATCGCTTCCTCGAAGGTGGTCACACCTTCCTTGACCTTGAGCAGCGAGTCCTGGTGCAGCGTTTTCATGCCGCTCTTCATGCAGATGCGTTTGAGCTCGGCGGTGTCGGCTTCGCGGTTCACCGCTTCGACCAACTCCTCGTTGTTGATCATGAGTTCGTGAATGCCCACGCGGCCCTTGTAACCGGTGCCGTTACACTTCGGGCACCCATCGTCGTTGGCCTTGTAGATCTGACCACTCCAGCCGATGGCCTTCTCGAGCAGGTCCTTCACGCGGCCTTCTGGTTCGTAGGGTTGGCGGCACTGTTTGCACACGCGGCGCATGAGACGCTGGGCGCACACACACAGCAGCGACGACGAAATCATGAACGGTTCCACGCCCATGTCGGTGAGACGGGCGACCGTCGACGGCGCGTCGTTGGTGTGCAGGGTCGAGATAAGCAAGTGACCGGTGAGCGCGGCCTCCACCGCGATGTTGGCCGTCTCCTTGTCACGAATCTCACCCACCAGAATGATGTCGGGATCCTGACGCAGAAAGGCGCGCAGGGCCGACGCAAAGGTGAGGCCGATCTGGCGGTGCATCTGCATCTGGTTGATGCCGGCCAGGGTGTATTCGATCGGGTCCTCCGCAGTGCGGATGACAAGCTCGGGCGAGTTGATTTCGTTGAGCGCGGAATAGAGCGTCATCGACTTACCCGAACCGGTCGGACCGCAGTGCAAAATCATGCCGTAGGGCTGTTCGATGGCTTTACGGTATTTCTCGAGGTTCTCTTCTGAGAAACCGAGCGCAGTCATCGGCAGGGTCGACTTCTGTTTGTCGAGAATACGCATGACCACACCTTCGCCGTGATTGAGCGGCGCGGTGGAGACACGGAGGTCAACGTCGAGGCCTTTGCGGGTGTATTGCTTGAAGACGATACGACCGTCCTGGGGCAAACGCCGCTCGGCGATGTCGAGGTTGCACATGATCTTCAGACGCGCGACCAGCGCCGGTCCCACCTTGCCGGGAAGCCGCAGCTTTTCCTGACACACACCGTCGATGCGGTAGCGCACGATGATTTCGTGTTCCCACGGCTCGATGTGAATATCAGACGTGCCGGCGAAATAGGCGTCTTCGATGATACGGTTGGCGAGATCGATGATCGGGCCGGACTCCTCGTCGGTCAGGTCTTCATCGCCCTCCCCTTCGCTGCCGAACTCCATGCCGATCGCACTCACCACATCGGCAAAGTCGCTCGGCTCGTTTTCGTTCTTTTTGAATTTCTCCCGGATGTCTGCTTCGCGCCCGAGCATCCGCATGACCGTCAAACCAGTCATCTCCTGCACCTTCGAGATGATGGTCACATCGAAGGGATTGGCCACGACCAGCAGGAAGAGCTCTCCCACCTCGCCGACCGGCATGACTACGTTCTCCTGGCAGAACTCCAGGGGCAGGCGTTCAAAGGTGCCGGGATGCACCCGGTAATGAGCCACGTTGAACGGCGGCAGGTTGAAGGCGCGGCTCTTGGCGACCTGCAACTGGAACGGGGTGATCTTAAAATCTTCGAGCAGCATCGCATCGAGCTGCTCACCGGTCATTTCCTCCTCGATGGCGGCGATGGCGGCGCGGTGCTCATCGGTGAGACGCCCGGCATCATCGAGGGCATTGATGATCTGAGTCTGGATTTTGCCTAGTGACATGATCGATCAGGGGTTGGCCGGGGACCCCGGCGAGCTCGGAGGATTGCTGTCACCGGCGGCGGCATCCGCGATGGGTGGGTTCGAAAGGTTGACCGGTTTCGGAGCCGGGGCGACGGCCGGTTTGGGGGCCTTCGCGTCCTCGGCTTCCATCGCTTCGATAAAGTCGGCGATGGCCTCCAGGGTGGTGCCAAACCAGAGCACCCGACCGTCGTATTGATCTTCCCAATACTTGCGCACCGCCGGACTCAGATAGTAGGCGGTCGCGATGAAGGTCATGTCTTCCTCGATGTCGAACGGCACCGACCAGGTGACCCAGCAGGCTTCGCGCTCGATGGTGAGTTTGAGGTCGTCGTTGGCCTCGTAGTGCCGCAGGTCCACCAGCCCGACGCCCTCGTGCTCGCGCATGTGGGCAAGGATGTCCTCCTCCTTCACCGCCTTGAGATCGTAAGCCAGAATACCCAACACGGTGCGCTGGCGGGCGGTGCCGGTGTTGATGATCTCGAGGAGCTTCTCATTGGCCGTCTCAAGGTCGTCGATCTTGATCAGGTTTTGCTCCACGAGCTGCGCGCCCAACAAGCGGTTGGCGCGCATGAGCAGAGAACGGTGGGTAGTCTTCATGATGGCTGGGGCGGGCGTCAGGGACTTCAGGACGTGGCGGCATCGGCCACGTTGTCGCGGTGGCTCCGCACCCGCTCACGCAGGACGGTTTTCATGGCGTCGATCCCTTCCTCGGTCTCACAGGAAATGGGCAGCACCTCGACCTTGTGGCGGCGCTTGAACTTCGTCAGCCAGGCTTTGGCTTCGGGCAGGTCCATTTTGTTGGCGATCACCAAGCGCGGCTTCTCCATGAGCGCGGGGTCGTAGGCCTCCAACTCGGATAGCAGCGTGGCGTAGTCCTCGCGCGGATCGCGGCCGTCGACCGCCGCCATGTCGATTAGGAACATGAGCACGGCGCAGCGTTCGATGTGACGCAGAAAACGATGACCCAGACCGCGGTTGTCGCTGGCACCTTCGATCAACCCGGGCACGTCGGCCAACAGCAGCCGGTCATACTCCTCCGGGTAATGGATGACGCCGATCTGCGGATGCAGCGTGGTGAACGGATAAGCTGCGGTGCGCGGGCGGGCTGCGGTGATTTTGTTAGTGAGCGAGGATTTGCCCGCGTTGGGGAATCCCACCAGCCCGGCGTCGGCGATGGATTTGAGGATGAGCCGGTAGACGCCGTGCTCGCCCTCCTCTCCGGGATTGGCGCGCCGGGGGGCGCGATTGGTCGAGGACTTGAAGTGGGTGTTGCCCCAGCCGCCGTTGCCGCCCTTGCACAGGACGATCTCCTGATCGTGCTCCACGACCTCGGCCACCATCTGGCCAGTCGCTTCGTCGATCACAATCGTGCCCAAGGGCATGCGCAGCATGGCGGGTTTGCCTTCATGCCCGTTGCAGTCCTTGCCCATGCCGTGCTCGCCGCGTTGTCCCTTCCAGTGCGGTTTGTATTTATAGTCGATGAGGTTGTTGGTGTTGTTGTCTCCCACCAACACGACATCGCCACCCTTGCCGCCGTCCCCACCATTGGGGCCGCCGAAGGGTTCATACTTCTCGCGCCGAAAACTGATACATCCGCGACCACCATCCCCGGCCCAGGCTTTGATGACGCATTCGTCGATAAACATGGGCGCGATCCTGCATAATCCACCCCACTTGCCAAGGGGCTGGTTTGTGAACCGCGCGTAAACTTAAACGCGGCCGCTCGCCTCCACTAGAGGTTGATCTTGATGCCTTTGCGCAAGTAAGTCGGCACGTCCAGATCCTGCCCTTCGAAGAGATTTCGATCGGTGCGCTCAAAGTGACCGCGGTTCTCCGCCAGGTTTTGGAAGAAAAACTCGTTCTGCGATTCATCCGCCGCGGGGCGTTTACCCCGGGCTTTGGCACCCGCTTTTTCGACTTCGGTTGCCCCCGACGCAGCCGCCGGTTCGGGCGTTTCCACCCGGGCGATGTCGGCGACGCGAACCCCCACCGGACTCGCGGCCCCGGCGTTGCTGCGGCCGCGGCTGGAGGACGGCCGCCGTGGCGGCAGGCGGCCGCCGATGTCGCTCGTGCCGATCACACAGACCTCCACCCGACCCTGCAGGTCTTCGTCGATCACCGCGCCCATGATCACATGCGAATCGCGCCCGTAGCGCTCGGTGACCGCGCTCATGATCTCGTTGACCTTGCTCAGCTTCAGGTCGGTGCCGCCCACGATGTTGACCAGCAGGCGGTCGGCTTTGCGAGCATGCTCGGGCGTGGCGAGCAGCGGGCACATGTCGAGACTCGCAATGGCCTGCGCCACCGCGTCCGGCCCTTCGCCTTGGCCGAGGCCGAAAAGGGTTTTGCCACCGCGCGTGTGGAAGGCCTGTCGCAGCGTGGCGAAGTCGAGATTGATCAGGCCGGTGCGGAAAAGCATCGCCCAGACCGAACGCACCGCCTGCCCGATCCACGCATCGGCGCGCGCAAAGGAATCGAGGGCGGTCTCCCCTTCGGAGGCCTCCTGCAGCAAAATGTCGTTGGGCAAGGTGATCACCGCGTCGCAACTGCGGCGCAGCGCGAGCAGTCCTTCCTCCGCCTGTTTGCCGCGACGGCCGCCTTCGAAGCTGAAGGGCATGGTGACAAACGCGATCACCAGCGCGCCGGCTTCACTCGCCACGTCCGCCACGATCGGAGCGGCCCCGCTGCTGGTGCCGCCGCCCATGCCGGCGATGAGAAACACCAGATCACAATCGCGCACGACTTCGGCGATCTTCTCGCGATCAGATTCCGCTGCATCAAAGCCGAGGTCGGGATCGCCGCCGGCGCCGAGGCCGCGGGTGATGGCCGAGCCGATGAGCACCTTCTCCTCCAAGGGCGAGGAGTTGAGCGCCTGCAGGTCGGTGTTGATCGCCGCCAGCCGCAGGCGATCGAGATTCTCCATCTTCAGTCGATCGACGACGTTGCCGCCGGCACCACCGAGGCCGATGACCTTGATGGAGACGTCTGGATCGTTCAGAGCGTTGGCCGGAGCCGCGAGGGGGAGTTCGGAAGCGTTGAGAGACATCGGAGGTAATCAGGCGCGGGCCGGGAAGAGTTTGCGCAGGATGCCGCCAGTCGCGCGGCGTTTCTGCAGCGGACGATCGCCGCGGGATTGCAGGCCGTAGTGCAAAAGGCCGAGCACCGCAGTGTGAGACGGGTCCTGGAGCTTCTGCTCCAGACCCGGAGGCATCTGTCCCCTTTGGGCGGGCAGCCCGAGAATGGCGCTGGCCGTATCTTCGATGCCCGGCAGCTTCGCGGTGCCGCCCGTCAACATGACCCCGGCCGCGCAACGCTCCGGCGCGAGCGCCGGGCCAAGCTTCTTTTTGATGACCTCGAAGAGTTCCTCCATGCGGGCCGCCGTGATGGTCTCGATGGTCTGCTGCGGGAACTGGCGGTCGCCGATGGCGTAGTCGCCGTTGAGCCAGACCTTCTTGCCCTTTTCGTGAGTGATCACGTTGGCGCGGCCGTGGCGTAGTTTAAGTTTTTCCGCCTGCCCTTCGGTCACCCGCAGGCCGAGGGTGAGGTCGTTGGTGAGGTGTTCACCGCCGACCGGCACCACGCCGGTCATGAAGGGCACCCCGTCACGGTAGAGCACGAAGTCGCTCGTGCCCGCGCCGATGTCGATGACCAGCGCGCCGTGTTGGCGGTCCTGCTGAGTCGTCACCATCGTGCCGGAACCGAGACTGGCCAGAATCATATCCCCCACCCGCACATCAAAACCGCGGATCACATGGATGCTGTTGGCGATCATCGCCTCCTGACCATGCACCGTCCAATATCCCACCTCGAGACGCTGCCCGTTCAAGTGCTCGGGGTTGGCGCCGACCATCTTGCCGTCCAGCAAATAGGGGCGGCGGATGTGATGCACCACCATGCGGCCTTCCGGAAGCGCCTTGGCTTTGGCGAGACGACACACCGTATCGATGTCCATCTGGCTCACCATGTTGTCGGCGGCACTCACGCTCACCGAAGCCTGGTTGTAGAAGCCTTCGAGGTGGCCACCCGATTGCGCCAGGTAAACCTCGTCGATCTTCACGCCCGCACTCTGTTCGGCGGTGATGAGCGCGTTGTGGGCGGCGTCGCTGGCGGCTTTGAAGTCGGTCACCACGCCTTTCATGACGCCGTGTGACTGGCACTCGCCGAAGCCGATGAGGTTGACGGTGTTTTGCACAATCTCGCCGATCAACACGGCGATCTTGGATGTGCCGATTTCAACGGCACCGATGAAGCGGGACTTGGAACTCACGAGGCGATGGGATTAGCGGTTCGGAAGACGGAAACGGACGGTGGGTGCACCGGACTTATCAGACCGCTGCGGAGGAAGTTGGATCGCAACCGGCACCTGTTCAGCGCCGACGGAAAGGTCGATGGACTTGAGTGGTTCGGGACGACCCCGGACTTGCTCGAGAATCAGATCGAGCCGGGCGACCTGAGTGTAGAAATCCTCGCGCAGTCCGAAGATGATGCGCGGCACCTCCGAGGACTGCACCACGATCTGGCCGTCACGGGCCATCTCCCCGAGCGAGATGACATGCCAGGTGCGATAAAGCTCCGGCACGTTGCCGCGAGCAGTTGAAAGCAGATCCGCCACCCGATCCATACCATCAAGGGGTTCATAACCCCGCGTGGTGGCGCGCAGGCGCACGCCGGCCAACCACGGCAATTCGCCGGTGCTGGTGCGGTCGTAACCGTGGCCCTCAAAAATCACTCCATCCCGGCCGACCAGAAAATCCGTCATGCCGCTGCCCTCCATGCGGGCGCGCAGTCGCACCACCGGGGAGCGTTCCTCCAGATGGACCAGGAGTGTATTGGGAAATTTGCGACGCAGGTCGGCTTTCTTGACCTGGCGGTGCGCCTCCAGACGGGAACGCAGCGCCCACAGGTCCAGCTCCATCAAGCCGAGGGTCGGTTTGATATCGAGCACCTGCTCCACCCACTCGCTGGTGAGCACGCCATCGGTTTCGACCACGATGTGCTCCACCGGCTGCCCGCCACCTGCGGCGGTCAGTTTGGTGGGATCGTTTTGCATGGTCTGCCAAAACTGAAAACCCCCGTAGAGTAACAACGCGCCCAATGCCACGAGGCCGAGGTTGCGCACGTTGCGCAGGGTGAGGCGACGCCGGCCCACCCGGGACATGGCGCGGGGCGTGATCTCTTGGGGGATGTCGCGCCAATGGCGGGCGGACGGAGAAGCGGATTCGGGTTCGCTCATGGCTGGACGGCGGGGTCGCGCCGGGCGAGGAAGCGCTCTCGTGCGGGAGCCATGAGCTCGCGCACGAGGGCCGCGAAGTCATAACCCACGCACTGCGCGCCCATCGGCAGCAGGCTGGTTTCCTTCATGCCCGGCAGGGTGTTGATCTCAAGAAAGTGTAATGCGCCGTCCTCCGTCACCATAAAGTCGATACGGCCATAGTCGCGGCAGCCGCAAGCGGAGAATGCTTTTTCGGCGTGCGCCTGAGCCAGACTGGCCACCGCGGGATCCAATGGTGCCGGCGCGAGGTATTCGGTGAGTCCCTTGGTGTATTTGGCGGCGTAATCAAACACCCCGGATTTGGGCGCGATTTCCACCACTGGCAACGCGCGGCCATGGAGGATGCCCACGGTGATTTCGCGACCTGACACTCGGCGCTCGGCCAACCACTCGCCCGGGGTCAATTGGGTCAGCGCCGTCGCGATCTGGACTGCGGTCGCGCACAGGTGCAGTCCCACACTGCTGCCGCCGCATTGGGGTTTGATCACCACCGCTTCACCCAAGGTGGCGACAATCTCGTCGAGTGCCGGTGCCGCCGTCGCAGCAAACGTGATGCCGGGGATGGTCGGCACGCCCACGGCGGCCACCGTGCTTTTGGTGCGTTGTTTATCGAAAGTAAGCGCGCTGCTTTCCGCGTCGCAGCCGGCATAGATCACCCCCGCTTCATCCAGCAGCGTCTGCATGCCACCGTCTTCGCCGAAGGTGCCGTGCAGGGTCGAAAACACCACGTCGCGGTCCGGCCGCAGTCCGAGCGGCGCGGCGGCGGTTTTGACATCGATCAACCGGGTCGGCCAGGTCTGCGCGAGCGCGAGCGCGCTGGCCTTGCCCGAGCCGAGTGAGACCTCCCGCTCGGAGGAAATCCCGCCGCACAAAACCGCCACGTGAAACTGACCGCGCAGGTAACTCACAACACGTCCTCCCATTCGCTGCCGTAGAGCAGCACTTCCGGTTGCAACAGCACGCCCGCCTCCTGATGCACCTTGGTCCGCACCCGGCGCACCAACTCAATCACGTCGGCGCTGGTGGCATGGCCGCGATTGATGATGAAGTTGCCGTGAGTCGTGGACACCTCGGCGTCACCGATGCGCGTCCCTTTCAAACCGCAGACGTCGATCAGTCGACCAGCGCTGTCGCCTTCCGGGTTTTTGAAAATGCAACCCGCGCTCGGTTCGCGCGGCTGACTCTCCTGCCGCTTGCTGCGGTAAACATCGATCTTGCGCCCCACCGCATCGGCGCTCGCTCGCGTCACCGGCCGCAGCGTGGCCTGCACCGCGATGCAATTGGCCAACTCCCGACAGTGGCGGTAACCCGTGTGCAACTCCTCGCGCGGCAGGTTGATCACCTCGCCTTCGCTCGTCACCACATCTACCGACTCCACCACATCAAACATCCATCCCCCCATCGCACCGGCGTTCATGCGCAGCGCGCCGCCGACGTTGCCCGGGATGCCTTCCAAAAACTCAAAACCACTCAGGCCAGCCTTGGCCGCGAGGCCGCAGAGGTTCTTCAAACGCAGCCCGGCGCCCACGCGCACCCGCCCGTCCGCCAACTTCGTAAAGGTCTCCCACGCCGGTCGGCGCAAGGACACCACGATCGCATCCACCCCGGCATCCGGCACCAGCAGATTGGACCCGCGGCCCAACATGCGCACCGGCACCTCGGCCCGACGGGCGACCTGCACCACCGCGGCCAGATCCTCGGTGGATTCCGGTTCGACGTAAATACGGGCGGCGCCGCCGATCCGCATCGTCGTCTTTTTTGCCAACGGTTCCTCGCGCACGACTTTGGCGTCGGCGGAGAGGACTTCACGCAGGCTGTGAGCAATGCCATCCCATTCGCTTCGCCGCGCGGTTTCCTCGGCCAGCTCGGCCAACCACTCCCGCGCTCGCTTCTCGATATCCCCGGCGCCCACAAAAGCCACCACATCACCGGCCCGACGCGATTGTCGCAACAATTCCAATACGCCGGCTGCGTCGCCCGGCAGATAGTTTACCGGCAGCTCCGGCTCCGTCTGCACCAGCTCGGCATAAAGGTCCGCCGTCGTCCCACCCGGCAATGGTGCCTCGCCCGCGCCATAGACGTCGAGCAGGTGCAGCGCGTCCGCCTGCGCCAGCGCCGCCGCGAGCTGGACTTTAAATTGACGCGTGCGGCTGAAGCGGTGCGGCTGAAACACCACCACCAGACGCTGCCCTTCCGCCAAATCCTGACGCAGGCTGCCCAACAGGGCGCGAATCTCCGCCGGATGGTGCGCGTAGTCTTCGATTACGGTCAGATCAGCATCCGCCAACAGCACGGTCTGCCGACGCCGCACGCCACGATAGTCCGCGAACACCTCAGCGGCGGGCGTTTCCCCCATCAAGCTCATCGCACCGAGCGCCGCGGTGGCGTTGAGCGCGTTAAACTCGCCTCGCGCCCGTAGGGTCACGGTCAACTGCGGCAATTCGCCGCCGAGCTGAAGCTGTTGCTCCCCGGCTCCAGACTCCAAAGTTACCAGACGAAAATCGCCGTCGCGACCAAAGGTTTTGGCGGTCAATCCCGCCGGGGCCTGCGTCAACAGACGCTGCGTGAGCGCGCAACCTTCCCACCCGAGCACCGTCGTGCGCGTGCGCTGGAGCAGTCCGGCAAACGCAGCGACCAGATCCGTTTCGGCGGTGTAGTGATCCGCGTGATCCCAATCGAGATTCACCAGCACCGTGATCTCAGGGGCAAAGTGTTCGATGGTGCCGTCGCTCTCGTCGATCTCGGCGATCAGCCAATCCCCCGCCCCGACCGCCGCGGGCGGAAGCTCGTCATCGACCCAGAGTCCCCCCAGCACGTATCCGACCGGCACACCTTGAGCACGCAGCGCGGTCAGCAACAGCGCCGTGGTAGTCGTTTTGCCGTGCGAACCGCACACGGCCACCAGCCGATAGTTGCGGGCCAGCTCCGCCAGCAACTCACCGCGACGCACCACCGGAATCCCCTGCTCGGTTGCGGCCAAACAGGTAGGGTGGCTCGACGAAATAGCCGACGAGATGACCACCAAATCGACTTCGACCGGCAGCTCTCCCTCGTCGGTGAGCCGCACTCCGACACGATCCAGTTGCACGGCCATGGCCGGCGAAAGCGCGACATCTTCACCACTGACCGACCATCCACGACCCGCCAGAAACACGACAAGCGGACCCAGCCCCATGCCTCCGACTCCCACTGCGTGCACGCGGCGGACGGAACGGCCAAACAAGGTGGACTGCGTCGAATCGATCATGCGCGGGCGTAGCGGGGGAAAGGCGGACTCGTCTTGGTCCCGCCCGTGGCCAGTTTTTCGATATCGTCGAACATGAGCGGCAGCGTGCTCGCCCGGGCGATTAAAGTGATTTCGGAACGCATCGCGGTGAGACGCTCATCGTCCAGCACGAGACCCACCACCAACTCGGTGAGACTGCCGAGGCTGGTTTCCTCGACCACTAGACCGGCGCCATGGTTGGCAAACTCCTGCGCGTTGGCGGATTGATGATTGTCCGCCGCAAATGGATACGGCACCAGCACCGCCGGCACGCCCACCTCGATCAACTCGGCCAAAGTGCCCGCGCCGGAACGAGAAACCACCAGATCGGCCAACGACATCGCCGCAGCCATGTCATCACAGAACGGAATGGAGACGGTCGCAACCGCCTGGCCCTCAAGATCGGGAAACGTTTGGGTGCCGCCGTCACCTTTGCCCGGTCCGGTCACGATCAGCATCTGCACGCCGCGCTCCGCCAGCACCGGCGCGGCGGCGGACGCCCAGCGATTCAGTGCCTGCGCCCCCTGGCTACCACCGAGCAAAACGACCGTGCGGCGGTTGGGATCGAGGCCCCATTTCTCCGCCGCTTCGCCGCGCGGACGACGTTTGATCTCGTCGCGCACCGGCAACCCGGCGTGCCGCAGTTTGGCAATATCGGTATGCGGCAGCTTGATCCCGCGCGGCAAATACACCCGCCGGGCGAAACGCGCCAGCGCCCGCACGGCCCGGCCGGGCACGCGGTTCGACTCATGCAAAGCCACCGGCACCCGCAAGACCCACGCGGCCACGATCACCGCAGCAGTGGTGAAGCCGCCAAAGCCCATGACCAGGCGCGGCTTCTCGCGGCGAATCAGACCCCACGCATGCAGGAAACCTTTGGCTTGGGTGCTCACAAACCGCACCACCCCCGGCACCGTCAGCAACAACGGAGCCCCCGACACCGTGTCGAAACGACGCTGCGGATATTTCTCGGTGAGGGTCTGATCGATCCGTTTTTTGGATACGAGCAACAGGGAGCTGTAACCGCGACGTTCCATCTCCTCGGCCAACGCAATGCCGGGCGTGAGATGACCACCGGTGCCACCACAAGCGATGAGGAAGTCGCTCATGCCACCACCTCCTCGAGGTCGCGACTCCGATGCACGAAGTTGGGTTTCGCCCAGGTGCGCGCGCTGTTGACGATGATGCCCACCAGCAAGCCCATGAGGAGCAGATTGGACAGACCCGCGCTGATGAACGGCAGTGACATTCCTTTGGTCGGGAGCAGACCTGTCACCACGCCGAGGTTGATGATGGCTTGGAGGCTCACCAGGAGGATCGAGCCGGCCACCAACAAAAACTGAAAGAGGTTGGGCGCCCGCCGCAGGTGCAGCAGGCCAAAGAGGAAGATGATCGCGTAGGTGATCACGACCCCGAGCGTGAAGCGCAGGCCCATCTCTTCGCCCATCACGGCAAAGATAAAGTCCGTGTGCGCCTCGGGCAGGAAGTGGTTCTGCTGGCGACCCTGCCCGATGCCCGCGCCATTGATGCCACCGACGGCAAACGCAGCCAGCGATTGGTAGAGCTGGTAGGTGCCATCGAGCTTGTTGGCTTCGACATCGAGGAAGGCCGTGAAGCGGTGCAGACGATTGGGGTTGTTGATCACCAACGCCGCAAAGCCCGCGATCACCGCGCCGAGCGTCGGCAGAATGTAGAGCCAACGGGCGCCGGCGAGGAAGAGCATCAGCACGCCCACGGCCACGGCCAGCGCCGCGGTGCCGAAGTCGGGCTGCAACAGAATGAGGCCGGCGCAAAGTCCAATGATCGCGATGGGATACACATAACCGCGCCGGAACTCACCGATGCGCGTCTGATTGATGGCCAGATAGTGCGCGAGGCAGAACACCAGCGACAGCTTGGCGAATTCCGAGGGCTGCAGGCGGAAGGAACCCACGCCCAACCAACGGCGGCTGCCATTCACCGTCACGCCGATGCCGGGGATGGCGGTCAACACGAGGGCGCCGATCGTCGCGACACCGATGACCCACGCGAAGCGCCGCAGGTATTCGAGGTCCATGCGGCTAACGATCAGACAAAGCACAAAGGCGGCCGAGATACCGACCACCTGTTTCACGAGATAAAAGAAAGGCCAGGAGGACTTGCCGGCCGTTGCACTAAACAACACCGGCAAGCCGACAATGAGCAGTCCCAGCACACACAGCACGATCACCATGGCCGGGCTTTGGGCAAAGGACGGTGAGGATCGGCGAGGTGGCGTTTTCTTTTTCACGTGGCGAGTGAACACAGCGGTCGAAGCAGGAAGCGGAGGTGACGTTGGCGGGTTAGAATGTGGAGGGGCCCTCGTTGGATCCGCCGCCGATGGTGATCGTCTGGATGGGCGGCTCGTCCTCTTCGACCGGCGCGCGCTCGACATCGATCACCGGCACGTTGTCCAACGAGTCGTCGAGACCGGCGTCGAGATCGTCATCGGCGGAGTAGGTCGTGGCTGGCGACGTCGTGACGGTGTTGGTCGCCGGTCGGGTGGCGGGCACCGTGCCGGCGGGCGGCGTGCTGGTGGCATCCCAACCCGGAATGACCAACTCCTGACCCGCGCGGATGAGGGACGGATCACGGATCATGTTGGCAACGATCACGTCACCGACTTTCACCCCGTAGCGGCGGGCGATGACGGTGAGGCTCTCACCTGGCTTCACCACATGCTTGTAGGTGCCGGCGGGAACCGTGGCGGTGGAAGCCGGGGCGGTGGCCGTGGTGTTGGCGCTCACGGCGGGGCTGTTGGCAGCCGTCGTGGACTCGGGGATGGAGAGCGTGTCGCCCACGCGCACGAGATCGCTGCGCAGGTTGTTGAAGGCCTTGAGCTCGGCAACCGTCACGCCGTGTCGGCGAGCGATGCGACCGAGGGTGTCGCCGGATTGGATGGTGTAGGACTTGCTCGAGGTCTCATCGGCGGAAGCCGCAGTGGTGACGGGGGTCGGAGCCGGTTGCTGGCCGGGGATGACCAGCACCTGTCCCAGGCGCAGCATGGAGTCCGCCGGGATGCTGTTGGCGGCGGCGAGCTCACGCACGGTGATGTTATTGCGCTTGGCGAGGGTCCAAAGGTTGTCGCCGCGTTGCACCGTGTAGGTCTGGGCGGGCGCTACGCTCACCGGGGTGGCGGTCTCGGTCTGAATCGCCGTGGCCACGGTGGAGTTAGGGCGAGTCGGGCTGTAACGACCGGAACCACCAACGGACACGGCCGGCGCGTTGGGATCAAAGATCGGCGGCTCGGCACTGCCGGCGAGCGGCGGGTTGAGGTCGCGGTCGGAGAGCTCCGGGGCCGACGTGAAAGTCGGCGCGGCGGTCTGCTGCGCGGGCGGATTGTAGGCGGTGGTCGGCGTGTCCGCCGCCGGAGTCGCGGTGCGGGTGGAACGGCAACCGGGAATGGCAACGGCCAGCACCAAGACAGCCACGTGAGCGGCGATAACGGCTCCGAGTATGTTGAGAAGTTTCATGACGTTGGTCTGGGGATGATGATTAGAAATAGAGTCAGGCGGTGGTCGCGGACGGCAGGGCCTGGACGAGGGATTCGAATTGAAGACCGCGCTCGGTGTAACCGGTGAACGTGTCGAGGCTCGAGAAGCCCGGGCTCAGCAACACATGGTCCCCCGCTTGCGCGAGAGCGGCCGCGGCGTGCACCGCGTCGGCGAGATCGGTGCACACTTGATGCGGCACACCGGCCGCACCGAAGAAGGTAGCCAGAATATTGCGGGTTTCACCGATCAACAAGACTTGCTTCACGCGCGGAGCGATTCGTTGGACGAATCCCGCAACGTCGCCGCCTTTCGAGCGGCCGCCGGCGATCAGCACCACCGGCCCGCCAAAACGCAGCAACGCGGCTTCGGTGGCGTGGAAGTTGGTGGCCTTGGAATCGTTCCACCAAGTCACGCCGTTCCGCTCGCCGATCTGGGCGAGGCGGTGCGGGCCCACCTGGAAGGTGCGGGCGGCCGCATAGAGCAACGGTTCGCGCAGGCCGGCGGCGCGCCACCACGCGGCGGCAAGTAGGAAATTTTCGCGCTGCGGCTGGTCATCGAAGACGGTGCCGCTCAGCAGGATGTCGCCGGCCGGATCTTCGGTGTCGATCACCGCCGCTTCGGGCAGCGACTGACCGTAACGCTCGGCCGCGCGTTGCACGGAAGAACCCGCAAACACTTCGCCGCCGACGGCGCGCTCGAAGAGGTGCCACTTCGCTTCGAAGTAAACCTGCATGGAGCCATGCCGCTCGAGGTGATCCTCCGCGAAGTTGGTCCAGATCACCGCATCGGCGCGGAAATGACGCAGCATCTCGGCTTGGAAAGAGCTCACCTCACACACCGCGATGGAATTCGGCGCCCCACCCTCACGCTCGACGATGATGTCGCCGAAGGCCTTGCCGATGTTGCCGACAGCCCAGGCATCGATATCGGCTTCGTTGAGCGCGTAAGTCAGAAATTCGGTGAGCGTCGTTTTACCGTTGGTGCCGGTCACCGCCACCACCGAACCGCGCCAGAAGAGAGAAGCAAAATCGAGTTCGGCGAGGCAGACGATACCGGCCGAGCGCGCATCGACCACCCAGTTGTGGCTCGGGGTAAAGCCGGGGGAAACGATCACCAGTTGATGCTCGCCGGGACGAAACTCTGCGACCGTGCCTTCCCCGCCTTTTTGATCGTAGATCACCGCGGTGCCACCGAGGTGTCGCACCAGCCGGGCCGCCGCCTGTCCACTCACACCCGCGCCCAACACCGCGACCGGTGAGGCAAGCAAGGGAGCGAGAAAGGTGGGTGGATTAAGCATGGAAAAAATCAGCGCAGCTTGAGGGTGCCGAGGCCCGCCAGAGCACACATGAGCGAGAGTATCCAAAATCTCAGCACGACCTTGGTTTCAGGCCAGCCGGCTTTTTGGAAATGATGATGAATGGGCGCCATGCGGAAGAAACGTCGGCCTTCGCCATAGCGTTTCCGGGTGGCTTTGAAGTAGGTGACTTGGATGATGACCGACAGGGCTTCGGCTACGAACACACCACCGACCAGCACCAGCGTGATCGGTTGCTGCACCATGAAAGCAATCATGCCGATGAGTCCGCCGAGCGCGAGGGAGCCGGTGTCGCCCATGAAGACTTCGGCCGGATGGGAGTTATACCAGAGGAACGCCATGCCGGCGCCGACCAGTGCGCCGCAGATCACCGCCAGCTCCCCTACTCCCGGCACGTAGCCGATCAGAAGGTAGTCCGCGATGCGGGTGTTGCCGGCTGCGTAAGCCATGATGCCGTAAACCAGCGCGACCGTGATGGTGCAGCCGATCGCGAGTCCGTCCAAACCATCGGTCAGGTTGATCGCGTTGGAGAACCCGACCACCCAGAAGAACATCATCACGAAGAGCAGGATCGTGCCCGCGATGCCGAGAAACAGGAAAACCGGCTCTTTAAAGAATGGCAGCCACAGCTCCCGAATGTGACCGGCGCTGGTTTCGTTGGTGGCGAGTAACACCAGCGCGACGGCCGTGACGCTGGTTTGCCAAATGAGCTTCTCGCGCGAGGAGATACCGTCGCGGTTCTTCTTCACCGCCTTGAGGTAATCGTCGCGGAACCCGACCGCCGTGAGCGCGCCGTAAACGAAGAGCGAGGTCAGCACCCACACGTTGGGCGTCGCCCACATCAGCGTGCTCACCGCCACGGCGAAGAAAATCAAAAGACCGCCCATCGTCGGCGTGTTCTTTTTGTCGAAGCGCGCGGCCAGATCACCGGTGCGATCGTCGTCGTAGTGCTGGCCAAACTTGAGGCGCTTGAGCTGCGCGATGAGCCATGGACCAATCACGAAGCCAACCAAGGTCGCGGTGCCCGCAGCCAGCAAGGTGCGCAGCGTGATGTAACGCAGCACGCGCAGCGGGCCCCAGAGGTGTTCGTATTCAGCGAGGTAAGACAGCATGGCTCAGTGGGTCGACACGCTCGCGACGGAGCCGTTCATGATGGTTTCCAACCGGTATCGCCGGCTGCCTTTGACGAATACCGGACCTCGCCACGCGGCGACGCGTTCGGCCACACCGGTGAGGTCGGTGAGAATCTCGATCTGCGTCTCCCTCGCGCCACTCGCCAGCGCGCCGGCGCGGACTTCGGCGCTGCCCGTGCCGATCACCAGCACCTGGTCGCCGGCCTTGAGGCGCAGGTTGCGACCCAGCTCCTCGTGCTTCTGTGCGCATTCCTCGCCGAGCTCTTCCATGCCGCCGAGCACCAGCAGACGGGCATCATCGTTTACGGTGAGGTCGTCAAAGGTGCGCAGAGCGTCAGCCATCGAGGCCGGGTTGGCGTTGTAGCAATCGACGTAGAGCAGGCGGCCCTGCTCGCGCCGCACTTCGCCGCGCAAAGGCGCCGGGCCCCAGCCGTGCAGGCGTTCCCGAATGGTGTTGGCGGACACGCCCAGCCAGCGCGCCACACAGATCGCGAGCACCGCGTTTTGGGTCATGCCCTCACTGGTGCGGCGGAAAACATAAGTCTCGGGCCGCGCGTCGGCGGCGCTCTGCGCGACGGTGACCGCGGTCTCTTCGGCGCGCTGCGTGACGGTGTAAAACACGCGATCGTCGCCAGTCGTTTCCGGACGGATCACATCGGCACGCTCGACCGTGAGACGTCGCACCGGCAGGTGCCGGAACGCATCGCGGCGGGCGACGTCGGCCGGAAGGACCGCCACCCCATCCGGACGCACGGCGGCCGGCAGCACGGCCTTTTCGCGGGCCACTCCATCGATGCCGCCGAGGTCGCGGGTGTGCGCGTGATCCACCATGGTGATCACCGCCACGTCGGGCTCGATCATGCGTGCCAGCGGCGCCATTTCACCCGGCGCACTGATGCCGGCCTCGATGATGGCGAAACCGTGTTTTTCGGAATCGAGGCGCGTGAGCGTGAGCGGCACCCCGAGGTGATTGTTGAGATTGCCTTCGGTCGCCAGCGCCCGCTCGCCGAGCAAACGCGCCAGCAGGTCCTTGGTGGAGGTCTTTCCCGCGCTGCCGGAAATGCCCGCCACCGGACCGCGGAACGCACGGCGATGTTCGCGCGCGATGGTTTGGAACGCCTCCAGCGGGTTCTTCACCACCAACTGCGGCAGGCCGAGGTTGGGGTTGGCCTGCTTGACCAAGGCCGCGCCGGCGCCGGCTTCGGCGGCAGCGCCCAAAAAGTCGTGTCCGTCGCGCAGATCCGTGCGCAGCGCGACGAACATCTCGCCCGGTTTCACGCGCCGGGAATCGATCGCAAAGCCCGTCAGCGCACCCTCCGGCGCCACGGTCCAAGAACCGTGGGTCCAGTCGGCGAGTTGAGCGGGAGCGAATCGGGGCATGGCGCGGTGAAGAGGAACTAGGTGCGGGAAGAGATTTGTTTGATGCCGATGAGCTCACGCGCGACGAGGCGGTCGTCGAACGGCACGACGGTGTCAGCAAATTCCTGATACGGCTCGTGGCCCTTGCCCGCGATGAGCAGGCTGTCGCCCGGCTTGGCCATATCGAGCGCGAGGCTGATGGCGCGGCGGCGGTCATCGATCCACATGATTTTGCCGGGCTCGGTGACGCCCTGCTTCATGTCGGCGAAGATCTGGCTGAGCTCCTCGCGGCGCGGATTGTCAGCCGTGGCGATGGCGAAATCGGCATACTCCTGCACGGCCTGCATCATCATCGGACGCTTGGCGCGGTCGCGGTTTCCGCCGCAGCCGAACACGACGAGCAGACGGCCCGGCGTCACGGAACGCAGCATCTTGGCGGCGTTGCGCAGGGCGTCGTCGGTGTGGGCGTAGTCCACCAGCACGTTGAAGGACTGGCCTTCCTCGATGCGCTCCATGCGGCCGGGCACGCCCGGGAAGGTGTCGAGACGCGCGAGGAAATCAGCCGGGTTGCGGCCCACGCCGTAAGCCGTGGCGACGGCGGCGAGCACGTTGGAAAGGTTGTAATCACCGATGAGTGGCGAGGACATCTCGCGCTCCCCTTCCGGCCAGATGATGCGGAAGGTCGTGCCTTTGAAACCGTGCTGGACGTCGACCGCGCGGATGTCGGCAGCGGCGTTCTCGCCGAAGGTCACGCGCTTTTGATCCGGCGCGAGCAGGTCGAGGAGGCGCGCGCCGTAAGCGTCGTCGAGATTGATGACGGCGACCTCGGGACGGTTGCCGAGATCACCGGTGAAGAGGCGAGCCTTCACCGCGAAATAGTCCTCCATCGACTCGTGGTAATCGAGGTGGTCGCGGGTGAGGTTGGTGTAAACGGCGGCGTTGAGGCGCAGGCCGTCGACGCGGTGTTGGTCGATGCCGTGCGAGCTGACTTCCATGACCGCCTCGCGGCAGCCGGCGTCGCGCATCTGCGCGAGCATACCAAAGGTGTCGATCGCTTCCGGCGTCGTCTTGAAGGACGGCACGGTGCGGGCGCCGAGATCGTAGGCGATGGTGCCGAGCAGGCCGACCGGCTTCTGTCCGCCGAGCAGGTGACGGACGAGATGGGCGACGGTGGTTTTGCCGTTGGTGCCGGTGACGCCCACGACGTCGAGATCGGTGTCGGGCTCTTTGTTGTAGCGACGGGCGACCTTGGCCACGAGGGCACGCGGATCGGGCGTCTGCACAAAGGTGACCTTGGCCTGGGTCGTGCGCGGCATGACCGTGGAAATGATCGCCACGGCGCCGCGGGAAATCGCTTCGTCGATGTAGTGGGCACCGTCGGTGCGCAGACCCGGCAGCGCGAAGAAAGCGTTGCCCGGCATCACGCGGCGCGAGTCGATGGCGAGTCCGGAGATGGGGCGCGACAGCGAGCCCTTGACCGCGCTCACCTCATCTTCGCTGAGATAATCGGAGAGTTTGGGAGCCATTTTGAAGACACGGTTGCGGGCCATCGTCTCGCGACGAGTGCGGGTGGGAAGACGGCCGGAAAAGGCGTTAATGAGAGGATAGTCTTGAGTCAGGTAACCGATCACCGTCGGCCTCCTTGGATTGCGTAGCGCGGCGAGGTCCGGGTGGGCCCCGTCGCAGGTTGAATGTCGAGATAGGAAATGAGTCCGCGAGCAACGCGGGCAAAGGCGGGCACGGCCACTTGGGAGCCGTAGTTGATCATCCGGCGGGACGGATTGTAGGGGCTGCGAATGACGGCGTCGTCGACGATAACGGTCACCACCACGCGCGGATCGGACGCCGGGAAGAAACCGGAAAAACTGCCGATGTGGTGACGTTTTGAATACTTGCCATCGATGAGCTTCTGCGCGGTGCCGGTTTTGCCCGCGACCTCGTAGCCAGGGATCTCGGCCTTCTTGGCGGTGCCTTCGTCGGAGGCCACGCCCATGAGCATCTGCGCCATCTCCGCGGCGGTTTCGGGCGAGATCACGCGACGGCGCGCGCTGCGGTCGAAGCGGAAGATGGGTTCACCGTTCTCATCGAGAATGGCGCGCACGACCTGCGGTTTGAGCAGCTCGCCGCCGCTGGCGATGGTGGCCATGCCGTAGTGGATCTGCATCGGCGTGGCCGAGATGCTGTAACCGGCCGGAATGCGCGTGATCTCCACGGCGCTCCACTTGTCCGGATGATTGAGCAGGCCCGGGCTCTCGTAACCGAGCGGCAGGCCGGTCTTTTCGCCAAAGCCAAATTTGTGGGCCGTGTCGTAGAGACCTTGCTCACCGAGCAACATGCCGAGCTGAGCGGCGCCGATGTTGGAGGAATGGGAAATGATCTCGGCCACGCTCAGCGGATGCGTGTTGGCGTGATCGTCGGGGATGAAGCGACGCACGCGGCCCTTGTATTCGATGGAGTCGATCGAGCAGTTGAAGCGGGTGCCGGGGTTGACCAAGCCGGCTTCGAGCGCGCCGGAGGCGGCAACGATTTTGAAGGTCGAACCCGGGTCGAGTTGGTCGGTGATGGCGACGTTGCGCTGCTGGTCTTCTGTCGCGCTGCCGTAGTCGTTTAGGTTGTAGGTCGGGTAATTCGCGAGACCGAGGATGAAGCCGGTCTGCGCATCGCTCACGATGATGGAGGCCTTCTTCGGCTCGTAGGTCTGGGCGATGTAAGCGAGCTCGCTCTCGATGAGATGCTGGACGGCGGAATCGATGGAGAGTTGGACGTTGAGACCGTCCTCGGGCGGCACGTCACGCACGCGCAGGTGAGCCATCTCGCGGCGGCGGCCATCCTTCTCCGATTCCCACCAACCATCGTAGGCGCGCAGGTAGTCGTCGGCGTGGGCCTCGATGCCACCGAAGGGCACGTTCTCCTTGTTCACAAAACCAAGCACGTGAGCAGCGAGTTGCTTGCGCGGATAATAACGCTCGTAGCGGCGCTTGAAAGTGAGGCCGAGGGGCAGGCCTTTGTAGGCGCGCGGCACTTCGTTCAGCGCCTTGGTGCGGTCGCCGACGTTGATCGCCATGATGCGATCGAACACGCTTTCATCGACGCCATCGTGAAGCTTGCGCCAGCGCACCGGGATGGTGCGGCCGTCGGAGGTGTTGCGCTTTTCCGGCTGCCAGAACGCCTCCAGCTCGGCGTAGGGAATATCCAGAATGTCGGCCAGCTCGCGACGCTTCTGGCGCTCGATCGACTCGCGCTCGACGGCGCGGCCGGGATTGTTTTTGCCGATGTGCTCGAGGTATTCTGGCACATACCAAGCGTCGACCGCGAGTTGCACCAACGGACGCGAAGTGGCGAGCACGTCACCACGGGCGTCGAGGATGTCACCACGCCGACCGTGCTCGCGCTCCATGTCGTAGCGCGCCTGATCAACGTAGGTCACCAAGTGGGCTCGCTCCAGCACGTGCAGGCTCACCAGACGCGCGCCTACCGCGACGAAGCACAGGAGCACTCCGGTGGCGATGAGGACGAGACGGTAGCTGGACGCGAAACCTTTGGACATCTATGGCGGCTGGTCGACTAGCTGCGGTCGGCGAGCGTGAAACGAACCAGCCGGTTGTCGGCGGGGGTCGTCACATCGCGGGAGAAGATCTCGATGTTGCGCTTGGCGGCCAGGCGCTCCTCGGGCGATTCGTAGATGCGCACGATGCTATCCTCGACGGGCGGCACGAGACCGAGCGCCATCGCGGTGTTTTTGGCTTCGAGCACTTCCGGGGAAAGTTCGGCGGCGAGCAACGCAGTGGTCTCGTCGATGCGACGCTCAATGGCGGCGATCTGCGCCTCGGCGGTCTTGGTGGCCGCGGCGGAGGCGGAGATCTGGTGATTGGTCCACACAATGCCGAGCCCCACCGTGCCGTTCACTCCAATCATGAGGAGGACGTAGATGAGGAGTTTGTTAATGAAAGCGTGGGCGGTCGACGTGTTCATGGTGCGAGGTCGGAACAGAGGGTAAACGAGCTGGGTTCAGAGCTTACGCAGGCCGCGGAGTTTGGCGGAGCGGCTGCGGGGGTTGGTGGCGAGTTCGGCCTCGCCGGCGGTGATCGGTTTGCGAGTGAGAGGCTCGGCGAACTTGGCGCGCAGATCCTGGGGAGTGGAATCGTGCGCCCCGACGGGCTGGCCGCATTGGCGGCGGAAGAAGCGCTTCACGGGGCGATCTTCGAGGGAGTGAAAACTGATGACCGCGAGCACGCCGCCGGCGTTGAGACGCTCGAAGGCGGCGGGCAACGCGCGCTCGATCGCACCGATCTCGTCATTCACCGCGATGCGGATGCCTTGGAAGGTGCGGGTCGCCGGGTGGATCTTGCTCTGGCGGCGCTGGGCGGCCGGGATGGCGTCGGCAACGACCTCGGCCAGCGAGGCGGTGCGGGCGAGTTGACCGGAACCACGGGCGGCCATGAGGGCACGCACCACGCGGCGCCAGCTGTTCTCTTCCCCGAAGTCGCGCACGGCTTGGACGAGCATCTGCTCGGTGGCGGTCTCGAGCCATTGGGCGGCCGACACGCCACTGCGCGGATCCATGCGCATGTCGGCGGGAGCGTCGGCGCGGAAGGAGAAACCACGCTCGGCCTCGTCGAGTTGGAAGGAGGACACGCCCAGATCGAAGAGCGCACCGTCCAGCGAACCCGTCTCCGTCTCGGCGAGGCGACCGAAGTCCCGGTCGATGAGACGGAAGCGTTCGCCAAACTCGGCTTGGAGCGCGGCGGCCCGCGGTTGGGCGGCCGGATCACGATCGAAGGCCACGACCTCCACGGCCGGAGCGGCTTCGAGGATGGCCCGGGTGTGCCCTCCCCCGCCGAAGGTGCCGTCGAGGATGCGCGCACCGGCCCGCGGCGCGAGCAGTTCGAGCACCTCTTGCAGCAGGACGGGTTGATGGCCGGGAGTCATGACAGGGACAGGGCGTTCAGCTGTGATGACGGCCATGGCGGCTCCTCCAGAGGACAAGACGATCGACGGTCGAAGGCAGCGCCGAGGGCGAGGCCGCGACCAGCGGCGAGAAAAAGGTTTCCAACAAACGCCGACGGCGACGCAGGCATTCCTGGCGCCACGCCGCGAGTGCGGACGCCCCACGGCGGTCGGAGCCGGAACCAACCGGATCGGAGCGACGGGCGGGTTTCGGGAGATCGAAAGCAGTGACGGCCATGATCAGATCCCGAAGCGCCGCATCGTATTACCCTGCGTCGCAGGAGTCGATTTGGCCTGGATGGCAGCCCAGCGCTCTGAGCTGTAGATGTTGAACTTGTTCATGCCGCCCACGAGGACGACTTCGGCTTTGGGACCTTCGAGGTTAGCGTGGCTGAACAGCGACTCCATGAGCGCCAGACGACCGGCCCCATCAAATTTGAAGGCCTGTGTGCTCGCGAAGAAGGTCGAGATCTCGTCCTGCGCCTCGGTGTCGCCCAGCGGAACCTCGGCAAACTTGTCGTAGAGCTTATCCGCCTCGGCCGGCGGCAAAACGGTCACGTAGCCACCCGGATTCGGGATAGCGAGGAACTGATCCTCCTTCTCGAAATTCTTCCGCCAGGCAGACGGCACCGTGCAACGACCCTTGTCGTCGAGGGTGTGCCGGAACTGTCCGGTGAAGTAATTTTTACGAGGAGAAGACATCTATTTGCGACCGCCTAGCGCTACATTTCGCCCCATATCGCTACATTTTCTCCCCCAACTCAAGAAAATAGCCCCCCTCGCGCCCCAAAGTTATTCACACCTAATCCCCAACGCCCCCGCTCTACTGCCGGCCATTAGACGCTTTCCAAACGCCTGTTCCGGCCCGGCTTAAAACCAACCCGCGCGCGGCGGCGCCGAAGCCCATACCCGTTCTCGCCAAGCGTGGATGCACCCGCCAAGGTCCGCGGTTCGACCATGCAGACTCCGACCAATATTCAGCTCATCGGCACGGAAGTCGCCATCGTCTGGGACGACGGCGCCGAGACTTATTTCCAGTCCGAAATGCTCCGGGCGGCCTCGCCCAGCGCCGAAAACGTCGGGGAGCACGACATCCTCGGTAATCAATACGGCGGCGACGGGCCGACCGAATTCCCCGGGGTGACGGTCCAGGGTTGGGAAATTGTGGGCAACTACGCGGTGCGTTTCGACTTCAGCGACGGCCACCGCACGGGCCTCTTTACCTACGGTTACCTCCGCGACCTCGCCCGCAAAGGCGAGTGAGTCGGACCGACGGCCTTACTCGGCCACGCAGCGGGCGACGATGACGGTGACGTTGTCGCGGCCGGAGAGGCGGTTGGCCTGTTTGATCAATTCGGCGACGGTTTCGGGCAGCGTCCTTTCCTCCTCGGCCGCCGCCGCCAGAATGGTCGCGATCTCCGCGTCACTTACGCCATCGGTCAGGCCATCCGTGCACAGTAACAGGACATCACCGGGCACCAGATCGATGCGCGAGCAATCCGGCAACAGGCCCGGATCTCCGCCGCCGAGGCATTGGTCGATGACATGGCGGCTGGGGTGACGGCGCGCGTCGCTCTCCGACAAGTGCCCGGCCTGCCGCAGGCGCCCCACTGGCGAGTGGTCGACGCTCAGCTCCTCCAGCCAAGATTCACGCCAGCGGTAAATGCGACTGTCGCCCACTTGACCGAGCATCGCGGTGCCCCCTTCGACCCACACAAATGAAATCGTCGCGCCCATGCCGGCCCACTCCGGATTCGAGCGCGAGGCCCGCAGCACGGCGGTGTTGGCTTTGTCCAGCGCCTCCCGAGCCAGCGTCTCGTCCACCTTGCCGCGTGGTGCCGTCGCCAAGGTGCCTTGGGTTTCGGTCAGTGCGATCCGGCTCGCGACCTCGCCGGCATTGGCTCCGCCCAGGCCATCACACACCCCCAGCCACAAACCGGCCGAAAATTCGCCTGCGCCCGTCGCTTCGACCAAGGGTTCTTTCGCCAAATCAGCCAACGATCCCGCCCACCACGCGTCCTCATTGTTCTCCCGCCGCAGGCCCACGTCGGTGGCACCGGCAAACTGGAGTTTAAGCGTTGGCGACGAGGAATCGAACATGCGGCAAAGGACTAGGTGAAACCGCTCGTCCTGTCTGCGCAACGCTGCGCTACGCCTCTTTTTTACCCTCGCTTCGCACACCCGGCCCGTTCGACCCCAATTCAACCCGATTCAACCGGTGCTGGACGCATCCCGCTGGAGCCACCAAGCTCCTCGGTTCCATGTCCGCATTCCCAGAACGCACCACCCGTGAAGAGGTTGAGCTCGGCTCGACCCTGCAACCGAAGTTCGGCCCCGACGGCTTGATTCCCTGCATCACTCAGGATCACGCCACCGGCGAAGTGCTCATGTTTGCCTTCATGAATGCCGAATCGCTGCAGCTCACCCTCGACAGCGGCAAAGCCACCTACTGGAGCCGCTCCCGTTCCAAGCTCTGGATGAAGGGCGAGGAATCCGGCAACGTGCAACTCGTGCGCGAGGTCCGCACCGACTGCGACCAGGACGTGATCCTCATCAAGGTGGAACAATCCGGCCCGGCCAATGCGTCCTGCCACAATGGATACAAGAGCTGCTTCTACCGGAAGCTGGTCGACCCCAAGGCCAACGACTACGTGCTCGAGACCACCACCGAGCCCCTCTTCGACCCGAAGCAGGTTTATAAGAAGTAAGGCAAACGCGCCGCCGCGGCGTCACTGTAGCCGGGGTCGTTGACCCCGGTTTTTTATAGGTGGTGGCAAAGCGCGACCGGGGTCGGCGATCCCGGCTACTGCACGCAGATTCGCCGGTCGGGCTCAGGCGCCGGGCGCCAGACCGCGTTCGCTGGTGGCGGCAAACGACAGCACCGCGGCGATCTCGGCCGACTCGCTCTGCGGATGCGCGCGGAGTTTATCCAAGGCCTGGCTGCGGTTGAGCCCTTCGCGGAAGAGCACGCGGAACACCTGCTTCACCCGATCAAGTTGCTCGGAGGTGAAACCGCGGCGCTCGAGTCCGATCTTGTTGATCGCTCGGATCACCGCCGGCTGACCATCCGCGATCATGTAAGGCGCGATGTCCTGCACGATCTTGGCGTAAGCACTGATCATCGAGTGCGCGCCAATGCGACAGAACTGGTGCACCCCCGACATCGCACCAAAAACCACGTAGTCCTCGACGATACAGTGGCCGGCGATCCCGGTGTTGTTGCTCGCGATGATGTGGCTGCCGAGCACGCAGTCGTGCGCGACGTGGCCGTGGGCCAGCAGGACGTTGTCATCGCCGAGAATGGTGTGGGCCTCTGGATCCGTCGCCGCATGGATGGTGACGTATTCGCGGAACACATTGCGGGCGCCGATGCGCACGCCGGGGTTGCCGCCGTTAAACTTAAGGTCCTGCGTTTTCGCCCCAATGTTGGCGAAGGGGAACACCTCGCAGCCCGCGCCCAACACGGTGTTGCCTTCCACGCCAGCATGGTGATGCAGGCGGGTGCCGTCGCCGAGCGTGACGCCCGCGCCCACATAAGCCAGCGGACCGATCTCAACGTCGACGCCGAGCTCAGCGCCCGACTCGACCACCGCGGTAGGATGTATTTGCGTAGCCATGACGTCGGGCGGGTTAGCTTTCTTCGTCGACGATGGCGAACATGAGCTCCGCTCCGGACACCACCTGACCGTCGACCGAACAGGTGCACTCGGCTTGAGCCATCTTCGAGCCGCGCATCTTCACGATCTTGGCGTTGATGATGAGTTGGTCGCCCGGACGGACCGGACGGCGAAACTTCACCTTGTCGGCGCTCATGAAGAACGCGGTTTTGCCGCCCTCCCCGCCCTTGCGCAGCATGATGATGCCAGCGGCTTGGGCCATGGCTTCGAGTTGCAGCACGCCAGGCATGACCGGGTTGCCGGGGAAATGGCCGGTAAAGTAGGGCTCGTTGATCGTGACGTTTTTCACCGCCACCAGCGCGTCGTCGCCGATGAATTCGACGATGCGATCCACCATCACAAACGGATAGCGGTGCGGGATGGTGTCGAGGATGCGACGGATATCGAGGGAGGTCTCCGTCGGCGAAAGGGTCTTGGTGCGCTTCTTCTTTTTCTTGGCGCGGCCAGCCAGTTGCTCGGCCAGACCCTTGGTCAACTCGGCGTTGATGGCGTGACCCGGGCGGGTGGCGATGATGTGCGCCTTGATCGGCAGGCCCAGCAGGGTGATGTCGCCGATGATATCGAGCATCTTGTGCCGCACGAACTCGTCCTTAAAGCGGAGCGGGTCCTTCGACATGATCTTGTCGCCCTTGATGACGACGGCGCAGTCCAGTGAACCGCCCTTGATCTTGCCGAGTTTGAGCAGCTCCTCGATGTCCTCGTAGATCGTGAAGGTGCGGGAAGCGGCGATCTGGGTGATGTAGACGTCGGGATCGATATCCAGCGTGAGATGCTGGGTGTGGATACCGCGATCGTCGGCCGAGGTGCAGGTGATTTTAAAGCCGTCGTAAGGCAGCGCGATGATGGAAGAATTGCCGCGCGTGACGGAAACCGGCTCCTCCAACTCAAAATACTCCCGCGTCCCGTCCTGCTCGATCGGTTCACCCGAAAGGATCATGTCGACGAAGGGTTTGGCCGAACCATCCATGATAGGCGGCTCCGACGAATCCATTTCGATGATACAATTGTCGACGCCGCAGCCCGAGAGCGCGCTGAGCACGTGCTCGACGAGATTGATCTTGGTGTGGCCCTCCTGGATCGTGGTGTTGCGCACCAGGTCAGTCACCTGGGCAATACGGGGCTTGATCTCGGGTTGGCCGGAGAGGTCGATGCGTTTGAAGACGAGGCCGGAACCGGCAGGGGCAGGCTTGAGGGTAAGCTTGACGGGCTCCCCGGTGTGCAGGCCTTGACCGGTCACCGAAACCTCACGCGTGAGCGTGCGTTGTTTCATGGATTGGAGCGGACTCTCCACGGAAGCCCCACCCTAGGGCAAGTCCTGAGATGCGAGTCGCTAACGCAAGCGGCGGCGGCACCCTTGACAGGCCCGACCCCGCCCGGTTACGCACCACCCTTTTAAAACCTAAAAACCCACGCATTCTCCCATGCCCTCAGCCAACGACGTCCGCCGCGGCCAAGTTATTAATTACAACGGTGCGCCGCACCTGATCCTCGAGACCAACCACCGCACGCCGGGCAACCTGCGCGCCTTTGTCCAGATCAAGATGCGCAACCTCCTCTACGGCAAGTCGTCCGACCAGCGCTTCTCCTCCTCCGACAAGATGGAGGTGCTCATGACCGACCGCAAAACCCTCGAGTTCAGCTACGAGGACCGCGGCACCTTCGCGTTCATGGACCCGGAGACCTACGAGACGATCGAGCTGACCGAGGAACTCATCGGCGACGCCAAGAACTACCTCACCCCGAACGGACAGGTGGAAGTGCTCTACGTCGACGGCAAGCCGCTGACCATCGATCTGCCGACCTCCGTCGTGCTCGAAGTGACCGAGAGCGCCGAAGGCATCAAGGGCGACACCGCCAGCAACGTGCAGAAGCCCGCCACCCTCGAGACCGGCCTCGTGGTGCAGGTCCCGCTCTTCATCAAGGAAGGCGAGAAGCTCAAGATCAACACGGCCGACGGTTCCTACATGGGCCGCGCTTGAGCGCGATGCCGCGACGCTGTCGCCGCATCGAGTTTAAGAGATAAGTTTAAGTTTAAGGAGAGCCGGCCTGCGGGCCGGCTTTCTTGTTTTTCCTTCAACCTAAACTTCGGACTTAAACTCGCGGGGCGGATCCACCGCCACGCGTCATACGACCCGCGCCCAGAGCACCTTCAGGTATCGCTGGTCGGGAGCGTTTGAATACACCGGGTGATCGGCGCCTGGCCCGGTGCGTTCGATGAACTGCAGTCGACGGTTCTGGCGGTGCGCCGCTTTGGTCACCAACTCCTCGAACACTTCCGCCGCCAACAGACCCGAGCAAGAGCAGGTCACAAACACCCCACCCGGTTTCACCAGAGAAATGGCGAGTCCGTTGAGGTCTTCGTATTTGCGCCGCCCTTCGGCCGCGCCCGCCGGATCGCGCGTGAGGATGAACTTGGGCGGATCGCACACCACGACGTCGTAGGTCTCCCCGTTCGTCTGCATCTGCCGCGCGTAGGCGAAAGCGTCGGCGTGCACATATTTGATGCGGGCTTGGTTGAGGTTGGCATTCCGCTTGGCCTGCGCGATGGCGGCTTCGTCGAGGTCGACGGCGGTCACGTCTTCCGCGCCGCCGGAGACCTTGGCGTTGAGCGAGAACCCCGAGGTGTAGCAGCACAGGTCCAGCACCCGGGCACCCGATGTGAACTGCGCGAGTAGACGGCGGTTTTCACGTTGGTCGCAGAAGAACCCCGTTTTGTGGCCTTCGCTGAAGTCGACCTCGTAGCGCACGCCGTGTTCGGTGATCTTCACTTTGCGCGGCGCGGCGGCATTGGTCTCGTTGAAGGTCGAGGGTTTGATGCCTTCGAGACTGCCGAGGTCGTGATCGACCTGCACCCGGGCGTAACGCGTCCCGGCAAGCTCATGTAGTATCGGCAACCACTGCGGCAGGCGCTGGGCGATGCCCAGGCTCATCACCTCGCAGAGCAGCGTGTCACCATAGCGGTCGACCGTCAGGCCGCTGAGACCATCACCATCCGAGTTGATCAAGCGGTAGGCGTCGGTGGTCGCATCGAGTTTGAGGATGTCACGCCGCAGCTCGACCGCGCGCCGCAAGGCTTCGTCGAAATACGCCGTCTCGTCGCGGCCCTCAGCACCGTGCCGCACCACGCGCAGCGGTATCTTGGCCCGCGGATTGTAGAGCCCGGAGCCGCACACCTTGCCGGCCTTGTCGTAAACCGTGACCCAGTCGCCTGGCTTCGCGCCCGGCGAAACCTTGCCCAGCATGCGCGGAAAAATTGCGGGCTGAAAGGTGAAGAACTTGAGCTGCGCCCACGGCGTGGGCCGATCAGCAGGATCGACAGCAACGGAAACAGGCGCGGTGGAATCTGGGTCGGACATCGGAAACAGGAATGCGGTGACGGCGTAAACCGGAGTGCAAGCAAAAGGCCGGCGCCACGGCGCCGGCCTTGCAAAAACAAGCGGTGAAAGGACCCGCGACGACTTAAGCGACGCGCTCCACCACCAGCGGCGGCGGGGTCGGACGCTTCGGGGCGAGGCGGTAGGCGCTCTTGAAGTATTCGAGGGCCTGCTCGAGTTTCGCTTCGTCGTTGTAGTGGATCATCATGAGCGGCTCACCCTGTTTGACCTGGGTGCCGACCTTCTTGATCTCGGAGACGCCGACCGCGTAATCGATCTTGGCCTTCGGGCCGATCTTGCCAGCGCCGAGGAGGTGCACGCCGCGGGCAATCATGGCCGCGTTGATGGTGTGCACGTAACCACGCTTCGGGGCGGGCAGCTTGCGAATGTGCTTCGCCTCCGGGAACTTGCTCGGATCGTCGATGAAGGAAGTGTCACCGCCCTGGGCACCCACGAGATCCTTGAGCTTCTCGAGTGCGGAACCATCGGTGAGGTGACGCTGCACGGTCTGCTTGGCCGACAGGGTCGAACCTGCGACGCCGGCGAGACGCACGATCTCCATGCCCAGCTTGAGCACGAGCTCCTGCAGATCCTCGGGACCTTCGCCCTTGAGCAACTGGATGGCTTCCTTGAGCTCGAGCCCCGTGCCGACGGTGTCACCGAGCGGCTGGTTCATGTCGGTGACGAGCGCGACGCAGCGACGCTTCATCGAGCGACCCACGCGAGTCATGGAACGGGCAAGCTGCTTGGCCTGCTCGAGATCCTTGATGAAGGAGCCGTTGCCCCACTTCACATCGATGACGAGACCCTCGGAACCCTCGGCAAGCTTCTTGGAGAGAACGGAACCCGTGATGAGAGGCAGGCTCGGGATCGTGCCCGTCGACTTGCGCATGTCGTGGAACTTGGCGTCAGCCGGAGCGAGATCCTTGTCCTGCTTAACGATAGCGCCACCGATCTTGCCGAGTTGCTTCACGAACTCGTCGATCGAAAGCTCCGGCTTGAAGCCCGGAACCGCGCCCAGCTTGGTGAGGGTGTTGATGATGTAATCGTGCTCATTGCCGCACATCATGGGAACCACCACCCCCGCCGCCATGGCGAGCGGCACCAGCACGAGGGACGTCTTGTCGCCCACGCCACCGGTGGAATACTTGTCGATCTTCGGCTTCGCAATGTGCGAGAGGTCGATCACCTCGCCGGAAAGCATCATTTCCTCGGTCAGCTCCGCGGTCTCTTGCGCGGACATCTGCTGGAAATAGATCGCCATCAACAGCGCCGCGAGCTGATGCTCGGGCAGATCCCCATCAAGGGTGCTATCAATGATATAGCGGATTTCTTCCTGGGTGAATTCGCCGCCGTCGCGCTTCTTTTCGATAAGGAATTCGAAGGTCGGCTTGATGAACCTGCGTGGAGGCAGAGTGCGTTTCGTCATGTGTGATGGTGTGTGACTCGTAAAGACCTGTCTGGCCGTAAACCGACGAGGTTAGACAAAAAAAACCTAGGTTGTCGAGTCAAAATTACGGCTGCTAATAGCCATTCATAGTGCCTTTCACCCTCCCCTGCAGTTACTTAGGACTCCTTGTCATGGCTCGTAATAGTGCTCAAATTGCCCGAGCGGGGCCCCAAATCCACGCTTGCGAGGCCCCGGCAGCCCTCCGTTGAGTGAAGAAATGTCCGTCCCGTTCAACTTCGCCACGTCGATTGAGAGCGCGCTGCAAAGCGCCGCGACCTCGCTGGAGCTCGATCTGAGTCTCTTCGCGCCCGAGGTCCGCACGGCCGATCCGCGCCACGGCGATTTCCAGGCCAACGGGGTGCTGCCCTACGCCAAACGGACCCAACAGAACCCCCGCGCTCTCGGCGAGAAGATGCTCGCCGCCCTGCCTGCCGAGCTGCTCGCCGAATTTGACGTCGCGATCGCGGGTCCCGGTTTTCTCAACTTCACCCTCAAACCCGCTACGCTCGACCGGTGGCTCACGACTTACGCAACGGAAGACAGCCTGCGCGAGGGTGCCCGCGCCTCCCAAGCCGAGGCCGGTCAGACCTTCATCGTCGACTACAGCTCGCCCAACACCGCCAAGCAGATGCACGTGGGCCACCTGCGCTCCATCGTGATCGGTGAGGCCATCTGCCGCCTGCTCGATTTCGCCGGCGCCAAAGTCATCCGCGACAACCACATCGGCGACTGGGGCACCGGCTTCGGCAAACTCATCTGGGCCTACAAACGCCACCTCGACGCCGCCGCGCTCGAGGCCGATCCGCTGGAGGAGTTCGAACGCCTCTACAAGGTTGGCAACAAAGCCGCCGACGAAGATGAGAGCGTGCTGGAAGCCGCCCGCCAGGAACTCGTTAAACTCCAGGGCGGCGACGAGGAGAACCTCGCCATCTGGAAGCGCATCAACGAGGTCTCCCTCGAAGCCTTCCAGAAGATCTACGACCAGTTCGGCGTGAAGTTCGACTACACCCTCGGCGAGAGTTTCTACAACGACAAGGTCGGCCAAGTTTACCAAGAGCTCAGTGATCTCGGCCTCGCCGAAGAGAGCGAAGGCGCCCTCGTCGTCTTCCACCCGGAGCACCCGCGCTTCCACAAGCAACCCTTCCTCGTGCGCAAGAGCGACGGAGCCGCCAACTACGCCTCCACCGATCTCGCCACCCTGCTCTACCGCACCGAACACTTCGGCGCCGACGCCTCCATCTACGTGATCGACTCGCGTCAGAGTGACCACTGCGAGCAACTCTTCCTCACCGCCAAAAAGTGGTTTGAGAAGACCAACCGCAAACTGCCCCGCCTCGAACACACTTCCTTCGGCACCGTGCTCGGCGAGAACAACAAGCCGCTGAAGACCCGCTCCGGCGAAAACATCAAGCTGCGTGACCTGATCGACGAAGCCACCGAACGCGCCGCGCAACTCGTCGCCACCAAGAGCGGCGAACTGCCAGCCGACGAGCAGGCCAAAATCGCCGAGATCGTGGGCGTGGGCTCCGTCCAATACGCCGACCTGAGCCAAAACCGCTCCTCGGATTATGTGTTCTCCTGGGACAAGATGATCTCCCTCGAGGGCAACACCGCCGCCTACCTGCTCTACGCCGTCGCGCGCATTCACTCCATCTTCCGCAAACTCGCGATCGATCCCTCCGACGCCGCCGCGCTCGCCGCCGCCGACACGCTGGAGACGCCCACCGAGCTCGCCCTCGCCCGCAAGCTGGCCAAGTTCCCCGACGCCCTGCGCGCCGCCGTCACGCCCTTGCGCCCCCACATGCTCTGCCTCTTCCTCTTCGAATTGGCCGGCGAATTTAGCGCGTTCTACAGCGCCGACAAGGTCGCCGTCGACGAGCCCAACGTCCGCGCCCGCCGCCTCCGCCTCTGCGCCCGCACCTTGCTCCTGCTGGAGACCGGCCTCCACCTCCTCGGCCTGCGCACTCTAAAGCGAATGTAAAACAGCTGGCCGCCCTCCCAAGCGCCTCGCCAAAACAACCTTGCGGCTCTTCCCCCGCTGAAACAGCTTCGCGCCGATGGCCCCGCAGGAGTTCTACATCCGCAACGCGTCCGACACCGAAGCTCGCGGTCCCTTCAACCTCGAGCAACTCTCGTCGCTCGCTGAGAACGGCCAGGTGGCCGCCGACACCGTTTATTACGATGCCGCCGGCGAAAAATGGGTCCGGGTGGGCTCCAACGCCGAACTCATGACGGCGCTCTTCCCCGAGAAGAAGAAACTCAAAGTGCGCCCCAAGGATCAGGTCCAGTCGCTCAACACGTCGACGGAGAGTGTGCCGCCGATCGAGGTGACCGACATGCTCGCCGCCGCCGAAGGTCGCTCGGCCGACACCAAGGATAAAGCCGATCCCCGCGAGGCACTCGCCCGCGCCGCCCGCATCGGCATGTATGCCTGCACCGCGATCCTGCTCATCAGCGGTCTCGCCCTGCTCGCGCCCTCGATCGACACCATCGTCGCCGGTAACTACCCGAAGCTGCTCACCCAGCCCTTCGCCGTGCTCGGTGCCGTCGACCTGTTGCTCTTCCTCCTCATGATGCTGCAGGCGGTCGCCATCTACCCGATCATCCGCTTCCGTGCTGCGCTCGGCGCCGGTTTCCTCGGCCTCTTTTTCTACGTTCAAGGTGAACCCCAGACTGCTCTCTACGCCGTGCTCGGCTGCGTCGGCATCTACTTCTCCACCATCTTCACCAACCTCTTCGCGGTCATCCTCACCGCCTTGATAGGCATCGGCGGTATGGGCGCCTTTGCCTGGACGGTGCTCAACACTTGAGCGCGTCCACCGGCCCCTCGCGCCACCGCGATCCCCTCCGCCTCATGGACTGGTTGAAGCGTCAGTTCGCCGCTCTCGTCCAACTCTTCCAAGTCGACATCTGGTCGGCCGAGTCGCTGCGCGAGAACAACCCGCGCGGCCGTCTGCACGCCTTCCTGCGGGTGCTCTCCATCACCTTCAGCGGCCTCGGCGAAAACCGCGCCGTCAGCCGCGCCGCCGCGCTCAGTTTCAGTTCGCTCATCGGACTCGGGCCCCTCGTCGCTCTCACCATGATGATCGCGGGCTTCATGCTGAACGATGAAGACCCCGATCTCGCCGTCGATTACCTCAATCGCCTCATCCGCTTCGTCGCTCCCCAAATCGACCAATACGAACTCGCCGCCGCCGCCGAAGCCGTGGAAATCCAGCAGGAGACCGGCGGCACGATCGTCGTGCCGGCTCCCACCAACGACGACGGTGCCAGCTCCGACGACGCCGACGCGCCGCAGGCGATCGAAGTGCGCCCGGAGTTGGTGGAGTTCATCAACGGCTTCGTCTCCAGCTCGCGCAACGGGGCCGTCGGCGCCGTCGGCGCCCTCACGCTCATCCTGATCGTGCTGCAGCTGTTCACCTCGATTGAAACCGCCTTCAACGACATCTGGGGCGTGCGCCGGGGCCGCGCCTGGATCATGCGCATCGCCTTCTATTGGATGGTGATCTCCCTCGGCGCCGTGCTGTTTTTTGCCGCCCTGACCGGGCTCGCCGGCGGTGCCTTCACCAACGCTTTTGCCGCCAAACTGCCCTACGGCTCACAGCTGGTCGCGATGATGCAGTTCTTCCTGCCTCTCATCTCCTTCATCACCCTCGTGGTGGTGCTCACCATCTTCTACCGCGCCATCCCCAACACCCACGTCAACTGGTTCGCCGCGCTCGTCGGCGCCTTCATCGTGGGCGTGTTGCTCATCGCCAACAACTACCTGGCCTTCCTCTACATCAGCCGCGTGCTGCTCTCGCGCGCCCTCTACGGGTCGCTGGCCATTCCGATCGTGCTGATGTTCGGCCTCTACGTGTTCTGGTTCTTCGTTCTCCTCGGCGGCCAGGTGAGCTACGCCGTCCAAAACGCCCGCTTCCGCAACTCCCTCGCGGCCTGGAACACCCTCGCCGAATCCACCCGCGAACGCCTCTCCCTCATGGTGCTGCTCACGGTCTGCCGCCGCTTCCACAACTGCCAGGAGCCGCCCACCGCGCCCGAACTCGGCGAGTCCATGGGGGTGCCGGATCAACTGCTCAACGAGTGCCTCAACCGACTCGTGCGCACCGAGCTGCTCACCCCCATCCCCTCGCCTGACGGCCAGGCGACCGTCGACGACCGCTACATGCCTGCCCGCCCGCTTGGCCGCACCACGCTCGCGCATTTCAAACGCCGTGATGACGACCACGGCGACGATCCCGCCGGCCCCGACCTCGCCCACCACGAGCCGCTCCTCGCCTGTTACCATCAGGCCACCACCGAGCTCACCCAGACTGAACTTTTCCAAACCCCACTCGATCAGCTCTTCGAACAACACCCCCTGCCCCCGACCTCAACCGAGTCCGCCCGAGCCCTCCGGTAGACTCACTCCGCCGGCCGCACCCCGCCCTCGCACCACCACCACTCCCCGGTTGACACCCCCTGCGCCCGACCTAGCGTCGCTCGTTTTCTCCCCATGATTTCCTGGATCCAGATCACCTTCCAAAGGCACTTCCGTATCGTCTTCCTCGTGCTTTTGGCGGTCCTCATCGTCGCCTTCGTCTTCACGATCGGTGCCGCCCCCGGCATTGGCCAAGCTGACCGCAGCGCCCAAGCCCGCACCTTCTTCGATCTCAACCTGAGTTCGCCGGAAGGTCAGGCCACGCTCTATCAGGACGCCTCCCTCAGCATCATGCTCCAGGCCGGCACCATGCAGGTGCCCCAGGCCCAGATGCAGGAGTTCGCCCTCCAGCGCTACGCCTCCCTCTACCTCGCCAAGCAACTCAACCTGCCGGGCCCGACCGACGCCGAGCTCGAAGAGTTCATCCAAGGCGTGCGCACTTTCAGCGGCCCCGATGGCAACTTCGATCCCGAGGCCTACGCCACCTTCCGCGAGAACCTCAAAGAAGGCGGTCGCTTCACCGAGGCCGATATCGTGCGCGTCCTCAAGGGCGACTTCCTCGCCCGCCGCGTGAACAACCTCCTCAGCGGTCCCGGTTACGTCGACGAGAGCGAAGTCGCCTTCCAGCTCAAACAAACCGACACCGTCTGGACCGTAAACGTGGCTCGCGTCGACTACGCGTCCTTCGCTCCGACCATCGAGCCCAGCGACGAAGACCTTCGCACCTACTTTGACAACAATGGCTTCCGCTACGAGACGCCCGCCATGGTCCGCGTGAACTACGTCGAGTTTCCGGCCACCCGCTACCTCACCCAGGTGCAGCTCACCGACGACGAAGTGCGCGCCTTCTACGAGTCCAACCCGGCCCGCTTCCCGGCGCCGACGACCGAAGAGGGCGAAACCCCGACCATCGGCGCCGACCTCGATGCCGACTTCCTCGCCGTCCGTGACCAAGTCTCCGCCGCCCTGCGCTACGAGCGCGCCCGCAGCCTCGCCCAGCACGACGCCGCCGACCTGACCGTCGCCATCTTCGATGCCAAGGTCTCCGGCGACGCCCTCGGCGAGTTTGTCGCTACCCAAGGCCGGACCCTCCGCGCCGGTCAGCCCTTCCCACGCAACGCGCCCCCCGCCTTCCTCGGTGGCTCCGGCCAAGCTGCTGCCGCGGCCTTCCAACTCGACGAATCCCGTGCGCTGTCCGATGCCCTGCCCACCGCCGCCGGTGCCGTCGTGCTCGTGTTCCAAGAGCGCATCGAACCTGCCCCCTCCGCGTTTGAGGCCGTGGCCGACCGCGTCCGCGCCGACTACCTCGAGAACCAGAAGCGCGAGCGTTTCGTGGCCCTCGGCCGACAGCTCCGCTCCTCCCTCGAGTCCAAACTCGCCGCTGGCACAGCCTTCGCCGACGCCGTCGCCGATCTCGATGCCAAGGGTGCCACCATCAAAACCGAGAGCTTCGCCGACTTCACCCTCATGAGCCGGCCGCAGGACTTCCCGTTCTCGATCCTCTCGAGCCTGCAGAATCTCGACGCCGGTGACGTTTCCCAAATGGTCATCACGGGCCAGGAAGGTCTCATCACGCACGCCGCCGCCAAGGTCGCCCCGGTGCTCGACGAGAGCAACCCGCGCTACGCCGAGGTGAAGGCGCAGGTCGCTTCCGTCAACAGCTCCACCACCGCCTCCGCCGCCCTCCGCGCTCTGATCGCCGAGGAGCTCGGCCTCGACGGTGAAGACCACGCCGGCCACGACCACTGAGCCGCCGTTCATCTCGTTTCAATTATGCCGAAAAGGCGTCCGTCACCCGACGGACGCCTTTTTTTGATCCGTCCATCCTTACGTCAAACCGTCCATCCGGTTCACGTTCGCCAGCCCGCCGCATCGTGTTTCTTTCACGATCATGCAATTCGCCCCCTCAATTGCTCACAAATTGAACCCTGCGGGTGAAACCCTGCGACTTTTTCGCACGTCGCGTGTATTCCTTAACGAATCTCCCTTCGCCACTATGTCTCGAACGCTCCGCACCGTCTGCCTCGCCGCGCTCACCCTTTCTGCCACCGCCTCCGCCCAAGAGCCGGTGCTCACGCTTGAGGAAGCGGTCGCCCGAGCCCTCGAGAAAAACTTCGCGGTCGAAATCCAACGCTACACCACCGAAACCGCGGTGGCCGCCGTCGAAATCGCCGACGCCAACTTCGACCCGTCCTTCTTCGTCAGCGCCACCAAGAGCGTCAATCAACAGGCCCAACCGAGCAGCACGCTCGACGGTGTGAGCCAGGAAGGCCCGCGCAGTGAAAACACCACCATCCGCGCCGGTGCCCGCCAACGCATCATCACTGGTGCCGACATCGAACTCGGCGCCAACCTCAACCGCCGCGAGACCAACTCCACCTTCTCCCTGCTCAACCCGGCCTACGCCAGCGACTTCTCCCTCACCGTAAGCCAGCCGCTGCTCGCCGGCTTCGGCAGCGAGGTCAACCGCGCCGCCCTCAAACGCGCCCGCCTCGGCCTCGAACGCGCCGGTCTCGACTTCGAGTCCGCCCTCCTCGACATCGTGCGCAACGTCGAAACCGCTTACTACAACCTCGCCTTTGCCCGCGAACAGCTCGCCGTGCGCGAGTTCAGCCTCGCCGTTGCCCAAGGCCTGCTCGAGGAAAACCAAACCCGCCTCGAAACCGGCGTCGCTACCGACCTCGACGTGCTTCAGGCGCAAGTCGGTGTGGCCAACGCCAACCGCGGCGTCCTCCTCGCGCAGCAGACCGTCAAAGACCGCGAGGACGCGCTGAAGAACCTCATCACCCAGTTTGAACTCGATCGTCCGATCGGCGACATCGTGCTCCAGCCCGTCACCACGCCGAACGTTTCCTTTGCCGAGTCCTACAACCTCGCCCGCAACAACCGCCCCGACTACGCCTCCGCCGTGCTGGCCGTCGAACAGTATCGCATCGACGAACGCACCGCCACCAACGGCCGTCGTCCTTCGCTCAACCTCGATGCCGGCGTTGGCCTCAACAGCAACGAAGGTTCCGCCTCCGACTCGACCAGCAACCTGTGGGACGGTGAAGGTTACTCCTGGCAGCTCGGTCTCTCCCTCAACGTGCCGTGGGGCTTCAAGGAAGAGAAAGCCCGCCTCGCCCAGGCCCGCGCCGTGCTCAGCCGCGAAGAGGTCCGCCTGCGCCAGCTGGAGCAAAACATCATGGTCGATGTGCGCGCCGCCATCCGCTCCGTCCAAACCAGCGCCGAGAGTTTCCAGATCAGCCAGCTCGCCACCAAGCTGAGCCAGGATCAATACAACCTCGAAAAGGCCCGCTTCGACGCCGGCCTCTCCACCTTCCGCCGCGTGCAGGAATCGCAGGAAGACCTCGACACCGCTCGCGTCAACGAGATCCAAGCCGCCGTCAACCTGCGCATCGCCTTGGCCGAACTCTCCCGCCTCGAAGGCAGCTCCCTCGACCGTTTCGGCATCACGCTCGAAGCCGAAGAATAAGCGGAGTCGGGCATAAAGCCCGACCCACAGTTCCGCCGGCAACCTCCTTGTGGGTCGGGCTTTACGCCCGACTCCTCACCCCCTCACCGCTCAAACAGCGCGGCGACCGTTGCGGTCGTCGCGTCCAACTCGCGGTGCGGCGGAATCTGCGAACGGAACCAGGTGCGCTGCTTCTTCACCAGCCCGCGCGTATTGCGGCCGATTTCCACCGCCAGGTCGCGCGCCGCCAGCTCTCCCCGCAACATCGCCAAGGTTTCCCGATAGCCGATCGAACGCGCCGCGCTGGGATTCTGCTCCAGCCCGGCGCTCCGCAACGCCGCGACTTCCTCGACCAGACCATCGGCCAGCATGATCTGAATCCGCTCATCAATGCGCCGGTTGAGCTCCTCCGGATCCCGTTCCAGCCGCGTGCAACGCACCTCATGCGCTGCAAACGGACCGGGCAACGCCGCGAACTCCGCCTGCAGGGTCAACAGACCGCGCCCGCTGGCCCGACAACGCTCGAGCGCCCGCGTCACCCGTCGTGGGTTGGCCGTATCCAAATTTCCGAGACCAGCGGGATTCAGCGCCCGCAACTCCGCCACCAGCGGCGCCAGCCCTTCCCGTTCGTAACGGGCCCCGATCTCCGCGCGCAGCTCCGCCGGCACGGTCACGTTGTCGGCCACCGGCGCAAAAAACGCCTTCAGGTAAAAACCGCTGCCGCCGGTGATCAGAACCTGACGACCGCGCGCCGTAATGTCCGCGACCGCTGCCTGCGCCAGCTCCACAAAACGCCCGATGTCCATCGGCTCGGTCACGTCACGGATGTCGACCAGATGATGCGGCACGCGCGCGAGCTCGGCCGCGGTCGGCTTGGCCGTGCCGATGTTCATCCCGCGATAGAACAACAAGGAGTCGCAGGAAATGATCTCGGCGTCGTTGGCCTCCGCCCAGCGCAGCGCCAACTCGGTCTTCCCCACCGCAGTGGGACCCGTGAGCACGTGCAGAACCGATAACGCTGTCGACATCGCCGCCGAGTAGGCCCGGAGCCGGGTTTTGTTACAAGGACGTGATAACAAATCCGTCGCGTTCTTTTCGCCTCGCCCCCCTCTGCGGCACCGGTTGCAACCAGCCTCAGTTTTGCACCTCGCACTCGTTACCGAAACCTTTCCGCCGGAGATCAATGGGGTCGCCATGACGCTCGGTCACGTCGCCGAAGGCCTCACCGAACGCGGCCATCACGTGGTGGTTCATCGGCCTCGCCAACGCGACGAAGCCCCCGAGGCTCCCAATCAAAACATCTACCCCGAGGTTCGTCATCCGAGCCTGCCCATTCCCGGCTACCCCTTCCTGCGCTTTGGCCTGCCGGTGCGCGGTCGCCTGCTCAAGGCCTGGCGCACGCAGCGGCCCGACCTCGTCCACATCGCCACCGAGGGTCCGCTCGGTTACGCCGCGTTGCTCGCCGCTCACAAGCTGCGCATCCCGGTGAGTTCCAGCTTTCACACCAACTTCCACGACTACAGCGCGCACTACGGTTTCGCCTGGTTGGAACGACCGGTCCTCGGTTACCTGCGCCACTTCCATAACCGCACCCGCATCACCCTGTCGCCGTCGCCCGATCTCAACGCGCAACTCACGGCCGATGGATTCCGCGACGTCCGCCTGCTCTCGCGCGGCGCCAACACCCGCGTCTTCAACCCCGGGCATCGCTCCAACGAACTGCGCGCCAGCTGGGGGGCCGGGCCGGAGGATTTGGTCGTGATTCACGTCAGCCGTCTCGCCGCCGAGAAAAACTACGCGCTGCTCTTCCGTTGCTACGACGCCATCCTGCGCCACGACCCCAGCGCCCGTTTTGTGATCGTGAGCGACGGACCGGAACGCGCCAAACTCGAGCGCGCGCACCCGTGGGCGCACTTCACCGGCTTCCTGCCGCGCGACGAGATGGCCCGCCACTACGCCTCGGCCGACCTGTTCCTCTACCCCAGCCTCACCGAAACTTTCGGCAACGTGGTCATGGAAGCCATGGCTTCCGCCCTGCCCGTCGTCGCCTTCAACTACGCCGCCGCCGCCCGTTACATTCAGGATCATGTGAGCGGTCGCCTCGCCAACTTCGGCGACACCGAAGGTTTTATGCGCATGTCCCGCTCGCTCGCCGTCGATCGCAGCAGCCGCAGCCGCTACGGCCTCGCCGCCCGTGCCGTCGCCGAAACCGTGCCATGGGATGCCGTGCTGGACGGCCTCGACCGGGACCTCCAGAGTGTGATCGCCAACGCCGCGCGTTCATGAGCTCACGCTACGACATTCGGTCCGCCCGGACCTGCTTCATCTTCAATCCCCACTCCGGCCACAACCGCCGCGATCCCTACCTGCTGGACCGCACCCGGGCCTTCATCACCGAGCACAAACTGCCCGCCGAGGTCCGGCTCACCGAACGTCCCCGCCACGCCACCGACCTCGCCCGCGCCGCCATCGCGGAGGGCTGCGAACTCGTCGTCGCGATTGGCGGCGACGGCACCCTCAACGAAGTTGCCGCCGCCCTCGTCGACTCTCCGGCCGCGCTCGGTCTCATCCCCTGCGGTTCCGGCAATGGACTCGGCCGCCACCTCGGCATCCCCGACCCCGGTCGCGGTGCTTACCGCACCCTGCTCGACGGTCGTATCCGAGCCATCGATACGGGCGTCGCCAACGGCCACCCCTTTTTCAACGCCATGGGCATCGGCTTCGACGCCGAGATCAGTTCCCGCTTCAACCATCTCACTCGCCGCGGTCTCTCCGCCTATGTGCGCACCGGGCTGAGCGCATGGTTTGGTTACCAGCCCCAGACCTACGCCATCGCCAATGGCACCAGCGAACTGGAAACCCGCGCCTTCATCGTCGCGGTGGCCAACTCCGACCAATACGGCAACGACTGCTTCATCGCGCCGGGCGCCTCGGTCGATGACGGCCAGCTCAACCTCACCGTGCTCAAACACGTCTCGGTCCTCAACGCCGCCCCGCTGGCCTGGCGCTTGTTTCGTGGTCGACTCGACGGCAGCCCCCAGGCCGTGCGCCTCACCGGTGCGCACTTCACCCTGCAGCGCGCCCACGCCGGCCCGATCCATACCGACGGCGAGGTGCACGAAACCGGCACCACGATCGACATCGCGGTCAAGCCGCGCAGCCTCCGCGTTTTGGTTCCCTCCGAGAGGTAACGTTACCGTGACGAACCGCGCGCGCCTCTAGGCAAGCGCCCCCCAAACCTGCTAGGGTGCAAATCCGATGACACCGAAACCGCTCAAGGTGAGGACCGTGATAATCTCCGATGTGCACTTGGGCACCTACGACTGCAAAGTCCGTGAGGTGAACCACTTCCTCAAGCACACCCGCTGCGACAAGCTCATACTCAACGGCGATATCATCGATGGCTGGAGGCTGAAAAAGACCGGGCATTGGCCCAAGTCCCACACCCGTTTCATTCGGCTCGTGCTGAAGAAAATGGAAAAGAAGGACACCGAGGTGATCTACCTGCGGGGCAATCACGACGACGTGTTGGCCAAGTTTCTGCCCATCGCGTTCGAGAACCTGCAGATCGTCGAAGACTACGTGCACGAGACGCCGCGGGGGAATTACTTCGTGTTGCACGGCGACGTCTTCGACACCGTCACAAAGAACTTCGTCTTCCTCGCCTACCTCGGTGACTGGGGCTACCGGCTCCTCATGCGCATCAACCGCCTCTACAACCATTGGCGGGCCTGGCGCGGCAAGGACTACTACTCCCTTTCCAAAGCCGTGAAGGCGCGCGTGAAGCAGGCCGTGAATCACGTGTCCAACTTCGAAGAGCACATCGTCGAACTCGCGCGCAGCCGCGACTGCATCGGCGTCATGTGCGGCCACATCCACACCGCGGCCGACAAGGTCTACGACGGCGTCCACTACCTCAACAGCGGCGACTGGGTCGAGTCCCTCACCGCCATCGTTGAACACGAGGACGGTCGCTTTGAGATCATCGACTTCGCCGAGTTCGTGAAGACCTACCCGATGCCGGCCGACGAAGAAAACGAGCGCGTCGACGCCTCCGATCTCAACGAGGTCATCGCTCCCGCCCCGGCAACGGCGCCCATCACGCCCAACGTCGCCTGATCGCGCGCAGCAGCGGCTGCGCGTAGCTTTTATTCCGCCACTTCGACGCGGTCGCGCCCGTTGGACTTGGCCGCGTAAAGCGCCTTGTCCGCCGCCTGCACCAACGCCTTGGCCGTGGTGGCGTGGTGCGGCATGGCAGCGACGCCCGCGCTGATCGTCACCGTGAGTTCCTTGCCGTCCTCATCCAGTGGATACGGCGTCCCGTGAACGACCTCGACGATGCGAGTCGCCAGCTTGCGCGCGGCCTCGGCATCCAGCTCGACCAACAGCACGGCCAATTCCTCGCCGCCAAATCGCGCCAGACGATCAACCTTGCGCATCAGTCCGCCGAGCCGTCGGGCGGTCTCGCGCAGCACCGCGTCGCCCGCCGGATGACCGTGGGTGTCGTTGACCGATTTGAAGTGATCGAGATCGAGCAGCACCAGGGAGAAGTCGCGGCCAAAACGCTTCGCGCGTTCCGTTTCTTCGGCGAGGATGCGGTTGAACTCCCGCCGATTGAGCAAGCCGGTGAGCGCATCGTGCGTGGCGAGGCGTTTGAGCTCCGCCAGGGTTTCGCTCAGCTTCAGCGCGTATCGCAACGAGCGCTCGAGCATCGAAGCCGAGATCTCGCCCTTGACCAAATAATCGAGCGCGCCGGCGTTCATCGCTTCGATGTCGATGCTCGAGGAAGATTCGGCCGTCAGGAAAATGATCGGCACCTCACAGCCCGCCTCCTTGGCCTCCCGAATGAGCTCCAAGCCGTCCCGGGGACCAAGCTGAAAATCCAATAAACAGGCGGTGTGTTCGCCGCTGAGCAGCCGTTGTAGGCCCTCCTCATAAGTGGCCGCCCATTCGAAAGCGTAAACCTCACCGTGAAAGGCTTTTAGCTGCTGCTGCACAATCCGCGCCTGCAGGCGGTCGTCGTCGATGAGGAGAAGCTTACGTGAGTCCATATGGGCCTACCCGTATTGCCCTATCGCGTTTGTGAGCTGCAAGCGTTTAACACGTGGAGCGCTGTCTTCATCGCGGACAGATCCAATTTAGTCTCGCCCCACTCCGGCGACCAGATCGGAGACTTTAGCCGCCATCGCCGGACCGATCTCCGCGCGAGCGTCCACGCGGTCGCGGATCACATTCACGAGCGCGCTGCCCACCACGACACCGTCAGCATGCGCGGCGACTTCATGGACGTGTTCGCGGCGCGAGATGCCGAAGCCGACGACCACAGGCAGCTCCGTGTGGCGTTTGATGGTCGCAATCGCGTCGGGCACGTTGGCCGCCACGCTGTCCCGCTCGCCCGTCACGCCTTCGCGAGACACGTAATAGATGAAGCCGGTCGTCGCCGCGGCGATGGTCGGTAGGCGGGCTTCCGGGGTGGTCGGCGCGACGATGAAAACCGTCTTCAGGCCATGCGCCTGGCAGGCTGCGGAGAGTTCGTCGGCTTCCTCGGGAGGCAGATCGAGCGTAAGCAGACCGTCGAGCCCGGCTTCTTTGGCGCGCTTCACGTAGGCATCGACGCCGTTGGAAAACACCAGGTTGTAGTAGGTGTAGAACACGATGGGCGTCTCGGGGAATTCGGACCGCAGCTCAGCCACAAACGCAAACACCCGCTCCGCCGTCATCCCGCCCTCCAGCGCGCGCTGGGCGGCGAGCTGGTTGGTCAGGCCGTCAGCCAGAGGATCGGAAAACGGCACGCCCAACTCCAGCACGTCGACGCCGTTGCGCAGCAAAGCGCGGCAGGCTTCGAGGGAGCTGTCGAAATCCGGATCACCGGCACAGAGGTAGGCCACAAAAGCGGCACGGTTTTGAGCCTGGGCGCGGGCGAAAGCTTGGGCGATGCGATCCATGAGTCCGCCATCGCGCCAAATTCCCCGCGCGGGGGCAAAGCCTATTTCGCAACCGACGCCATCAACTCAGCTCAAAATCCACCAGCACGGGCCGGTGATCGGAGAGCATCGCGCGCACCACCCGACAACTCGGCTCGCGCGCGCGGGGCGGCATAAAAACGAAGTCCAGCAACCGCGCCGGCAGCGGCGACGGAAAGGTGCGGCCGCGCCGCGGGTGCAGCGTGTAAGGTGCCAAGTCCTGCAGGTGGCGCTTGAGCGCGGCGGTCACGTCGGACGCACCGCCGGGCGTATTGAAGTCGCCGCAAACGATCGGCAGCACCGGCCATTCGCCGCCGTGGGCCTGCCGTTTGGCGCGGAGGAAATCGAGCAACTGCTCGAGCTGCCGGAAGCGGTGCATCCGCGAGCGATAATGCAGGTGCAGGTTAACCAACGGCACCCGCATGCCGTGCAGGTCCACCTCGGCGAAAATGAAGCCCTTCTCGCCGACTTGGCGTTGGCCGAAGCTCACCGTCTCGGACGCGATGATGGGATGCCGCGACAAGATGCCGTTGCCGTAGGCGAGATTGATCAGTCCTTCCCGGCGGTTGTGCACCCCGAAGACCGAGTAGGGCATGCCGGTGTGCTGGCTCAGGTAGTCGAGCTGGTCAAAGTTGCCTGCCCAGCGCGACCGTTGGTCGATCTCCTGCAGCGCCACGACATCGGCGTCCAACCGCGTCAGCAGATCGGCAATCTTACGCAGATTGCGCCGCAACTTCTCGGCCGAAGTGATCCCTTGGATGGGATTCAGCCCGCGGCCGTGGGCGATGTTGAATGTCACAATGCGCACCCGTTGCATGCACTTAGGGTGATCCGACGCCGGGCCGATTCAAGATTCCATGCGGGTTCATTATATTCCCCTTGCGTTATATTCCCGCTTGGGAATGTTCCCGCTTCATGGAGCTCGTTGAGATCTACCAATGCCTCTGCGATCAGACCCGCCTGCGCATCCTGAACCTGTTACTGCGGGGGCCACTCTGCGTCTGTCACCTGCAGGAGGTGCTGGAGGAGAAACAGGTGAAGGTCTCCAAACATCTCGCCTACCTCAAGGAGCGCGGACTCGTGACCGCTGAGCGCCGCGGCACGTGGATGATCCACGCCATCGCGACAGATCGCGCTCCCGAACTCGAACGCAACCTCGCCTGCCTGCAGGACTGCACCCGCGAGAACCCGATTTTCACCGAAGACCTCAAGCGCCTCACCCAGCTGGAATCGACCGTCGACGCGGTCAACGCCTGCTGTGCTCCGAGCACCTGCGCCTCCACCCCCTCCCAAACCTGACGCCCTCCTTGCCCAGCCCAACCCACCCAACCATGAGCACCACCGCCACCACGCCCGCCGCCGTTTCCATCCACCAGCTCAAGGCCGCTCTCAGCGCCGCCCCAGAGCTCCCGCTCACCGTCATCTGGACCGATGGCGAGCCGATCGAACCGCACTTTCACGTGACCGAAGTCGGCCGCGTGCAAAAGGACTTCGTGGATTGCGGCGGCACCGTGCGCCGCGAGGTCACGTGCCTGCTGCAGACCTGGGTCGGTCCGGACGAGGACCATCGCATCACCGCCGACAAGTTGCTCAAAGCCTTCGCGCACGCCGAGCCGATCCTCGGCGCCGAGGACCTGCCCGTGGAGCTCGAATACGAGGCCTGCAACGTGGTGCAGCTCAAACTCGTCGAGGTCCGCCAAGAGGCCGATCGTTTCGTGATCCAACTCGGCCACAAGCACACAGATTGCCTCGCCAAGGACGTGTGCCTGCCCGGCTCCGGCTGCTGCTAATCTCCCCTACTGCCCCCCTCACGTTCCGCTCGCGCCATGTCCGACGCCGTCGCTAAAAACATGAGTTTCCTGGACCGTTACCTGACGGTCTGGATCTTCGCCGCCATGGCTGTGGGCGTGTTGCTCGGCCATTTTGTGATCACCGATGCCGCGACGTTTTTTGCGCCGCTCACCATCGGCACCACCAATGTGCCCATCGCCGTCGGACTCATCCTGATGATGTATCCGCCGCTGGCCAAGGTGCGCTACAGCCGCCTGCCGCAGGTTTTCGGCAACCCGCGCGTGCTCAGCCTCTCGCTGGTGCTCAACTGGTTCGTGGGCCCTCTGCTCATGTGGGGCCTCGCGGTGATCTTCCTGCGCGACCAACCCGGCTACATGGTCGGTCTCATCCTCGTCGGCATCGCGCGCTGCATCGCCATGGTCTTGGTGTGGAACGATCTGGCTGACGGCAGTCGCGAATACGCCGCCGCCCTCGTCGCCCTCAACAGCATTGCCCAGATCCTCACCTACGGCCTCTACGCTTGGTTTTTCCTCACCGTGTTGCCGCCGCTCATCGGCCTCGAGAGCACGGTCGTCGACGTGTCGATGGGACAGATTTTCCAGAGCGTGATGATCTATCTAGGCATCCCCTTCGCCGCGGGGGCGCTCAGCCGCATCGTGCTGGTGCCGCTCAAGGGCGAGACCTGGTATGAGCAGACCTTCCTGCCGCGCATCTCCCCGCTCACGCTCAGTGCCTTGCTCTTCACCATCGTGGTGATGTTCACCTTCAAGGGGGATACCATCGTGCAGCTGCCCTTCGACGTGCTGCGCATCGCCCTGCCCTTGCTGGTGTATTTTGCGGTCATGTTCCTGGTGAGCTTCGTCCTCGCCGGCCGCGTGGGCGCCAACTACGAGCAAGCCACCTCGGTCGCCTTCACGTCGGCGGGCAACAATTTCGAGTTGGCGATCGCCGTCGCCATTGCGGTGTTTGGCGTCGACTCCGCCGTCGCGCTCGCCGCCGTCGTGGGCCCCTTGGTGGAAGTGCCCGCGCTCATCGCGCTGGTGCACGTCGCGTTCTGGTTCCGCCGCCGCTGGGCCGCCCGCGCCGCCTGATTTTCCATCACCTTCCCTCCTGCTTCATGAAACCCAATATCCTCATTCTCTGCACCGGTAACTCCTGCCGCAGCCACATGGCCGAAGGCCTTCTACGCGCCGCCGCTGGCGATCTCGTGGACGTCCACAGCGCGGGTTCCAATCCCGCCGGTTACGTGCACCCCAAAGCCATCGCCGCGCTCGCCGAGCTCGGACTCGACCTCTCCGGTCACAGTTCAAAGCACATGAACGATTTCCTCGATCGCGACATCCACACCGTGATCACCGTCTGCGGCAACGCCGACCAAGCCTGCCCCACCTACCCGGGCCAAGTGAACCGCTACCACTGGGGCTTCGACGACCCCGCCCACGCCACCGGCACGGACGAGGAAATCATGGCGGAATTCCGCCGCGTGCGGGACGAAATCAAACTCGTCTTCGAAGCCTACGCCGCCGGCCTCCGCGCCGCCCGAGAACTGGGTTAAAGCCGACCCCTGCCGTTTTCGCCGACCGGCCTATCCGGACTGTCGATTCACCCCATGGTGAGGCTGTCCGGATCCTGCCGCGCATCCCAAATGCGCACGATCTCCACCGAGCCATTGGCTTCGTCGATTCGGTAGAAGATCAAGAACCACGGGTGATGCAGCACGCTTCGGTAACCTGATCGCCCCACCACCGGACGGCCGCGATAAGGCAGGCTCGCCAACGAAAAAACAGAACCTACCAGCCCCAAACCAAGTCGCTCGGCCGCGGCAGGGCTCTTGGTCGCAAGGAAAGCAACGGCCCGCTCAAGATCGAGTTCGGCTTGCCGGTTAAGACTTACGCTCCAGCCCATTGCCGCACTTTTTGCTCGAGTTGTTCACGAGTGTATTCGCGTGCTCCCTCTTTCTCCAGCGATCGGATGCCTTCATCAAGGGCTGCGAGCATGGCGGGAGTCTCAGAAATGAGCCGCGAGTTGAGCCAGTCGGCGATTTTACCCTGATCCTCCACGCTGAGCTTTTCGATAGCGGCTTCGATCTCAGTGACAGTGCTCATATCGACAGTCGTGGCTCATTTGGCCGGTTCGGGCAAGCCTCCTGCGGGTTCTCATCCCTCACGCGTCCTCCAGCCTCCCCCAATCGAAAATCGAGAATCAAAAATCGAAATTCCTAAAAATGGGGCGACCAACGGGATTGGCTTCGCCTCCGGCTCGTTCCGCTCTCGCGGAATCGACGCTGCGCGTCGCCCCTTCTCCGCTTCGCTTCGTCGAACCCTGCGGGTTCTCATCCCTCGCGGGTCCTCCTGCCCTCCCAATCGAAAATCGAAAATCTCAAAAATGGGGCGACCAACGGGATTCGAACCCGCGACCCCTAGAATCACAATCTAGTGCTCTAACCAACTGAGCTATGGTCGCCATGTGAGGGGGCGGAGAAAATCGGCCCCCATTTCCGCTCTGTCAATGCAGAGTTTTACCGGTTTCCACCGGCTTTTTTCTGCCCAGCCGCCGTTTCAGGCGTCAGGCGAATTTTTGGTCGCTTCCGTGTGCCGCACATCCCGGCCCTTCGCGAGGTAGATCATTTCCTCGGCGATGTTGGAGGCGTGGTCGGCAATACGTTCGATCGATTTGGAGATGAACATGAGCTCCAAGGCCCGACTCGTCGTGGCCGGATTTTCGATCATGTAACTGGTGAGCTCCCGGTAAAGCTGGCGGTTGATGGCGTCGACTTCGGCATCGCGTTTGCAGACGGCGAGGGCCTTGGGCTCGTCTTCCTGCAGGAAGCAGTCGAGCGCATCGCGCAGCATCTCCACTGCGATTCGCGCCATGCGCGGGATGTCCACGTAGGGCTTGATGGAGGGCTCGGCGGCGAGCTTGGCCACGCGACGGGCGATGCTGGTGGCTTCGTCCCCCACCCGCTCCAGATCGTGGCTGGCCTTCATGCCCACGATCACCAGACGCAGCTCGGTCGCGACCGGGGAACGCAGGCTCATGTAGCGCACGGCCTCCTCATCGATCTTCACTTCCAAATCATCCAACTCGTCGTCGGCCGCGGTGACTTGGTCGGCCAGCGAGATGTTGCCCTCCACCAACGCGTCGACCGCCTGGCGCACCTGGCGCACGGCAATCTCTCCCATCAACACGAGTTGGGAGCGGAAGGTTTCGAGTTCGGAATCAAAAAATCGTTTCATACAGGGGACGGCAGGCAGCAAGGAATTCGCAAGTCAGTGGAGACACAAGTCCATCAACCAAATCGACCGGAGACATAAGCTTCGGTCTGCGGATTGCCCGGGTTCATGAAGATGGTCTGGGTGTCGGCGTATTCGATCAACTTGCCGAGGTAGAAGAAAGCGGTGCGATCGGAGCAGCGGGCGGCCTGCTGCATGTTGTGGGTCACGATCACGATGGTGAACTTGGACTTCAGTTCGTGGATGAGCTCCTCGACCTTGGCCGTCGCGATCGGATCGAGCGCCGAGCAGGGCTCGTCCATGAGGATGATCTCCGGCTCGACCGCAATGGCGCGGGCGATGCACAGGCGTTGTTGCTGACCACCCGAGAGACCGAGGCCGCTGGTGTGCAGACGGTCCTTCACTTCATCCCAGAGGGCGGCGCCGCGCAGGGAGCGCTCCACCACTTCGTCGAGGTGGGCCTTGTTGCTCACGCCTTGGAGACGCAGGCCGTAGGTGATGTTCTCGTAGATCGACTTGGGGAAAGGGTTGGACTTCTGGAAGACCATACCGACGCGCTTGCGCAGCTCGATCACGTCGACGTCGGGTTGGTAGATGTCGATGTCGTGGATCTTGATCGAACCATTGGCCACCCGCGCCACATCGATGAGGTCGTTCATGCGGTTGAGGCAGCGCAGCAGGGTCGACTTACCGCAGCCGGACGGACCGATGAACGCCGTCACTTTCTTCTCCGGAATCTGCAGCGAGATATCGTGGAGGGCTTGGCTTTCGCCGTAGAAGAAGTCGACATGGTTGATGTCGATGATCGTGCGATCGGCCGGACCAGGGGTGGACTTGGGCGCGTTTGCCTTGATAGCCGGAGCAGTGGTCGGTCGGGACGACGGGGATTCCATGGTGAGGAGAGAGGGCATGACGTAGGAGCACGTCCCTTACCAGCGGTAGCGGGAACGCAAACGGTTGCGAAGAATAATCGAGGTGGTGGCGATGAGGGCGACGATCGCGAGGAAAACGAAGGCGGTGCCGTATTGGACGCGCTCGGAATACTCGTTTTGCGGGATCTTGGAGCTGACGACGTAGATGTGATACGGCAGCGCCATCACGCCCTGGAAGAGGAAGTCCATGACGTGCTCCACTTCCCACGGCAGCTTGTCGCGAATGACATACGCCGCGGTGAACATGATCGGCGCGGTCTCACCGGCGACGCGGGCGATACCGAGAATCGACGAGGTCAAAATACCCGGCGTGGCATAAGGCAGCACGGCCTTGCGGATGGTCTGCCACTTGGTGGCACCGAGCGCGAGCGAGCCCTCGCGAAAGCCCTTGGGCACCGCTTTGAGCGACTCCTCGGAGGCCGTGATCACCACCGGCAACACCATGAAGGCGAGCGTGAACCAACCGGCCATGAGCGAGACGTTCCACCCGAAGAAGATCACAAACATACCGAAGCCGAAGAGGCCGAAGACGATCGAGGGCACACCTGCCAGATTCAAAATGGCGAGGCGGATCGCCCGCACCACCGGCCCCTGTTTGGCATATTCGTTGAGGTAAATCGCGCTGGCGACGCCGAGCACGAGCGCGATGGTCATGGAACCGATCACGAGCAGAATGGTGCCCACAATGTTGGGGAAAATACCGCCGGCGGAATAGACGTAGGTCTTGGGCTTCAGGTCGGGCGCGGTCGTGCCGCTGGCTTCGGCTTGGGCTTCGAGGCTGGCCCGGAAGTCGCGGTATTCGTCGTCGGCCAACTCGTATTTGTCTCCCTGATACTCGAAGACGTAGAGCGACTTCGGCGCCTCGGTCAGGAACGGCACGTTGATGAAGGGAAACTCCGCCTGAAAGACCGTGCGGGAGCCTTTGATAATGATGTCGCCGAAGACCACAGCACCGGCCAGCAGGATGACGTAAGTGGCGAGACGGAAGACCCAGCCCATGCCGACTTCGGCGCGACGCCGCGCGCTCGGACGAGAGGAAAAGATGTGTCGATGTTTATCGCTCATGGGGAGTCCTCAGCCGATGGAGATACGGTAGCGCTGCACGATCTTCTGCGCGACGTAGTTGATGACGAGGGCGATGAAGAAGAGCAGCATACCCACCACAAAGAGCGCCCGGTAGTGGATGCCCCCCTGCACCACTTCACCCATCTCCTGGGCGATGATGCCGGTCATGGTGTGCACCGGCTGCGTAAAGGCCGCGAGGCCGGTGGAAAAATCAGGAATGGCGATACGATTACCGGCGCACAGCAGCACGACCATCGTCTCACCAATCACGCGGCCGAAACCCAGCAGCACGGCCGAGATGATACCCGATAGCGCCGCCGGCAGGATGATGCGCAGAATCGTCTGCAAGCGCGTGGCGCCGAGCGCGAACGACGCCTCTTTGAAAGCGCGCGGCACGTTCTGCAACGCGTCCTCCGCGAGGGTGAAAATGGTCGGCACCGCGATGAGCGCGAGCAGCACGCCCGCGGTGAGCGCGTTGAGGCGTTCGGCCACCGGGAAGCCCGGCACCCACTCAAGCCAGGACCAGCCAGACATCACGCGCAGGGCCTCGCCCAACACTGCGATACCGAAGAAGCCGAGCACCACCGACGGGATGGCGGAGATGAACTCGATGCAGGGTTTGATGAAGCGTTGCTCCTTCCCGTTCGCGAGTTGGTTCACGTAGATGGCCGCACCAACGCCGAGCGGCACGGCGATGGCCAGCGCCACCATCGAGACCATCAGCGATCCGGTGAAGAGCGGCAGCACGCCATACCAGTCCTGCCAAAAACTCGCAGTCAGCCAGTTGCTCCCGGTGAGGAAACTGGACACAGCCTTCGTGAACGGCACCGGCTCCTGCCAGTCCCATGCCGCCATGGACGCTTCGATGCGCGAAAAGCCGTCACGGTATTGGCGCACCAGCTCCTTGAAGCGTTCGAACCGCGCCGCCAGTTCCGGCGTCGGCAGATCGGGATTCGGCGCCTCCAACACACCATCGAGGGCGGCGGCAAAGTCGGTATTGAGTTCGCGATAAACCGGCAGGAAATCGATCAACACCTGCACCTCGGCACCAAAGTCGATCTCGTCGATCGTGACCTCGGCGGCCTCGGCGGTTTTGCCCTCGGCCAGCAACTGGCGTCGTTCTTCCTCACGGTCGGCATTGATGAGCGCGCGCGTTTTGACCGCCGTGGCGACGTCGCCGAGGTCCATCACGGCGCCGCGCAGCGGCTCGACCGTGTCGCCGAAATCGTAGGAATAATCGTCAAAGGGCATCAGCCGCCGATTGGCGTCGGCCAGCTCCATGCCTTCCACCTGCGTGTAGTGCTGAAACGCCTTGATGCGCAGGTCGAACAGGTAGCGAGTGAGCGCCGTGTGGTCCTCCTCCTGCTGGCGCATGAAGTCGACATACTCGAGTCCCGCTTTGCGGTAGAGCTCGAGGTTGGCGCGGTTCTGACCAAAGAAACCGGCGCCCTCGCGGAAGAGGAAGACCGTGATCAGCCCGAGCACCACGACGGCCACAAACGCGTTGCCACCGAAGAAGGCCTGAATGCACTCGTCGAGCGTGAGCCCGAGGAAGCGGGTGCGGGTCTTGGTGATGGCGAATTTAGGACGGGTCGTGGTATCCATGCAGCGGCGACAGAGGGCGAAGGTTCGCGGGCGGACAAATCAGCAGAGGGTCCCGCCTGACCACCGTCAAGCGGGCCCCTTGTGACAATTGTGCGAAGCTCGGCGCAGGATGCGTGATCAGGCTCAGTTGACCGGCACAAAGCCGATCTGGCCCACGATGGCCTGCCCCTCGGCGCTGAGGGTGAAGTCGACGAAGTTGGCCGCTTCGCCCTCCGGCTCACCGTTGGTGTAGTAAAAGGTCGGACGCGCGTAGGGATAGTCCTTGGACTGCACGGCTTCCTTGGACGGCTTGCTGCCCTCGATATCGACCACGGCGGTGCCGGGCGTGTCGGCGTAAGCCAGACCCACGTAACCGATGCCGTTGGGGTTACCCGCGACCTCGGACGCAATCTGCTCGTTGCCGGCCATCTTCTGGGACGACGGCGCATAATCGCGGCGCTTCATGGCGAGGTCCTTGAAATCCGAATACGTGCCCGAAGCGGTGTTGCGGGTGTAGATGGAGATCGGGCCCGGGTTGCCGCCCACGGCCGACCAATCGGTGATGTCACCGGTGAAGATACGCTCGACCTGACGCTTGGTGAGCGACTTCACGGGATTGTCGGCGTGCACCAGAATGGCGATGCCGTCGTAAGCGACGACGATGGGCTTGAGCGTCACGCCCTTGGCGCGGCCGGCCGACATCTCGGTCGGCTTGGCGCGACGGGAGGACATGCCGATGTTGGCGGTTTCGTCGATCACGGCGGCGATGCCGGTGGACGAACCTTCGGCGGCGATCTCAAAGGACACGCCGGGGTGCTTCGCGCGGTAGGTTTCGGCCAGCATGGGCACGAGCTTCGCGCCGAGCGTATCGGAGCCCTTGATCACGAGCTTCTGGGCAAAGGTCGGGGCCGCGAGCACGGCACCGAGGGCGAGGAGAGAGAGGACTTTTTTCATTTCGAATCCTTAAAGCAAAGAGAGTGGTGGCGGGCTTAGAAGTTAACTTGGAGCTGCGAGCGCACGCCGTCGGCGGACTCGTCGACGTTGCCGCGCTCGGCGGTGCCGTGCACGTAGCCGAACTGGAGTTTCAGGTCGGAGCCCACGATGTAGTAGTTAAAGCCGAGGTAATACTCGGTGAGGTTGTCACCGGTGAGCGAAGCCGGCGCGGAACGCACGCCGTCGGACACCTTGATGCCGCGACCGTCGGAGTCGGTATAGCTGTAACGGCCCACGATTTCGAACTGCTCGGTGATGCCGTAGGAGCCCTGCACCCACACGCCCCACGGGGAGGCGTCGGTGGTGCCGGCGATGCCGTTGTCGATATCGGCGGAGAGGAACTCACCGGAAACTTTCCACGGGCCGCGCTCGGCGTTGGCGTAGAGGTTGAAGACGGTCAGGTCGCTGTCCTCGGTGGGGGTGCGGCCACCTTGGTCGGGCAACAGGCCCACGGCGGCGCCGAGGCGGAAACTGCTCTCGGCATTCACGATCGAGTAACCGGCATCGGCCCAGTAAGCGAAGGTGTTGTTGCTGTCGCTACCGGCAGAGGACGCGCCGCCCGGCCCCTCGGTGCGCTCGGGATTGGTGATGGCCGCGCCCCAGAAGAAACCGCCGGTCTTCTGCTTGCGGGCATTGGGCACGGCGTCGAAGAACACACCCGTGCGATAGGAACCGGCGCCGAGACGACGACCGTTGTTGCCCTCGACAAAGTAGCGGGTGGCACCGGAACGCTCGATGGCGTCGAGGCTGCCGGAGGAGGTCCACTCCTCCATGCCGAAGTTCACCTTGCGCACGCCCACATCGAGGTTGAAGGGCAGCTCACCACCGAGGTTGCCGGTGTATTCGATGAAGGCTTTGTCGAAGTTCTCGCCCGCGAAGTCGTAGACGAGGTTGGCAGACCAGTTGGCACCGACCGAGGCCTTGGCGCCAAAGTAGAGGCGGCGCAGGAAAATGTGACTGGTGTCGGCGACGTTGGCATCGGAACTGAGACCGGCGTATTGCGCCTGGATACGACCGCTGATCGCGAGCGAGTGGGTGGACTTGCCGCCGGAGACGGAGCTGATCACCGCCGCATGGGACTCGGCCGTCAGCTCGGCGCGAATGTCTTCGGCCTCCTGGTCGGTGAGAATGCCCTTGCGCACAAGGACATTGAGCAGGGCCCCACTATCTTGGGCCACAGCGAAGGAGGCGAAACCGCCGAGGAAGGCGCCGAGGAGCGCGACGCGTCGTAACAGGGAGTTAGTCATGGATGTCGAAGGGAAACGTTGCGGTGAGGGTTACGCTGCAACAGCGGACGACATTGCCTGAGTATTGTTACGGTTTCGTGACGGTCGTGTTACGTAGCAGGAACTTCATGCTTTCTGTCACGTTTTTGCCGCCCTTCCGTAACACTTACGCACGTCTGTAACAAATGCGCCCGCGGCACTGTGACGTGGTCGTCACAAAAAAGGCCGCCCCGCATTACGGGACGGCCTTATGGACTTTGGCTAGTGATTAGGAAACTCGGGGCCGCGGCTTATTGGCCCACCGGCACGAAGCCGACCTGCGCAGCGATGCGTTGACCCTCTTCACTCAGGGTGAAGGCGATGAACTCGGCCACGATGCCGGTCGGCTCACCATTGGTGTAATAGAACGTCGGACGGGCGTAGGGATACTCGCCGGAGTTGACGGACTCCGCCTCAGGCAGGTGTCCGTCGATCGTGGCGACCTTCACGCCTGGGGCCTGCGAATAGGCCAGACCGACGTAGCCGATGCCGTTCGGGTTGCCGGCGACCTCGGACGCGATCTGTTCGTTGCCAGCCATTTTCTGGGAGGAAGGAGCGTAGTCGCGCTTGCGCATGGCGAGCGCCTTGAAATCGGAATACGTGCCCGAGGACGTGTTGCGGGTGTAGACCGAAATCTCCCCCGGATTGCCGCCCACCGCGGCCCAGTCGGTCACGGCACCGGTGAAGATCTGCTCCACCTGGCGCTTGCGCAGGTCGCTGATCGGGCTGTCGGCATTCAAGATCACCGCGAGGCCGTCGAAGGCCACAACGTGCTCAGTCATCTCCACGCCCTTGGCGGAAGCGGCGGACATCTCGGTCGGCTTGGCCGAGCGGCTCGACATGCCGATATCGGCCGTGCCGTCGATCACCGCGGCGATGCCGGTGGAGGAACCTTCGGCGGCGATTTCGAAAGAGACCCCGGGGTGACGGGCTTTAAATTCCTCAGCGAGAATCGGGACCAACTTGGCACCGAGCGTATCGGAACCCTTGATCACAATCTTCTGCGCCGAGACCGACGTCACCGCCGCCACGGTGGCCAACATGCAACCCAACAGGAAACGAAGAGGAGTTTTCATCGCGACCAGCGTGAGCGTGGCGGGAAGGGCCGCTCCAGCGTATTCGGTGACAGCCGCGTAACGTTTGCGTGACGGCGTCACCCGGTCGTGACAGCTCCCCTGCCCGCCCGCGGCCGCGCGTGAAGCGGACACAAAAAAGCGGGCCACCGTAGTGGCCCGCTTGATACGAAAGGACGTTAAACGCGCGAGGCTTAGTCGAGCTCGTAGACCTCGACGATCGCGATGCCGGTGGCATCGTTGACGCCGGAGACGACGACCGTGTAAGCGCCCGGGGCGAGCGTCGCGAGCATCGCGGCGTCACCGGTGGCGTTGAGCGGGAAGCCACCAAGCTCAGCGCTGTAAGCGATGGTCTGGGTGCGGACAACCGTGGTGCTGTCGAGCGGAGTGTTCTCACCGGCGCGGTAGAGGGTCAGCTGCGCGGCGGACAGGGTGCCGGACAGACCGAAATCAGCGGCGAGGGTCGGGCCCGCCACGCGGATAAGCAGCGACTGGACCTGGGAACCGTTCACCACGAAACCAGCGGTGAGGGCGGAGTTGCCGGTGCCCACGAAACCGCGGGTGGAGATGTTGACCGGCTTGGAGGTGGAGTTGCGCACGACCGGGGTGGTGACGGTGACGTCGCCAGCCGGATCTTCACCGTTCTCATCGACGAAGACGCCGCGGGAGGAAACGTAGCCAGCGAGGGCGAGGTTGGTCCAACCCTGGATCCAGAGGTTGTTGCCGAAGGCGCCGACGTAGTCGGTCACTTCCGCACCAGCGGCGCTGGCGTCGAACACGGTGGTGGTCCAGATCGGGGAGTTGTCCTTGTCGGCGGAACGCGGATCGAGGAGCTGGGCGAGCGGAGCGCGGGAGACGCCGAGCATCATCGGGTCGGCGATCATGTTGTTGAGCGTCGCGTCGGTGAAGTAGCTGGTGGCGTCGAGGTCGTCCGAGCTACCCGAGGTGCCCCAAGCGGTGGTGGTGTTGGAGTCGGCGTCGTGGCTGAACCAGACGTTGCTCTTGATCTCCGGCATGACGTCGCCGATGTCCTTCTCGATCTCGATGCCGGCCTTGAAGTCGACGAACACGGAGTTCACGAGGTGCACGGTGGCGTTGTCACGCGGGTTGATCGGGGCGGCGGCGCTGGAATCGCCGATGCCGATGGCGGTGAGGTTGGACACCCACACGTTGCCCTTGGGGGTGCCGGCGATCGAAGAGGTTTCGCCATCCCACTCGATGGCCTTGTCGCCGTAGGGCTCTTCGTTGGTCTTCACCTGGACAGTGAAGAGGTATTGCAGGGTGCCGCGGAAGCCGGTGTCGAAGTCGAAGGAGTCGTCACCGCAGAAGGCCGCCACGAGGTGGTCAGGGGAGACGGTGCCACCGAAGAACTCGAAACCGTCGTCGTAGTTGGCGAACACTTCGATGTAGGAGAGGGTCGTGCCGGAACCGACACCACCGCCGGTGAGACCGTTAATCTCGTTACCAGCACCGAGGTCGGCACCACCGTGGCGGATGGAGACGTAGGTCATCACGCCGGAGCTGTCTTCGTCATTGGTGCCACCGAAGGTGATGAGCGGGATTTGGTCGGCGGTGACCGAAAGACCTTCGATCTGGTCGCTGACCGGAGCTTCGGCGGTCTCGCCATCGGCGCGAGAGTTGATCGTAGCGTTGCCGAGCAAGATCACGCCGCCCCAGAGACCCTTACGGTCCGGACCGAGCGAGCCGTCGAGGGGATCGAGTTCGGAGGTGAAGACGATGGGGGCCTCGGCGGTGCCTTCGGCCATGATTTTGGAATCCTTCGTGATGATAAGGGCAGCCGCGCCAGCGCCGGAGCTGACTTCGCCCTTGATGACGGTGCCGGGGTCGATGGTCAGGACCGCTTCGTTGGTCACGAAGACGTAGCCGCTGAGCTTGTATTCATTGTCAGCCGTCCAGTGGGTGTCGGCGGTGATCGAGCCGCTCACGTTCACAGTCGCGGCGTGCAACGAGGCCGCAGCGCTGAGAAGCGCCACGGAAACCAGGGATTTCAGTTTCATGCTGTATTTCTTGGGTTGTGGTGTGTGGAACACAGAGAGGGATGGGAAAGCCCGGCTCACTCGAAGAGGTAGCTGAGCGAAAGGGAGAAGCTGCGACCGGATTGGTAGCGGCTGTAGATGAGGTCACGGTCGGGTAGCCCGATCAGTTTCTCCTTGTCGGAATCGAGGAGATTCTTGGCGCTGAGTTTGAGCTTCCAGCGGGTGCCGAGGCGTTGGCTCAGCACAAAATTGAGGTCCGGGGCCGGCTGTTCGTAGACGTCCGGCATCGGGCCAAACACGACCAGATCGAGACGCTCGCCCACGACGTTGTAGGACAGCGTCGCGGAGGTGCCGGACTCCTCGCGGGAGTAATTGATGTCGGCGTTAAACACGTAAGGCGACTGGCCGAGCAGCTCGCGCTTGTCGGCGGCGTTGGGGTCGTAGGCGCGCAGGATGGACATCTCCGCCTCCGGGATCGTCACCTCGGATTCGATGAAGGTGAGGTTACCGCCCAGCGACCAGCGGCGGAAAGCTTCGCCGAGGAAGGACAGGTCACGACGGAACTCGAACTCGATGCCATAGACCGTGCCCTTCTCCACATTCTGCGGTTGGATCGAACCCACCGCCGGCTGGTAAAGCACCTCGATCGGCTGGCTCATGTCCTTGTAGAAGGCGCTCACCGCGACGGTCTCGCCCTTGCCCGGGAACCACTCCCAACGCAGGTCAAAATTATCGATGACGGTGAGTTCGAGGTCGGCGTTGCCGAGGTAAACGTCGCCGGTGAACACGTCGGCGTAACGGATGTCGGAGAGTTCCTTGTAGGTCGGACGCGCGATGGTGCGGCCGTAGGCGGCGCGCCAGTTCATGCGTTTGGTCTGCGCCCACACGAAATTGATCGCGGGGAGGAAATTGTCGTCATCGACGATGCCGGTCTTCGGCGTCAGGCCCGGCACCTCCACCGGCGTGGTCACGATCTCGGTGCTCTCGTAACGCGCGCCGAAGACGCTGCGCCAGCGCTCGCTGATCTGGTAATCGAGCATCGCATACACCGCGCTGATGTCTTGTTCGCCGATGTATTTGTTGGGCTCCTGCTGACGCGAAATCGTGTTGCCGAAGGTCACGCCATTGGCGTCGCGGTCGATGATGCCGACTGCCCCCGGGAACGCTTCGACGGCGTCGCGGGTGCGGGCGGAGCGAAAGTATTGGAAGCGCTGTTCGTCGTAATCGCGCTCGTTGCTCGAGGCCATGCCACCGAACTTGAGGCGCGACTCGTAACCGCCGAAGTGCAACGGCACGGTGATGTCGATGCCGCCTTCGGTCGCCTCCTCAGTGAGCTCGCGGAAGTAACGGTCGGGCTGCACGCCGGTGGCGTTGACCGGATTGCCGTCGAGGTCGTAGAGGGCGTTGAGGGTGCGGTAGTCGGGCTGGTCCTGCGTGCTCTCGGACTGCGAGAGGCGCCACTCAATCTCGGTTTCGCCGAGGCCCATGAAGAGGCTCTTGCCCTGCAACTGCGCCGAGGCGACGGAGCGCTCGGTCCGGAGCAGATCGTAGATTTCGTAGATCGCGCCGCCGTAGTTGAAGACCTCCTCGCCGACACCGCGCTTGACGGTGTCATCCACGCTCTCGTTGTAGACCAAATCGAGGCTGACCTCGTGATCGATCGTCGGGCGCACCGCCAGCTTGATGAGGCCACCCTGGGCATCCGAAATCGTGCTCGAGGTCACGCCAAACTGGGGCGTTCCCGCCGGCGCGAGGGTCGGATCGAAGGAGAGCAGATCCGCGTCGGAAGTGAGCAGATAACGCAGCACGACGTTGTCGGGCGTGCCGGTGAAGCGGCCGATCACGCCGTCGTCGTAATGGCTGTAGGAGCGGCTCTTGTTGAAGCTGCCGGTGATGCCGAAGAGGCCTTGGTCACCGAACTCGAAGCTGTTACCGGCGGCTACGCTGAGGCTCGTCGTCGGCTGACCGCGACGCTCGTAGGGATAAAACGGAGTAGTGAAAAGCTTCGTCGCCGCATCGAGCTGCTCGGCCGGCTCAAAGTTGCCAAACAAGTCGGCTTGAATCTCGGCAGAAACGCGATTCGGGAAGGTTTCCGGCAAGCCATCCGGCACCCGGCCCATGTTGCCCTGCGAGGCGAGAATCTGCTCGTCGTAAACGTTGCTATTGCCGCCCGAGGCGATGGAAGCGGTGAAGAAGAAATGGTCGGGGAACGACTTGGTCTTCAGGTTGACGCTACCGCCGGAAAACGCCCCCGGTTGATCGGGCGTGAACGACTTGGTGGTGACGACGCTTTCGATGATGTCGGTCGGAAACTGGTCCATCTGCACCGCACGTTTGTCGGGGTCGGCGCTGGGCACCGAGACGCCGTTCATGAGGGTGTTGGAGTAACGGTCACCGAGACCGCGGATGAGCACGTATTTGCCGTCCACGACGGACGCGCCGGTCACCTTGCTGAGCGCTTCGGCGGCATCGCCGGCCCCAAGGCGGGAAAACTGATCGCTGCCGATGGCGTCGCTGATGGTGGCCGCCTTCTGGCGCGCCACGAGCAGACCGATATCGGAGGATTGCACCACGTCGGCGGAGACGGTGAACGCCTCCATCTTCACCACGTCGCTGCCCATCGCCGCCAACGGAATGTCGAGACGCAGGGTTTCGCCCGCACTGATGCTCAGGTCCGTGATGTTGGCCGCTTGGTAACCCTCTTTGATGACCGACAGCGTGTAGGTGCCCACCGGCAGATCGGAGAGCACGTAAGCACCCGCGAGATCGGTGGTGGCAACAGCGCCGGTTTCGACGACGGTCACCTCGGTCCAGGACACCCCGAACCCGGTGCCTTCGTCGATCACTCGACCGGACACAGCACCAGTCGCGCCCGATTGGGCATGCGCGGCGGCAACCAAGACCAGCGCCCCGGCGAGGGCGGCGAAAGAACGAAGGATGTATCGGGCGCCCAAACGACGCGGGATGCGTGACATGCGACCGACACCGCCATGAGGCGAGCCTCCTACTCAAACCGAATGAAAGGCCGCCACCAACATGTTACCCGGCCGACAAGTCGCCGTAACCTACGTGACGCTCACGTGACAGCGTCACGCAATTGTGGCCAATCAGTTACCGTTGTCGGCGTTCTCGCTGTCCTTCTCGGTCGCTGCCTGCGTGAGGGTCACCAGGTCCTGCAATGAGGTGAAGTGCTGGCTCAGGTCGAAGTCGCCCCCTAGTCCACCCACGATGCGGTCGAAGAGCTCCTTCTTGGAATCCTTCAGGTCCTGGATGCGTTCCTCGATCGTGCCGGCCGTGACCATGCGATACACAAAAACGGTGTTGGTCTGGCCGATGCGATGCACCCGATCGACCGCCTGCGCCTCCACCGCGGGGTTCCACCACGGGTCGAGCAGGAACACATAATCGGCCGCGTGCAGCGTGATACCGGTGCCAGCCGCCTTGAGCGAGACCAACATGGCCGCCGCGCCTTCGCCTCCCTGAAAGTCCTGCACGGGCTTTTGGCGGTCGAGGGTCATGCCGGTGAGTTCATACTGCGGCAAATCCGGGTAATGGAGCGCCAACGCCTCCTTCACGCGGTCGAGCAGCATGACAAACTGCGAAAAAATCACGACCTTGTGACCGCTCTCGATGATCTCGGCCAACTTGTCGACCAGCAGCCCGATCTTGCCCGAGTCCTCCAGCGGCGATTTGCGCCACGGCAACATGTCCGGGTCGCAACACACCTGGCGCAGGCGCGTGAGCAGCGCGAGGAAGCCGAACGACTTCTCCCGCATCGCCTCGCCCACGTCGTCGCCGAGCCGCTGCAGGCCTTCGGAACAGATACGGGCGTATTCGGCCCGCTGCACGTCGCTCATCGGGCAGTGCAGGTCCATCTCCACCTTCGGCGGCAGCTCCTTGGCCACTTCACTCTTGGTGCGACGCAGGATGAACGGCGCCAGCTGCGCCCGCAGGCGCTCCAACGTGCCGACACGGTCGACATTGAGCTGAGATTCGAAACTGGAGCGCGAACCGAGCAGCCCCGGCAGCAGGAAGCGGAAGATCGACCACAGATCCAGCTGGCGGTTTTCCAGCGGCGTTCCCGTCAGGACGACGCGGTGTTGCGCGCGCACGGCGAAGGTCGTTTGCGTGACCTTGGCGTCGGGGTTCTTGATGAACTGCCCCTCGTCGAGCACCGCGTAACCAAACTCCACCTTGGGCAGGAGCTCGCGGTGTTTGCGCAGCTGCGTGTAGCTGGCCAACCAGATGATCGGCGCCGTGTTTTCCACGAAGTCGTTGCCCGTTTTGAGCACGTTGGTGGTCAACTCCGGGAAGAAGCGCTCGATCTCCTCGCGCCACACCGGCACGACCGAGGCCGGGCAGACGATGAGGTGCGGCTTCGCGGTGATCGGACGGGCCTTGAGCAGCGAGATGACCTGCAGCGTTTTGCCCAGACCCATCTCGTCGGCCAGCAGACCGTGGCACCCCACATCGGCGAGGTGATGCAGCCACTCGACCCCGCGCCGCTGGTAGGGACGCAGCAACTCCGGCAACGCCGCGTCCACCGGCTGAGGCTTCAGCACACCCTCGCGCCATTCCTCCAACTCCGGCGTGACCGTGAGTTTGAAGCGCGAGTCGTTGAACAGGGAAAACACCAGATACGGCGACAGTGCGTCGGCCATATGCGTGTCGGAGACATTTTTGCGCCAGGCCTCGATCGCCTGCAGCTGCTCCGTCGGCAGCTCCACGATGCCCACGCTGGGCAAAATCACCGGCGAGGTCCCGCGCCGCAGCAGCGAGCGCACTTCCTGATCGGTCAGCAACTGCTCACCGGCCTTGAAGATCCAGCGCAAGTCGAGCGCCGGGGCGGCCGAATCGCGCCCCCCTGCCCCGTTTTCGCCCCCCGCGACATCCTTGCGACCAGCGACCGCCTCGATCTGGATCGTCTTGGTGCCTTGGATCAGGTTGGCCGCGTTGTTATCGAGCTCGATGTTGAAGAGACGGCGCCAGGAGCTGAGCGTGCCCTTCAGGAAATTGGGGATCTCCATGACGTTCTCGAGCAGGTAGACCCCACTCTCGCTGTCATATTGGAAGTGCGCCTTGCGCGCGTAGGCCGCCAGACCGATCAACTTGGCGCGCTCGCCGGACGTGACATGCGCCTGCCCGTCGGCGTGGGCCGCGGTCCCCAGCGCCTGAGTCCGCTCTTTGTCTTTGGTCTGCCAAAAGGCGCGGAAGCTGAGCCCGCCGACTTTGGTTTTAAAGACCAGCACCAGGGTGCGCGACGAAACCCGCGCCCCCGAGGCACCGCCGATGCGATGAGAGGAGGTCTTTTGCGTGGCCGACCAAGGCGAACGCGTGGTGCGAGCCGCCCCGCCACTGGCGGCGGCCATGCCCCGCCCAAATGTCGCCGTGCCGTGCCCGTTGCTGCGACCGTTGCCGTTGGAGGAACCGTTGCTGTGACCATTGGAACTGACCGCCACCGCTTCGGGCTCCGGCTCGGGTTCTTCGGTCGGCAGGGGCGAAATCTCATCGGCCACCAACTCTTCGATCTCGTGCAGGCCCGCCACCGCCAGCGCCCGCGCGTTATCCAAATCCGTCGAGGACGAGCGCACCGAGAGTTTGCCGTTGGCCCACTCGATGACCGCGTATTCGTCCTTCTTGTCCACCCGCCGGTGCACGATCGCATCGTGATCGGTCAACTCCAGTTCACGCACCTCACCCTCTCGATAAAGGCGATGACCATCTTCCAACTGCGGCGTTGAAAAATGGGGCTCCCACTCGTCGGCGAGCTTTTCGAACCAAAATTCCAGGGACTGCGGGGTGTAGACGCGCTTGGGACCGTGCGATTGCATCCAGAGAAAAAGGAAAACCGTAGGGGGGAGCCCCCCCCCGGCAACGTAAATCACCTAAATCGTGCAAATAGCTCTCATCTAGAGACCTAAGTGCAATCGAATGGCCTCGACCGTGCGGTCCAAGGCACCGCGGTTGGCCACATGCCACGCCCGACCGGCTCCACCCATCCGTTTTCGGGCCGCCTTATCCTGCAGGAGTTTACTCACCGCCGGCGCGACTTCGGCCGCATCTGCCAAGCGCTGCGCGGCCCCCACTTGCACCAAATCCTGTGCGATGGCGCGGAAGCTGCCCATGCCCGGTCCGAAGAGAATCGGTCGCCCCAATCCGGCCGCTTCGACCGGGGTTTGGCCTTCGGTGTGCGGCGGCAGGCTCTTGCCCACGACCACCAGGTCGGCCAGCTGCGTCAGGCGCTGCAACTCCCCCGTCGTATCCGCCACCGCGATGTCCACCTCACTAGGCGCGACGCCACGCGACCGCAGGTGATAACGCTGGCCCGTCGCTGCCACCAAGGCCTCCACCTCTGCCCGACGCTCGGCGTGCCGCGGCACCAGCAGGAGCCGGAGCACTCCACCGTCTTCGGTCCCCAGGCCGGCCGCGCGCGCTTTTTGCCACGCCTCCACCAGGACCGCCTCCTCTCCCGGCCAGGTCGAAGAACCCAGTAAAATCGTATCGGCCGCGGCGAACCCGAGCTCCTGCCGCAGTGCCAATCGCGCCGCCGCGTCGATCTCCGTGATCGCGTTGTCGACTTTCAGGTTGCCGGTCACCCTCACCCGCTCCGCTGCAAAACCGAGCTCTATAAAGCGCCGCGCGTCCTCGGCCGACACCGCCAGGAGCTGCGTCACGTTGCCCATCAGCCCCGGCACCAACGCCCGCACCTTACGCATACGCCGATAGCTGCGATCACTCAGACGCGCGTTGATCGAGAGCACCGGCACCCCACGACGCGCCGCCTGATGCATGTGCTCCGGCCAGCGCTCCCCTTCCGTGAGCACCAACACATCGGCCTCCACCTGCCGCCAGGCGCGCGCCACGAAGGGCCAAAAATCCATCGGGAAATAAGCCACCGCCACCGTCTCCGCCGCATATCGCTCCCGCGCCAGCCGGTAACCCGTGCTCGTCGTGGTGGTGAGATACACCTCCACATCGGGCAGCGCCGCCAGCCGCCGCAGTAGCGGACCGATCGCCAGCAACTCGCCCACACTCACCGCCTGCAGCCAGACGCGGCGTTTGCCGCTCGCCGACTTCGCCGGCAAGCCACTCGGCACCGCGCCAAAACGTTGCCCAAAGCCATCCCCATAGCCGCCGCGCCGCCGCATGCGCCACAGGTAATATGGCGCCAGGACGAGCATCACGGGCAGAAAGACCAATCGGTAGAACCACAGCGCCATCGGCAAAGGGTCTGAGGAATCGAAAAAGCCCGCCCCCCTCAAAACATTATTTGGCGTTTCCCCATAAGCGCGCATGGTTTGCGTCACCATGATTCCTGCCTCCCCGCGTTTCCGACGTCGCCTCCCCACCCTCTTCGCCGTCGTCGCCGGCCTGCTGCTCGGCCTCTGTGCCACCGCTCGCGCGGCCGATTTCACCCACGAAGAGAGCGACCTGCCGGCCGACGAATCCGTTCGCTACGGCAAACTCCCCAACGGCCTGCGTTACGCGCTCATGCCCAACACCGAACCCCGCGAGCGCACCGCCCTGCGCCTGCTCGTGGAAACCGGCTCGCTGCAGGAAACCGAGGACCAGCTCGGTCTCGCCCATTTCCTCGAGCACATGGCCTTCAACGGCAGTGAGCACTACCCGCCCGGCACCCTCATCGAGTTCTTCCAACGCATGGGCATGAACTTCGGCGCCGACACCAATGCCTTCACCAGCTTCGACCGCACGGTCTACATGATCGACCTGCCCGATTCCACCGAACAACACCTCAACGAGGGCCTGCTCGTCTTCCGCGACTACGCCGGCGGCATGCTGCTCCTCGATGAGGAAATCGAAAAGGAACGCGGCATCATCCTCTCCGAAAAACGCACCCGCGACTCCGTCCAGTGGCGCTCCTTCCTCGCCGAACTCAACTTCTTCTACGGCGACACCCGCATCGCCAACCGCCTCCCCATCGGCGAGGCCGATGTGCTCTCCTCCGCCCCCCGCGCCGAATTCGCCGACTACTACGACACCTGGTATCGCCCTGACCGCATGACCGTCGTCGCCGTCGGCGACTTCGATATTGATCTCGTCGAACGCCTCATCACCGAGCAGTTCAGCGACCTCACCGCCCGCGGCCCCGCCCGCCTCGATCCGCCCGCCGACACCGCGCCCGACGCCGATGGCGTGAAAGTCCTCTACCATCACGAACCCGAGGCCGGCAACGTCACCGTGGGCATCCAAATCTCCACGCCCTACACCGAGGAGCCCGACACCGCCGCCACCCGCATCCAGGACCTGCCGCGCGATCTCGCCCTCGCCATGCTCAACCGCCGCCTTTCCGAACTGGCCAAACAAGAGGGTGCCCCCTTCTCCAGCGGCAGCGCCTCCGCCGGTTCTTTCTATAAGGTGGCCGATTCCGCCTCCATCGAGCTGCGCACCCTGCCCGACCAATGGCCGGCCGCGCTCACTGTGGCCGAAAACGAACTCCGCCGCGCCCTCCAATACGGTTTCCAGGAACCGGAACTGCGCGAGGTCATCGCCGGCATGCGCAACGGCCTCGAACAATCCGTGCGCCGCGCCCCCACCCGCCGCTCCAGCGGACTCGCCATGAGCATCCTCTCCGCCGTGGCCGACGACAATGTCTTCACCACCCCGCAGACCAATTACGACCTCTTCATGCCTGCCCTCGACATGGTGAGCATCGAGGCCTGCAACGCCGCCTTCCGCGAACTCTGGAACGTTGATCACCGCTACGTCACCGTCATCGGCAACACCGGCACCGAACAAACCGACGCCCCCGAGGGCAAAGTTCGCGAGCTCTTTGCCGCCGCCCAAGCCGCCCCAGTCGAAGCGCCGCCCGAGATCGAAGAAGCCGCCTTCGCCTACACCGACTTTGGCCCCTCCGGCGAAGTCTACTCCCGCGAATACGTCGAAGACCTCGACCTCACCCTCGTCGAGTTCGCCAACCGCGTGCGCCTCAACGTCAAGAAGACCGACTTCTCCGCTCAAAGCATCAGCATGAGCATCCGCGTCGGCACCGGCCAACTCTCCGAACCGATCGATCAACCCGGCCTCGGCGTTTACACCTCCAACACCTTCACCCTCGGCGGCCTCGGCAAGCACTCAGCCGACGACCTCCGCCGTATCCTCGCCGGCAAAAACGTCGGCGTAGGCTTCGGCGTCCAGAGCGACGCCTTTGTCCTTTCCGGCGGCACCACCCCCGACGACTTGCTGCTTCAACTCCAACTCGCCGCCGCCTACCTCGTCGATCCGGGTTTCCGTCCCGAGGCCGATCGCCAGATGCGCAAAGCCATCGCGCAATATTACACGCAGCTCGCCCACAACCCGCAGGGCCCGCTCCAAACCGAAGTGCCGCGTCTGCTCGCCAACGGGGATTCGCGCTTCGGCCTGCCCCCCCAGGAGGTGCTCGATCAGCGCAACCTCACCGAAGCCCGCTCCTGGCTCATGTCGGAATTTGCCCAAGGCTCCATCGAGATCGGCATCGTGGGCGACCTCGACGTCGACGCCACGATCGAAGCCGTTGCCCAGACCTTTGGCGCCCTGGCGACCCGCGGTCCGAAGCCGCACTACGCCGAGCGCCGCGAAGTGTCCTTCCCCGACGAACCGTTCACGCGCGACTACGCCGTGCCGACCGAAATTCCGAAGGGCATCATCGCCCTCTTCTGGCCGACCACCGACGGCATGGACGTGCAGGTCGACCGTCGTCTGCGCGTGCTCGCCAACGTGCTCGGCGACCGTCTTCGCCTGAAGATTCGTGAAGAGCTTGGCGGCTCCTACAGCCCCAACGCCGGCAGCTCCACCAGCGACACCTTCCCGGGCTACGGTTCGCTCAGCGCCTCCATCGTGGTCGACCCCGCCGAGGCCCAGAACCTCGCTCAAGTCACCCGCGACCTCGCCGACGACCTCGCCGAAAACGGCACCAACGCCGATGAACTCGAACGCGCCGTGCTGCCCATTCTCACTGGCCTCAAGGAAAGCGCCCGGACCAACGGTTACTGGCTCGGCGCCGTGCTAGCGTCCTGCCAAGAGTTCCCGCAACGCCTCGACTGGGCGCGTTCCCGCTACAGCGACAACGAGTCCATCACCGTCGAAGAGATCAGCGCCCTCGCCGCAAAATACCTCCACGACGACCAAGCCTTCCAAGTCATCTCCCTCCCGGAAAAATAAAGACCGTCGCCGTCTCACTAAATGTAGCAGCGGCCGTCTCGGCCGCTCTCCTGCCCCTCCGTCACCAATGCCGGCTGAAGCCGGCACTCCGCCCGACCAACGAACGCGGGCGACACGCCCGCGGCTACATCTCCCGTCCGAGTGTAGCAGCGGCCGTCTCGGCCGCTCTCCTGCCTCTCGGCTCGTAGCGGCTGCTTCAGCTGCCGCTTCGCCCTGCCCCTCCGCCACCAATGCCGGCTGAAGCCGGCACTCCGCCCGACCAACGAACGCGGGCGACACGCCCGCGGCTACATCTCCCGTCCGAGTGTAGCAGCGGCCGTCTCGGCCGCTCCCACCTGCCCCTCAGCCACTAATGCCGGCTGAAGCCGGCACTACGCCCGGCCAACGAACGCGAGCGACACGCCCGTGGCTACACCTCCCGTCCGAGTGTAGCAGCGGCCGTCTCGGCCGCTCCCACCTGCCTCTCGGCTTGTAGCGGCTGCTTCAGCTGCCGCTTCGCCCTGCCCCTCCGCCACTAATGCCGGCTGAAGCCGGCACTACGCCCGACCAACGAACGCGGGCGACACGCCCGCAGCTACACCTCCCGTCCGAGTGTAGCAGCGGCCGTCTCGGCCGCTCTCCTGCCTCTCGGTTCGTAGCGGCTGCTTCAGCTGCCGCTGCGCCCTGCCCCTCCGCCACCAATGCCGGCTGAAGCCGGCACTACGCCCGGCCAACGAACGCGGGCGACACGCCCGCGGCTACACCTCCCGTCCGAGTGTAGCAGCGGCCGTCTCGGCCGCTCCCGCCTGCCTCTCAGTCGCCCCACCACCGAACGCTCACGCCCCGGCCCGCTCGCCGTCGCCATCGCCATCCACATCCCCGTCTCCGTCCTCGTCTTCCTCGTCCCCAACCGCCCACTGAATCTGGAAGAGCGGCAGCAGGCACAACAGACCGACTACCGTCAGGCCCAGCACCGAATACCCCGCCACATCATGCACCGTGCCTTCGATGGCGCGGTGCCCGTAGCGGTAAGCCCAGCCGGTCAGGAACAGCGAACGGATCAGGTTCGTCAGAAACGCAAAGCACATCGCCGCCGCGACCAGCGCGACCTTCTTCCACAGCTTGTCGAGGAAGACCGCCGACAGGAACGATCCGGCAAACAAACACGCCGTGAGCGAACGAATGCCCGAGCAGGCCTGCTCCACGCCCACACGATTCGGCTCCCCATCCGCCAACGGCGGCAGGACCAACACATTGCCTTCCTGCTGCAGCGGCAATCCCAACACATCAAAGGTGAAAAACACCACCGTCGTAACCTTGTGCAGCAGGAACAGGCTGAGCTGATTCTCGATCACCGACACCATCGGCGCCGACACCAGCCACACCAGCGCCGGAAACAAAAACAGTCCCGCCAATCGCACGCGCGGATCATCCAGAAAACCCGTGGCCGGTCGGGCATGCGTCGTCTCCGGCGCATTCACAAACAGCAGCGTGAGCACGATCGCACCCGTGCCCAGCGACAGCGCCAACGATCCCGGATGTGACGGCCCCGCGCCCGCCCGATAAAACGCGCCGAGCAAAAACATCAGCGCGCCGCACAGCATCGCAGAGCCCACCAGCGTATTCATAAACCACTTACGCCAGCCCGCCACGCGCGGACTCTCCGTCGCGGCACAGGCCTGCACCTCCACGGTGATCTTGGCCCAGCGATCATAGACCACAAACGCCACAAACGCCGGCACAAGCCAACCGAAGCCGTAATCTTCGCGATTCGCCCACCAGTGGGAATGATCCCACACCACGAAGCCCATGAACCCGACCGCCAGCAACATCGCCAGCAGCAGGGGAAGGGTGAGCAGCTCAACCGCTTGTTTCCAATACAACTTCACAGGGGGAAAGCGCGGACGTTGGTCACGCCGTCCTGCCCGGGCCAGTCCAAAACGACGTCACTTTGCGAGAGCCCCCACCTCACGCCCCCCGCCCCGCCGTTCCACTTGTCACGTAATACGTGACAGTCCGCCCGCCGGCCTCCCGCTCCACTTGTCACGTATTACGTGACAAGTGGCTCACGGCTACCGGTGCGGGTGGGGGGTGGGCGAATTTAGCGGTGGGTCGGTTCGGTGAACCGTCAAATCGTCGGTTCGGCCGCTCTCGCGGTCGGTCCGCTCAGATCGCCTGGAAGACGAGCGAGGCGTTGGTGCCGCCGAAGCCGAAGCTGTTGGCCAGCGCGCCACGCACCGTCTTTTGCACCGCGACGTTCGGGGTCACGTTGAGGCCCGTCGCCTCCACCGCCCCATCGAGCGTCTCGATGTTGATCGACGGCGAAATGATGCCGGTCTCGATCGCCTTGATCGCCGTAAACGCACCCATCGAGCCGGCCGCGCCGAGCAGGTGACCCGTCATCGACTTCACCGCACTCACGTTCAGCGAGTCCAGTTGCGTCGCAAACACGCTCGCAATGGCCGCGGCTTCTTCGCCGTCGCCACCCGGAGTGGAGGTCGCGTGCGCGGCCACAAAATCGATCGCCTCCGGGCCTACACCGGCCGAGTCGAGTGCCGCGCGCATCGAGCGTTGGGAGCCTTCGCCGCCCGGAGCCAGCGACGACAGGTGGTAGGCATCGGCCGAAGCACCGTAACCACTCACCTCGGCATAAATCCGCGCGCCGCGCGCTTTGGCCTGCTCGTATTCTTCGAGCACAAACACCACCGCCCCCTCCGACAGCACGAAGCCGTCGCGATTCGCATCATAGGGCCGCGAGGCACGGGTCGGGTCGTCGTTGCGGGTCGAGAGCGCGCGCATCTGCGCAAAGGCGCCCACCGCCAGCGGCGTCACGGTCGATTCCGCGCCACCGGCCACCATCACATCGGCGTCACCGCGCGCGATCGCCGCCGCCGCTTCGCCCACCGCGTGACCCGAGGTCGCGCAGGCCGAGGCCACCGCCATGTTGGGGCCTTTGGCATTGAGCAATAGACTCACCTGACCGGAGAGCAGGTTCGGCGCGATTTGGATAATAAAGAACGGCGAGATCTTCCGGAAGCCGCCCGTCCGCCAGGTCTCCTGGGTCGCTTCGATTTCCGGCAAACCGCCGAGGCCGACACCCAGGTTCACGCCCATGCGTTCGGCCTTGAACGAGCCGCGATGCGCATCGAGACCGGAATCGGCATACGCCTCCACCGCCGCCGTCGCGCCCAAGTGGGTGAAGCGACCAAACTTTTTGGCGTCCTTGCGCGTGAACACGGCTTCCAACGCCGGACCCTCCGCACCGTAAGGGTGCAACGGATTCGCCAACGCAGCGGTCGCATCGAAGTCCTTCACCTCACCCGCGATCTTGGCCGCACAATCGGTGGCATCAAAGCGGGTGATCGGGCCGATACCCGACTTGCCCGCGGCCAAACCCGCCCAGGTATCGGCGGCGTTGAGGCCCAGCGGCGTGACCGCTCCGAGACCGGTTATAACTACACGGCGTTGTGATTGAATGACTTTCATTGCGCGCAAAACAGACACCCGTGAGCCAGCGTCGCAGATTTGTCACCTTTGAAGTGGTGGTTTTAGCGGTCTCGATTGTCGAAGGGAACTTGATCGTTAAAAGCCTGTTAACATTGTAACTGCCGCATCGCCGATGGACGCATCCCAGAGCCGCGAAGAGTATAAGTTCCTCCTCCCCGCCGACTTGGCGGAGAGCGTGCGCGCTCAGATCGCCGAACACCTCCCCGCTGACCAAGGCTCACCCGGCGGCTATGACATCGTCTCGGACTACTTTGATAACGCGGAGCGGCTTACCTACTGGCAAAAATTAGTAGGCCATCCCAACCGCCGGCGCATTCGCACCCGCACCTATTTATCGAGCAAAGCCCACCGCCAGCCGGCCGCCTTTATCGAAATCAAACACAAGCTCCTCGATGATACGGTCAAACGCCGCATTCCGGTGCCCGCCGCGTTTCTCGACGAGCGCGACCCAGCCGCGCCGCTCGTCCTCCCGCCGATCGACGAGGACGACTCCCAGCCCCGCTCCCAGTGGCGGGCGCGCGCCGAGTTGGAGGAGTTGCTCGCCAAAGGTTTCAACCATCCCGTCGTGCGCATCTGGTTTCACCGCCACGCCTACGACGCCGGTCGCACCGGGCGACTGCGCGTGACCTTCGACAGCCAGCTGCGTTGGCAACCGCTCGCCGAACTCGCCGGCGATCTGCCCCCCACGCCGCGCCCGCTCTTCGGCCCTGGTGAAACCATCATGGAGGTAAAAACCGCCGGCGCCGTGCCCTACTGGTTTCGTTCCCTCGTCGCGCAACACCGTCTCGTGCCGCGCGGCACCAGCAAATACGCCCGCGCGCTTCAACACCTGAACCCTTCCACCCAACTGGTCGGCTGAAGCCGCCCTTGCGTCCGCGAATCGCCGCGTTGTTCATCGCCCCCTTTCATGGAGACATCCAATGACATCCCCCACCCTGACTCGCTGTTGCAGTTTATGGAGAGGTTCCTCGACCTCTCCCTGCCCTCCGCTGGCGAGGTGGTATTGGCGATGTTGCTGAGTCTGGCGCTCAACCTCGTCATCGCCCGCGTCTATCGCTCCACCTACCGCGGCACCCGCTACTCGCAGGACTTCGTGCAGGCGCTCGTCATCATCGGAATGGTGACGACCATCCTCATCATGGTGGTAAGCGGCAATGGCGCCATCGCCTTCGGCATGTTCGCCGCCTTCTCCGTCATCCGCTTCCGTCGCGAACTGCCCCAGGCCCGCGACGTGGGTTTTGTCTTTTTCGCCATGTCCATCGGCATGGTCGTGGGCGCGCGTTTTTACGGGACGGCCCTGCTGATCACTTTGATCGTGAGTGCCGCCATCTGGATCCTGACGCGCATCGACGCCTTCGCGCCGGAGCGCGCCTCCCACCTCCTCTCCGTGCGCGTCGACAGCGACAACGACTTCGCCGCCGAAATCAACCCGGTGCTCGACCGCTTCACCGTCAAACACCAGCTGCTGCGCGTCGCCAGTGTGCAGGCCGGCATGCTCACCGAGCTGCGCTACGGCATCCAACTCCGCGAAGAGAACCAACTCGCGAGCTTCGTCGAAGCCCTGCAACAGAGCTGCGGCAACAACCGCGTGGTCATCGTGCCCACCGGTCAGGCCTTCGATACATGAGCCTCCGTCGCGCGATCCTTTTCTCCAGCATCGGCCTCGCCCTGCTGGGCACCTGCACCTCGGCCGACGCCAAAGAGAAAGCTCCCAAAACCTATTGGGAAGACCTTACCGACGGCACCATTGATCTCTACGAGAGCGATACCAACCGCGTGCTCCAACGCCTGCGTCTCGCCGGCCGCGCCCACTACCAGGCCGCCCGCGTTGAGGGCAACGACGCCAGCGAGCGCGAGTTCACGCACGAGTTCGACGAATACCGCCGCTTTCGCGTCGAAGCCCAACTCGACCTCCTCCACTTCGCCTCCGCCGAGATCGGCGCCGACCTCGTCGATGATAACCGTTTCCGCGGCCGCGCCGATCACACCGGCTTCGGCTATCAAAAACTCTCCAATGCCTGGATCAGCGTCGATCTGGAGAGCGCCTTGGAATGGAACTGGGTGGATGACTTCGACGTCAAAATCGGCCGCCAAAAAGTCGGTATCGGCTACGAGCGCGACCAGTCCTCCACCGACATCCTCACGGTCGAACGCAGCGCCCTCGCCGACTACCTCGGCGGCGAAAACGAACGCCCCACCGGCGTGTTGGTGAGCGCGGAGAAAGGCGACTTCGAACTGGATCTCGGTTACTTCAGCACCACGCCTTCCGACGGCCTCGCCTCCTTTGAGGGCGACGGTTTCCTCTACAGCCGCCTCACTTGGAAACCCACCAAACGCTGGACGGTCGCGACCGACTGGGTGCAGGCCGACAACAACGGCAACGGCGGCGACGATGCCGTGCTCGGTTACGCCTCCGCCGGCACCTTGTCCGTCGCCTACGAACGCGACCGCTTCGGCGCCGCGCTCTACGGTGCGCTCGGCGACAACGGCGGACCGCGCCACGGCAATCGCCGCGCCCGCCGCCAAGGCGATTTCTCCGGCTACGTCGTCATGCCCTGGCTGTGGCTCAAACAGGACCTGCTCCAACTCGTCGCCCGCGGCCAATGGCAACGCAGCACCGAATCCGAAGGCATCCGCCTCGGCTCCCGCTACCTGCGCGCCGTCGACGACATTCCCGGCTTCAACATCGAAAACGGCTACGGCGATCGCCACGAATCCTACTACGTGGGCCTCAATCTCCACCCGTGGAAGGGCCGCACCAAGATCATGGGCGGCATCCAGACCGACCGCCTGCGCACCGTGCGTTCCACCGTCGATGCGACCACGCAATGGGTCGCTGTGCGCACCGCCTTTTGAAAAACGCTTGCGGCTATTGAGGCTCGCCCCCGGCCACTCCGGGTTTTGACATGCGCGTGGCCACATTCTTCACTGGCCTTTCGCAACTATGGACCAGCTTCACGCCTATTGGCGCATGGAATACATCGAGGCGCCGCGTTTTCCAAAAACCGAGCGGCCCTTCAGCGAACTCCCGGCGCTCGGCGATGACCGCGCGGCGCTCATCGTGCATCGCAGCACCTTGTCCTACCTGATGCTCAATCGCTTCCCCTACAACCCGGGGCACCTGCTCGCCATCCCCTTCCGCGAAGTGACCGACATCGAGGACCTCACGCCCGAGGAATCCGCCGACCTCATGGCTATCATGACGTTTGCCAAAAAAGTCATCCGCACTGCCCTCAAGCCCAACGGCTTCAACGTGGGCTTCAATCTCGGTTCCGCCGCCGGCGGCTCCATCCCCCACCTGCACGGCCACATCGTGCCGCGCTGGGATGGCGACACCAACTTCATGCCCGTCATCGGCCAAACCCGCACCCTGCCTCAGGCCCTCGAGTCGACCTGGGAAAAACTCGCCGCCACCGCCGCCGAATTGACTCGCTGACCGCCCGCACCGCTCGCCCGGCGCCGCCCGCGACCTTGTTCGCCGCCGCGCCCTGTCCGTTGTCCGGTGCTCCGCCCATGGCCTCCAAGACGCTTTACTTTCCCAATCCTCGGCACCTCAACCAGCTCTACGCCGGTCGGGCCGAGAACCTCAGCTACGCCGAACAGGCCCTCGAGACCAAGCTCACCACCCGTGAGGAATGGCTCAAGGTCGAGGGCTCCGACGCCGCCATCGGCCGCGTGGAGAAGCTCTTCGAGTTCCTCAACCAAGCCCGCGCGCAAGGCGTCGCCGTGCACACGCCCGACTTCCACCGCTTCGTCGACCTCATGGCGCAGGGCGAGGACGAGCAACTGGCGGAGCTCTTCGCCGCCCCGCTCGTCATCACCACGCAGCGCAAATCGATCGTGCCCAAAACCCTGGGCCAAAAGCTCTACCTGCAGTCCCTCCAACACTGCCCGGTCGTCTTTGGCGTCGGCCCCGCCGGCACCGGCAAAACCTACCTCGCCGTCGCCCACGCCGTCTCCGCCCTGCTGCGCAACGAGGTTGAGAAGATCATCCTCACCCGCCCCGCCGTCGAAGCCGGCGAAGCCCTCGGTTTCCTGCCCGGCGATCTGCGCGAAAAGATCCTGCCCTACCTGCGCCCGCTCTACGACGCCATGGCCGACATGCTCTCCGGCGACGACGTCACCAAACTCACCGAGCGCGGCATCATCGAGATCGCCCCCCTCGCCTACATGCGCGGCCGCACCCTCTCGCGCGCCTACGTCATCCTCGACGAGGCCCAGAACACCACCTCCGAACAGATGATGATGTTCCTCACCCGTCTCGGCGAAGGCTCCCGCATGATCATCACCGGCGACACCACCCAGGTTGACCTGCCGCGCTCCAAAGGCTCCGGCTTGCTCGAAGTGGAACGTATTCTGCAAGGCATCGAGGGCATTGCCTTCCACCAATTTTCCGGCGCCGACGTCGTCCGCCATCCCATCGTGCAGCGCATCATCGCCGCCTACGATCGCTACAAAAACCCAATGAACGCCGAGACCGGTTCCCGCGTCTGACCCCTGAGCTCGCACTTCACGGCGTTTCACTGGCCCTTCCACCTCGACTCCTTTTTCGTCCCTTCCTCTTCCCTTGGCTCTGCTCCCCAAACTGAAGCTCCTGCGCGGCGGCAACACGCCTCGTCGCGTGCGCAAACGCGAAGCACCTCCCGGCCTGATCCAGTTTCTGGAACAAAGCCGCGTCATCGCCGCGCTCATCTTCATCGCCACCGTCGCCGCCATTGTGCTCATCAGCTTCGTGGGCGTGCGCACCAGCGATGTGCCGGTCCTGCCCAACCAGACCGCTCCGGTCCGCATTGTCGCCAATGCGCCGTTCAGCTACGAAAGCGACGAACTCACCCGCGTTCAGCGTGAGCAGATCCGTGACCGCATCCCGCCGGTTTATCGCCTCGAGTTTGAGCCGCTCACTCAGTTCGAAACCAACATCCAAGACCTCCTCGAAGCCTTTGAACGTTTCGAACAGGCCTTCCCCGCCGACGCCGCCTCTTCCCCCGCCGCCCACGAGCAACTCGAAACCATCACCCAGGACTTCAACCGCGCCGGTCCCTACCGCACCACGATCGACGATCTCCGCGCGCTGCTCTTCCTCGGCAATGCCACCCAACGTTTCACCGTCGTCGAAAACGCCCTGCTCGTCCTCCGCGAAATCTACGCCCAAGGCGTCCACGACGAGACCGCTCTCGGGGCCGAAACCGCCGCCGGCGGCATCACTGTTTTCCAGATCAACAAAGCCGATCAGGTCTCCAATCAGGCCGTCGAGTCCATGGAGGACGCCCTCACCCTCCTGCGCATCAACCTCGCCGCCGAAGGCATCGGTCGCCCCACCACCCTCGCCCTCTTCCGCATCTTCCGCAACGGCGTGACGCCCAACTTGGTCTACGACCAGGAGGCCACCCGCGCGCTGCAACAACAGGCCATCGCCGACCTCAAACCCGTCGTCGTCGAAGTCACCGGCGGCCAGACCATCATCGAGCCCGGCACTCGCGTCACCCCCGAGCAATACGAGATGCTCGTCGCCCATCGCCGCGAGGTCCTGCAATCCGGCACCGCCGCCATGGACGAAGGCCTGCAGCTCTTCGGCCGCGTGCTGCTCGTGCTCGCCATGGTGCTCGCCTGCTCGATCTACATTCGCCTCGAAGACATCGAGACCCTGCGCTCCAACAGCCGTCTCGGTCTGCTCGCCCTCGTCGTGATGCTCAACCTCACCGCCGTGCGCGTGAGCTACGAACTCGGCGCCCTGCCCTTCTTTGTCGAACACACCAGCGCCGCCGCCCTCCTGCCCTACATCGCGCCCACCGCCCTCGCGCCCGTCATCGTGGCGCTGCTCATCGACGCCGGCTCCGCCGTCTTCATGGCGCTGCTCATCTCCATTTTCACCGGCGTCATCTACGGCAACCGTCTCGACCTGCTCGTGCTCACTTTCCTCGCGTCCATGGTCGCGATCTCCTCCGCCCGCCTGACCCGCAAACGTGGCGCCATCGTGCGCGCCACCACGCTCGGCGGTGTGGTCGTGGCGACCTTTGCGATGTTGATCGGTGTCGTGGACCGCCTCCCGCCCCTCAGCGTCCTGCAGCAAATGGGCGCCGGCCTCGGCACCGGCATCCTCACCGGCGTGGTCGTTGTCGGTATCCTTCCGCTGCTCGAGTCACTCTTTAAGCGCACCACCGACATCACCCTGCTCGAGCTCACCGACTACAATCACCCCCTGCTGCGCCGCATGCAGATGGAGGCCCCCGGCACCTACCACCATTCGCTCGTGGTCGCCCAATTGGCCGAAAACGCCGCCGATGCCATCGGGGCCAACGCCCTCCGCGCCCGCGTCTGCGCCCTCTTCCACGACATCGGTAAGATGGTGAAGCCGGAGTATTACACCGAAAACCAACGCGAGGGCATCAACCCCCACGACTCCAACAACCCCTCCCTTTCCGCTCTCATCATCAAGAGCCACGTGAAAGAGGGCGTCGACCTTGCCCTGCAGCACCGCCTGCCCCGCACGGTCATCAATGTCATTCGCCAACACCACGGCACTTCCCTCATCCGCTACTTCTTCTACCGCGCGATGGGCGCCATCAAACCGCCCGGCCAGTCGCAGGCGCCGTTCCCCAAAGCCGAGGACAGCAACCCGCCGCTGCGCGACCCCGGCACCCCCGCCCTGCCCGGACTCGAACCGGTGCCCGTCAGCGAAACCACTTACCGCTACGACGGACCGCGGCCCCAGTTTAAGGAATCTGCCATCATCCTGCTCGCCGACTCCTGCGAAGCCGCTTCGCGCTCCCTCGCCAAGGTCACGCCCCAAGGTCTCGGCGAACTCATCGACAAAATCGTCCACGACCACATCGCCGACGGCCAGCTCGACGAATCCCCCCTTACCTTTTCGGAGATCACCCGTATCAAGAGCAGCTTCAACTTCACCCTGCTCAACATGCTCCACTCCCGCGTCGCCTACCCCACCGGCGAAAAACCCAAACCCGCCGAAAACGCCGGAAGCTGATCATGTAAGAAGTCAGATGTAGGATGTCAGAAGCAAGTCCGGCGCCCCCCTTTCAGGCTGACGGCACATCTCACATCGCACATCTGACATCAGATATCCTACATCTGACATCCCACATCAGACATGCCTCGCTCCGTCTCCCTCCACAACGCCCACCCGCGGCTCAAACTCGATCGCAAGGCCGTCCTCCGCGTCATCGCGCTGCTCGACGCCGCCGCCGATCGTTTTGACGGAGGACCGCCCGACGGTGAACTCTCCCTCGCCTTCCTGACCGACCCTGCCCTCGCCGACCTCCACGGTCAATTCCTCGACGACCCCACCACGACCGACGTCATCACCTTCGAGGGTGAACCCCAGTTTGGCACCGCCGGTGAAGTCTGCGTCTCGGCCGACACCGCCGCGGCCTTCGCGAAGAAACACGACAAGGACTTCAGCGAGGAACTCACCCTCTACGTCGTCCACGGCTGGCTCCATCTCGCCGGCTACGACGACCTCGAACCGGCCAAAAAACGCCGCATGCGCGCCGCCGAAGCCCGCGCCATGAAACTCCTCTCCGAAGCGTCGGCCGTGCCGACATTTAGTTGGAAAAAGTAAGGCATGAGGCCCACGGTGGACTGAACTGGCCCAGTTCAAAATCCCCCGCTTCGTGAAACGCATACCCGCTCCCCTGTGGCCAGCTTTGGCGTATTGCCTGGGTTTCCTCGCTGCGCCCACTTTTGCCCAATCGGATGAGAATCCCACCGAGCCAGTGCTTCCACCCGGCGTGGTTGAACACGCCAGCTACACCCTCAAATTGGGAGCCTTCCCGGCGAACTCGAACATCCGGCGTCCCGCAACCTTCCTCGCACCCGGCACCGCGGTAACCCTTCGCCTATCTTCCGAATTCGGCGAGGTCACTAACATCCGTTGGTATCGCAACAACACCTTGCTCACGAATACCAGCGAACTGGTCATCCCCGCGTTCGATTCCCCCGACAGCGGCTACTACCGCGCAACATTCTCCGGCCACGCGGAATACAGCAGCACCAACACGGTCCTGCTCCTGGCCGGCATCGCCGACCGACATCGCCTCATCAACCAATCCACCCGTGTGACGATCTCCCCATCGTCACCTCGGGCGACCTTCGGTTTCGTCATAAATCCACCGCTGGCCGGTTCCTACGGCGATCTACGAATTCTTATTCGCGTCATTGGTCCCGCATTGGCAGGATTTGGAGTCGCTTCGCCACTCTCCGACCCGGTCTACCGCCTCTACAGCAGTGCCGGCGATGACGTGACGCCGGGCATGGTATTTCTCGACTACGTCGGCGCTCACCAAGACTACCGCGATCGCGTCAACACCACCTCGACCGCCGTCGGTGCTTTCCCGGTGGATTCCGATATTCAGTCAACCGTCCCTCCACGCAACCTCGCCGATGTCGTCCAACTCTCCGCTGGAGCTTACACCCTGACCGTCTCCTCTGCCTCGGGTGCCACCGGCGAAGTCCTGGTCGAAATCTACGACACCTGGACCGATCCGGCCGAAAACCCCACCGATCAGTAGCGGCATCCCGGTTAACGCGCTTCACACCACTGCTACCGTGCCGGTGTTCGCGTGGAAGCGTTAACGCCCCAGCGGCCAATCGCTCACTTGCGCTTGCGAGTGCCGCTCGCCGTCGCACGCTGAGCCGTTCATGTCTGCGGCCCAGCGTTCCAGCTCCAAAACCAAACCCAAGTCCGGCTTTCACACGGCGCGCAATGCCTTCCTGTCCGGCCTGCTGCTGCTCGCTCCGCTGGCGGTTACCTGGCTCGTCTTTTCCTGGTTGATCACCAAGGTCGGCGGCACCTTCCGCCCCGTTTTCCAGGTCTTCGCCCCCGAGTCCTTCAAACGCGAAAACCTCGAGCTCATCTGGAACGTGCTCACCACCATCATCGTGGTGGGACTCGTCACCCTGCTCGGCTACGTTTCGCGCTACGTGCTGTCCGCCTACTTCGGCCGCACCGCCGAGCGTTTCATCGACAACATTCCCGGGGTCGGCTCCGTCTACCGCTGGGTCAAACAGATCGTCGACACCTTCTCCGCCCAGAAGCGCAACATCTTCGAAAAGGTCGTCCTCGTCGAATATCCCGCTCCCGGATCCTGGGTGGTCGGTTTCCTCACCAACCGCGCCGCCGGCGAGATCCAACACCGCACCGAAAACGAACTCGTCACCGTCTTTATTCCCACCACGCCCAATCCCACCTCGGGCTTCCTGCTCTTCTACCCTCAACACCGTGTCACGACGCTCGACATGTCCGTCAGTGAGGCGATGAAACTCATCATCTCCGGCGGCACCGTCGTCCCACCTTGGCCGCCGCCCCCGCCCACCAACCCGCCCTTCGAAATCGAAGCCGGCGAAGAGGACACGCCCCCGCGCAACGACGCTTCCTGATCCGTGGCCGGCCCGACCCTCCACACCGAGGTCCATATCCTGCAAAAGGCTCCCCCCAAGGAAGCCTTCCAGCCCGCCACAGCCTATTCCGCCGAACACGGCACTTTGCGCATCCTGCAACGGGTCCCGCGCAAACCCACGCCCAACCACATCGGTCTCGATCTCTTTGATCACGCCGCCCTCATCCTCGACGCTGGCTCCGGCGGCACGTGGTTTGTGAAAGAGGTGCGCCTGCTCCACCGCCACACCGGCATCGGCCAAAACTACCGCCGCCTGCAGCACGCCTCCACCTTCACCGCCCTCATCGCCCGCAACCCCGTGCACGAAGAGAGCCGCGAGTCCGTCGACGCGTTGCTTCACACCGCGCTCCACGCCTTCGCGACGAGCGACCGCCCCGACATTGTCGGTTTCAAAAGCCTCTACTGCTTCGCCCGCGACGAGGGCTACCCGCTTAAACAACACTGGTATCCCACCCTGCCGCGCGACGACCGCACCGACCTCGCCGCCCTGCTCAACCAACCCGTCGCCGAGCTCGTCACCTCCACCGACCGCGTCGCCCACCTCCAACGCCGTCTCGAAGACTACCTCCGCGGCCACACCGACATCCTGGTGGAATGAAGAATTCTGAAGAGTGAAGGGTGAAACCGCCGGGTCATATTTTCACCATTCACTCTTCACCATTCACCATTCCTTCCACCATTCACCCTTCACTATTCACCATTCCCAAAGATGGACTTCGACCTCGCCGCCAAAACCGCTCGACTCTCTGTCGGTGAGCTGGCCGATTTTTCAATCGGCCCGCGCGACGGTGGCGACGGTCCGACCGGCGTCTGGCGCGCCCAACTCGGCTCGCATTGGCACCGCGAGATGCAGGTGCAGACCACCAGCGAACACCCCGACGCCCATTTTGAAGTCACCATCGAGGGGGACGTCTATCACCGCGGCTGGCGCCTCCAACTCACCGGCCGTATCGACCAACTCATTACGCTCGGCGACACCACTGTCCTACGCGAGATCAAGACCGTCACTCGCCCGGTGCCCATCGCCGAATCCGAGCTGCGAGCCGACTACCCGCACTACTTCGCCCAGCTCGCCATCTACCTCGCGCTGCGCCGCATCAACGCCCCCACCGATCGCGAAAACCTCCGCGGCGAACTGGTCTTCGTCGAAACCGCCAGCGGCCTTTCCCAAACCCTCGTCCTCACCCGCGACGACGAGTCCCTGCTCGACCAGCGCCTCGATCGTGTCACCCAGTTTCTCGACCTCAATCAACGCGCCCTGGAGCGCCGCCGCACCCTCCACTTTCAACCGCCCTTCGCCGCGCTCCGTCCCGGCCAGGAAGACACCCGCGCCCTGCTCGAAAACGCCCTCGCCACCCGCCCCATCGTGGCCTTCGAAGCCCCCACCGGCTTCGGCAAAACCGGCGTCATGCTTGAGGTCGCCCTGCACGCCCTGCGCGACGCCCGCGTCGATCGCATCCTCTACCTCACCAGCAAATCCACCGGACAACTCCAGGTCGTCGAAACGCTCCAGCGCATGACCGCCCCCCCCGCGCCGGCCAACACCCCCACCTCCCCCGCGGAAGCCCCCGACACTTGTCACGTATTACGTGACAGTTCCACGCAAGCGCCTAATGGGGAGGGTCATACGCTCGCGGTCTGGCACGTGCGCAACAAGGCCGAGCACTGCGTCAACCACTCCTTCCACTGCACCCGCGACAATTGCCGTTTCATCAACGACCTTGAGTCGCGCTGGCCGCAGAGCGGACTCGATCGTTTCCACCTCTTCGAAGACCACCCGCGTGACCTGCCCACCCTGCGTGCCGCCGGGGACCACGCTGGCATCTGCCCCTACGAGATCACCCGCACCGCCCTCGCCTTTCAGGACGTCTGGATCGGCGACTACAACTACGTCTTCGCCCCGCGCAACCGCGGTCTCTTCGAGAACCAACCCGGCTGGAATCCCGCCCGCACCCTGCTCATCGTCGACGAGGCACACAACCTGCCCGCCCGCGTCGCCGACGCCCATTCCCACATCCTCACCGGTGCCGCCTGCCGCGCCACCCTCGCCGAACTCGATCACCAACGTGTGCCCAGTTCGTTGATACGCGCCTGGGAAAGCCTCACCCTGATCGTGGCCGGCCAACGCGCCTGCGATGCCGTCGATCTGCCCACCGAGGACGACCTCCTCGATGTTCTCCAACGCATCGCCGATCAGCTCCTTAACGTTCCGCTCGACTACACCGCCCTCGGCCCCGATCTCGCCGACACCCTCTGGCTCTGCGCCGACCTCGTGGAGTGGCTGCAGAGCCCCACCCTCACTCGCCTGCTCTGGGCGCCCGTCGATGCCGAGCTTCATTTCACCTGCCTCGACGCCGCGCCCGTCATCGGCAGCCTGCTGCGCGGCTTTGGCCAGGTGATGCTCGCGAGTGCCACCCTCGGTCCACCCGACGCTTTCAACGCCTCCCTCGGCCTCGACACCGCCGCCTTGCACTACGTCGAGGCACTCACCCCGTGGCGCGACCACAGTTACGACGTCGCCATCGATGCCCGCGTCGACACGCGCTACCAGCAACGCAGCCGCCACTACGCGCTCACCGCCGCCACCGTCGCGGACCTTCACACGGCCGCCACCCGCGGTCCGGTTGTGGTCTTTTTCCCCAGTTACGCCTACGCCCGCGCCATCGAGCAACAGCTTGTCGATGACGGTCATCCGTTGCGCGTCGCGCTCCAGCCGCGCCTGCCCGATCTCGCCGCCCAGTCGGCTTGGGTGGAGCAAAACCTCACCTTCGCCGACGCGCTTTTCCTCGTGCTCGGCAGCAGTTTTGCCGAAGGCATCGATCTGCTCGGCGGCCGCGTCTCCCACGCCATGGTCGTCGGCCCCGCCCTGCCCGAGGTCAATGCCCGCCAACGCGCCCGCCTCGACGAGCTCGAGCGCGCCGGCGCCACCCGCGAGGCCGCCTTTGATCGTGTCTATCGCATCCCCGGTATCCAAAAAGTGAATCAGGGCCTCGGCCGCCTCGTGCGCGCCCCCGGCCAACACACCCGCGTCCTGCTCCACTGTCGCCGTTTTATGGATACCGCCTTCGCCCGCCTGCTGGCGCGCGATTACCAGTTTGGCGAAACGCTGCCCGACAAAGACGCCTTCCACACCTGGTTGGAAACGCCTGTCCGCACCGACTAGCATCAAGTCGGGCACCGCGTCACCGGCTCCGAACCGCAGCTTTCACCTATCCAAGGTGCGAGTTTAGGCCACTCAGCATCTGGGAAGAGCCGTGCCATCCGGGGCTGAAATCGCCCGGCCTGCGCCTAAGTGCGCCGCGAAATCTGCGGTTACTAGCCGCCGCCGCAGGCGGGCGCTACGCAAGTGTGCGTATGGTGAGTTCAAGCGACCTGCAATACCGTGGGGCTGGCTCCAACCCACGCCTTTAACCGTTCCCAAACTATGCCTAATCACCTCTCCCCCTCCCGTCGCTGGTGGCGACGTCTGACCGCGGTCGCGACCTGTCTCGCATTGCCGCTTGCCGCCTGGGCTCAGGCCGACCTCGCCGGCCGCTACGTCGGCACCCTCAACACCAAGGTTAATGCCGGCGGCTTTGCTTTCGAATCCGGCTTCGGCGTCTACATCGCCGACGTCGATGCCAACGGCGACATCACCCTCAACGGCAACCTCACCGGCACGGTCGACGCCGCCGGTAATGTCACCTTCGCCGGCGGCAGCGCCTTCTCCCTCATGGGCATCACCTCCGCCACGATCTCGGGTGGCGTGTTGAGCTCCGACTACGGCGCCTTGGTCGCCAATGGCACCACCCGCTACAAGATCAACGCCAGCACCGGCTTCACCTCGTCGGGTGGCGGGGTTGGCGGTGGCAATGGCGGTAACGGCGGCAACGGCGGCAATGGCGGCTCCACCACCGGTGACCTCCTCGCCTACTACTCGTTCAACGACTCCAGCAATCCCTTCGCCGACGACTCCGGTCGCGGTGTGACCCTGGCTCCGGTCAATGGCTCGCCCAGCGTGACCGACGGCGCTTTTGGCAACGGCATTCGCCTGCAAAACGTCCGCCTTCGCGCCCTGGTTAATGACTCCTTCAGCTCGGACGCCGTGACCATTTCCTACTGGATTCGCGTCCGCGGCGCCGGCAACTGGAACCCCCGCGTGGTCGCCGTGCAGCGCCCCGGTTCCTCCAGCCACTACTACGGCACCTTCATCGACGGCAGCAGCACCACCGCGAATCGCAAGTTCGCCCACTACAACGAAACCACCTCCGGTTCCGCCTCGCTCATCTACACCGACACCGGCGTGCATCCCACCGGCACGACCGAGCCCTATCGACACGTCGTGGCCGTGCACGACGGCTCCACCGTCCGCCTCTACTACAATGGCCAACTCGTTAAAACCGCCGCTGCCAACCCGCTCAAAGCCTTCTCTTCGGCCATGCTCTCCATCGGCGGCTCCGACAACAACCTCGACCTTCTCACCGCCGATCTCGACGAAGTCCGCATCTATAACCGCGCGCTGACCGCGGCCGAAATCACCTCGCTTTCCAGCAACCAAGAGGTCGGCACCGCCGTCGATGTCGACGGCTCCGAGGGCCAGATCGCCTACAACGTCATCGCCGCGCCCAACAACCTCGTCGGCTACCGCAACCGCGTCGGCCAATCCCTCCAGTTCTCCATCACCGGCTCCACCTCCGGCGCCGTCTGGGGCTCGGGCGTCTACACCGACGACTCCTCGCTCGCCGCCGCCGCAGTCCATGCCGGCGTGGTCGCGCCCGGTCAGACCGCCACGGTCACCGTCAACATCCTCGCCGGCCAGTCCTCATACGCGGCCACCACCGCCAACGGTGTGACCACCCGCACTTGGGGCTCATGGGGCGGTTCCTACTCCTTCGCCGACGCCACCAACGTCACCATCGGCGAAGTCGCCACCCAAGCGCCGACCCTCGCCACGTCCTTCACCGTCGCCAACACCAGCATCGCCCTCGGCCAACGCCTGGTGCTCCCCATTCAGATCGACGGAGTCGGGCCGTTCACCTTCCAATGGTATCTGAACGGCGTGCTCATCCCCGGCGCCACCGCCAACCCCTACGTCATCCCCACCGTGACGTCCGCCAACTCCGGCACCTACTCCGTGCGCGTCGCAAACATCGCCGGCGCCAACACCTACAATGTCGGCACCGTCGCCGTGAACGGTCCGGGAGCCCCGACCTTCACTCTGCAGCCGTTCAACAAGGTGGTCGCCCCCGGTGGCACCTTTGCCCTCGCCTGCTCCGTCTCCGGTTCCGGTCTCTCCTACCAATGGTATCGCAACAACGTGCTGCTCGCCGGCGAGACGGGCTCCATCCTCCTGCGCAACACCGCCAACTCCGGTGACGCCGGCAACTACCACGTGGTCGTCACCAACAGCGATGGCTCCGTCACCTCGCAGACCGCCACCGTTACCCTGAGCAACACCGCCTCCACCCTGCGCAACATCTCGGTGCGCACCAACGCCGCCGCCGGCCAGGTCATCAAACCCGGCTTCGTCATCCGCGGCAGCGGCTCCAAGCGCGTGCTCATTCGCGCCATCGGCCCCGGCCTCGAGCAGTTCAACCTCACCGGCGTCATGCCCGACCCCATGGTCACGGTCTACAATAGCTCCGGTGCCGTGGTCGCCACCAACGACGACTGGGACGCCGCCTCCGTCACGCCCTTCGCCGCCGGCGTTGGTGCCTTCGCCATCACTCCGGGATCCAAGGACGCTGCCCTCGTGGTCGACCTGCCCGCCGATGATTCCTATACCGCCGACATCACCGGTGCCGACGGTCAGGGTGGTCTCATCATCCTCGAGGTCTACGACGCCGACGAGACCCCCACCTCCAAACTCGTCAACGTCTCCGTCCGCTCCAATGCCGACAGCGGCAGCGACGCCCTCATCATGGGCATGAGCCTCCAGGGCACCGGCAAGCGAACCCTGCTCGTCCGCGGCGTCGGTCCGACCCTCGGTGGCTTCGGAGTCCCCGGCACCATCGCCGATCCGCAGCTCACGATCTACGACGCATCGCAGCGCTCCGTGCTCGCCAACGACAACTGGAGCAACGCCGACTTCGTCTACGAGCTCCTCGAAGCGTCCAACTTCGTCGGCGCCTTCGCCCTCGGAGCCGGCTCCGGCGACGCCGCCACTCTGTCGCTGCTCGATCCCGGCAACTACACCATCCAGATCACCCCGACCGACTCCAACGACGGCGAGGCCCTGGCCGAAATCTACGAAGTGCCGTAACGCCCCCCCTAGCGGATAACTACCGCACCCGCCCTCTCCAGCCCCGCCGGACTCTCGCCCGGCGGGGCTTTTCTTTCCCGGGTAGGGCGGGACCTCCGGGCCCGCCGCGTCGCGTAGCCCTTACCTCACGCCCGGTCGGCCCGGCGCTTGCCCGCCTCAGGCGGGGTCCGACCCTACCTTGCAGGATATGCTTTACCCCTCCGCACCCTCCCGGCAAAACCGGCACTCGTGCCTGCGCCGCTGACTTTCGACGCCCCCGAGATCCACTCCGCCATCGAGCGGATCACCACCGCCATTCGCGAACGCCACGGAGAAAAACCGCCGCTCGCCCTCATCGGCATCGCCAACGGAGGCAGCGAGCTCGCCCGCCGCCTCCATGCCGCCCTCGGCATCACCGAGCGCCTCGGCGAGATCGATATCTCGTTCTACCGCGACGACATCGGCCGCAATCCCATCCCCAAGGAATCGCGCCCCACCATCATCCCCTTCGATGTGCACGGGAAGGACATCCTGCTCGTCGACGACGTGCTGCACTCCGGCCGCACCCTCAACGCCGCCCTTAACGAACTCTTCGACCACGGCCGCCCCGCCTCCGTCGAACTCGCCATCCTCGTCGATCGCGGCGGCCGCAAGCTGCCCTTCGCCGCCAACTACACCGGCATCACGGTCGAAACCACCGGCGCGCAAAAAGTCACCGTCGACCTCGCCCCTGAAGACCCGACCCAGGACCGCATCACCATCGCTCCCGCCAAAGCCTGATCCCGCATCCCGCATCCCGTATCCCGCATCGCGCATCCCGTATCCTCTTCTCCATGTCCTGGAACCGCCGCCACCTCCTGACCCTCGAAGAGCTCTCCCTCGACGAGCTCAATCAAATCCACAGCACCGCCACCGCGTTTAAAAAAATCCTGACGCGCAGCGTGAAGAAAGTCCCCGCCCTGCGCGGCAAGACCATCGTCAATCTCTTCCTCGAACCGAGCACGCGCACCCGCATGGCCTTCGACATGGCCGCCAAGCGACTCTCGGCCGACGTCATCTCCCTCGACGCCAAAACCTCCTCCACCACCAAGGGCGAATCCCTCCGCGACACCGCCCAAAACATCGAGGCGCTCCAGGCCGACATGATCGTGGTGCGCCACTCCGCCCCCGGCTCCCCTCTCTACCTGTCCAAGATCCTCGGCATCCCCGTGATCAACGCCGGTGACGGCGCCCACGAGCACCCCACCCAGGGCCTGCTCGACACCTTCACCATGCGCGAACGCATCGGCGACCTGAAGGGCCGCCGCGTCGTCATCCTCGGCGACATCCTCTACAGCCGCGTCGCCCGCTCCAACATCCAGGCCCTTATCAAATTTGGCGCCGACGTCACCCTCTGCGGCCCCTCCACCCTCGTGCCCCACCGCTTTGAGTCCTTTGGCGTGAAAGTTTCGCACAACCTGCGCGAGGCCCTCCACGACGCCGAGGTTGTCATGCTGCTCCGGATACAGCACGAGCGTCAGAACGCCGGCATGTTCCCCTCCATCGGCGAATACACCTCCATGTTTGGTCTCAATCAGGAACGCGCCGCCTGGCTGCACCCCGACGCCATCATCATGCACCCGGGCCCCATCAACCGCGGCGTCGAGATCGACAGCGAACTCGCCGACGGTCCCCGCAGTGTGATCCTCGACCAGGTCACCAACGGCATCGCCGTGCGCATGGCCGTCCTCTACCTCTGCTCCGGCGGCCAACCCGAATACGTCACCAGCAGCGCCGCCTGAGGGCTGGCGCCAAGTTCCAATCAAGCAGTGACCAAGTAACAAGAGCCCGCCTGCCTCTCGCTCCTCCTGCCACTTGTCCACCTGATACCTTTTCAGCTTCTCAGCTTTTCACCCTTCACTCTTCTCCATTCCCCATTCTCTGATGCCCAGCCTCTGGATCAAAAACGCCCGCGTCATCGACCCGGCCAACAAGCGTGACGCCGTCGGTGAGCTCTTCGTCAAGAACGGCCTCATCGTCGACAGCCTCTCCGCCGCCGAAAAGAAGAAGGCCAAGGTCATCGACGCCGACGGTCTCGTGGCCTGCCCCGGCCTCGTCGACATTCACGTCCACTTCCGCGAGCCGGGTCAGACCCACAAGGAAAACATCGCCACCGGCTCCCACTGCGCCGCCGCCGGCGGTTTCACCACCGTGGTCTGCATGCCCAACACCTCGCCTCCCGCGAGCAACACCGGCACCATCCAGTTTATCAAGGACGCCATCAAACGCGACGCCGTCGTGAAGGTCCTGCCCACCGGCTGCATCACCGTCGACATGAAGGGCGAAAAACTCGCCTCCATCGGCTCCCTCGCCAAAGCCGGCGTCGTCGCCATCACCGACGACGGCGACTGCGTGCAGAGCAACGAGCTCATGCGCCGCGCCTGCGAATACGCCAAGATGTTCGACCTGCCCCTCATGGACCACTGCCAGGACCACTCCATGACCGTCGGCGCCGTCATGAACGAGGGCGAAGTCTCCGCCCGCCTCGGTCTGCGCGGTTGGCCCAACGCCGCCGAAGACCTCATCGTCGCCCGCAACATCATCCTCGCCACCTACACCGGCGCCCACATTCACCTGCAGCACATCTCGTCGGCCAACTCCGTCGAGCTCATCCGCCGCGCCAAATCCCGCGGCGTTTCGATCTCCGCTGAAGCCACCCCGCACCACATCGCGCTTACCGACGACTGCATCGAGACCTACGATCCGAAGTTCAAGATGAACCCGCCCCTGCGCACCGCCGCCGATCGCGACGCGATCATCGAGGGTCTGCGCGACGGTTCCATCGACATCGTCGCCACCGACCACGCGCCGCACACCGACTACGAAAAGGATCAGGAATTCGACTACGCGCCCAACGGCATTCTCGGACTCGAAACCTCCCTCGCCGTCACCCTCGACGTGCTCGTGCGCAAACACCGTTTCCGCCTGCCCAAGGTCATCGACCTGATGACCCGCAAGCCCGCCGAACTCATGAAGCTGCCCGCCGGCACCCTCAGCGTCGGCGCCGCCGCCGACATCTGCCTCTTCGATCCCAAGGAGGAATGGACCTACGACGCCAAAGCCGGCTTCTCCAAGTCCTCCAACAGCCCGTGGCATGGCGAGACCCTCCGCGGCCGCGTCAAAACCACCATCGTCGACGGCAAGGTCATCTACGACGGCAAGACGGTCAAAAAGCGCGGCTGAGCTCGCCCCCTCCGCATCGCCGCTCCGCCGACGACCGGCCCTCCCTTTCCTCTGGCTCCAACTCCCTCGGCTCACAACTCCAGCTCCTCCATGTTCTGCTCCTCCCTCCTTCGCGCCGGCCGCCTCGGCCTCGCCGCGCTTTGCTTCGCAGTTGTCGGCGTCTTTGCCCAAGACGCTACCGCCCCTGAAGAAGGCGAACTCACCGCCGAGCAACAAGCCGCCCTCGCCGAAGCGATGTCGCAAATGTCCTTCGCCCAGCAGTTGCAAGCCGTCGGCGTGCCCATGACCACGGGCCCCGCCACCGCGCAACTCGGCGACATCGCCGAGGTGAAACTGCCCGAGGGTTATCACTTCGTCGGAGCCGACGGCCTCGAGCTGTTCTATGAGCTCACTCAAAACATGCTCAACGGCAACGAAGTCGGCGTCGTGCTCTCGCCCGACGGCTGGATGCTCTTCTTCGACTTCGACGACATCGGCTACGTCGCCGATGACGAGAAGGACGACCTCGACGCCGCCGAACTCATGGAGTCCATGGTCGACGGTCAGGAAGCCGCCAACGAGGCCCGCGCCGAACGCGGCTGGGACCAGATGCGCCTGCAGGGCTGGGTCCAGCAACCGCACTACGATACGCAAACCAACAACCTCAAGTGGGCCTTCAACCTGTCGTCCTCCACCGACAATTTTCAGGAGACGTGGATCAACCAAAACATCCGCCTGCTCGGCCGCACCGGCGTCATGAACGTCACCATGGTCGGCAACCCGGCCAATTTCGCCGCCGAAGAAGCCGCCGCCGACGCCCTACTCGCCAACAACTTCTCCTACCTGCCCGGCGAACGCTACGCCGAGTTTAAGGAAGGTGACAAAGTCGCCCAATACGGCCTCGCCGCCCTCGTGCTCGGTGGTGCCGGCGCCGTCGCCGCCAAGACCGGCCTGCTCGCCAAACTCGGCATCATGCTGGGCAAGTTCTGGAAGTTCATCGCCATCGGGGTGATCGCCTTCTTCAGCTTCTTCAAAAACCTCTTCCGCCGCCTCACCGGCAGCCACCCGGTGGAAAAGAACGACGACGCGCCGAACGCCTAAGCGCGTCCTCGCACCGCGCCCATCATGTCGGACCTCGCGAGCCTGCTTCTCGTGGCTTGGGCGCTTTACGCCCTCCACGGCCTCGCCTGGCAACGCCGACCTCGCTTCCACCTCAATGCGTGGCTCGGTCGTCCCCGCGCCACGCCCCGCCCGCGCACCTGGAGCGTTTTTGGGCTGCTCCCCAACGGCTGGCGCCTGCGCACCGACGATCTGCCCTTCGCCTTTTCCGCCGAGGGCATCACCAACCTGCCCGTCGCCTCGCTCGCCCGCCCCGCGCCCTTGCCCACCCACCTTGAGGCCTGGACGTGGGAAGAGATCGACAAGGTCGAACAGCGCGGCGCCGACCTCTGGATCAACGGCCGCCGCTTCTGCCCCGCCACCGGTCATCTCACCCCGGCCGCCCTGCGTCGCCTCGCCGCCCTTTCCGCGGCCGAGCGCCCTGCGCGTATCCAGGAACTGATGACGTCCTGGCTGCGCCCGACCCGCCTCCGGCGCCTGCACCGCCTCCTCATCCGCCTCACCAGCACCACCGCCTCCTGCAACCTCACTGCCGCGTTCCTCCTCGCCCTCGTGAGCATCTACTACGGCTTCGAACTCCCGGCGCTGCTCGACGACCGCTGGAGCGAAGCGCTCGCCCGCACCACGCCCTGGATTCTGGGTTATGCGCTCCTCCTGCAACTCGGCGCCATCGCCACCGCCTGGTCCGCCGCCAAACGCCTGCAACGCCACGGCGGCGCCGCTCCCGGCAAACTTTTCTCCGCGGCGCTCTTCATGCCACCCCACACCTTTCACCTCCGCGCGCTCGTCGGTGAAGGGCTTTGGCCCACGCTCCATCCCCTCGCTGCGTCTCTGGCTTTCGCGCCACCCGCCGCGCGCCGTGAACACGCCTTCCAGGTTTTGGCCGACCTGCACCACCCGCTGCCCCTCGCCGCCAACGCCGACGACCTTCCGCGCCGCATCGCCCGCGACCACCGCGCTGCCTTCCTCCCCCTGCTCGAGTCCGCCCTCACGGCCCACGGCATCGACCCCGCCGCCCTGCTCGCGCCCCCGCGCCATCACACCGCCGCCGCCTGCGCCTATTGCCCCCGCTGCCACGACCAATTTGTCACGGCCAGCGGCCAATGCCCCCATCGCATTCCCCTGCGGCCCCTCGATCGCGCGTAACAATCCCTTTGGCGTAATTTCCGACGTTGGCATTCCCGCCTCGCTTGCTGTGATCGCAGGCCTTCAGCCACACCATGCCGACCGACAACCTGTCTCCCTCCGCCCAACTGGGCCTCAGCATCCAAGTGCTGTTGCTGCTCTGCGGCTTGGTGGTTCTGGTGAAACTCTTCCTCACCAAAGCGGGCCGCGAGGCATGGCGTCGCCCCAGTCCGCTCGCGCCCTTGCCGTGGACTGGCGTTGAATTTGGCGTCGCGCTGCTCGTCGTGCTCTTTGGCGCCGTCGGCGGTCAGATCGTCGCCTCGCTCGTCGTCGCCGGACTGCCCTTTTCCGAGGAGCAGGAACTCCCGATTCTTGGCGCCGGTTTCCAACTCGGCATGCTCGCCGGCGCGGCGATGGCTCAACTCGTTATCGTGCGCACCCGCGCCCCGGTCGCGATCGATGAACCCGCGCCGGTGGATCCGCCGCCGCTCGATCCCGCTCAGCCCTCGCCTCCACAACACGCCCCGTGGATCGCCGGCCCGGTCACACTGCTGGCCGCCATTCCCCTGCTCACCGCAACCAACATCGGCTGGATCTTCCTGCTCGATCGCCTCGGCCTCAGCACGGACAAGCAGGACATGATCGACGTCTTTGCCGAGAGCCAATCCCTGCCCGTGCTCCTCGGCATGAGTTTCCTCGCCGTCATCATCGCGCCCGTGACCGAAGAGGTGATTTTCCGCGCCGGCCTATTCCGTTACCTGCGCACGCGTCTGCCCCGTCCCGTCGCCCTCGTTTTGCCCGCCGCCATCTTCGGCCTCCTCCACGGCAACCTGGTGGCCTCGCTGCCCCTCATTCTGCTCGGCGTGGTCTTCGCCCTCGCCTACGAACGCACCGGCCGTATCTCCGTGCCGATCGTCGCCCATGCGTTGTTTAACCTGAACACCATCCTGCTGCTGATCGCCGGCGTCGACTTCTGACCTGACTTTGCCCCATGTCCCCCTTCACCACCCAACGCCGCCTCGCCGTCACCAGTTTGGGCGAAGCCAAACTGATCGGTGAGATCCGCCGCTGGTTAAGCACCGCCTCCCCCCGCCCCCCCGGCGGCATCGGCGACGATTGTGCCGTCCTGGCGGGCTCCATGCGCGACCAACTCATCACAGTCGACCCGGTCATCTACGGGGAGCACTTCGACGACAGCGTGCCCGCCCGCGGGGTCGGCGCGAAGCTCTTCAACCGCAACCTCAGCGACATCGCTTCCATGGGCGGTCGCCCCCGCGCCGCCGTCATCGCACTGGCCCTCAACGAGCAGGTGCGCCTCGACTGGTTGCGCGAGTTTTACCGCAGCCTTGCCACCATCGCCCGCCAACACCGCGTGCCGATCATCGGCGGGGATATTGCCCACCATGCCTCCGGTCTCATCGCCACCATGACCATTATCGGCGAGGCCCCCGAGGATCGCCCTCTCACCCGCCAGGGCGCCGCGGCCGGCGATTGGATCTTCGTCACCGGCACCCTCGGCGGCAGTCGCCTCGGCTGGCATTACAAATTTTCTCCGCGCCTCGCCGAGGGCCAATGGCTCGCCCGCCATCCGCACGTGCGCTCCATGATGGACGTGAGCGACGGCCTCGCCAAAGACGTGCACGCCCTCACCCCGAACGCCTGCCGCGCCGCCCTCGATGGCAAAGCACTGCCGATCAGCCGCTCCGCCCGCAAACTCGCCACGACCAGCGGCGTCAGCCCGCTGCATCACGCCCTCACCGACGGCGAAGACTACGAACTGCTCTTCACCCTTAGCGGCAAAGCCGATCCGGCCGCCTTCATCGCCGAGTGGCGGGAAATCTTTCGGCGCCGTCTCACCTGCATCGGCCGCTTCGTCAAACGTCGGGCCCGTTCGCCTTATACCGACGAACTCGATCTCGCCTCCGTCCATGGCTTCGAACATCTGCGCTGAACTTCGCGCCGGTCTCACCACCAGCGACGCCGCCGCCACCCGCGCCGCCGCGGCCGCGCTCGCCAGCGAGTTGCCCGACGACACGGTGCTCGCCCTTCACGGCGACCTCGGCGTCGGAAAAACCACCTTCGTGCAGGGACTCGCCGCCGGCCTCGGTATCCAGGATCCGGTGACAAGCCCCACCTTCAACCTCTACACCCTCTACGAAGAAGGGCCGCGCCGCCTGCTCCACCTCGACGCCTACCGCCTCGACAACGAGGACCAGGTCGAAGCCCTCATGCTGGAAGACTTTTTGGTGAGCCCCTGGATCGCCGCCATCGAATGGCCCGAACGCATCCCCGGCTGGCTCCCGACCAACACCTGGCATCTCGACCTCGGCATCACGCCCGACCAACGCCACACCCTCCGCCTCCGGTAACGCGGGCGCGGGACCGCCGACACGCCCGTCCGGCCCCACCCCACCGAACGCGGGCGACACGCCCGCTCCCTCCTGCCCCTCGGTCTTTGCGGTCTTTGCGTTAAAACGCACCGGCCGAGCGGCACGTTGCCTTTCGGCTCGTCCCCCCGACTCCCCACTCTCCCAAAAAAAACGGGATGACCACATGGAGCGGTCATCCCGTAAAAGTGCCTTACTCGGCCGACTTCTTTTCGTCGTCCGTTTCCGCCGGCGGTTCGGCCGTCTCAGCGGCCGGTTCCTCCGCGGTCGGAGTCGGAGCCGGTTCAGCCGGAGCGGCTTCCGCTGCCTTCTTCTCCGCTTCCGGTTCGGATTCCGTTTCCGGTGCGGCGGCAGGCTCATCCGGGACTGCCTCAGGCTCGGTCTCGGCTTCGGACTCATCCACGTCCGCAGCAGCTTCTGCAGCAGCAGCGGGCTTGGTCGCTTTCGCCGGTTCCGCCTGGGGCTTCGGTTTCGCTTCCGGCATCGGCGGCGCGGCAAAGAGGCTGCCGTCAATGAACTCGGTCACGTAACCTTCGGTCACCAGCCAACGCAGATCGAGCTGCATGCGCTTGATCTTCGGCTGGTCATCTGGAGCAAAGGGAGAAGTCGTGCCAGTCGCGGCCGGAGCCGGAGCTTCCGCAGCGGCGGGAGCAGCCGCCTCGGGGGCCGGCGTCTCAGCTTCGGCTGCGGTCTCCTCTGCTGCAGCCGGCTCTTCCGGCGGCGTGGTTTCAGTCGCGGGCGCGGCGGCCGGGGCTTCCGGCGCAACCGGGGCTGCGGTCGCTTCCGCTACCGGCGTGAGCCCGAGGAACTTGTCCGGCAACTCGCTCACCTTCACCATCGAGTGCGTCTCGATGAAGTTGATCAGCTCGTCGATCGAATCGGCAAAGGTCTGACCCGGCACGCGGAACTTCCGCTTCACCGCGCAAACGTAGCTGATGCCCTTGGAGCCCTTCTTGAAGATCGTGAATCCTTCCCGGCGCAGGCGACCGCGCAACGCGTTGGCGGTGTCGAGCGGGAAGCGTTGTTGGCGCTCCAACGCGCCGACCACGGCCCGTTTGATTTCACCGTCCGGCATCTTCTCGATGATGTTGCCGTGGAAACGGCCATGCTCGTAGGTGCGCACCGCTTTGTCGCGGGCGTGGCTGAGCAGGTAGACCTTGGCTTCAGTAAGGCTGTCGAAGCTCGGCGCGGCAGGCGCAGCCGGAGCGGCGGCCTCGGACACGGCACTCTCCTCGGCGGCCGGAGCTTCCGTCGCCTCGCCTTCGGGAGCCGGGGCCTCAGCCGCTTCCGGCGCGGCTTCGGCGGCAGGAGCGGTCGGGGCGGCCGGCGTTTCCGCGGGCTTCGGGGCACCGTCGAGCGCCCACGTGTAGCGGGTGACCTTCTTCATCATCTCCAGCCAAGCGTCGACGACTTCCTGCTCGCGCACCGATTCGATGCGATTGCGGAAGGTCTCAAACGGCATGCGGCTGAGCCGGCTGGCGTGATGCTGTTGGCAAATCTGGCTGTAGAGGTGGTAGTTCGGCGGGCCAAGCAACTCGCCCGTGACACCGCAGCGGTTGATCACTTGGAAGCTGCCCTTCGGCGGGTCCACCTCGACCTGCTCCGCGCGGAAGAACTTTTCCACATGGTGCTGCATGATGTGGTTGATCGCAGCATCCTCGGACTCAAACGGCATCCCATCCGGCAGCGACACGTAGAACGGACGCTTCTCCGCGGGCTCGGCTCCTTTGGCAGCCGGCTTGCGCTCGAGCACGACCACGAAGCGATCGTTCTTGCCGATCACGGTCTTCGCGATGTCGAACAACTCGAAGGTGCGGCACGACGCGCGGATCGTCTTCGACAGCGCGGCAAAGCTCACGTCCTCCGGGTAAAACGTCACATCAAAATACGGGCTCACGTAGGGAGCCGGCGGCATCGCCGGACCACCCGGGCCACCAGGACCGCCCCGACGACGATCACCGCGGAAACCTCCGCGACCACCGCGGCCTTCGCCACCACGACCTTCGCCGCCGCGACCACCGCCGCCACGGCGTTCCCCACCACGACCTTCGCCGCCCGGGCGCTCACCACGACCGCCGCCAGCGGGACGATCGCCGCGCTCACCGCGACCTTCAAAGCCACCTCCGGACGGAGCACCGGCCGGGCGCTTGAAGCCGCGGCGATCCTTGCGCGGTTCGCGCGGTCCGCCTTCGCGGCGCGGGCGGTCATCACGACCACGCGGTCCGCCGCCTTTCTCGGCTTTGTCTTGGGTCCATTGCGTGCCGAAGCTGAAGCTTTCAAGCTGGCTCAGATCGAGCTTGTTGAAGTCCTTCTTCGGTTCTTCGTTCGTTGGCTTGTCGTCCATGCGAAAACGGGCGGGCGCCCGTGCTAGTCGGGTAGTTGTTTGATAAGTGTCGGCAGTTGAGCACGAAGGCTCAGGGCGCAGTGTCCACGGCCCCTCTGGACACGCAAGCACGATTCCGTGGGCTCGCCGACCACCAGCACGACTGTATTTCGCGCACTTCTTCCGCACGGTTCGGCCACTTAAGTGTCCTGCCCATCGCGCCGATGACGAGCAGTCACTCTCCGCAAAGATGCTTGCCCAACGCGACTTGCCCAATGCCAGACGCTTGCGTGAAGCGCCAGATTCCCTTGGCATCTGCCCGTCGTTACCCCCGTCCCCCCGGCTTCATGGAATCCAAAACACAGCCGAACTATATCCCCCCGCCGCAACCGCTGCCCAAGCCGGACCAGTCCGAGCTGCTTTCCGTCGTCTCTCTTTCTTTGGCCAAAGACATCCGGGCGACGGTCTACGACGAGGAACATGTGGTGGTGAAATACACGCCCGCCCGCACCTATCTCGCTCTCACGCCCGCCCAGTGGAAGGTGCTTAAAGCCTTCGCCGATCGCACCGCCACCGTCCCGCAAGTCCTCTTCGAACTCATCTCCGACCGTCGCTGCATTCCGCTGCGCGAGTTCTACGAGATCATCATCAAGGCCTACGAACGCGGCATCCTCCAGGCCGTCGGTGAACCGGCCCCAGCTGAAGTGCCGGCCGAGGATTGGACCCATCGCGCCTCCGGCCGCAAGGTGCGCCCCATGGTCATCGTGGCCGCCGTCGGCGCGGTGGTTTCCATGGTCCTGCAACCCTTCGCCCTGCCCACCGCCTGGTGGGAGCTGCTGGTGGGTTGGCTGATCGCCTGCGTGGCGGCCAGCTCGGGTTACTTCCTCTCCGCCTGCGTCGCTCGTGATGAAGAATCGGAGATCTACCACCCTGGCTGGCGCTTCCGCACCCTTTTCCCGCGCTGGAACGCCGACCTGCACGACGCCGTCATGGGCGGCCGTGAGACCGTCGTAAATGTCGCCCTCGCGCGCATCGCTCCGCTCCTCGTCGCCATGGGCATCGTGCCCTTCCTGCACCCGGGCATCTCCTTCCTACTCTTCTGTGCCTTCATCTACCAGCTGTCGCCCTTCTGGTGGTCGCCTGGCCTCACCCTGCTGCACGCCCGCTACGGAAAACCGTCCTTGGACGCGTTCAGGTCCTTCATCTTCGAACCCAACCGCAACCGCTGGTTCGCCTTGCGCACCCGCCTCAAGCACACCGACCTCAAGTTTCTGAATCTCCACCTGGGCATGACGGCGGGTTGGCTGCTCCTCGTGCTGCTCGCCGGCTCTCTGCCCCTGCGTGCCAACGCCCTCGAACTCTGGCAAAACTACCAATCCTCCGGCGGCCTGCATTTCACTGCGCTGGCCATGCTGGCCCTGCTCGGCTTCATGGTCGTCGGCTCGATCGGCACCGCCGTGTGGCTGATTGCCCATTCCGCGCTGCATCGCATCACCACGTGGATCAACAAATCCCTGCCACCCAAATCCGTGCCCCTCTCCGCTGAGGCGCTGCAGGAAACCATTTCTTCCTCCCTACTCTTCAAGGGCTTTGGCCGCGACGAACGCGCTCGTATCGCCGAAGCTGCCGCCCCCCGTGAATACAAACGCGGCGCTATGATCGTGAAGGAAGGGGATCCCGGCGAAGAAATCTTCCTCGTGCACAGCGGTCGGGTGGAAGTCCTGCGCGACACCCCCGCCGGCCGCCCGGAATGGGTGGCTACGCTTGAGCGCGGTGACGTGTTCGGCGAACGCGCCCTCCTGGAGACCGGCGTGCGCACCCGCTCCGTGCGCGCCCTCAGCCCCTGCATCCTGCTCGCGCTGCACCGCCAGACCTTCGAGGACCTCGTGCTCTCCCGCCTCAATCGCACCCAAGTGGAGGAGATTCTGCAAAAGGTCGCCTTCCTCCATCGTATCGAACTTTCCGCTACATGGAGCCCGCAGGCCATGTTCGCCTTCGCCCGCCGCGCGCTCATGCAGTCCTTCGAGGTCGGCCAGACCCTCATCCGTGCACACGACGACAACCAGTATTTCTTCCTGCTCTACGAAGGGGAACTCTCCGTGCAGAAGAACAAAACCGAAGTCGCCCGCCTCAAAGCCGGAGACTTTTTTGGTGAGATCAGCGCCCTGCAAAACAGCACGGCCACCGCCACCGTCAAAGTGCGCACCCCCGCCAAATGCCTGGTGGTCGCCAAGCGGGAGTTTTTGCAGTTCCTTGTGAACGACTTCCTCGTCGGCCTGCACTTCGAAAAGATCAGCTCCGACCGCCTCGGCGAACCCATCTTCCCGCTCCGCGGCCGCAGCTTCGACGTCCTGCGCTGACCTTAGGGAAATCGGCGGGGAATCCGCGAAGGAAGCGCAGAGTCGCCAAGCCCCTCCGCCGCAAACGCGGTCGAGGACGCCCACGTCCACCTCAGCGCAAAAAAGGTGGACGTCGACCTCCAGGCGACGTCAGCGCCCTGTCGGCCCGCTGCCACTCACCCTATGCCCCTTCAACCGCCATGCGGGCGACACGCCCGCGGCTACATCCCCATCCATTTAGGTGTAGCAGCGACCGCCTCGGCCGCAACCGGACACAAAAAAACCCGCAATGTGCGGGTTTAAAAATGGTGCTCAGGAAGGGACTCGAACCCTTACACCTTTCGGCACACGCCCCTCAAGCGTGCGTGTCTACCAATTCCACCACCTGAGCAGGTTTGAAGAGGGGAAGGCGGACTAAGAAAGATGCTCCCTTTCTTGTAAAGCCCCGAAATGTATTTTCTCAATTCCCTTGGAATGCCAGCCGCTCGCTGCGCATCTAGCCTTACTCTCGAAGCCCATGACGATCGACGCCATCCAGCGCGCCCTGCTTGAGTCCTACCAGACTCTGGGAGGCATTAACCACATCAACGGCAGTAACTTGCCGTCGGATCAGTCCATCAATTGGCTCGCGGCCGAGATCATGCACCTGCTCTTCCCCGGCTTCTTCGAATCGAAGCCCCTCGCCACGGAAGATGTGCCGAAAATCACCGCCGAGCGTCTGAAAAACGTCTGCGCCCGTCTAGAGGAGGAAATCGCCAAAGCCTTGAGCTTTGCCGGCCACACCGCGCCCGCCGCACGCGCCAGCGAGCTCGCCAGCGAAATCCTGCTCAAACTCCCGATGCTGCGCCAAATCTGCCGCACCGATGTGCAGGCCGCCTACGAGGGAGACCCCGCCGCCCGCAGCGTGGAGGAGATCATCCTCGCCTACCCGTGCGTGCTCGTCATCTCGATTCAGCGCTTCGCCCACGAGCTCTACAAACTCCAGGTCCCGCTCATCCCCCGCATGCTCACCGAGTATGCCCACGAGCGCACCGGCACCGACCTCCACCCGGGGGCGACGATCGGCACCCACTTCTTCATCGACCACTGCACCGGCGTCGTCGTCGGCGAAACCACCCGCATCGGCAACCACGTGAAGATCTACCAAAACGTGACCCTCGGCGCGAAGTCGTTCGAACTCGATGAAGACGGCAACCCCATCAAGGGCGTCAAACGTCACCCCGACATCGAGGACCACGTGACCATCTACCCAAGTGCGACCGTCCTCGGCGGCAAAACCGTCGTGGGCCGCGGCTCCATCATCGGTTCCAATGTGTGGCTCATGAAGTCCGTGCCCGCCGAAAGCATCGTATATTACGAGGGCGATCGCACTTCCGTCGTGCGTAACCAGAACGATCGCAAGGCCTCCCGCACCAACCCCGACCACGAAGCCTGGGACTGGACGATCTAGGGGCGAGGCTGTCGCACCGACTCATCAGCTTCGCCGCGCGTAGACCCCTCCGCCGTAGCCGCGTTGGAGCTCAGCGACAACGTGGCCGCCGTCGGGCCACGCTTTCGCCTCCGCCCCCCTCCGCCTCAGCGGGTGAACAGAGTGTCGAGCTTGCCGCGCAGGCTGCGGCTCAACGGCAACTCCACCCCTTTGCGCAACACCAGCGTGTAGTCGCCATGGGAGTTGGGCCGCACTTCATTGATCTCGTCCAAACGCACCAGCGCCGAGCGGTTGGCGCGCAAAAACAGTTCTTTGCCGAGGCGTTTCTCCATCGCCGCCATCGTATCACGCACCATGTGACGCGGACCGGCAGCCGTGTGCAACACGACGTAGTTGTCCGCCGCCTCCACCCAGTCGATCTCGCGCGGTGAGAGCAGCACCAGACGCCCGTCAACCTTGAAGGTCAGACGCTCCGGCTCGCGAGTCTCACTGCCATTGGTTTTGGGCCCGGTATTCTTCTCCCGCCATGTCCGCGCCCGCTCGAGCGCGACCTGAAAACGTTCCCGATCAAAAGGCTTCAGCAGGTAGTCGACCGCCTGCACTTCAAAGGCATCGAGCGCAAAACTCTCGTGCGCCGTCGCGAATACCACGGCCGGACGGTTGTTCGGCGGCAACTTGGCCAACACCTCCAAGCCGTTGGCTCCGGGCATTTCCATATCGATGAAGAGGATGTCCACGTCGCCGTCGGCCAAGCGGGTGATCGCGTCCGTCCCGCTGCCACACTCACCCACAATTTCCATTTCGGATTCACGCTCCACCAGTCGGCGGAGTCGTTCTCGCGCCAACGGTTCGTCATCCACAATCAGTATGCGCATTGCCGTCATCGGTGCCGCTGATTTTGCGCACAAGTGCCAATGAAATAACATCAAAACCGCAGCGCATGAATTGTGGTTCTTTTGCCACCCTATGCTTCAACCCGCTGGTTCGCGGGCAACTTGGGTAAACTGAGCCGCACCTCCGCTCCCGACCGATCCGTTCGGTTGCCCACTTCCAGGCGTCCGCCCAGCGTCGCCGCCAACTGCATCGAAAAGCGCAGCCCCGTTTGGTGCCCGACCGCATTCGCCGCGCCGCTCGCCTGCGCTTGGCCAAACCCCGCCCCTTCGTCGCGCACCCGCAGCGTCCACCCCGCCGCATCGCTGCTCGCGGCGATCTCCACCAACCCGCCTTCCCGGCAAAACTTCACCGCGTTGTGCACCACGTTGCTCAACACCCGCTCCAAGCGCAGCGCATCCGTCACGATCTCTTCGGCCGCCGCCACCTCCTGCTCGACCACCACGCCTTTGGCCGCCGCCACCGGCATCACATCCGTCACCACCCGCGCCACCACCTCCGCCGGTCGCAAACGCGTCTTCTCGCCCCCCTGCCGCCCGAGCTGGGCATCCAGAAACGCGTTGATCATCTCCACTGATCGACCCGCCGCCCGTTCACTGTCCGCCAGCAAGGTGCGCCCGCCTTCATCCAACCGCGGCCCCCATTGATCGCGCAACATGCCCAGCCCAAAACGCACCACCGCCAGCGGCGCTTTCAGGTCATGCGTCGCGATGCCCATAAACGTGTCCTTGTCGGCATTCGCCTGCGCCAACTCCCGGTTGGCCGCTTCGATCTGCCGGTTCGCCCGCCGCACCGACACATAGCGCCACGCGACCATCAATCCGACGACCAACACCACCGCCGCCGCCCCCGCCCATCCATTGCGCAGCGCGCGCGCCCGCGCTGCCTCCGCCGCCGCCTGCGCCTCGGCCAACTCCAGACGCTCCAGCTCGCGGTCCTTCTTCTCCACCGCGAACAACACATTCAAAAACTGCGCCCGCTGCCGCATCCGCTCTTCATTCCACTCCCGCCGATAGGCCTCGCGTTTCGCCGCCGCCGTCCACGCCTGCTCGTCCTGCCCCAGACGGCGATGCAGCTCGATCAGCTGCCCATATTTTTCCTCCAAGGTATCACGCCGCCCCTGCGCCTCCAACTCCGCCACACTGTCGCTTAATACCTCCAATGCCCACGCTTCCTGCCCCGGCACTGCCGCCAAAGCTTCCCCAAACGTGCCGGCAAAACTCGCTCGCTCCGCCACCGCCCCCACCTCGACAAACGCCGCCATCGCCCCCTCGTAATTCCGTCGCGCCTCCGCCAGTTCGCCGCCCCGCGCCTGCACCGCCGCCAGCATCATCTGGAGCCCCGCCTGCAAGTAGGCGTTGTCCGCTTCACTCGCCAGTGCCACCGCCTCTTCGATGTGCCGCCGCGCCCCCGCCACGTCGCCTGACCGCAGCGCCCGGTCGCCAAGGTTGTTGTAACTCATTGCCTGCCCCACCGTATCCTCCGCCTCGATACGCATGGCCAGCGCTTCCCGCTCCAGCTCCTCCGCCCGCGCGGCATCACCGAGGTCGAACCACACCACCGCCAGGTTCCCCAACGTCTCCGCCACGTAGGCCGGCGGCGACTCTCCCAAGCGATCGTAGTCCAGCGCACGCTGATAATACTCCACCGCCAAATCCCGCTCGCCCGAGTCATGGAACACCGCGCCCAGATTCGACGCCGCCCCCGCCGCCCAGGTCCAATCCTCATGCGCCGCAAAGGTCTCCAAGGCCGGCGAAAACGACGCCACCGCCGCCGGATAGTCGCCCAATCCCCACTGCGCCAATCCGATGCCGTTACGCGCCCGCGCCGCGAGCTGATCACTCTCGATTCGCTCCGCCAATGAGAGCGCACGCTGCGCCAGTCCCAGCTCCAATTCGAAGTGCCCCCGCGCATCGGCGTCGCTCGCTCGCTCCGCCAAAAACCCCGCCCACGCGGCCCACTCCGTCGGCTCCGCCGCCTGTTCGCCCGGCTCCCGCAGCCATGCTTCCGCCGCCACCGCGTCCTTCGCCCAACGCTCCGACCATTCCGCCTCGCTTGGCGGCGGCTCGGCCGCGAGCCCTCCGACCCAGCAGAGTAGTCCGACGCAGACTCGCCTCACCTCAAGCCGCCTCCTCTTGGCGCGGCTCCCGTGGCAAGCGTATCCGCACGCACAAGCCGCCGCCTTCCGCCGGCTCCAACGCAAAGGCATGCGCCTCGCCGTAAAGCTCCGCCAGCCGCGCCCGCGTATTGCCCACACCGATACCTTCGCGCGTGAAGCCCCCCGGCGGCATGCCCACCCCATTGTCCTCCACCGTTATCTCCAGCTCCTCGCCCGTGGGCGCCGCCATCACCAGAATCCGCCCGCCTTCGGTGCGCGGTTCCAGGCCGTGCTTGATCGCATTCTCCACCAGTGGTTGCAGCAGCAGGCTCGGCACCCGCCATTCCCGCACCGCCGGATCCACCTGCACCTCCACCGTGAACCGATCGCGAAAGCGGATACGTTCGATATCCAAATACTTCTGCACAAACGCGACTTCGTCCGCCAACCGCGTCAACGGCTGACCCGACTGGTTCATCGTCAGTCGCAACAGCTCACTCAGGCGCACGAGCATCGCGTCCGCCGCGTCTACATCGCTGTGCATCAGCGACGCGATGCCGTTCAGAGTATTGAAGAGGAAGTGCGGCTTCAGCTGCCGCAACAGCGCCTGCAACCGCGCCTCCGCCAGATGCTTCTCCAACTCCAGCGCATGCACCGTGCGCTCGTGGTATTTGCGGTAATAGTCGAGCGCGTGACTGGCCGAAAACACCACGCCATAAACCAGCAAATTAAACGGAAAGGTCTTCACCAGCAGCGGCCGAAACACCTCCAGAAACGTCAGCGGCTCATCGATCAACCACCCGTGCACCAGCCCCACCATCGAGCGCAGCACCACATAAAGCAGCGAGATCACCAACGCCGCCCCCAGATGTATCAAACCCACCCGCAGCGGCCGCGCTTCGTCCGGCGGAAACTTCCGCGCCAGCAACAGAATCGGCACCGACAACACCGCCCACACATACCAGTCGCCCAACGAATAACTGATCGCCTCGCCCCACGACACCGAACGTCCGATCAACGAGCTCGACAGGTAAAACTGACTCGCAAACGCCAAGCCCACCAAGGTCCACAGCAGCAACACACCGCTGTAGCGAAGCCAGGGACGGGAAGGGGCAGAAGAAGACATAACCGCGAACAACGCGCCGACGCGTGCAGTCACTCCAACGCCTGCGCAGAAAGTCACCAGCTAAAATCCATCCATCGGGTCCAGCGTTGCCCCCATCCACTTCTTCACGTCTCTTCGCATTCCTCGCGGTTTCACCCAGTGCCCACCCACGCCCACAGTCCCGTTTCCCCGACCCGCGCCGCGGTTCCGCCGCTGCTGCCGGTGCTGGTGCCCCTCATCATCGCCTCCATCGCGCTCAACGTCGCCTTCGCGTGGCTCTTCCCCAACGAAGACGAACCGCGCCGCCCCGCCCCCAACGTCCGCTTCACCGCCGCGACCGCCGCCGTCGGCATCGATTTTACCCACCGCCACGGCACCGAACCCGCGCCCACCAGCATGGGCGGCGGCGTCACGGTCTTTGACGCCAACGGCGACCGCCATGCCGACATCTTCTTCGTCAACGGCGCTCCGTGGCCGTGGTCCGATCACGCCTGGCAAACCCCTGCCACCAGCCACCTCTACCTCAACGACGGCACCGGCCAGTTCGCCGACGTCACCGCCGCCGCCGGACTCGACCTCGTCATGAACGCCATGGCCGCCGTCGCCGGTGACTACGACGCCGATGGCGACACCGACCTCTTCGTCACCTGCATCGGCCCCAACCGCCTCCTGCGCAACAACGGCGACGGCACCTTCACCGAAACCACCACCACCGCTGGCGTCGCCGGTCTCGATACCGACTGGAGCACCGGCGCCGCTTGGCTCGACATCGACCGCGACGGCCAACTCGACCTTATCGTCTCCCACTACCTGCGCTGGTTCCCCGAAGCCGGCCTCGCCGCCGCCATCAACTTCGCCCGCGTCGGCCGTTCCTACGGCACCCCCGTCGGCTTCCTCGACGTCTTTCCCACCGTGTATCGAAACAATGGTGACGGCACCTTCACCGAGCAGCGCGATCACGCCGGCCTGCAACCGATCGATCCGCTCACGGGTTTCCCTCGCGCCAAAGCCATCGCCCTCACGCCGCTCGATGCCGACCACGACGGTCACCTCGACCTCCTCCTCCATTTTCACACCGGCGATCCCGTGCTCTTTCTCAACACGCCCACCGGGGGCTTCGCGCCCTGGGTCTCCGCCGAAACCATCCGCCGCGAGGGCCTTTCCGCCAGTCTCGCCGCCGCCGCCACCCTGCCCTTGCCGACCGTCAATCAGGACAACGACATCGCCCACATTCTCCCCACCCTGCAACCGGAGCGCCACACGCTCGCGCCCGGCAATGAGATCGACCTGATCGCCAAGGCCGGCTGGACCGCGCTCGACTACGACCTCGACGGCCATCGCGACGTGTTTGCCGCCCACGGCTTCATGGAGCCCGACCTCGCCCGCATCGAAACCGATGCGCCCTTCGCCTCTCACCCCACTCTGTATTGGCGCGAGCAGGACACCTGGCAGGCCGCGCCCACGATCGAGCTCACCGGCCTCCCCACTCCCTTCACCGCCCGCGGCACCGCCACGGCCGATTTCGACGACGACGGCGACCTCGACCTCGTCATCGCCCAAAACCAAGGCCCCGCCGTTTACCTGCGCAACGACCTGCGAACCAACGCTCCCTGGCTGCGCCTCACCTTGCGCGCCACCCGCACCCACCCCGCCGCCTACGGCGCCCGCGTGGAGCTGCACACCCCGCGCTTCGTCACCGTGCGCACCGTCGCGCCGCAGCTGGGCTACCTCGCCCAATCCACCGACGACCTGACCTTCGGCCTCAGCGAAGATACCCGCGTGCGCCGCCTCGTCATCACCTGGCCCTCCGGCCAACGTCAGGAACTGCGCGGCCTCGCCATCAACCAACACCTCACCGTGGTGGAACCGTAAGGCGCCCCACGCTTTCGCCTCCGGCTCAAACGCTGCTACGGCTCAATCCCGTTCCAGCACAAACGGCGTTTGTTCGGTCACGCGCACCCGATCCACGAAGTCTTCGACCTGCTCCGCCAAGTCCGGCGCCCAACGCCCGGAGCGCCACTCGAGCTCTCGTTCGACCAGCACCTGGTGCGACGTCTCGTCGTAGCTGGTCTTAAAAACGTAGCGCCCAAACTCTGTTTCCACCGCCTCGTCCTCCGGCGCCTCATCGATGATGTAACCCTCCGGCAGGACAAAGGTCGTGCGCTCCACCGTGCGTCCCGCCTGGAGCCAAATCGGATTCACCCGTTCCTCCGCGGCTTGGAATCGCGGCAAATCCGTCGGCAACATCACCGGACTGAAAACATACAAGACGTTGCGCATGAGTCGGGCGTAACCCTCGCCCTCGAACTCCAGGTCCAGCGTCAACGCATCCTCCGCAAAGGCATCCTTTACCTCCAAGCGATTCACCGTGGGCGCGGTCCATCGGTCGCTGAACCAGTTGCGCAAACCCCTGCGCCGTTCGTCGTCCGTCGTCCGCCGTGCCCAAGCTCGCATCGGCCCGGCATCATCGCCGCGATAAGTCACCTGCATGGTGCCCGTGGCGGTGCCGTCGGTGGTTAGGGTAACCTGCGTGTCCCGCTCGATCACCGAACGCGCCGGGTTCAGGGGTGGCAGCTGGATAATGCCGCCCTCGTCCGCCGCGAACCACAGCCCCTGCGCCGAAAGCCCCTCCACGTCCAATTGCCCCGGCGGCGTGAACTCATCGGTGGGATCAAACACCAACCAACGCCGTCCCTGCGGCCCGGTAAAGCTGGCCACCTCGGCCGGCGCAGACTCATCCAGCGGAATCGTCAGCACGCAGTGATTAAACCACGACGGGGACACCCACGCTTCATCGATTTCATAACGGGCCTGAGAGCTGACCAACAACTCCCGTCCCTCCAGTCCCGCCGCCCGCAACAAGGCCCGCAGGTAAACCGACTTGTCCTTGCAATCGCCGTAACCCACTCGCTGCACCTCCGCTGCCGCCCGGGGTCGATAGCCCCCGGAACGCCCCATGTCCAAGGCGACCGAAATGTAGCGCACGTCCTGCGCCAGACGACAGAGCCGTTGTATGCGTTCCCAATTATCCGTCGCTCCCGCCAGGGTTTCATCGACGAGTTGTTGCACCGCGGCATCCGGCGTCGATGCCTGCGCGTAGTCCGCAGCGAAATACCCCACCAACTCCGGCCACGTCTCCACGCCGATCATGTTGCGGGTGCGCGTTTCGTTCGCGGGTGCGATGAAAGCCACGCTCATCCCGATGCTGCTCGCGGCCACCCGCGGGCGCCACGCCTCGTCCTCCACCGCCGGCAAATCCCGCAGGGTCCACGCGTAGGTTTGCCCCGATCGCTCCGTCGTCACTCCGGGGTGGTTGTAAAACTTTGTCCGCAGGTCCCAGCCGTCGGGCAGCGTCACCGCCAGCCGCGAATGCACCACCGGCAACTCACTGCGAAACGTCCAGCCCAACTCCGCCCAGTCCGTCTCGTCGCGCCATTTGATCTCGTAGGCGAAGACATCCCCCTCGCGGGCTACATCCGACGCGCCCGCCAGGACCGCGTATCGACTTTCCCCATACAGCTCCAACGCGTTGGTGTGGGCCGCCACATCCACGCGCTGCTTCTTGCCGTATTCGCGCACCGTGCCGTCCGGACTCAACAGCCACGCCTCGATCGAGCTCACCTTGCCGGCCCCATCCACATAACTCGCCAGCGCGGTAGCGTGATCGCGCCCTTCATCGGCCAACAAGCGGATCACCCAGCGCGTGTGGTGATTCACCCGGCCCGTGCGCTCGATCTCCACCTGCCCCTCGTCCCACAATACGACCGCGGTCGCATCGCCGGTCTCGACGTTCACCGGCAGCTTGCTCGCCGCCACCATCCAATCCGGCGCCTTCGGTCGCGCCCAGAGAGGGAGCGCCAACAACAGCATCATCAGGGTTCCCATCGTCCATCGCGGCAGCAGCGGATGGGTCGGCCGTCTCTTCATCTCCATTTTGCTCATGGCGGGTAGTTCGAGTCGGGTGGAGGCGGTGCCGCCTATTTCCGCTGACGCCGCAACGTCAGCGTATGATTGTCGGCTTCCTGCCGGGCCTCGAAGAGGCCTTTGAGATACGGATAGCGGGAGGATTCATGCGCCAGCTCCCCCAGCGCCCACAGCCGGGTCAGCTGGATTTCCCGCGTTTTAGGATTCACCTGCAACCGCACTTCGAAGGCCCCCATCCGGCCAAAATCAACCGGCGAAGGGGCGGACGGTTCCTCCAACTTAAAGTCCTCCGGATACGTGATCGTGATCTCGTCCACCTCGCTCCAAAGATAGGGAAACACGATTCGGTTCTCCCGCGTTTCGGCTTCGAAGATCGGATCCTGTCCGCGTTGAAACACGGCGGGGGAGAAAAACAACCGCGACCCGGTGCGCTCCGCAAACGCGGGCACCTTCAGGTGGTAGCGAACCACCAGCGGTTGCAGGACCGCATATTTGTTCTCCGCTTCATATTCCGTCACCTCCGCATCGCTCAGACTCTCGCGCAACCACTCCTCCTTCGACGTGCGATCCTCCTCGGCCGAATCCTCGTCGCGATTCTGTCGCCACGCCAATGCCCAGTAGCCGCTGAGATGCTCCTCCACCGTGCCCTCCAGGTCGCCGTTGCTCTGCAGCTCGAAATGCGCCACCCGGCGGCGGCTGGACAGCTTGGGACTGGTGCCAGGAGAATTCACCGTCACCTCCTGCTTGGCATCGCCAATACACGTCATCGCGTAGGTATAATCCGGAGCCAGCATCGTCACCGGCAGGTAGGTCGCGCCGGGATCGGTCAACAGCCACCCGTGGGCCATCTTCACCGCCGCCACCTCACGGGTGATAAAATAGAGCTCGGTAATATTGCGGTTCATCGGGAACGTCTGCCGATCGGCAACCTTTGCCACCCGCGCATCCAAACCCGCCGCCACCGCCAGCGCCACGAACGTCCGATTGATCCACTGATCATCGCCCATGCGGTGTTTCAATACATCCTTCACCGCATCAATTTCCGGTGGATTATCCGCCTGCGCCGCGACCGCTTCGGGCGACTCCCGGTTGAGGTTGATGAACTCCGACCGACAATAATCGTGGAGCTTCCGCAACTTCGCTTCGGCATCTTCACTACCATCTAAAATTCGCGCCAGTTCATCCCGCAGCAGCCGTTTACTCGTGCGCGTGACCGCTCGCGTCTCCTTGGCCAACACACCACTCGCTTTGCGCCAATACTCGTCCTTGTCCTCTCCTGCACTGTAGCTCACGTAGAGGAGCACCGCGGCGCCGAGCCCCTCAAAATCCGGCGCAAACCGCTCCTCCGCCAAAGCCGGCAGATTCTCCATCACGAAGTTGTAGCGGTTGCGACTGTCGGGCTTCACCGGCTCCTTCGCGCGATTCATGAACAAGGCCCGCAGATATCCACCCACCGGGGGAATCCGCACTTCATACTCACAGCGCCGCACCGGCCGTGACTCCTGAAAGGTGAGCAGGTTCACGTAACCAGCACCACCGTTGTAAACCTCGTAGCGGTATTCGATGATCACGCCGGGTTCGAGGCCCGGCGGCGCAAAGGACGTCGTGGTGACCCGCACCCCGCGGGCTTTCACCGTCTCCTGCTTAAAGATGTCATCCTTCTCCAACGTCAGCACGGTGCCGTCCGGCTTGATCGTGCGCGCTTCCAGATCCCGCACGCGCCCACCGGTCCGATGCTCCAACTCGATCTTCGCATACTCCTCCACGCCTTTTTCGTCATAAATGCGCACCCGAAAGTAAGACTCCCGATTCGGGTTCCCGTAGGAGATCCGCTTGAGAATGACCTCTGCGTGCGCCTCCGGATCGATCTCCGACTGAGTGCGACTCCACTCCGCCGGGTCGATCGGATCCCAGTCATTCTTGGCCTCCGCCACCCCCGCCCCCAGCCACCACACTACCGCTGCCAGCGCGGCTTTTCCGCCAACGCTCATTCCGACCGCCGGCCTGGCCCGACGACGGAGTTCGAACCACGCAAATAACCGGACAAATCGTTGGAGGGGTAACAGCTTCATAGGGGTAAACGGCAGGAGGTTAAGGGGGGCAATCTGCGCTGGGATTACGTTCGTATCCCCGCCTCGGTTTCCGCCCGAAATGCACCTCCATCCACCTGATGGCGGCTGCACCGTTCCGGCCTTCCAACGCGTCGCAGATCATAACTTGTCTTCACACAGGGTTGGATCGGCCAGATATCACCCTGCCCCACAGAACAGGTGCTTCTATCTATCTGGCAAGACTTTGCTCACCCCCGCCTCAAGTTTTGCCACCATAATTCAGGCGGCGCTCAAACTCGGATTTCCACAACGAGTGATTAGCTCGCGTCAAATCGTGCGCAGCACAGAGTTAGTTTTTTTAATATGCTAGGGTTCGCACTACCCCGCGCCCCATCATGAAACCCCACCTCTACTTGTCGCTCCTTCCGGAGGCACTTGTCGCGTCTCATTTGGATCCCGCCACCTTCGGCGCGTATCTCGCCACCGGCTCCCGCAAGCGAGCGCGCGGGCAGGCGATTTTCTTCCGACTCTCGGACGATTACTCCGCCGCTAAACTGGCCGAGTTGGACGTTTCGCCCGACCTCGAACGTGGCGACACCGCGAACCCTCGTCACTCCGCCTACCTCTCCATTTACCGCGTCCTTGAGACCACCCCGCTCGAAGCCCTCGAAGCCCTCTACCTCGTCACCAATGACGGTCGCGTGCTCGAGCTCTCGCCCGCCGACTACTTCCGCGTCGAGGGACCTCGCTTCCATCTCTACCAGGAGTTTGCCCCCATCACCCCGCGTGTGGTGAGCACCCTCGGCCCGCGCCAATTCGGCAAGCAGATCACCGACCCCGCCCAACGCGTCTCCGTGCCCACGCTCGTTTACGCCGAGCTCGATCTGCAACGCCTCGCCGACGACCCCGAGGCCGAGAACATCGATGATCTGCCCTACTACAACTTGGAGCATCTGCGCGACTGTCTGCGCGAGCTGCGCACCAAGGTAGGCAAGCCCACCAAGACCGTCATCCGCTACCTGCAACAGGACGTGCTCTTCCGCACGCTCTACCGCGGCTTCTACGTGGCCAAGGCTGGCGAGGGCTTCCGCTTCTTCCCCTTCCCCGATCGCGAAACCTTGGAAACCCAGCACTACCCGTGGTGGCGCTCCGCGTTGAGCACCTGGGGAGCCTGAGCCCCGCCCCACCGCCCCGCTCTTGTATCACCGTCTCCCGCTTCTGGCGGGGGCCGGGTGACGCATCCGCCGGTCCGGTCCCCTGCCCCGTTTTTTCCAATACATCGCCATGAACTCCCCCCTCTTTTGGTTTGTTCCGGTAGCTTCCGCGTGCGCGCTTGGTTTCGCCGCGTGGTTTTATCGCCGTATGAAGGCAGCGCCTGAAGGCACGCCCCGTATGGCCGAAATCGCGGGCCATGTCCGCGCCGGAGCCATGGCGTATCTGCAACAACAATACAAAATCGTCGGCGTCTTCTTCCTGATCCTCACCGGCGTCTTCGCCTGGCTCGCCTATGGCCTGGGCCTCCAGAACACCTGGGTGCCCTTTGCGTTTCTGACCGGCGGCTTCTTCTCAGGGCTCGCCGGTTTTTTTGGCATGAAAACGGCGACCTACGCCTCCGCCCGTGTCGCCCACGCCGCCAGCCAGTCGCTTGACGCCGGCCTGCGCCTCGCCTTCCGCAGCGGTGCAGTCATGGGCCTCGTCGTGGTCGGCCTCGCCCTGCTCGACATCTCCGTCTGGTTCGTAGTGCTCAACAGATTTGTCACCGATGCCGACCCCGCTCACAAGCTGCTCGTCATCACCACCACCATGCTGACCTTCGGCATGGGCGCCTCCCTCCAGGCCCTCTTCGCCCGCGTCGGTGGCGGCATTTTCACCAAGGCCGCCGACGTCGGTGCCGACCTCGTCGGCAAGGTCGAAGCCGGCATCCCGGAAGACGATCCCCGCAACCCCGCCACCATCGCCGATAACGTCGGTGACAACGTCGGCGACGTCGCCGGCATGGGCGCCGACCTCTACGAATCCTACGTCGGTTCCATCCTCGCCACCGCCGCCCTCGGCGCCGCCGCCTTTGCCGCCGCCGGCGATCCCGATGCCGCCTACAAGTCCGTGCTCGCGCCCATGCTCGTGGCCGCCGTTGGCACCATCCTCTCCATCATCGGCATCTTCGCCGTGCGCGTGAAGAGCGGCGCCTCCCAACGCGATCTGCTCAACGCCCTCGGTCGCGGCGTGAACCTCAGCTCCGTGCTCATCATCGCCGCCTCCTACCTCATTCTGCGCGCGCTCGACCTGCCGAACTTCACCGGCATCTGGGGCGCCATCGTCGTCGGTCTCATCACCGGCATCGTGATCGGCAAAGCCACCGAGTATTACACCTCCCAGGAATTTAAACCCACCCAGGGCATCGGCGAACACGCCCGCACCGGCCCTGCCACCGTCATCATCTCCGGCCTCGGCGTGGGCATGATGAGCACCGTCGTGCCGGTCGTCGCGATCGTCATCGGCACCACCCTCGCCTACGGCTTCGCCGCCGGCTCCTGGAGCTTCTCGCCCGAGACCATTTCGCTCGGCCTCTACGGCATCGGCATCGCCGCCGTCGGCATGCTCTCCACCCTCGGCCTCACCCTCGCGACCGACGCCTACGGTCCCATCGCCGACAACGCCGGCGGCAACGCCGAGATGGCCGGCCTCGGCCCGGAAGTCCGCCGCCGCACCGACGCGCTCGACTCCCTCGGCAATACCACCGCCGCCACCGGTAAGGGGTTTGCCATCGGCTCCGCCGCCCTCACCGCGCTCGCCCTGCTCGCCTCCTACGTCGAGGAACTAAAGATCGCCATGCTGCACAACGAGCAGAACAGCTTCATCCTGCGTGGCGGCGAAGTGGTCGACACCGCCCTCGCGACGCTGCCGCAGTTCATGGAGTATTTTCAGGTCAACCTCATGAACCCCAAGGTGCTCCTCGGCGTGTTCATCGGCTCCATGATGGCCTTCCTCTTCTGCGGTCTCACCATCAACGCCGTCGGTCGCGCCGCCGGTCGCATGGTCGAGGAAGTCCGCCGTCAATTCGCCGACAAACCCGGCATCCTCAACGGCACCGACACTCCCGACTACGCCCGCTGCGTCGCCATCTCCACCGCCGGTGCCCAACGCGAGATGCTCTTCCCGTCCGTCATCGCCGTCACTGTGCCCATCCTCGTCGGCGTCCTCTACGGCGTGCCCGGCACCTTCGGCCTGCTCGGCGGTGGCCTCTCCACCGGCTTCGTGCTCGCCGTCTTTATGGCCAACTCCGGCGGCGCCTGGGACAATGCCAAGAAATACATCGAGGAAGGCCACCACGGCGGCAAAGGCTCCGCCGCGCACAAGGCCGCCGTCATCGGTGACACCGTGGGTGATCCCTTCAAGGACACCGCTGGTCCCTCGCTCAACATCCTCATCAAACTCATGAGCATGGTCTCCATCGTGACCGCCGGCGTAAACGTCGCCTTCACGATCTTCTAAAAAATATCCTGCGGTTTAATCACACCAAGGTAGCAAAGAGCGCAAAGGCGGTGGGCCCCTCCTTCGCTACCTTTGCGTTCTTGGTGTAGAAAAAACAATATATGCCCGCAACGGCCGCCAGCCGGTGATTTCTCACCGGTCGGCGGCCTCTTTTTTGCCCGTCGGCCACGGAGCAAAACGCTTTACGCTCCGGCTTCGTCCGGAATCCTTCACCGCTCCGTTGCCTCCTCCCATGTCGACCTCTCCCTCCCGTTCCCGCTTTTGGCGCACGCCCGTGTGGGGATTGGTCGCAGCCGGTCTGCTCGTGACTGGACTGCTGCTGACCAAGGGGCCCTATGCCACCTGGCAATGGTGGGGCTTCGTCGCCTCCAATCCCGCCTTCTACGACACGCAGGTCATCACCGCCGGCGCCGAGTCATTTCGGGAGGGCCACGATCCGCTGCGCGAAAACCCGGCCGATCTCGGCGGCCGTCCGCTCAACTACCCGCGCATCTGGCACCAGCTTTTCGCCCTCGGTATTGATCGTTCGGATACGCCCATTCTCGGCGGATTCATGCTCGGGTGTTTCCTGCTGACCCTCGCGCTGTTCGTCCACCTGGTGCGCGGCCCACCCGCCTGGTGGTGGTTTGGCGCCATCCTTTCGCCGGCCATTTTGCTCGGCCTCGAACGGGGCAATACCGACATCCTCGCCTTCGCGCTCGTCGCCGCCGCAACGTGCCTGACCGCGGTAGGCCGCAGCCGCGCCGCCAGTGCCGCCATCGTCTTCGCCGGCGCGCTCAAACTGTTCCCTTTCGCCGCCGCACCGCTGCTCTTGGGCGGATCGCGCCGTCGCGCGCCCTGGCTGGTTTTTCTCAGCATCATCATCGGTCTGCTCTACGTGCTGGCCAACCGCGATGACCTCCAGCTCATCCGCGACGCCACCCCGCTCACCTACTACCTCTCCTTTGGCTATCTCGCCTTTGGGCTGGGCGCCGAGCAGCACTTCGGCTTCACCGTGGCGACCTTGCCGTTGTGGGTGCCTGTCCTGTTGCTCGCCATCGCGACCTTGATCCCGGCCGTCCGCTCGTTGCGCGCAGCGCCGTCACCGGCTCCCGACACAGCCCCCGATCTGGCGCTCACGGGATTCCTTGGCGGCACGTCCATCTACCTCGCCTCCTTCCTCCTCGGTTCGTCCTTCAACTACCGCCTCACCTTCCTGCTCCTCGTCCTGCCCCAGCTCCACCGCTGGCTGCGCTCGCCCGCGCATCGGCCCTTTGCCGTCGTGGCCCTCGCCTGCACCTACCTCGTCTGGTGGTTCCCCTTGCCGCAACCGGTGAACCCCTTCGCCGACGGACTCGTGTTCGTGCTCGATCAGCTTTCCCACTGGATCCTGTTCCTCACGTTGGGCGGCCTGACCGGCTCACTCGCGCCCCGCCTCGACCTGTTCCCCGCCGGCCCGCTTTCCGCTTGGTTTAAACGTCAGCCGTCTCGCCAGGCGCCCCGCCCGTCTTTCCTCCCTGCCTTCGCCCGCGCGTGTCTCATCGTCGTATTAGGCGTCACCGCCTTGTGGTTTGCCCGCACCCCTCATGTGGAGTCGGCCGCTCCCGCTTCTCTCGAAGAATTGCTGCTCCTCGACCGCCACCAGCGTATTCCCGACTACACCGCGTTCGACGTTACCGCCGACCTCGGAGAGAGCGGACCCGCCACCTTGGCCTTGCTCGAACTCACCGCCGCCAATGATGCGGCCGACGCCCGACGCCTCACCGTCTTCGTCCTCGCCGCGCTGTGGATGGCCGCGTGGTCGGGCCTCTCCGCCTCGCTCGGCATCCGCCGCAGCCTACTGGCGAGCCTGCCCCTGTGGTTGGCCCTCGCTTGGGCTCCGTTTGCTTTTCTGCAATCGTTCGGCTCCGCGCCACTGGTCTGGGCAGCCACCACGATGGCCGTAGCGCTGCTCTGGGTCGCTCAGTCTCAGCGTCCGATTCGTCCCGTTCTGGCCGGACTGGCCGGGGTTTTCGCCGCCTGCAGCATCGCCCTCCTGCCTTGGCTCAACCTCCCCGGTTTTCTGGTTTGGCTCCTTCTCCTTATCGCGGGCCTCCCACTCGCCCAACGCCACGGCCCGTGGTGGCGGCGCAGCTGGTTCCTCCTCGCGGTGGGCCTGCCAGCCCTCACCTGGGCTTGGGTGCAGGGCGACGGACGCCTCCCCGATCTGCTGCATCTCTACTTCGGTTACCTCGGTCATCCGAGCGCCTTGGGGGTCGCCTTGTGGACCCAAACCCTTGGTGGTCTTGCGGTCATCACGCTCCTGATGGCCGGCGGTCTCGCCCTCACGCGCCGACTCGACACCCGCAGCCCCCTTCCTATCGCGCTCGCCGTTGCTGCGACCGCTCTACCCGCGCATTGGGTCGCTCAACATCGCGAGCCCGCCACGCCCGCTGCGACCTCCGCGATTGTCGACGTGCTCAACCAATTCCCCGGCCGTCTCCCGCATGATCGCCTCGGCGTATGGGGCGTGCGCCCGGGCATCTACCGCGAGACCGGCCTGACCCCCGCGACACTTTCGCCGTTCCCGTTAGCCGCGCTGGCTCACGCCGACTCCGGCGCCAACCGCTACCTCGACCGATATTTTGGTGAGCTGAGTTTTTACCCACCCGAGTTTCTCGTCGATACGATCGGCCCCGGCGACCCGTTCTACAGCAACCGCTCCACGCACGGTCACGAAGCTTACCCCAAACTCGCCGCGTGGTTGGAAACGCACTACGTGCTGATCCGCGACGTGGGTTCCGGCCGGCTCTACGTTCGCCATCGACAGGACGAAGGCCGCGACCTCACCCGGCCCAACATCCTGCCCGTCACCCTCGAAGACATGCAGGAAACCGAGGCCATGGTCGCCCCGTTCTACCTGCCCGAGTTTCCCGACCACGTGCGTTTCTTCGCCCACGCCCCGGCCCGCTTTGTCCTCGCCGCCCCTCCCCAAGCCCTGCGCCTCTCCGGCACCTTCGGTTTCCGCGACGGCGTCACCGATTCCCCCGAGGGCCACACCGACGGCTGCGTTTTTCGCATCGTGCTGCGGTCAGTCGACCGACCGCCCGTGCTGTTACTCGAACAAACCCTCGATCCCTACAAAGACCCCGCGCGTCGACTCTTGCAGGGCTTCACCGTCGACCTGCCGGCCGACCGGGCCGACAACGCCACCCTCGAGCTCCAGGTCGACCCCCGCGGCAACCCCAGCTTCGACTGGGCCTTTTGGGGCGACCTCGAGTTCGTGCTCACCTTCCCCTGACCCACCCGCTGCTTTCCGCTTTGCACCCGCCCGCGAAACCGCGACCCTGCCCGTCGCATGGATTTCATTCTCGACCGCGACGACGACGCCCCGACCCGCCCCGGCTTCCCGCCCATCGACTTCAAGGCGGAGCTCAATGAGGAGCAGTTCAACGCCGTGACCGCCCCGCCCGGTCCGGTGCTCGTGCTCGCCGGCGCCGGTTCCGGCAAGACCCGCACCCTCACCTACCGCGTCGCCTGGCTCCTCCACCAGGGCATCCCGCCCGGCGAGATCATGCTGCTCACCTTCACCAACAAGGCCTCCAAGGAAATGCTCCACCGCGTGCATGACCTCACCGGCGCCGAAGCCAACCGTTTCTGGGGCGGCACCTTCCACAGCCTCGGCAACCGCGCCCTGCGCATGTTCGGCGATTCCCCCGCCCTCAAACTGCCGCGCAACTTCACCATCCTCGACGCCGACGAATCCGAATCACTCCTCAAACGCGTCGTCGAGGCCGAGCACAAATCCTTCTTCAAAGACAAAACCAACCCGCGCCCCGGCCCGCTCTTCAGCGTGCTCTCCATGTCGCGCAATACCCAGAAGTCCCTCGCCCAGACCGTCGAGGATCACTACCCGCAATACAGCGACATCGCCGTCTCCCTGCCCACCTTCGCCAAGGCCTACGAGGCCACCAAACGTGAACAAAACGTCGTCGACTACGACGACCTCCTCGAGCTCTGGCTCAAGCTCCTCCAGGAGGACCCCAAGGTCGCCGACTACTTCGCCCAACGCTTCCGCCACCTCCTCGTCGATGAGTATCAGGACACCAACACCATCCAGTCCCAGATCGTCGACGCGCTCGCGCCCCACCACCGCATCATGGCCGTCGGCGACGACGCCCAGTGCATCTACTCGTGGCGCGGCGCGAACTTCGAAAACATCATGACCTTCCTCGAGCGGCACCCCGGCGCCCAGCTCCACCGCATCGAGACCAACTACCGCTCCACCCCGCAGATCCTCAACCTCGCCAACGGCGTCCTGCTCGCTCAACCCGCCGGCCGCCACTTCGACAAGGAACTGCGCGCCCACCGCGCCAACTCCCAAAAACCCTACGTCGTCCAGACCATGGACGACCGCGAGCAGGCCGAGTTCCTGATCAAACGCATCCGCGCCCTGGTCGAAGACGAGGGCGTCTCGCCGCACGAGATCGCCGTGCTCTACCGCTCGCACTTCGTCGCCCTCGAAACCCAGCTCGCCTTCTCCCGCGCCGGTGTGCCCTACCACATCACCTCCGGCGTGAAGTTCTTCGAACGCGCCCACGTGCGCGACCTCGTCGCCATCCTGCGTTTCGTCTACAACCCGACCGACGAATCCGCCTGGCAACGCTGCGCCTGCCTCCTGCCCAAGATCGGCGAAAAAGGCGCCTCCAAGATTTACCACGCCGCCCTCGATCACGCCCGACTCATGCAGCAGGACTTCGTCGACGCGCTCACCACCGACGACGTCAAAAGCAAAGTCCCCAAAGGCGCCCGCGACGAATGGCCCAGCTTCTGCGCCTCGCTCAAACAGACCGCCGACGCCATGCGCGACGAGTCGCCGCAGATCACTGTCGAGGTCGCCATCGACGGCTGGTATGGCGACTACCTCAAAGGCGCCTTCGCCGACTACATCGACCGCCTCGACGAACTCGGCGCGCTCGCCGGTTTTGCCGCCCGTTACACCGAGATGCAGGACCTGCTTGCGCAAATCGTCCTGCTCAACGGCGAGACCAGCGATCGCTCCGTCGACTCCGAACAGGACGCCATCCGTCTCACCACCGTGCACCAGGCCAAGGGCCTCGAATACGACGTCGTGTTTGTGATCGGTTGCGCCGACGGCCAGTTCCCCACCCGCCGTTCCATCGAAGCCGGCGACGTCGAGGAAGAGCGCCGCCTCTTCTACGTCGCGGTCACGAGAGCCAAAAACGAACTCTACCTCTGCTACCCCAAAGTCGCGACCAAAGCAGGCCCCGGCGGCATGCTGCTCAGCCCATCACGCTTCCTCCAAGAGCTCCCCCCCGACCTCTACGAGGGCCTCCGCATCAAACGCGCCTACGGCTGGTAGGCGTCGCTCCCCATGAATCTCTCCTCCGACCAAAGCGACGCCTTGTTCGCCACCCTCGCCGCTCGTTTTGAGGCCAACCCACAGCGGCATCCGGGAATCTCTTGGGCCGACGTCACCGCGCAGCTCAACGCCGCCGCCCCGGCGAAACTCACCGCACTCCACCAACTGGAAGCAACCGGCGGCGAACCGGACGTAGTGAAGGTCGATGCCGCGAACGGCGAACTCACCTTCATGGACTGCTCGCCCGAGAGCCCCGCTGGCCGCACCGCGCTCTGCTACGATCAAGCCGGTTGGGCTTCACGCAAAGCCCATCAGCCGGCCGGCAACGTCATCGATACCGCCGCGGCCATGGGGGTTGAGCTGCTGACCGAAGCCGATTACCACCACCTGCAGTCGCTCGGCGCCTTTGACCAAAAAACGTCCAGCTGGCTCGCCACGCCGGCCGACGTGCGCGAGCGCGGCGGTGCCCTCTTCGGCGACCGCCGCTACGGCCGCGTCTTCATCTACCACAACGGCGCCCAATCCTACTACAGCGCCCGCGGCTTTCGCGCCCTGCTCCGAGTCTGACGCCCGACCGCACTCCTTCTCCTGCCATGCCCTTCTACCCCAAGTGGCTGCTCTTCCCCGTCCCCGCCAGCGCATGGGCCTCTCGGCACTTTAAGTCCGACTCCGAGTGCTCACTACATGCTCCGCCCCGACCGACACCCGAACGGCGATTCCCCTACTTATAAAGTAGCGGATTTCCCTCTCCTCGCCTGTCATCACGATGCGGCGCCTGCGCCTCCTCACCCCACCATGAATTCGCCTGCTTCCCGCTCTTTGCTTCGTCGTCTGAGTCTGGTCCTCGCCTTGGGGCTCACCCTCAGCACCCACGCCCAGACCCTGCGCTTCGCCGAGACGCCCTTCGGCACCTCCACGTTTTCGGGCGGCGCCTTTAAGGTCGCCCCCGGCTCAGATGTCAGTCTCGACATCGATCCCACCAGCCTCCCCCCCGAGGCGACCGTCCAGTGGTTTCACGACGCTACGCCCATTCCCGGCGCGACCGCTACCGCGCTCGATCTGGTCAACCTGAGCAGCGCCGACACCGGCAACTACCGCGTGCAGCTCACCACCCCGCTCGGCACCAGCTGGAGTCGCGACACGCTCACCATCAATGTCCAGCCGCTGCCGCCGTCCGGCATCGATCCCTCCTTCCAGGGGAACCTCCTGCCGGATGAACTCCGCACCAGCCAACACTATTCCCAAGGCTTCCTGAGCGACGGCCGGCCCATCGTCGCCTACGAAACTGCCAGCACCCGCCGTCTGGCCGTGCTCGGCCTCGACGGTTCCCTGCTGCACTATTTTGACTGCCCCAGCACCAACGGCCCGCTTCTCACCACCACCGCCGACGATCGTTTGGTGTTTGCTCAAGCCCCCTACCTGCGCAGCTCAACCGGAGAACCGCTCGACTTCACCCTGCCCGAGACACTGGACCCCACCTTGCCGCTCGACCAAGCCCTCCCACTGGCCGATGGCAAACTCCTCCTTCGCCAGCAAAACACCGTGCTGCGCTGCCTCGCCGACGGCACTTCCGATCCAACCTTCACGCCCATCGTCTGGAGCAACGCCGACATCCGTGCTTGTTCCGTGGATACACTCCGACGCCTCTACGTGTGGGGCAACGCCACCCGTCCTCACGACCGGTGGATTGATGAGCTGGAAAAATCCGAATGGTGCACGCGCTACACGACGGACGGTTCCATCGACCCGAGTTTCACCGGCATCCAAGCCGACAGCATCTACGACTTCAAGGAATGGGACTTTGCGCTCCACGTGACGCCTTTGACCGATGGTCGTATTTTGGTCCAACAAAGCGAGGGATCCGGGGCAAACTACTTTCAACTCCACTCCGCCAGCGGCGAACTCATCGCCGGCTCGACCACCGACAGACTCGTCTGCCTCTTCCCGCCGCAAGTCGACGTCTCCCGAGACTACCTCTACCTGTTCGACGAACAACTGCGACGCTACAGCATCACCGCCACCGGACTGACGCTCAAAACGGATGCCTACTTCGGCCTCATCGAGGAAACGTGGCGCTACCAATTCCACGCACTCGCGCCGACCGGGGAGCTTTACACCCATACCCCCGCCGACGTGAACAAAGGGTTCGTCCGACTCCGGCAGGATCTCACTCCGCCGACCTCATTGGCCCCCAAGGCGAATGCCTATGTCGCCCCCTGGGATTACAGTGCAGGGGATACCGCGACGCTGGCCCCCAGCACCCCCGCAGCCGACTCGGAATCCTACGAGTGGATCGCTCTCGATGGCCAACCGCTGGACACCGCCGCTGCCGCCCAGCACACGCTCATCATGGCGAACGTCTCCGCCGCGCAACTCGGCCGCTACCAGCTCCGGGTCACCAACGCCTACGGCAGCACCCTCAGCCCAGTCGTCGCCCTCACCGCAACCGACCGCCCGACCGCCCTCGCCAACCTCTCCGGGCGAGCCGTGCCCGGCAGCGGGGACGATGTCTTGATCGTCGGCTTCAGCGCCCGGCGTCAGGCAGGCACGGGGCCCTGGTTCATGTTCCGCGGCGTCGGTCCGGGCCTTATCCCGCACGGCATCACTCACCCGGTGGCCGATCCCGCTCTCCTCCTCTTCGACAGCACCGGAGACGAAATTGGCGACAACGACTCTTGGGATGAAACCACCAACATGCGCGACCGTTTCGACGTGCTGGCCTCACGGGTGGGTGCCTTTACCCTCCAAGCTGGCAGTGGCGATGCTGCCCTCGAACGAACGCTTCCCGGTGCCACGCCGTTCAGCCTGCAACTCGTCAACCGTGGCGCCACCACCGGACCGGGTCTGCTCGAAATCTACGAAACGACCGACGAGCCTCATGGTCTCCAAAACCTCTCTTTCCGCGCGCGCACCGGTCCCGGCGATGCCGCCGCCACCGCCGGCTTTGTCGTCCGCGACCCCGCCGGTTTCGACCGCCCGGCCCGCCTGCTGTTGCGCGCGGTCGGCCCGGGCCTGACCGCCTTCAACGTCAACAACACCTTGACTGCGCCACGACTCGTGCTGCGCGACGCCAGCGGCACCGTCATCCGCGCCGCCGCCACCTGGCACGAGGAAGCGGACGCCGCTCAGATCGCCTATGCCACCCCTCAAGTGGGCGCCTTCCCCTTGGCCGAAGACGCCACCGACGCCGCCATGCTCGTCGAGCTTCCCCCCGGGGTCTTCACCATGGCGGTCGAAAGCGCCGACTCCAGCCAGACCTCGGGCATCGTCCTCCTTGAAATTTATCTTCTACCGTAAGGGCTGTCTGGGAAAGTGATCGCAATCCCGCTCGCCTCCGCCGGGTCCTGCGCTTTCGCTGTCCGCCATGCCCGTTCATCCGCGACTCTCTGAGCTTCACTCCACTCACACGGCCTGGCGGCGCGATCTGCACGCCCATCCGGAGATGCTCTACGATACCGTGCGCACGGCTGGCTTCGTCGCCGACAAACTGCGCGAGTTCGGCTGCGATGAGGTGGTGACCGGCGTCGGCCGCGTCGGCGTCGTGGGCGTCATCCACGGTCAGTCCCGCGTCTCCGATCGGGTCGTCGGCCTGCGCGCCGACATGGACGCCTTGCCGATCAACGAGGACACCGGTGCCGCCCATGCCTCCCTCAACCCCGGCGTCATGCACGCCTGCGGTCACGATGGCCACACCACCATGCTACTCGCCGCGGCCCAAGTGCTGGCCGAGACCCGTAACTTCGACGGCTCCGCCGTGCTCATTTTCCAACCCGCCGAAGAGGGTGGCGGCGGCGGCAAGGCCATGTGTGACGACGGCCTCATGGAGCGCTTCGGCATCCAGGAGGTTTACGGCATGCACAACATGCCCACCCTGCCCGTCGGCTCCTTCGCCATCCGGCCCGGTCCGTTCTTCGCGTCGGCCGACGAATGGATCATCGAAGTCACCGGCCGCGGCGGCCACGCCGCCATGCCGCACCTGACGATCGACCCGACGGTCGTTGCCTCCCACCTCACCCTCGCCCTGCAAACCATCGCCTCGCGCACCGTCGATCCGATGCTGCCGGTGGTGGTCTCCGTCACCAGCTTCCGCACCGCCAGCGACGCCTTCAACGTGATCCCACCCAGCGTCGAACTCCGCGGCACCGTGCGTGCCCTCTCGGCCGAGGCCCGTGAGATCGCTCTGCGCCGCGTCACCGAAATCGCCACCCACACCGCCGCCACCTTCGGCGCCACCGCGACCTGCCGCGAATACAAGCTGGGTTATCCGGTGACCACCAATCACCCCCTCGAAACCCAGCATGCCCTCACCGCGGCCCGCGCCATCGCCGGGAACGAGCAGGTAAACGCCAACGCCCCCGCCGTCCTCGGCGCCGAGGACTTTGCCTTCATGCTCAACGAGCGTCCGGGCGCCTACATCCTCACCGGCAACGGCGACACCGCCAACCTCCACCACCCGGCCTACGATTTCGACGATGCTGCCATCCCGCACGGTGCGTCCTTCTGGATCGAACTGATCGAGCAGCGCCTGCCTTTGGGTTCCTGAGCATATGACCGCGCGTTGGCAGCGCCTCCTCGGGCAACTCGGTCCGGGTCTCGCTTGGTTGGTGCTGGTCTGCGGCGGCCTCACGCTCGTGCCCGACTACGGGCTCTACATCGACGAATACACCAACCACTTCTTCGGCGTCACGTGGTATGACTATGCCCGCGACGTCATCGTGGACGGCCAACCCATCGCCCCGCTCAACGGCGCCACCGATCACGATGTGGTGCACGGCCCGATCTTCGAGATGGCCCTCGCTTGGCTTGGCCGAAGCGTCCTTCACCTCGAAGGCCTGCCCGCTGTCATTCACCTGCGCCATGCCGCCGTCTGGCTGAGTTTCTGCGCCGCGGTGTTGATGGTGTATGGGCTCGCTCGGCAGCTCGGCCTCGGCCGTGGTTGGGCCCTCGTCGCCGGCGGGTTTACCCTCTGCCAACCGCGCATCTTTTCCCACGCCTTCTACGACTCGGTGGATATTTCGTTTCTGGCGTTCTACGCCGCCGGCCTGCTCAGCTTGGTGTGGTATGCGCGCCGCCCCCACCTCGGGCGACTAGTCCTTCATGCGGTGGCCTGCGCCTGCGCGATCTCCGTGCGCTCCATCGGCGCGGTCCTCCCGATCCTCACCGGCGGCGTCATCCTCTACCACCTCATCACCGCTACCGCCGCGACCTCCACTGTATCCGGCAAAGCACGACATCCGCGCTGGCGACTGATTGGCCACGGGCTGCTGTATCCGCTCCTCGTCTTTGGCGTGACGGTCCTGAGCTGGCCCTTCCTCTGGAACCATCCGCTCGATCGCCTCGCCGAGGTCGTGCAACTTACACCACGCGTCGGCTGGGCCGGCAAGGTGCTCTACGGCGGCACCGAGATCATCACCACCGACCTGCCCTGGCACTACGTTCCGGTGTGGATCCTCATCACCACGCCCGTGGCCATAAGCCTGCTCACCCTCGTCGGCGGGCTCGATCTGCTGGTGGCGACGTTGCGTCATCCGTGGCGGACCTGTCGGGAGCGCTTGCCCGAACTCTGCGTCGCCGGCGCGTTCGCGGGTCCGCTCGCCGCCGTGATTCTACTGCGCGCCGAGGTCTATGACGGCTGGCGGCATTTGTTCTTCATCTACCCGGCCATGTGCCTGCTCGCCGCGCTCGGCCTGCACCGCGCCAGCCAATGGACCCGCGCCCTCCTCCCCGCCACGTGGCACCGCCCGGCCTTCGCCACCGGGGCCCTGCTCATCGCCCTCAACCTCGGCGCGATGGTGCTCTTCGCTGTCCGCCACCACCCCTACCAGAACCTCTATTTTAATCGCCTCGCCGGTCCCGATCTGCCCACCGCCAAGAGCCGCTTTGAGCTTGATTTCTGGGGGCTGTCCTACCTCGAAGCGCTGCGCCATCTCGTGGCCACCCAACCCGACGGTCCGCTGCGCATCTACCACGGCCAAAACGCCATGCTCGCGATCAACCGCACCATGTTGGCCGACGCCGATCACCACCGCATCCAGCAGGTCGAATACGACGCCGCAGAGTGGGTGTTCAGCAACTACCGCCAACGTCGCCACGGTTACCCCGACCTCGCGGAGTATTATTCCCTCATCATCGACGACGCCAAGGTCATCACCATCTACCGCAAGGATCCCGCGCAGCCTTAACATGAGCCGCGCGCGCAGCCCTGCATTGCGTTACCGGGCGCCCCGATCACACGCTCGCCGTTGTGAGACTTCTGGCCCCGTTTTTGTTGCTGCTGCTGTTACCCTGGTCCGGCACCGCGGCTGATTTCCCCGGCGAAACCTCCACGTGGAATGGCTACGTTCGCCACGACTTCGTCTTCGAGGGTCACGAGGCCATCGTGGTGGTCCCCGATCAACCCGCTCCCGGACGCCCTTGGTTGTGGCGTGCCCGCTTCTGGGGTCACGCGCCCGAGTCCGATGTCCTCCTGCTCGAACGTGGTTTCCATATCGCCTACTGCGATGTGGCCGACCTCTTCGGCTCTCCCACCGCCGTCGAACGTTGGAATCACTTCTACACCGCTATGACCCGCGACTACGGCCTGGCCCCCAAGGTCGCGCTCAAGGGCCTCAGCCGCGGTGGCCTTATCATCTACAACTGGGCCAAGGCCAACCCCGACAAGGTCTCCTGCATCTACGGCGACGCCCCCGTCTGCGACCTGCGCAGCTGGCCGGGTTCGCGCCGCGACCTGCCACGCTGGCAGGTGGTGCTCGATCTCTACGGTCTCAGCGAAGACGAAATCGATACCGCGCCCGTCAGCCCTATCCACGGCTTGAAGCCGCTCGCCGCCGCCGGCGTGCCGCTGCTCCATGTCGTCGGCGATCGGGATGAAACCGTGCCGGTGGCCGACAACACCGCGGTGCTCGCCGCCCGCTATCGTGCCCTCGGCGGCTCCATCACGATCATCCACAAACCCGACGTCGCCCATCACCCGCACGGACTGGAGGATTCCACGCCCATTGTGGATTTTATCCTCGCGCACACACCGGCCCCGGACGCCGCTCGTCCCTGAATTCCCCGCCCTCCCCTGCAATCGGACAATCGCGCTTGTCGCGCGGCGCGTTTAGCGCTCTGGGTATTCGTTTCCATGAGCTCTGAATCCGTCGAAAACGTCGTCATCGTAGGCACCGGCTGTGCCGGCCTCACCGCCGCCATTTACACCGGCCGCGCCAATCTCAACCCTCTCGTGCTCGAGGGCACCCAGCCCGGCGGACAGCTCACCACGACGTCCGAAGTCGAAAACTTCCCCGGTTTCCCCGAGGGCGTGGACGGCTTCATGCTCATGGACAACCTGCGCAAGCAGGCCACCAAGTTCGGCGCCCGCTTCCAGCAGTCGCTCGTCGACTCCGTCGATTTCACCAGCATGCCCCGCAAACTCGTCTGCGGCGGTAAAACCATCCTGGCCAAGTGCGTCATCATCGCCACCGGCGCCTCCCCGCGCCTCACCGGCGTCCCCGGTGAAAAGGAACTCTACGGCGGCAAGGGCGTGACCACCTGCGCCACCTGCGACGGTGCCTTCTACCGCAAGATGGACGTCGCCGTCATCGGCGGTGGCGACAGCGCCGCCGAAGAGGCCCTCTTCCTCACCCGTTTCTGCAGCAAGGTTTACCTCGTCCACCGCCGCGACGAATTGCGCGCCTCCAAGATCATGGCCGAGCGCGCCACCTCCCACGAAAAGATCGAGATGGTCTGGGACAGCGTGCCCGTCGCCGTCGAAGGCGTCGAAGAAGGCGCCGTGAGCGGCCTGCGCATCAAGAACGTCAAAACCGGCACGGAAAGCACCCTGCCGATCAAGGGCCTCTTCGTCGCCATCGGCCACGTGCCCAACACCGGCCCCTTCGCCGCCGCCCTCGAGACCGAGGACAACGGCTACTTCAAGCCCGCCGCCGGCTCCCAGGTGAAGACCTCCGTCCCCGGCGTGTATGTCGCCGGCGACTGTGCCGACCACGTCTACCGCCAGGCCATCACCGCCGCCGGCATGGGCTGCGCCGCCGCCATCGAGGCCGAGCGCTGGCTCGCCGAGCAGGAGTAAAGGCCCGGACGACCGGCTCTCCCCCCCATCCGATCAAGGCGCGCCCACCCGGCGCGCCTTTTCATTATCTTTCATGTTGCCCGGGCCGGATGCGCCAAACGCACTGGCCCCGTGTCTGACACCCCTGCTGCCCCTGCCCCGCCCCCTTCCTGGGGCCAGATCGAACGTCTCCGCCCGGCCGAGATCGAAGCCATCGCCGCCGCCACCCCCATCGCTTACCTGCCTTGGGGCGCCCTCGAATACCACGGCACCCACGCCGCCACCGGCCTCGACAGCCTGAAGGCCCACGCCCTCTGCCAGGCGCTCGCTCGCGAGCTCGGCGGCCTCGTTTACCCCGCCGTCAACCTCGCGGCCAACACCATCAAAACCGCCCCCGATCTCAGCTTCCCGCGGCACTCGATCGATTTTTCCGAAAACACCCTGCGCCTCGTCGCCCGCGAGTATTTCGCCCAACTCGCCGATGAGGGCTATCGCGTCGTTTTCATCCTCTGCGGTCACGTCGGCCAACCTCACTACGATATCCTCAAAGCCGAAGCCCAACGCGCCGACGCCGCGCACGCGGCCACCACGTTCATCGCGTCCTCCGAAACCGACCTCGTTTCGCCCGACCTCTTCATCGTCAACCACGCAGCTCTCGGCGAGGTCGCCCTGCTCATGGCCTCCGATCCGGACTGCGTGGACCTCTCCCAGCTGCCCGCCGATCGCGAGCCCACCCTACAGGAGGACGCCGTCTGGGGGCCCGACCCACGCCCCGCCACCGCCGAACTCGGCCAACGCTTCACCGCCGCGTTTGTCGCCGCCGCCGCCGCCCGCCTGCGCCCGCTGTTGGACGCTCCTGCCCATCCTAAGTCTCAACTTCTGCCCCGGCCGGATCGTCGGGCATAAAGCCCGACCCACCTTACTCACCAGCGTTCACCCGATTGTGGGTCGGGCTTTACGCCCGACATCCTCGCCCGCTCCTCTTTATGAACTATCGCACGCTCGGCCGCACCGGCCTTTCCGTCAGTGAAATTAGCCTCGGCACCTGGTCCTTCGGCTCGCCCATTTACGGCGGCGTGGATCAGACCGACGCCCACGAAGCCATCCGCGCCGCCCTCGATCTCGGTATCAACAGTTTCGATACCGCTCCGCTCTACGGCACGCCCGCCGAAGACGGCATCGCCGAAAAGGTGCTCGGTCGCGCCCTCGGCGCCGATCGCGATCAGGTCACCATCACCACCAAGTTTGGTCGCTATCCCACCCGCGGACACTTGAACACCTTTTACTCCGCGGCCGGTGTCACCGAGTCGGTAGAGGACAGCCTGCGCCGCCTCGGCACCGACCGGCTTGACGTCCTGTTCTTCCACTCGCCCTTCGGCCCCGAACAGATTGAAGACGACGTCTGGGGCGCACTCGATGCCCTCAAGACCAGCGGCAAGGTGCGCTTCGTCGGCCATTCCGTTTCCCTGCCCGACAAAACCAGCGAGATGACCCGCGAGTGGGCCCGCGACGGTCGCATCGATGTGGTGCAACTCGTCATCAGCCTGATGAATCGCGAAAACACCGCGCTCATCGCCGACCTCGCCGCGCTCGATGTCGGCATCCTCGCCCGCGAGTCGCTCGCCAACGGCTTTCTCGCCGGCGTTTACACGCCCGAAACCACCTTCCCCGCCGGCCACCTCAACGCGCGCTACTCCCGCGAGGAAATCGCCGAACGCGTCGCCGTGGCGGAGCGTTACCGCGCCGAACTCGTGACCGGGGAGGTCACCTCCCTCGCCCAGGCCGCTCTGCGCTGGGTGCTCGACCAGCCCGGCATCTCCAGCGTCCTCGCCGGCTCCAGCCGGGTGAATGAGATCACCGACTGCGCCGCCGCCTCCGACGCGCCCCCCTTCTCCACCGCGCAACTCGCCGCCGCCGCCGCGATCCACACCCGGGACTACCCGCCGGCCTGAGTGGAGCGGGCACCGCCCCTCCCCCAACCTCACTCCGCATCGGATCTAGGGTGCATTACCCTATCGGCTTAACTTTGCCCGCAATGAGACGAACGAGACGCAACGCCACGCTTACCCAACCGCCCGTGGTCTTGTCGTCCCATGCAACTCAACGTCACTCATAAAATCTTCCTCGTCACCCTCACCGCCGGCGTAGCCTTGGCCGCCCTCGGAGGGATGGTGCTCGGCACGTTCAACAAGGTGGTGCACACCAATGACGAACTCGCCCTGCTCAATGAAGCGCTGAAAAACCACCAATCGGCCGACATGATGCACGACGCCATCCGCGGTGACGTCATCTCCTTCCGCCTCGCCGTCGCGACCGGAGACAAAGCGTTCGCCCAAGAAAGCGCTCAGGATCTTATCAGTCACGGCGACGACCTCAAAACCCACATCGCCGCCAACGCCGCCCTCGCCCTGCCCAAGCACATCAGTGCCCTACTGGAACCGACCTACCGCCCCCTCGAAACCTACCTGGCCGCCGGACAAAAGCTCACCGCCGCCCAGGATATCGAACCGGCCAAGTTGGCAGCCCTGCTCAATACCTTCAACACCGCCTTCGAAGATCTCGAGGGTGCCATGGGCGACGTAAGTGACGCTCTCATCGACAGCATGAAAACCACCCAAGCCGCGAGCGCGTCATTCGTGTCCGGTTTCAAACGCTCCCTGCTCATCGGCTTCTCCATCGCCGCGATCCTCCTGATCGTCGTCAGCTTGCTCGTTGCCCGCAGCGTCCCCCGTCCTTTCGCGCTCATCATCTCCGAGCTCGCGCAAACCTCCTCCCTCAATGCCAGCGCCGCCGCCCTCGTCGCTCAAACCAGCAACGAGTTGGCCGACTCCTCCAATCACCAGGCCGCGTCCCTCGAGCAGGTCGGCGCTTCCCTCGAAGAAGTGGCCGGCATGACCGCCCGCAATACCACTCACGCCGAGCGCGCCAAGACTCTCTCCGGCTCCGCCCGCCACGGCGTCGATGCCGGCAACCAAAACATGCAGCGCATGGTCTCCGCCATGGACGCCATCAAGAAGGCCTCCGAGGAAATCGCCGCCATCCTCAAGACGATCGACGAGATCGCTTTCCAAACCAACATCCTCGCCCTCAACGCCGCCGTCGAAGCCGCCCGCGCCGGTGAGGCCGGCGCCGGCTTCGCCGTCGTCGCCGACGAAGTGCGCGCTCTCGCCCAACGCTCCGCCAAGGCCGCCAGCGAGGTGGAGGGCCGCATCACCGACGCCATCCAACGCAGCGACTCCGGCGTCGCCATCTGCTCCGAGGTGTCGACGCAACTCTCCTCCATCGCCGCCCAAGTGCGCGAGGTCGACGACCTCATGGCCGAGATCGCCAGCGCCTCCCAAGAGCAGGCCCAGAACACCGCCCAGGTGAACAGCGCCGTCTCCCAGATGGACAGCTCCGTGCAGCGCACTGCCGCCCAAGCCGAGGAAAGCTCCTCCACCGCCTCCGACCTTTCCGAGCAATCCCGCGCCCTGGAATCCATCGTCAAACGCCTCAGCGACCTCGTCGGCCGCAGCGGCGCCGCCGCCGTCTCGTCCACCCCAGCCCCCGCCGGACGCGCCTCGCGCGGCAAAACCAGCGCGAAAGCTCAGCCGGCGCGCGAAGCCTCGTTTGCGGAGTTCTGAGGAGCGACTCAGCCGCTAATTTTCTGAAAGTAAGCTGCCGCCCGTGGTGTTCGCACCGCGGGCGGTTTTGTTTTTGGGACAGTGAAACGCACCTGCGATCCGCCTCTTCGACGGCGAACACGTAACCCATGTGACTTTAAGAAAGCCACTTACATCACACATCTGACGAAGAGGCTGCTCGTATTACCCTATCCTGCCCCATTCCGCCAACGCTTCGCCCCATTCTTTAGAATAATTCCAATTCCTACTTGCGAATTGGAACCATTCCAAATTCGGTGACCGAACTCTTCGACCCATGCCTGTTTCCCAAACCCAGCATATCGTCCCTGCCGAGCGGCTCTCCGCCGCCGGTCTGCGCCCCACCCCCCAGCGCGAAACCGTTTACGAAGTCCTGCTCAACAAACGCGACCACCCCACGGCCGATGAGGTGTATGTCCGTGTGAAGGAGGCCATGCCCTCCATCTCCCTCGCCACGGTTTACAACTGTCTCGAGGCCCTTGTGCAACACGAGCTCGTCCGCGCGGTGAACTTCGAGCGCGCCCCCACACGCTACTGCCCCAACCTCGTGCCCCACGCCCATTTCCACGACGAGGAGGGCCGCACCCTCGATGTCGACCTGCCCACGCCACTGCTCGAGCAGCTCCGCGCGCTTCTCCCCAACGGTTATACCGCCAAACACATTGAAATAAATTTCCACGGCCGCGCCCCTCTCTCCTGACGCCGCGTCGCGCCGCCCTTCACCACACCAAGCCTGCCTTTTCCCTCCTGCCAGTTTCCAGCTTTTCCAAATCCATATGAACACCCTCGAAATCCGAGACCTCACTGTCGCCCTCGCCGACACTCCTGATCAGCCCATCGTGAAGGGCCTCTCCCTCACGATCAAAACCGGCGAAGTCCACGCCATCATGGGCCCCAACGGCACCGGCAAGTCGACCCTCTCCAAGGCCATCGCCGGCCACCCCGATTACGAAATCACCGGCGGTGACGTGCTCATCGACGGCGAATCGATCCTCGAAATGGAGCCCGACGAGCGCGCCCGCGCCGGCATCTTCCTCGCCTTCCAATACCCGGCCGAGATCCCCGGTGTCTCCATCGCCAACTTCCTCCGCGCCGCCGAACAGGCCCGCCTCGGCGAAGGTGAAAACATCAACGCCCCCGCCTACTACAAGAAACTCTACGAGAAGATGGACATGCTGAAGATCGACCGGAAGTTCACTTCCCGCTCGGTCAACGAAGGCTTCTCCGGCGGCGAAAAGAAGCGCTGCGAGATCCTCCAGATGGCCATGCTTGAGCCCCTCTTCGCCCTCATGGATGAGACCGACTCTGGTCTCGACATCGACGCCCTCAAGATCGTCGCCGAAGGCGTCAACGCCCTCCGCGGCGACAAGCTCGGCGTGCTCATGATCACCCACTACCAGCGCCTGTTGAACTACATCGTGCCGGACTACGTGCACGTCATGTATGACGGCAAGATCGTGAAGAGCGGCGACAAATCCCTCGCCCTCCAGCTCGAAGAAAAGGGCTACGACTGGGTCAAGGAAGAGTTCGCCGCCGCGACCGCCTGATCCGCCAAAATCGAGAATCAAAAATCGAAAATTTCGACATGAAGCCACCTACCGAAACGGACGCCCCCGTCGCGCCCGAGATCGAAAATCCCGCTGAGGGCATCGATCAGTCCGCCGGCGATTTCACCTACGACGTCAAATACGACTACGACGCCGGCACCGGTCTCAGTGAAAACGTCGTGCGCTACATCAGCGACGTGAAGAAGGAAGAGGACTGGATCCGCGAGTTCCGCCTCAAGGCCCTCAAGACCTTCCAGGAAAAGCCCATGCCCACCCACTGGGCGACCAAGGATCTCGACAACATCGATTTCGACAAGATCCGTTACTACCTCGCCCAAGGCCAGGCGCCCAAGCGCACCTGGGACGAGGTGCCCGACGACATCAAGCAGACCTTCGAGCGCCTCGGTATCCCCGAGCAGGAGCGCAAGTTCCTCGCCGGCGTCGAGGCCCAGTTCGACTCCGAGGCCGCTTACTCCAACGTGAAGGAAATCGTCGCCAAGCAGGGCGTCATCTTCATGGGTTCAACCGAGGCCCTCCGCGAGCATCCCGAGATCTTCCGCAAGTGGTTCGGCAAGGTCATCCCGACCTCCGACAACAAGTTCTCCGCCCTCAACAGCGCGGTGTTCTCCGGCGGCTCCTTCATCTACGTGCCCCCGGGCGTGAAGGTGGACATGCCGCTGCAGGCCTACTTCCGCATCAACGCCGAGAACTTTGGCCAGTTCGAGCGCACCCTCATCATCGTCGATGAAGGCGCCGAGGTCACCTACATGGAGGGCTGCACCGCGCCCAAGTTCTCCACCGCCACCCTGCACTCGGCCGTGGTCGAGCTCGTGGCGATGAAGAACGCCAAGATTCAATACATCACCGTCCAAAACTGGGCCGCCAACGTCTACAACCTCGTCACCAAGCGCGGCATCGCCCACGAGGGCGCCGAGATCAAGTGGATCGACTGCAACATCGGCAGCCGTCTCACCATGAAGTATCCCGGCGTCGTCCTCAAAGGTAAGGGCGCCCGCGGTGAGGTCGTTTCCATCGCCCTCGCCAACGACGGCCAGCACCAGGACACCGGCGCCAAGATGATCCACGCCGCCGACGACACCACCTCGACCATCGTGTCGAAGTCCATCTCCGTGGGCCAGGGTGTCGCCACCTACCGCGGCGTCGTGCACATCCCGAAGCACCTCAAGGGCTGCAAAAACAACACCGAGTGCGACGCGCTCCTCATCAACTCCAACTCCCGCACCGACACCTACCCGGCCATCACCGTGCGCGGCGACAAACACGCCACCCAGCACGAGGCCTCCGTCTCCAAGGTGAGTGAAGAGATGATCTTCTACATGCAGCAGCGCGGCCTCTCCGAGGCCCAAGCCATGAGCCTCGCGGTCAATGGCTTCGTCAACGACCTCGTCCGCCAATTCCCCATGGAATACAGCGTCGAGCTCAAGCGCCTCATCGATCTCGAAATGGAAGGCAGCGTGGGCTAACGCCGCCGCGCTCCCCTTTCCGCATTTCAGTTTTTAGCTTTTCAGCGTTTTAGACCATGTCTTCGACCACTTCACTAAACGGCCTCAACGCCGAGCGGTTCAACGCCCACCTCGCCCAGCGCAGCTACCTGCCCGCCTGGTGGATCGCCGCCAAGCAGGAGGCTTGGAACGAATTCCAAGCCCGGCCGATGCCCAAGCGCACCGATGAGACCTGGCGCTTCGCCACCCTCTCCGGCCTCGCGCTCGACAACTACATTGTCCCCGAGGACCACTCCAGTCTGGTCCCGCACCTGCCCGATTTCCCGCACGCCGCGGAGATCGTTTTCTCCAACCGCCAGATGGTCGGTCGCACCAGCCTGTCGCAGGACCTCATCGACCAGGGCGTCATCTTCGCCCCGCTCGACGAAGCCCTGCGCGATCATCCCGACCTCGTGCGCCGCTTCTTCCAGCAGCACGGCGTCAACCTCGGCAGCGAGAAGTTCACCGCCCTCAACATCGCCTTCACCGTCAGCGGTGGTTTCCTCTACGTGCCCAAGGGCGTGAAGGTGGAGCAACCGTTTGTGGTGCAGCACACCATCACCGGCGCCAACCAATCGATCTTCCCCCACACCATCGTGGCGCTGGAAGACGAGGCCGAAGCCACCTTCGTCGAGTTCTTTGTCTCCGGTGACAAGGCCGCTCACCTCGCGTCGGGCGTCAACGACCTGCACGCCGGCCAGAACGCCAAGCTCACCTACGTGGGCGCGCAAAACTGGTCCGACGAAACCCTGTCGTTCCAGTCCAACAGCCTCGCCGCCCAACGCGACGCGCGCATCAGCTGCCTCAACGTGCACCTCGGCGGCCGTCAGGCCCGCCACGATTCGCACTCCCGCCTCCAAGGCCCCGGTGCCCACTGCGACATGCTCGCGCTCACCGTCGCCAAGGACAGCCAGGAGTTCGACCAACGCACGCTGCAGACGCACCAGGCGCCGCACACCACCTCCGACCTGCTCTACAAGAACGCCCTCCTCGACACCGCCAAGACCATCTTCTCCGGTCTCATCGTGGTCGAGCCGGACGCCCAGCAGACCGACGCCTACCAGACCAACCGCAACCTCATGCTCTCCGAGGAAGCCGAGGCCAACAGCCTCCCCGGTTTGGAAATTCAGGCCAACGACGTGAAGTGCTCCCACGGTGCCACCTCCGGTCGCGTGCCCGCCGAACAGGAGTTCTACCTCCAGTCCCGTGGCATCGACCCGAGCAAGGCCCATGAGTTGATCGTCTTCGGCTTCTTTGAGGAAGTCCTCAACAAGCTCGAAAACGACGACCTCCACGCCGTCCTCAGCAACCTGATCCAGAGCAAGTTTAAGAAATGATCTAGCTCACAGCCATCAGCCGTCAGTAATCAGCGACCAAACCTGATTGCTGACTCCGGCTGAGTGCTGAAAGCTGAATGCTGAACGCTACTTCCTAACCATGAACCGCGACCGCACCCTCTCCCGCGAAGTCATCGCCACCCAGATTCCCTCCGGTGACAAACACACCCTGCCCGCCGACTCCAAGGTGTTCATTCACCAGATCCTCGGCGGCAGCTACACCGTCCAAACCGACATTGGACTCTACCGCATCGACGGCAAGGACGCCGACGCCATCGGCGAAGAGGTGGTCGAGGAAACGGTCGAAGCCACCGCCACCGCCGACGGTTCTCCGGATCCGGACGCGGTGTGGGAGCAGCTGAAGAAGGTCTTCGATCCCGAGATCCCGGTGAACATCGTCGACCTCGGCCTCGTGTATTCGATGGACGTCATCAAGCTCGACGACGACCAAGGCTACAAAGTCGACGTCGCCATGACCCTCACGGCCCCCGGCTGCGGCATGGGCCCGGCCATCGCGGAGGATGCCAAGAGCAAGATCATCCTCGTCCCCGGCGTCACCGACGCCGACGTCCGTCTCGTCTGGGAGCCCGCCTGGACCCAGTCGATGATCAGCGAAGAAGGCAAAATGGTCCTCGGCCTGATCTGAGTCCGCCGAACAGTCCTTTCATCCCACGAAGTGCCGGCCCACCGCCGGCACTTTTTTTGGCCGCATCCCAAACCTAAGGGGTCAATCTTATATTCTTGAATCGATAGAAACTTTCGCACCTTGATGGCTGCATCCCGCGCTGGTTTAAACACGGATGTGTGCCGATGAAACCGGAGAATGGCTGGTAAGTGCCTAGCCGTTGAAACACAGCGGTCCAGTGTCCCCGGTATGGTCACCTTTCGCCCACGCTTTCGCCTCCGGCTTAAGCGCAGCTACTCATGGGCGCCAGGGCATATTCATCCGTGTCGATCCGTGGAATTCATGGCTAAAGACCGGAATAACTGAGCAGCCTGAGGGCGTGTCTGGCACAGCCCTAAGTTTCCTCTGCCTTGATCCACCCTTTCCGGAAGCAAACGCCGCCGCCCGAATTACGGCGGTATGGTCGTCCTGCCATCGTCATGATCAGTCGACGTCGGCGGGCACCCACCAAACTTGGTTGGTGAGTTGATCAGTGAGGGACGCGCCGCGCTCTCCGCCGGTATAGATGAAGCTGTTGCCGTTGGGCACGGCGTTAAAGCCCGTGCGGCGCTCCACGTTGGGCATCCAATGCGGCACGTCCGGGTCGACCGACCCCACGATCTCACTGTTGAAGCTCGCCCCACCGTCGACCGACACAAACCGCACGATCTCCATGCTCGGTTCCCCCCAAGCCGTGCTATCGGGGTCCATACGCAAGACCACCGCCAACACGGTGAGCTTGCCCGCTTCATCAAACGCCGCCCCGCCGTGCGCCATCACAGCGGCGTCCGACCAAGCCGACGGCAGGTAACGGTTCAACCACCGGTGGCGCCATTCCGGCGCCCCGGGCTGGCGGAGCGCCACGTAAGACTGCGCGCTGTCATCCACACGCACGCTGTAGGGCACCGCCACTTCCCCCTGCGGCCCCACATCAATCGAGCCGCCGTTTAAAACCCGGCCTTGCTCAATCGACCCCACCGCCAACGGCGTCACCGTATCCAAGGTCGCCGGCACGGTCACGGCCTCGCCGATGGCGTTCCGCCAGGTCGCTCCATCGTCCTCACTCCGCAGATACACGATTCCCGTCGCATTCCACGTGGAGTCGTCCGGCCGCATTTCATAAATGCGGGCCCCCAGATGCAGCGTCTCGTGATCCGGACTCCACGCCAGTGAGGCGGCAAACTGCGCGTAGTTGCCCTGCCGGGAACGCAAGATCGGCCCCTGCGCCTGCCACGCCCCGCCCGGGCGTTTGGTCCACATCTCCAGTTCCCAAGGTTGATCCTCGTAACTGCGTCGCGCCGCCATGATCAAGGTGCCGTCCCGAGTGCACACGAGGGCCGGGTAAGTCAGGTTGTGCCCAAATTCTTCATACGCCATCCAAGCAGTCGCATCGTTGGGCCTCACCGAACGGCGATAGCGGAAGGGATGATGATGGGAGTAATACAGAACGTGCAGGTAACCGGCTTCATCGATGGTGAGCGCCGGGCCGCCGTGATTGTCCTGCGCTTCGCCGAGCGTCACCACCTCGCCCCACGTGCCGGTCGCATTGTCGCGGGTGCGGATCCGCACCCGAAATCCCTCCGCTTCGGAATCCAGCCACGCCATATGCGTAAGCCCCTCGCGCGTGATGATCTTGGGCGACTCCACATAGGCGGTCGCTCGTCCCGATCCGGCACTGGAGATAAGCTCGGGCTCCGCGGCCGCCAATCCCATCGCCATCAAGCTTAGCGCCATCACCAACACGCGCCACCGCGCTCCAAATGATATTTCATCACGACGATTTCGGAAGTAGCTCGGCATGAGCACGATCCAATATCGACCTACTGTCGCCCGGTCAACCACCACGCGATTCTCGACCGGTGCCACCCGACGCAAAAAAGGGGGAGAGCGGTCGAGCGCTCTCCCCCTTTCAGTTCTCCTATTCTATGCTGCCTGCATAAAGTGGTGGGGCGGGAGCGGCGGCCGAGGATGCGAACTCGACCGCCGCCGTTTTCGGGCGACCGCTAGCGATCACCCAAATCCGCGCCGGCAATGTTGGCTTACATCGCGGCAAAGTAGGCGCTGCGCAGCTCGTTGGCGCTCAGCTGAATCTCCTCACCGGTGTGCGGTTCGATGAAGATACGGCCGCGCTCGGTGATGGCCTGCACCAGCGCGTGCTGGGTGCCGGAGGTTTCGCGGACATACCAGATGGACCCGATCGCGATCGCCTCGGCGTCGACCTCGGAGTGGAAGCTGGTCTTGAAGTAGTGAGCCTGGGCGTAGACGCGGTAGAGGTCGGCCACGCGGCTGCTGTCGAAATTGCGATCGGTCTCAGAGATGCCGAGGCGGGTGAGCTCGCGGCGGAAACGCTTGTTGAAGTCGGCCAGCCAGGCGCTGTTGACCTGAGCGTAGCTGCGATCGCCGAGGACCATCTTACCGTCGATCGAACGCATCTCATTGTAGGAGATCACCTGCCCGGTGGTGTTATGGGATGAGGCCTTGCCGTAAGCCGGCGCGTCGGGCGGGGCGATGGTGTTGCAACCGGTGGTGCCGAGGGCGACGGCGGCCATGGCGACGGCGATCAGCACGCGGGGGGCGCGGAGGGCCTTGAAGAGGGAGGAGGTGAAGGTGGAGGTGTTTCGCATCGAGATCATGCCGCAGACCTTACCGAACGCCGCGGCTTTCGGGTATCGGGCCGCACCTTCATTCTGCGGGCCTCAGATTCGAACGCGCCGGGTAAAGCAAACACTGCCCTCGCCCCCCGCGTTTCCGCCTTCAACCAGGGGCTTCTCCTCACGCCTCCAGAGGAAAAACAACCGACGCAAAATCGGCGCTTACTAGGAGGATCCCCCCAAGCGGGACCGGTAAAGGGTCCAAAACCCGCGGAAAATTCGGAAATTCTTTTTTGTTTTTTGCGGCAGAAATCACTCGGAACCCCGCAAACACGCCCCTCATTCCCAACCCGGCTGCAACGGCACCACCGCCGCTACTCGCTTCCGTAAACCCCTCGTTGCAAAATGGTAACATCTCTCGCTACGTGAGATTACGTATGGCCTCAAAGCTGCTAGTCGGTCATCCTCCAACCTTCGACTCAACCGTTTGCATCGCTCCTGGCCCTTGCGCGCAGACCTTTACCCAGATCTCGCCTCATCCCCTCGAGGGGACGAGTCAGCAGCGAGCGAACGGCGGTGTCCCTCCTTGCACCATGTCCACCGCTTCAACCCGCTCATCCTTCCTCGAACGCTACTGTCACTTCTACAGTATCACCGAGGACGCTTACCCTCCCCACGTGCTCAAGCGCTGCCTGCACGCACCGCTGCGCTGGTTCTTCCCGGTTTTCCGTGCCGCCCTCACCGACTACCTGGAGCCCGACATCATCTGCGTGCGCGCCGCCGCCCGCCTCACGGGTCGGCGCGAATTGGAGGGCGAGCTGGCAGAGTTCAGCTACCACCCGCGCAACCGTTCCTTTTGGCGTGGCCCGCTGAAACAACGTCTCTCCACCCATCGCCTGCGCCGCCTCTTCCGCGAACTCCCAGCTGACTAAGCGCCGGGAGTGGCGTGCTCGCACCGCGCCGCAGCGCGGCTCAGATCATGGCGATCGCTTCCATCTCCACCAGGAGATCGTCGCGGCACACGTCGGCTTTCACCGGCACGAAAGGGATGTCCGGCACCTGCAGCAGTCGGCAGACGCGTTGCCAAGCGGCCCACGTTTCCTCGGTTTTGCAGAACAACGTCGCCGAGGTGATGTTGCGCAGCGATCCGCCTTCATCCTCCAAAATGGCCGCGATGCACATGAGCGTCTCCAAGCACTGCAACTCAGGGTCATCGATGTGCACACTGTCGCCCGCCGGATTGATACTGGCCGTGCCAGAGATGTGCACCGTGCGCCGCCCTTCGATTTCGATACGCATGCCCCGCGAGAACGCCGAGCCATAGTTGAACGACTGCTCCTGCCGCGAGCTGCGTTGAATCGCAGTGGCCACCGGCTCCGTCACGCCCGTATCGCCGCGCTCCTCGACCGCCAGCACGTCCATCATGCAGGCCTCGTCGGCGCAATGACATTGAATCCCGGTGCTGGCCGGATACGGCAACCCATCCGGCCCCCCGAAGCCCGCCGGCCGATAGTAGGAGGTGCGCACGCGGTTGAAGTCGTCATACCACTCCAACAGCTGACCCATGTAGATCCAGGTGCGCACCACTTGGGCGTATCCAAATCCTTGTGACTTCAGCGCGATCTCGGCATTGGCAAACATGGCTTCGGTCTGCGCCGGCTCGTCCCCCACCAGCGAGCCATCCTCGCGTGTGCCGCGCACAAACGGCAGGTGCAACATCCGGAAGCCGGGCGCCTCCCAAAGGCGGGCGTAACCCACGCCGGGCGTCTCGACCGTCGTCACTTCCACGCCGCGCACCCGCGGCACGACGCCCCAGATCTGTTGGCCGACCACGGCACAGTTGCCCAGCGGCAGCCCTTCGAGCCAGGTGGGGATCGCTCGCACGTCGAGTTCGTGATGGCGAAAGATCTCATCGCGCAGCGCCAACACCGGGGTGCGCACCTCCGACCGGCCGTAAATCTTTTCGGAGATCGGTTGGATTCGATGCTCCGTCAGATAATCCGCCACCACCCGCAACATCGCCCGGGCGCCCTCCACCGTATCGGTGTGCTCCTCCACCAGCGCAGTCACATGGTATTCGTAGAAGGAGGGCCGTTCGGTGCAGCGCACCTCCAAACGGCAGCCGTCAATCTGGTCCGTTGTCGCCAGGGTGGCTGCAGCGGCGGGTTGGGCGGTGGTCAAACAACTGACGCGGGAGTCTCGGTCGGTGGGGTGAACAGGGGTAGTTGCAGAGGTGGTGTTCATGGTAGATCTTTGACGCAGCGAAACCCGGTGTCGGGCTGCCAATAACCCGGGTTCGCCCAGAGGCGCCGACTGGCGCGAAGGTTGAACGCCGTCTGACCAGGCGCTCCGTCCGCCCAACAACCTCCCCGCACGACTTTGCGCGTGTTGGTTTCGCGGCCTTGTTGGTTTTGCTGAAAAAGAGGTGCCGCCGCGTCGGGTCCGGCGATACGGCCGTCCGCCAAACCTTCGTGCCCTTGCGGATTTCGGTCGCGCGGCGTTTGCGTATAACTGGCCGGGCCATACCAATCGGCGCACCACTCCCACACGTTGCCGGCCATGTCTTCACAACCGTAGGGACCGGCGCTCTGCGGATGGCTTCCCACCGGCGACGGCCCGACCGACCACGCCAGCCCGGCGTGCGCGAGGCCTTCACCGTAGTCATGGCCCCACGGATACACCTGCGCGTCGGTGCCGCGCGCGGCCTTTTCCCACTCCGCCTCCGTCGGCAGCCGTTTGCCGGCCCACGCGGCGTAGCCCGCGGCGTCCCGCCACGAGACGCTGCGCACCGGCAACGATGCCTGCGCTTCGATCAGCGCCCGCGCCGTCGGGTCCGGCACGAGGTCTTCAATGGATGCGTCGGCGTGCCAAGGGTGGTCCAGCCCTATAAGTTCACGCAAAGCCGCCACCCCGGCACGCCAACGCAAAGTGTCTCGAGCCCATTGCACGGACTCCGTCCCCCCGCTCGCCTCGTCCGCCGCCACCGCCTGCGCATAGGGCAACCCATACCGTTGCTCATAATGCCGCAGCAGGTCGATACAGCCCTCCACACTGTAGCGAAACCAATCCCCTTCCGTCTCATCCCACGATCCCACCGCCCGCACGTGAGCGGCAAACTCCGCCACCGTCACTTCGTGCCGATCGATGTAGTAGGCATCCAAATACACGCGATGCGCCGGCGCCTCGTCGTAGAGGCCATCATCCGCCCCCATCACAAAGGGCCCCGCCGGCACCAGCACCATGTCGGGCGGCGGCAGGTCGCCGACCTCCGCTGCGGTCGCCAGGCCGAGCGCCGCCGTGGTGCCGAGCAGAGATTGAGCGAGGAGTTTAGCGATCTTGGGCACAACGAAATCCGAGGGTGAAGTGCCGGAACTCCGGCTCGTGATGAAACCGCACCGTGCAGCGCACGTTGCTGGCCATGTTGTTGGAGCCACCGCCGCGCACCGCACGCGTCTCGCCCTTGGCCGGACCGGTGGGGTTGCGGGTGGCGCCGTGTTCGCCGATGTCAGCCTGATACCAATCGGCGCACCATTCGGCGGCGTTGCCCGCCATGTCTTCGCAGCCGTAGGGACTGCGACCAGCCGGGAAGCTGCCCACGGGCGCCGGGTAAATGAATCCGTCCTTCTCGCGCCCTTTCGCATTCACGTCGGCCCCAAGCTTCTCACCGCCGATATTGGCCATGCCCCAGTCCCAGCGATTGCCCCAGGGCCAACGCCGTTCATCGGTGCCGCGAGCCGCGAGTTCCCACTCCGCTTCGGTCGGCAGGCGTTTGCCCGCCCATGCGGCGTAGGCGTAGGCATCCCACCAATCCACGCCCACGACCGGCTTGTCGTCCGCGCCAAAGGTGTCTGCCGAGCCATACTGCGCGAGCGGACGATACGCTTCGTCGCGCAGCAGCGGATTAAAGTCCTGCCAGTAGCGCGGCGTGTGATCTTTGTCGGCCGGTTCGTCGGCCGCGCAGTAACGGTGATCGTTGGTGCGGCGGATCCACTCGAGGAAGCGACGGTATTGCGCGTTGGTCACCTCGTGCTGATCGATCGCAAACGCATCCACCCGCACCTGTCGCGCCGGTCGTTCGTCGGCGTGCGACCACGCCGCTTCGGCACGCGCCGCCAAGACCTGCGGCGGATGCAAGGGCCGCCCCTCCGCCGGAATGGCGGTGTGATCCGGATGCCGCTCGTCGGTGCCCATCGTAAAGGTTGTCGCCGGGATCTCCACCATCGGCGCGTCGTCGCGCGGGCCATCCGTGCCCGTAGCGGCACCGGCAAAACTCAGGCTGCCCACGCAGCAGAAAAGGATCAGGCCGCGTTTCATTGGATGGAGAGCAGGTAGTTCACGAGGTCGTCGATTTGCGTCGCGGTGAGGTGGGAGGTGCCACCGTGGGTGTCGCTCCCGATGCGCCCGCCCGTATCGAGGTGCGTTTTGTTTTTATCGTTCCGCGCTTTGACGAAATAGGTCTCGTTGAAGCCCACCTCGCGGCGATGCGGACGCTCCGGTTCACCACCCATCAACGGTTCGTATTTAAAGCGGCGCAGGTGAGTCTGGCCCGGCACCGAAACAACTTCACGCACCGTGCGTGCGATGCCGTTGTGCAGGAAGACCGGCGGACGATCCCACATGCCGCGCAGACCGAAAGGAGTGTAGTGCACCTGCTCGTCTTCCGAGCGCCCCGGATCCCAAGGCTCAAGATCACGAATGATCCCCGCCAACGCATCCAGTCGCTCCATGCTCAAGAGCGTAAACGATCCATCCCGCACACTCATCGTCACCTGCGGCGGCACCACTTGGCGCGGATTGTTGGGCATGTCCTTCTTCGCAAAATGCGGCGCCGGGTGACAGGACGCACAACCCGTCTGGGCTTCATTAAACAACGCCCGCCCGCGCAACACCGAGGCATTCTCCTGATCAAAGGGCACCGGCATCAGGCGCGGTTCGTTGGCCTGCCATTCGCCCACAAAGCGCTGGAAATCACGGAGCACAAAACTCTTCCCCATCGTGCGCAGCGTCGCCTCGCGGAAGAACGCGTTGCGCCGCTCTTCGATGCCCGCCTCGCTCGTCGCCTGAGAGTTCATCTTCGACTGCACGTCGGCGATCGCGTGCAGAGGCTCGTGGGCCTCGATCGCCCGGTAGTCGCCCGCTGGCGTCACTCCGCGGAAGTCGTCCGCCGGGCAATGCTCCATCAGCATCGAACGCGGATCATACACCGAGAGCGTGCCTTCGAAGAAAAACGGCTGCAGGCCCCAAAGGCCGCGCTGTTGCGGCACCATCATGGTGGTGCCTTCGATCAACTGCCCCACCCGATCCTCGCCCGACAGGTATTCCTGCCCCACCACCTGGCTCACGCCCCACGGCCGCCCGTCCCCGGTTTCCTGGAAGTGGCAACTCACACAGGCGCTGTCATGGTCCGAGGAGAACATCGAGTTGTGCACCAGCAGTTCTCCGCGTTCCGCGTCGGTGGCCGGCACGGGCAGCTGCAGCACCGAGGGATCAACCACGACTTCGGTCGATGGCTCGGTCTGGTAGCCGGCACCTTGCCGCCAGCGCACATCGGTATCGATGAGCGACATGGTGCCACCCAGGAAGTTGGCGGTAAACAGCCGCCCCGACGTTGGGGTATTCGTCGGGGCGACCGCCAGGCCACAGGGCTCAAACCCGGTGGCAAAAACCCGCGTCGGCGTCAGCACATTGCTGGGGTCACTCGCCGTCGGCTCGATGCGTAACTCCTGCACCTGATTGCTGCCCTGCATGCAGACGTAAAGCCGGTCGTCCTGCTTGACCAAACGCAGCGGCAACGCACCGACCACGCGCATGAGGTCCGGCGGGATGTCACCCTTCACGTCGCCGTAGAGCGACTCCGCCGTGTCGGAGGTGTAGCGCACCCAACCGCGATGCGATTCGTAGCGGTTGGCTTTGAGCAAATAGGTCAGGCCGTCGGTCGGCGGCGTCTCCGGTATCGACAGCGCGGATACGTCGATCGCCACAAGATCGTTCTGAATATCGCGGAACTTGATGCCCGCCGTGCCATCGATCGCGTCATACGGTCCGAGAATCTCCTGTTGGTCCTTGGGCAACACCTCTGCGGTGTCGACGTCGCGATGCACGCTGAATTGCGCCGCCACCGCCGTCTCATCCCAAGTCTCCGAACCCCACGGGTCGCGCTCCTTGCTCACGCCGAAGCCCACGCCCATCGTCGCCACCAGCAGCCAGTCGTGGCCGTTCTCCGGCGCACGATGCACCACCAGGTCGGCTACCGCGTTCTGCACGTAGATCGCGCCCACTTCACAGCCGAGCTTCAGATCGATGATCGAGATATCCTGCGTGCCGGTGTTGCCGACGTAGAGGTAGCGCCCCTCCGATCCCAGCGCCAGCGCCATAGGCTTGCTCCCCGGGTTGCCCACCGGGATGCCGGGACCGGGCCGGGTCTCATTCACCCACGTCGCGAGCTTTTGGTAGTCGGCGTCATTCGTCGCATCGGGAAACACCACGGTCTGCCCGGCATGACTGCGGAAGTAAGGCAGGATGTCGGCGTATCCACCATCTCGCGACCGCGTGACCGCGCGCAGCAAGCGGCTCTCCTCCGCCTGCCCGGGCACCAAGTGCTCCAGCGCGGTGGCAAAGCTGGCCGACAGATCCGCTCCCGCCACAAACCCACCGCGGTATTCATCGTGGCAACCGATGGTGCCGCAGTGCGCCTGCAGCACCGGCCCCACGCCTTCGGGCGCGATGTAGGCCGCTTCGTCAAAGCCGCCGAGCACGCGCTGTTGCCCGCGGAAAATCGGCTCGGCCCCGCCCTGCCCCGGTTCGACCGTAACGTCCACCAGCAGCACCTGCTCCAGATAACGATTGGACACGTAGGCGATGCCGCCGTCGGCGTTAAAGACCAGGTCCTGACAATAGAAGTCCAGCGGGATCTCCGCGCACACCACGTCGCGCGCCGTATCGATCACACTGGCGAAATTCGAAAAGCGATTCAGCACCACGAGGAAGCGTCCATCCGGGTGCAGCTCCATCCGCGACGGACCCGTGCCGGGCTCGTCGCCACTGCCGGGCAGCGCCAAGGTGATGCGGCGCAGCACCTGTCCCGTCTGGGCGTCACATACGATCACTTCGTGGCCGGGATTCGCCTCCGAGCCGAGCAGGCTCAGATAGGTCTTGGTGCCATCGGCCGAAACCAACACATCGTAGGGATGATCGCGCAACGGCCGGGGTTCCGGCGCGGGATTGGGGTTGGTCACCGGGGTGAGGTTTTCACGTTTCCACGTTTCGCCGTAGGCCCATTGCCGACTGGTCAACATGCCGAAGCGCGACACCGGCCGGCCCTTCACCTGCCCCGCCTCATCGGTCGGCGTGTAGCTCACCTGCTGGCGACCGTATTGGGCGGGCGGCGTCGGCGTGTTGTGGAAGGGAGCAGCGGCAAACACGGCTGCTGCTCCCAAGGACACAACTACAAACCAACGACCAGAACGGCCGCGGGAAAACCAAGAGGAATGAAAACGAGTTGAGCTCACAGGGTGCGCAGGTAGGCGACGAGCGCCGCGAGTTCAGCGGACGAGAGACCGCGGGTGCGGCCATGCACATCGTCCGGATTGTGATCGGTGAAAATGGCTTCGAGCGTCATCGCCCGCCCGTCGTGCAACCACGGGCCATTGCGATACACGTTGCGCAGCGAGGGCGTATCAAAACGCGCGCGGAAATCGTCGACCGTTTTGAAACCGAGGTCGTGCAACTTCTGATCGGTGAAGCGCGGCGCCGGGTGGCAGATGTCGCAGCCCGCCGCGAGGAAGATGAGCCGCCCGCGCTCGATCAACTCCGGCGATTGCCGCCGCTGGTAGGGATTGGGCACGTGTTCCGGCGAGCCGAAGTAGGTTTCCAGCGCGTCCTGCCGATCCTGATCGGCCACAAACCCCTCAAAGCGTTGGCCGCCCGCGATGCCATCGAAGAGGCTCGCCCGCACCGCCCCCCACATGGCCGGTGCGGTATCGTGACCGTTGATCAGATCCTTGGCGCTCTTGGGATTGCCCAGGCCGTCGTTGGCAAGGTCCCAGTTGAGCCCGTCGACCGTGCCGTCCTCCTGGTGGCAGCTCACGCAGCTGAACCAATTTTGGTAACACATGCGCGCGTCGCAGGAGAGCAGTTCCCCCTGCCGCCACAACGACATCTCCACCGGATCATGCAGCGGAATGCTTTCTTTCACCGTGCCGCAGTTCGCATCAAGCACCGCCACCGCATCGCTGAAATAATGGGCCACCCACAGCTCCCCGCGGGCTTCATCGAGCGCCACGCTGCGCGGACCGAGGCCACCGGAAGACACGCGTCGGGCGATGCCCAGCTGCTCCACGATCTCCACGTTTTCCTGCAGCCGCCGCACGTCATCCGCGGTCTGCGCCGTGGCGGCGAGTTCCAAGGCCTTCGCCACATCGACGATCGCGATCTCATGGATGCCCGCCAGACTCACGTAGAGCCACCGGTTGTCGGCCGAGAGGACTAAACCCGTCGGGTTGGCCGCGCCCTGCAGGAGATGGTCGAGCAGGAGCGTCACCCGATGGCCGGGCTGCTCCAGGTCCATGATCGTAAAGCCATTGGAGTGAATCCACCCGCGCTCGATCTGCAGCGTGGGCATCTCGTCGTGCGACACTAAGTTGGCGACAAAAGCCCAGCGGCCGTCGCTCGAGGTCACCACCTCGCGCAGCATCGAACAGCGGCCAAGATCGCGTTGCTCCGCCACCCGGCCCGTCGCCGCCTCCACGATGGTGAGCGTGCGCCCGAGGTTGTTGCTCACCAACACCCGCGCACCATCCGGCGTGGTCGTCACGTAGCGCGGCTGATTGCGCACCGGCGTCTCCCACTGTATCCGTCCACACCCTACATCGATCGCCCGCACCCGATCTTCGGACGCATCCACCACGTAAAGCGTCGCACCATCCGGCGAGAGGGCCACGCCGTTCGGAGTGCCCCCCGCATCCCAGCGCGCGCTCACCTTGCCCGCGGCAACGTCCACCACATCGATGGTGCCGTCCCACGCGCAGGAAACGTAGAGCTGACGGCCGTCGGCGGAGAAACGGGCGTGGTTGGGTCGCTGCCCCACCGGCACCTGCCGCAGCACCGCGTGCGTGGTGGCATCGATAAAACTCACCGAGTCGCTGGTGGCGTTCACCACCGCCACCAAGGCGCCATCCGGCGAAAGGCACAGCGCCTGCGGCGACGCATGCACCGGCGCGGCGGGGCGGTCCGCGCGCAGCGCGCCCGTCACCAGGCAGGCGCAAAGTATCCAAAATCTCACCACACGCGTCATTGCTGCCCTCCGATCACACCGAGGATTTTGTGCAACTCGGCCGGTGCAGCCTCCCGCCCCACCGTCGACTCGTTGCGCAGCCAACTCAGGTAGGCCGTGATTTGATTGAGCTCCAGATCGCTGATGTGCGCCCGGTAGGCCGGCATCTGGATGACTTGGCCGTCGAGGAAGTAGCGGGCGACCCGATTTTGATTCAGTCGCGCCACTCGGCCATCGAGGGTCCACTCGCGAAACTCCGCTTCGTCGCGCACCAAGTGGGCGTAGTCACTGCCGTCCCACGCCGGGATGTAACCTTTGAGGCTGCCCGGATTGGGCGTGCCACCGATGCCCGCCGGACCATGGCAGTCGAAGCAGCCGAGCCGCTGCGCCGCCATCCGGCCTTCGTAAACATCATCGCTCATCGCCAAGCCGAAGCCCGAGATGACTTGCAGGTAGGCCAATAGATCCGCGCGGTCCTGCGCGCTCAGCCGATCGCGATAGGCCGGCATCGGCACAGTTGGATTCTCCGGCAGGATACCGTCCAACGCGACCAGACGCGCCGGACGTCCGTCATCGATCCACTCGGCCATTTCCGCCTCGTCGAGACAGAGTGCGGCCATCGTCGGCCCATCCCAGCCCGGCACCTCACCGCTGCGCGAGCCCGGGTTGGCTTTGCCGCCGATCCCATCCACGCCGTGACAGGCAAAACACCCCTGCGCTTCCGCAACCCGCCGACCTCGCAACGCGGGCGTTGATTCGGGCTGGCGGAACCACCACAGGAAACCGACCGCACCGGCTGCCACCAGGGCGAGGGATGCGACTACAAGTTTCCGTAAGGACCACCGGGTCCTGCTCAAGGGGTATGACATGGGGTTTGCTTGGGGCTGGCCTTCGCCATCTCCGCTTACCCACGAAACGTATCCGCAGGGGCTTCGGCGACGAACGACGGGGCGCTTGTTGCCGGGCCCCGTCGGCCCTCGCCACCCGATAGTGGTAAATCGCACCTAATGTGGCGCGAGTTGCCATGAAGATGAACTTATCTATTAAGCAACCGAACAATCAGCTCCGCCGTCCGCCGACAGGGGCCGCGCGTCAGAAAATCGCCGACAGAATCAGCACCTCCGCGAGACCCAACAACGACACCGCGGTAAGCACCACCGTCCAGCTCTTGAGCGTCGTGCGTTCGTCCCAGCCACACATGCGGCTCACCAGCCAGAAGCCCGAATCATTGGCCCACGAGAGCACCACGCTGCCGTAGCCGATCGCCAAAAACACGAAGAGGGGATTTACACCCCACCCCGCTTCACCGGCGGCCGCCGTGAGCATGCCGGTCGACGTGATCATCGCCACGGTGGCCGACCCCTGCGCCACGCGCAGCACGGCGGCCAACAGCCACCCCAGCAGCACGAAGTTCAATTCCCGCCCAGCCGCCAACGTGGTCACGGCCTCGCCGATTCCCGCATCTCGCAACATCGCGCCAAACGCGCCGCCCGCCGCCGTGATCAAAATGATCGGCCCGGCCAATTCCAGCGGCCGGCCCAACAAGGTGTGCAACGACTCCGCCCGCCCACGCTCGCTACGCAGGGCCAAGGCCAACGCCGCCACCGTGCCCACGCCGAGCGCGACGTGTTTGTCTCCCACCAACTGCAGCCACATCGGCAGATCCCCGCTCAACACCAGGCCCGCCACCGAAGCCCCTCCGATCATAGCCAGCGGCAGGGTCACCGGCGCCAGCGATCCCCACAGTCCCGGCAAGGGGCGCCCGGCCATGGCTTCGTCTTCCGCCGCCAGCTTGGGTTGCGGCACGATCACCCGTTTACCCAGCCAACGCGCCAACATCAGCGTGCCCGCTGCCGGCACCACCGCACAAGCGAGCCCACCGCCGATCGCCACCGCCATGCTCAGACCCAGCTCCTCTGCCACCAACAGCGGCCCCGGCGTCGGCGGCACCGTGCTGTGCGCGATCACTGCGCCCGCGCACAGCGCCATCACGTAAAACAAGTAGTCCTTGCCCGTGCGCACCGCCAACACCCGCGCCAGCGGCAGCAGCAAGAGGAAGACCGTGTCAAAAAACACCGGGATCGCGAGCACCAGGCCTGAGAGCAGCAGCGCCACGCCCGCTCGTTTCTCCCCCCACAGGCGCAGCAGCGCGTTCACCACCCGCTCCGCGCCGCCACTCACGGTGAGGCACTCGCCAATCACCGCCGCCATCGCAATGATCACCGCGATGCCGCCCGCCGAACGCCCCAGCGCCGCCGTGGCATGCCCGATCGCATCGATCGGCGTGAGCTCGCTCCAGCCGCCCCACGCCGTCACCAAGCCCACCGCCACCGCCGCGCCCATCAGCGC